>DATKCD010000027.1:0-6352 GCA_035544735.1 Thermoanaerobaculia bacterium
AATTATCGTTCTCTTCACGGTGATGAATCTCGGAGGAGAACATCTTCCCGCGGTCCTCATAGTATCGGGCGCGAATTCCATCATTCTTGTCGTGATTTTCTATCGAGTCGGCACATTCTCATTGGCGTCAGCCATCTTCACAGCCTACTTCGCGTTCTATCTGTTCAGCTGGAGCGACCCGCGAGCTCTCCTCGCGCTCTGCCTGCTCCTCGGACTCGGGCTCATTACCTTCTACCTTTCCCTCGGCGGTAAGCCGGTGTTCGGAACGCTCCCCCTCGACGACGACATCGGCCTCGAGACCTGAAACACTCCCCGCAACGTCCCCGGCGTCCGGTCTGGTTGTGATCGATCTCGTAAAGCCAGGCGACTCGTGGAGTCAGGTATTCCGGGAGTCATGCGCGCGGCCCCCGGGATTCTCGGAACCATCTTCCGGCTCCGAAGCACTCGATCATCGTCCTGAAAAGTTGGTGTCAGGTCTGGAAAGCCAACTTTGCGTGTCGGTCATCGGTCTCCTCTTTTCAGGCTGCTACTGCCGCTTTGATCTCGATGAGCAGCGGAGCGAGGTTGCCGTCGAAGGCACGATCGGCTGCTCCCAACCGCCGGCACGTTGTAACAGCGGGATGGTATCGAAGTCATCCCGGTCGATCGGGACGGAGGGCTAGTGGGCTGTAACGACAGAATCGGTAGCACCTGGCTTGGTCTCGACGCCGTGAGCTTCGTTGCGGCTCCTCAGCATAGCCCCGCTATGCCTGCGTCGCCGCGCCTCGCTCACGCCGCCGATACCGGAGCCATCTGCTACTGATTCTGCCGCTACAGTCCACTACTTCCCCCCCGGCTCCCACGATCCATCCGCGCACGCGGCGGCCTGGGCGGCAGCATCTTCGCGGCTTCGCGGTGTCTCGGCGACGGATCCCTTGCGTGAGCCGCGGATGGGGATAGACTGATCGGGTGTTGCGGCTCCAGATTCTGATTCCATTGCTGTTCGCGGTCGCGGGCCATGCCGCCGTCGTGTTCCCGGAAGTGCCCGTCTCGGCACCGGTGTACGGCCCCGCGTCCGGCAATCAGAACGAGCCGGGGATCGCGAGCGACGGCACCGATTTTCTCGTCGTCTGGAGCGATGACCGCTCGGGGCTCCATGCGACGCGGCTCAGCCGGACGGGAGAGATCCTCGACGGCACGGGAATCCCGCTCGGCAGCGGCGGCGGAGGATCGGTGGTCTGGAGCGGCACGTCGTACGTCATCGTCTGGTCGCAGATGGTCTGGAGCGCCGTCCCCGCGATGGACGCTGTCATGATCGCGCGCATCGACCGTCACGGGTCCGTGATCGAGCGGCCGAGAGTCCTGATTGCCGGAGCGTATGCGCCGTCCGTGGCGACGAACGGGTCGCGGATCGCAGTGGCGTATCAGCGGAAGCACGAGGGAAGCCTCTCCCACTCCCTCCACCTCGCGGTGCTGGACGCAGAGGGCGCACTGATCGACGGCGACATCCCGATCCCGACTCGCGCCAGGTCGAACTACGAGCTGACCGTCACCTCGAACGGCTCGAACTTCCTCGCCGTCTGGACTGCCGTCACCGGCCCCGATGCGACGCTCGATTCCGTGCGCATCGGTGCGGACGGCACGCTCCTCGATGACGTCCCGCGAACCCTTTCGCCCGGGTATGCGCCCTCGAGGGGGCCGCTGGTCGCCTCCGACGGGCGCGACTATCTCCTGTTCCGCCGGGACGTGAGAAGGAACCAGCTCCTTGCGATTCCGATCGGAGCCGACGGGCAGCCGAATGGATCCGCCCGTCCCGTTCCGGCAGAGACTCAGGAGCCGGCGGTCACCTGGACGGGATCCTCCTACCTCCTCGTCTGGGCGGAGTCCTCGAGCGTGTTTGGAGTCCATCTCGACGCAAGGGGCCTCGCTCTCGGAGAGCCGCGCATCGTCGGCGAACCGGACACCCCGGTGACGGGGACCCAAATCGCCGTCGGCGCAGCAGGCGGCGATGCCCTCATCGCCTGGACCGATGGCAGGCATTCGCGGCTCTGGACCGACGTAGTCGCGACGATCGTGCGAGGCGCCGGCTTGCACCCGGCGCCGCTAACGCTCCTCTCCGTGAGCGCGCCCGCGCAGTGGGCGCCATCGGTCGCGTCCGGCGGAGCGCACTCGCTCGTCACCTGGAGCGAAGAGAGCGGACTCTATGCTGCCCGGCTCGATGCCGGCGGCCATCCGGCCGGCGGGCGCGGCACGGTTCTGTCGACGCAGGATGCGTTCTTCGGGTCTTCCTCTCTCGTGTTCGACGGCCGCAACTATCTCGCTGCCTGGACGGAAGTGGAAGACGACGAATGGATGATCCGCACCGCCATCGTCTCTCCCGAGACCGGAGAGCCTCTCGCGGGTCGTGGCGCGACGATTCGGACGTGTGGGCGACATCTCGCGATCGCCACGGGGGCGGATCGGTTGCTCGTCTGGTCGACCTGCGACGGGAGCATCGCGGCCGCCCGTATCGATCACGACGGTCGCCTCATCGATCCGGTTCCTCTCCTCCTTCCCCGGAGAGCCGACCCCCGGCTCGAGCCGGCGGCGGCCTGGAGCGGATCGGCCTGGCTGATCACGTGGATGGAGCCGTTCGACCAGCCCCCGAACGGCCCGTCACCGATGTACAGGCAGGCGAGGATCGTCGGCGCGCGCGTTTCCCCCGCGCTCACGCTCCTCGATCCCGAGCCGCTCCGGATCGCGGAAGGTGATCCCGCGAAGTATGTGGACCCCGCGGTTGCGTCGGACGGCACCGGCTTCGCGATCGTGTGGCGGAAGGTCGTCGGCCTGGAGCGCGACGCGCCCATCGGGCTGGCATACCTCGGCGCGGATGGAGCGCTCGGTCCGCCGCTCCTTCTCGGCACCGGCGACGATCCGTCGATCGCGTGGGACGGGAGCCGTTTCCTCGTCGCCTGGGAACGCGGCGGGAGCGGCGACGTCGTCGGAGCCTATGTCTCGCCGAATGCCGCGGACGGCTCGCGAGTGATCGAGATCGCAGCCTCCGAAGACGCGGAGCAGTCGCCGAGCCTTGCCGCGGCCGGCCCACAGCGCGTCCTCGCCGTCTACACGCGCGTGAGCACGGAGCCGCTGTACGGCACTGTTCCTCGAGTCTTCGCACGCATCATCTCCGGTGTGTCTCGAACCCGCGCCGTCCGACGCTGAGCGGCCGACTTCGTAGCGACGGCGTCCCGCCGCTGTCAGCGGGAAGCTCAGGGTTCGAGGAGATAGGTGATCTGCTCGATGTAGTCGCCGTAGTCGATGCCGTCGTGGCGAAGAATGGGGCAGAAGCCCCAGAGCTTCTGGACGACGTCACTCATGACTGCATCTCGAAGATCGCGCGCGGAAGCTGCGACTGCCGGATGATCGATTGCAATGTCCCGATCCGGATCTCCCTGTGGTCAGGGACCGGGACGGTAATCGTCGAATTCTGAACGCTCCTCTGCATGACGACGTGACTGCCGCGGCGGCGCACTTCCCGGAATCCATATTCGGCCAGGAGTGCACAGAGCTCCCGTCCGGAGAAGAGCCGCAGCCTACCCAGCGCTGACCTCCAGCGAGGCGAAAAAAATCTCCGCATGCATCCGCGAGGCGATTTCGGAAGGATCGGCGGACTCGAGAAACAATTCGACCGCTTCGCGAAGGTTGGCGGAGGCGTCTTCGACCGAGTCGCCCTGACTCGCGACGTCGAGCTCGGGACAGAGAGCGACGTAGCCTCCGTTTTCGCGGTAGATCATGGCAGTGAAACGTCGCGTGTCGGTCATCGGTCTCCCCTGTCAGGCTGCTACTGCCGCGTTGATCTCGATGAGCAGCGGGGCGAGGTCGCCGTCGAAGGTTCGATCGGCTGCTCCCCAACCGCCCGCATGTTGTAACAGCGGGATGGTATCGACGTCATCCCGATCGATGGAGAGGGAGGGCTGGTGGACTACTTCCCCCCCGGCTTCCACGATCCATCCGCGCACGCGGCGGCCTGGGCGAGCAGCATCCCGCGCTGGCGGGCGTTGCTCGTGAGCGAGGCGGCGCGCTCGAGCTCCGCGCGGGCCTCCTCGAAGCGGCCGAGCCGGGCAAGCAGATCGCCGCGCACGCCGGGGAGCTGCGGATAGCTCGCGAGCGAGGGCTCCGAGCGGAGCGGATCGACCAGCTCGAGCCCCCTCGCCGGTCCGAACGCCCTCGAATGCGCGACCGCGCGATTCAGCTCGACCACGGGCGAGGGCGCCACGCGGGCGAGCTCGTCGTAGAGCGCCGCGATGCGCGGCCAGTCGGTCTGGTCCGGCGCGGCCGCCCTCGAGTGACACGCCGCGATCGCGGCCTGGAGCGCGTAGGGGCCGGCCGCGCCGCCGGGCGCGGTCGCGCGCGCGAGCGCCGCCAGTCCGCGGCGGATCAGGAGCCGGTCCCACAGCGCGCGGTTCTGGTCGTTCAGCAGGATCGGCTCCCCGGCGGGTCCGGTGCGCGCCCGGATGCGGGACGCCTGGATCTCCATCAGCGCGACGAGGCCGTGGACTTCCGGCTCGCCGGGCGCGAGGCCGGCGAGGATGCGCCCGAGGCGGAGCGCCTCGTCGCAGAGCGCGGGGCGCATCCAGTCGTCTCCGGCGGTCGCCGAATAGCCTTCGTTGAACACGAGATAGATCACCTCGAGGACCGAGGAGCGGCGCGCGGCGAGCTCGGCCCGCCGCGGGACTTCGAAGGGGACGCGCGCCTCGGCCAGGGTGCGCTTCGCGCGCACGATCCGCTGCGCGATCGTCGATTCCGGAACGAGGAACGCGCGCGCGATCTCGCCCGTCGTGAGACCGCCGAGGAGGCGGAGCGTGAGCGCCACGCGCGCTTCGCGCGAGAGGAGCGGGTGGCAGGCGGTGAACACGAGGCGCAGCAGGTCGTCGCCGACCTCGTCGTCGATAGCTGCATCGATAGCTGCGTCGAGCTCGGCGTGGAGCTCGTCCGCGGAGATCGCCCGCATCGCTTCGAGCTCGCGCCCGAGCTCCTCGTGCCTGCGCTCGACCATGGTCCGCCTGCGGAGGTGATCGATCGCGCGGTGCTTCGCGGTCGCCATGAGCCAGGCGCCCGGCCTGTCGGGCACGCCGTCCCGCGGCCACTGCTCCAGCGCCGCCACGAGCGCGTCCTGCGCGAGCTCCTCGGCGAGCCCGACATCGCGCACGATCCGCGCGAGACCGGCGATGATCCGGGCGGACTCGATCCTCCAGACCGCCTCGATCGCCCCGCGGGCATCCGTCGCCGTCACGGCGAGGGATATAGAGCATCCCGCTCGGCGGTTGCAAGTCGCGGCCGGGCGCCGTCAACCCTTCCGCCCGATTCCGAGCTCCTTCATCCGCTCGATTCCTTCGCTCGGGCCGAAATCGTCGAGCTCGTACAGCGGGCGGATCTCGATCGCGACGTTGCCGTCGCCGTCGATGGGAGGCCAGCGCCGGACCCACTCGATCGCCTCCTCCTTCGACCTCACTTCGATGATCGAGTAGCCGGCGATCAGCTCCTTGGTCTCGGCGAACGGCCCGTCCAGGACGGTCGGCTTCCCGCCGGAGAAGAGGACGCGCGCCCCTTTCGCGCTCGGTTTCAGGCCGGCACCGTCGAGCAGCACGCCCGCCTTCACGAGATCCTCGTGGTATTTCCCCATGGCGTCGATGAGCTCCTCGGTCGGCATCGCGCCCGCTTCGGTCTTCGGATCGGCCTTGCGGATGATCATGAATCGCATGGGCGCTCCTCGTCACTTCGATTCCGTCTGCCGGCGAATCCGATCCTCCTGCTCGCGCAGCTCGGGCGTGAACTCGGCGCCGAAGTCGTCGGCCTCGAAGATCTGCCGGATCTCGATCACGCCTTCCGCCCCCGTCGGGTTCGGAGCGCGCCTGACCCAGTCGATCGCCTCCTGGAGCGATTTCGTCTCGAAGATCCAGTAGCCGGCGACCAGCTCCTTCGACTCGGTGAAGGGGCCGTCGATCACGGTCCTCTTATCGCCCGAGAATTTCACCCGCGCTCCCTTCGAGCTGGGGTGCAGCCCCTCGCCGCCTTTCATCACGCCCGCCTTCGCCAGCTCCTCGTTGTAGTTCCCCATGTCGCGCAGGAGCTCCTCGGTCGGCATCACCCCCGCCTCGGTGTCCTTGTCCGCCTTGACGATGACCATGAATCGCATAGCCGTTTCTCCTTTTCCCTTTTTTCGAGCGGGCCGGCCGGATGCGGTCTCCGTGCCGGTTTTCGCTCTCTACCGACGCGTCGAACGAGAGTGCGCCCGATCGACATGATTTGCGCGATTTTTTTGATCGCCGGGGGGCGGGGGCCCAATCGACCCCTCACCCTGACGTCTCCCTCTCCCCGTCCGGATCGCGCAGGT
>DATKCD010000028.1:0-4681 GCA_035544735.1 Thermoanaerobaculia bacterium
CACGCGGTAGTGTTTCGGCATGAGCGGACCGTACTTCGCCTACGGGGCGAATCTCGATCGCGATGCGATGCGTCGCCGCGCTCCCGGATCGCGCTTCGCCGGGCGGGCGGCGGTCGAGGGATGGCGCTTCGTGATCGATTCGAGCGGTTGGGCGTCGATCGTCTCCGAAGCGGGCGCTCGCGTCGAAGGAGCGTTGTGGCTGCTCACGCCGGAGGACGAGCGCTCGCTCGACGGGTTCGAGGGGGTCGCGGACGGCCTGTACCGCCGGATCGAGGTGGATGTCTCGCTCGAGGGAGGAGGCGTGCGGCGCGCCTGGGCGTATGCCGCCACGGCCGGCGGAACGGGACGCCCCGGTCGCGACTATCTCGAGCAGATCGTCCGCGCCGCCCGCAGCCTCGGGTTTTCCGACCGCTACCTGTCGGAGCTCGAGAGCTGGTTGTCGTGATGGGGATAGGCGAGGGCGAGACCGGCGAGGGAGAGGAAGCCGAGCAGCAGAAACGCGCGCGCGTCGCGGAGAAAGAGGGCGAGGACCAGACCGAAGATGGCGATCGACTCGAGCAGCGCCCAGCGGACGATCCATGCCTGCCGCGCCGCCGCTTCGCCCGAGAGCCGCCTCGCCATCAGACCGGGAACGATCGAGGAGGCGAGGAGCGCCGAGAACCCGACCAGGTGCAGCGCCACCACCACCGGATTCGCGATCCAGCTCGCCGGGTCGGCGTCTTCCCGCGCCGGAACGATCAGCCACGCCAGGAAAGCGTAGAACACGACGCTCAGCACCATCGCCCCCCAGACGATCACGAGCATGGGGATCTGACGCCGCGGCTCCATCGCGACTCCATTGTAGTTCCGACTCACGAAGCGGCGAACGACTCCTCCGATGCGTCCCCGGCCGCCGCCGGGCCGATGAGCGCTTCGAGGACCTCGCGAAGGATCCGTACATCGAACGGCTTGACCAGAAAGTCGTCGGCGCGAAACCGGGCGATCGCCTCGGCCTGATGCTTCGGCGCCGTGTAGACCGCCGACATGACGACGACCCTGGTGCCGGCGAGCTCGGGATCGTCCTTGATCCGGCGGGTCAGCTCGCGGCCGTCGAGCCGCGGCATCAGGGCGTCGGTCAGGACCAGATCGGGCTTCATCTCCCGGGTCAGCCGGAGTGCCTCTTCGCCGTCCTGGGCGACGATCACCCCGTAGCCGAGCCTTCGGAGCATGGCGGTCGCGAGAAGGCGCATCGAGGGAATGTCGTCGGCGACCAGAACCAGAGGCCGCGTCAGCGCCGCGGGAGGGGTCGCGGCCTCCTGCCGGAACGGCTTCCGCCGGACGAAATCCGAGGGCGCACCCGCCCAGAAATCGAGCTTGTAGCCGTGGGGAGCGGCGCAGAAGCACTGCCGGCAGGCAGGGCACTCGAGCGTCGGGACCCTCGTCGTGCAGCGGCACCAGGTTGCGTTGACTGCGTCGAACTTCTCGCCGCAGTGATGGCAGCGGATCATGTAACGCGAGCGATGCTCTTCGAAGAAAACCAGCGACATGGGAGCCTCTCCGGGCTCAAGTCGCGGGCGGGGGCGGAAAAATACAGGCCTGGCCTCAGCGGGCGGAGGCCCGCCGCTCCGCCCGGTCGAGCATCCGGCGGGCGATCTCCCGGACCAGATCCATCGGCTCCCCCTCGTTCCGGTTCGTGAGGATCGCCACGGTGAGCCGCTCGCCCGGGATCCTGAGGATGGCATTCCGGAACCCGACCGTCTCGCCGGAATGGAACACGGCCGGTCGCCCCTCGACGTGGCCCACGCGCCAGCCGTATCCATAGGAGACTCCCGCGACAGCGGTCGGGACGATCGGCGAGAACGCCTCCGCGAGGCGCTCGGGCCGGACGAGCGTCGGCTCGTCGAGCTCCGCGGCCCAGAGCGCGAGATCGCTGACGGAGGAGTAGATGCCGCCGTCTCCGAGGACCGCGCTCGTCAGGCTCTGGTCGGTCGGCTCCCATCGGCCGTCGCGCCGGCTCGTCCCCATCGCCCGCCGCGGCACGGGCGGCCCCCCTTCCACGAAGGCGATCGTCCCGCTCATGCCGAGCGGCCGGAAGATCTTCTCCTCGAGAGCCAGGGGAAAGGGCCAGCCCGCGGCCCGCTCCACGATCAGGGCGAGCAGCGCGTAGCCGCTGTTGCTGTAGCGATGGCTCGATCCGGGCTCGAAGCTGGTGGCCGGAGTCGTGCGGACCAGATCGAGCACGTCGCTATCGTGGAGCTGCGCGGTGGTCCCTTCCGGAATCAGATCCTCGTAGTCGGCGATCCCCGAGGTATGGGTCAGGAGGTGGCGGATGGTGACGCTCTTTCCCCATGGTGGGAGGGACGGGAGGTGGAGCGAGATCGAGTCCGAGAGCCGGAGCCGCCCCTCCTCCGCGAGGATCAGGATGACCCTCGCGGTGAATTGCTTGGTGAGCGAGGCGAGCCGGTACGCGGTGCGGGGACCGGCGGGGGTGGGCGGCTCGAGGTCGGCCAGGCCAAAGCCGCGGGTGAGGACGGTTCGCCCGTTGTGCCGGATCAGGACGGCCGCGCCCGGTGCGCCGGGCGCGGCCCAGGCCGCGAAGAGGCGATCGAGATCGGGAGCATCCCCGGCTCCTGCGCCCTCGCCCGGCAGGGAGACGCAGCCGGCGAGCGGAATGAGGAGGAGGGAGGTGAGCCGGCGCATCGAGGGGGTGATTCTAGCGCGGGGGTCCCTGTGGCCGGGGATTTCATCCCCGGCGGGTGGGTGGTTGCGCATCGCTCCTGCCGCCTCGGCCGCGTGTCGGTGGCCGGTGGAGAATGGGTGGCCGAAGGCGCTCGAGATCTCGCCCGCGGGTCCACATGACGTGGAGCGAATGCAGAATGCAGAATGCAGAATGAAAGAATCCAAAAAGGGCGGGTGGCCCGGTTACCGTACGCGAATCCAGCCATCGGCCATTTCTGGATTCTTCATTCTGCACTCTGCATTCTGCATTTCGTCCTCTGTTTTCTGAGCAGTCTCCCGAGCCTGGACTCTCTGGCAACAGAACGCAAAAAGCAGCAGAGAGAGGGCCACCGCGTCCGCCAGGCTGGGCGCAGGCGATTTCCCTGTGGCCGGGGATTTCATCCCCGGCGGGTGGGCGGTTGCCGGACGCTGCTGAAGCAACGGCGATCCGGTGCGCGAGACCGGCCCGTTACCCCCGCCCGCCGGGGATGAAATCCCCGGCCACATGGGAACGAACGTGCACGCCGTCGGGTTGAAGAGGGGACGAAGAAGGGAGGCATCAAGATGAGCCTGCGACGCCTCGTGCGTTTCGTCCCGATCGCGATCGTCGTCGCGGCGGTCGTCCTCGCCCTGACCGTCCTGGAGCGGCCGCGGGCGACGGCGCAGACCGCGACCGCCGCTTCGGATCCGGCCCCGGCCGGGAGGAAAGGATTTTCGATGACCGAGTTCAGGAAGCCTTCGGACGAGCAGCTCCGTTCGATGCTGACGCCCCTGCAGTACGAGGTGACTCAGCACGAGGGAACCGAACCTCCGTTCCGGAACGAGCTGTGGAACAACAAGCGCGCCGGGATCTACGTCGACATCGTGTCGAGCGAGCCGCTGTTCAGCTCCGTCGACAAATACGATTCCGGGACCGGCTGGCCGAGCTTCACGCGCCCTCTCGAGCCGGAGAACGTCACGACGCGCTCGGACCGCAAGCTGTTCATGGTCCGGACCGAGGTCCGCTCGAAGCACGCAGACTCGCATCTCGGTCACGTGTTCAAGGACGGTCCCGCTCCGACGGGACAGCGCTACTGCATGAACTCCGCGGCGATGCGCTTCATCCCGGTCGAGAAGCTCGAGGAGGAAGGCTACGGCCGGTACCTTCCGTTGTTCGAAGGAGCGAAGGCGAAGTGAGCGAAGGGCGTGAGGTGGCGACTCTCGCGGGAGGGTGCTTCTGGGGAGTCGAGGAGCTGATCCGCCAGCTCGACGGGGTTCTCGACACCGAGGTCGGCTACACCGGGGGGGATCTCGCCGATCCGAGATACACCGACGTGAAGACCGGCAGGACCGGCCACGCCGAGGCGATTCGCATCGTGTTCGATCCCTCGAGGATCGGCTATGGGGACATCCTCGAGCACTTCTTCCGTCTGCACGATCCGACGACGAAGAACAGGCAGGGGAACGACGTCGGGTCGCAGTACCGTTCCGCGATCTTTTATCAGGACGAGCGGCAGCGGGAAGTCGCCGAACGGGTCCGCGCCGCGGTCGACTCCTCCGGCAAGTGGCCCCGCCCCCTCGTCACCGAGATCGTGCCGGCCGGCGAGTTCTATCCGGCCGAGGAGGAACACCAGGACTACCTCCTGAAGAACCCGGGGGGCTACACCTGCCACTACCTGCGCGACTGAGCGGGTCCGCCGAAACGAAAATGGGCTGCTCGCTTCATGGCTCCCGGGGTTGAGAGGGCTCACGGCGACCGATTCCCTCTCCCCGTCCGGGATGTCGCTGAAACTGCAAGCGGCTGAAATTCGGGGAACCCTTCACGCCGCAGTCTCGCGAGAGTGCTCAGAGACCACAGGACGAAATGCAGAATGCAGAGTGCAGAATGAAGAATCCAGAAATGGCCGATGGCTGGATTCGCGTACGGTAACCAGGCCACCCGCCCTTTTTGGATTCTGCATTCTGCATTCTGCATTCTGCATTCGCTCCACGTCATGTGGACCCG
>DATKCD010000029.1:0-7357 GCA_035544735.1 Thermoanaerobaculia bacterium
AATGCCGGTCTCCTCGAAATACGACTCCTCCGACATCGAAGTCCTGACGGGCCTGGAACCGGTGCGCAAGCGCCCCGGCATGTACACCCAGACCGAGCGGCCGAACCATCTGGCGCAGGAGGTGCTCGACAACGCCGTCGACGAGGCGATCGCCGGCTTCTGCCGCGAGATCGAGGTCGTCCATCACGCCGACGGCTCGCTCTCGGTGACCGACGACGGCCGCGGAATGCCGGTCGACCGCCACGCGAAGGAGGGAGTCTCGGGCGTCGAGGTGATCCTGACCCGCCTCCACGCGGGCGCCAAGTTCTCGGACAAGAACTACCGCTTCTCGGGCGGCCTCCACGGAGTCGGCGTCTCGGTCGTCAACGCCCTCTCGTCGAAGCTGCAGGTGTGGGTGCGGCGCGACGGCAGGGAGCACACCATGACCTTCGTCGAAGGCCGGCGCAAGTCGGACCTCAAGGTCGTCGGGACGGTCGGGAAGAAAACCACCGGAACGACGGTGCGATTCTGGCCCGATCCGAAGTTCTTCGACACGCCGAAATTCTCGATCCCGCGCCTCGAGCACACGATGCGGGCGAAGGCGGTGCTCGCGGCCGGGCTGCGGATCCGCTTCCGGGACGAGACCGACCGCTCGAACGACCGGGAGTGGTACTACGAGGACGGGCTGACCGATTACCTCGTGAGCGAGCTGGCGGGGAGCGAGACGGTTCCGCAGACGCCGTTCGTCGGACGCTTCAAGGGGTCGAACGAAGAGGCCGACTGGGCGGTGGTCTGGCTCGACGCGGACGGCGATCTGGTCGAAGAGAGCTACGTGAACCTGATTCCGACCACGCAGGGAGGGACGCACGTGAACGGGTTCCGGCTGGGGCTGACCGAGGCGATCCGGGAGTTCTGCGAGTTCCGGAGCCTGCTTCCGCGCGGAATCAAGCTGGCGCCCGAGGACGTCTGGGCGCGGTGTGCGTACATCCTGTCGGTGCGGATGCAGGATCCGCAGTTCAGCGGGCAGACCAAGGAGCGGCTCTCCTCGCGGGAAGCGGCGGCGTTCGTGTCGGGCGTGACGCAGGACGCCTTCTCGCTCTGGCTCAACCAGAACGTCCCTGAGGCGGAGAAGGTCGCGCAGATCGCGATCCACTCGGCGATGACCCGCCTGCGGCAGGCGAAGAAGATCGAGCGGAAGAAAACGGCCGCCGGTCCGGCGCTCCCCGGCAAGCTCGCCGACTGTTCGGGAACGGATCTCGAGCGTACGGAGCTGTTCCTCGTGGAAGGCGACTCGGCCGGCGGCTCAGCCAAGCAGGCGCGCGACCGCGAGTTTCAGGCGATCATGCCGCTCCGCGGCAAGATCCTGAACACATGGGAAGTCGATCCGGCCGAGGTCCTCGGGTCGCAGGAAGTGCACGACATCTCGGTGGCGCTCGGGGTCGATCCCGGATCGCCGAAGCTCGACGGACTGCGCTACGGGAAGATCTGCATCCTGGCCGACGCCGACTCGGACGGGGCGCACATCGCGACGCTGCTCTCGGCGCTGTTCGTGCGGCACTTTCGGCCGCTCGTCGAGCAGGGGCGGATTTACGTCGCGATGCCGCCGCTGTTCCGGATCGACGTCGGCAGGAACGTCTACTACGCGCTCGACGCGGAGGAGAAGCAGGGGATCCTCGACCGGATCGAGGCGGAGAAGATCAAAGGGAAGGTCAATATCCAGCGCTTCAAGGGGCTCGGCGAGATGAACCCGCTCCAGCTCCGGGAGACGACGATGGCCCCCGAGACCCGCCGCCTGATCCGCCTCACGCTGCGCGCCGAGGATGCCGCGGAGTCGACCATCGACATGCTGCTCGCGAAGAACCGCGCCCCCGACCGGAAGGAATGGCTCACGCGCAAAGGGAACGAGGCGGAGGTCGATCTTTGATCGATGATCTTTGATTGATGATTGATGATTGATGAGGATCGTTGATTCACTCCGGTAAAGCGACGCGATGGCGACGAAGAAGAGATCGACGACGAAGAAGAAGCGCCGCGCCGGCGGAGCGGACGAGGCGCAGCTCTCGCTGATGGCCGCGGAGCCGAAGGCGCGGGTGCCGATGATGGACATCGAGAACGTGCCGGTGTCACGCTTCGCGGAGAAGGCGTACCTCGACTATTCGATGTACGTCATCCTCGACCGGGCGCTGCCGCACCTGGCGGACGGTCTCAAGCCGGTGCAGCGGCGGATCGTCTATGCGATGTCGGAGCTGGGCCTGTCGGCGGGGGCGAAGTTCAAGAAGTCGGCGCGGACGGTGGGTGACGTCATCGGCAAGTACCATCCTCACGGCGATTCGGCGTGCTACGAGGCGATGGTGCTGATAGCGCAGCCGTTCTCGATGCGCTATCCGCTGGTCGAGGGGCAGGGAAACTGGGGCTCGCCCGACGATCCGAAGTCGTTCGCGGCGATGCGCTACACCGAGGCGAAGCTGACGCGGTTTTCGGAAGTGCTCCTGGGCGAGCTCGACCAGGGGACGGTCTCCTGGGGCCCGAACTTCGACGGCACGCTCGAGGAGCCGAAACTCCTGCCGGCGCGTCTTCCGCACGTCCTTCTCAACGGCGCGTCGGGGATCGCCGTCGGCATGGCGACCGACGTCCCCCCGCACAACGCGCGCGAGATCGTCGCGGCCGCGATCGAGCTGCTCGAAGATCCCGACGCGTCGATCGCGACGATCTGCAAACACGTCCCCGGCCCCGACTTTCCGACCGAGGCGGAGATCATCACGCCGAAGATGGAGATCCGCGAGATCTACCGGAGCGGGCAGGGGACGATCCGGATGCGCGCGAAGTGGGAGCGCGAGGACGGCGACATCGTGGTGACCGCCCTGCCGTTCCAGGTCTCGGGCAGCCGGATCCTGCAGCAGATCGCGCAGCAGATGCAGGCGAAGAAGCTTCCGATGGTCGAGGATCTGCGCGACGAGTCGGACCACGAAAACCCGACGCGCCTGGTGGTCGTCCCGCGCTCGAGCCGCGTCGACGCCGTCGAGCTGATGGCTCACCTGTTCGCGACGACCGATCTCGAACGAACCTACCGCGTCAACATGACGATGGTCGGGCTCGACGGACGGCCTCGCCAGTTCGCCCTGAAGGAAGTCCTTCTCGAGTGGCTCGAGTTTCGCGAGGCCACCGTCCGTCTCCGGTTCCAGCACCGCCTCGAGCAGGTCACTCGCCGCCTCCACGTTCTCGATGGATTCCTCGTCGCCTATCTCAACATCGACGAGGTCATCCGGATCATCCGGACCGAGGACGAGCCGAAGCTCGAGCTCATCCGCCGGTTCGGCCTGAGCGAAGTGCAGGCGGAAGAGATCCTCAACCTCCGTCTCCGCTATCTCGCGAAGATCGAGGAGGTCAGGATCCGCGGCGAGCAGGCGGAGCTCGCCGAGGAGCGGGAGGGAATCGAGAAAGTCCTCAAATCGCGCGCGAAGCTGCGCGCGGTCGTCCGGAAGGAGCTCGAGCGCGATGCCGAGGAGTACGGCGATCCGCGGCGGAGCCCGATCGTCGAGCGCGAGGCGGCGAAGGCGATCGACCCCACCGCGCTGGTCCCCAGCGAGCCCGTCACCGTCATCCTTTCGGAGATGGGATGGGTGCGCGCCGCTCGAGGGCACGAAATCGACCCGGCCGCCCTCTCGTACCGCTCCGGCGATCAGTTTCTCGCCGCCGCGCACGGCCGCAGCAATCAGCTCGCCGTCTTCATCGACACGACCGGCCGCGCCTACGCTCTTCCGGCTCATACCCTCCCCTCGGCGAAAGGACACGGCGAGCCGCTCAGCTCCTCGCTCCAGCCCGCGCCCGGCGCCGGCTTCGCCGGCGTCGTCATGGGAGCGCCCGAGGAGGAATACCTCGTCGCCACCAGTCACGGCTACGGATTCGTCGTGAAGCTCGAGGAGATGATGGCTCAGAAGCGCGCCGGCAAGGCGATTCTGAACGTCGGAAAAGGAGCGAGGGCGCTCTCGCCGTGGCGCGTGCGCGACTATCAGCGCGACTTCGTCGCGGCGATCACGACCGAGGGTCGTCTCCTGGTCTTCCCGGTGGCCGAGCTGCCGCAGATGGGGCGCGGCAAGGGAGTGAAGATCGTGAACGTCCGCCCGCAGCAGAACGACCTGATGCTCGCGGCGGTCGTGCTGCACGAGGACGACGAGCTGAAAGTGCATGCCGGAAAGCGATTCACGATCCTCCGCGCCGAGACGATCGCCGATTACGTCGGGCGGCGGGCGCAGCGCGGCCTGAAGCTTCCGCGCGGGTTTCAGGGCGTCGGCCGGGTCGAGATCGTGAGGGGAAGCGCCGAGGTCAACTAGCGTCCTGTAGGTTCTACGTCGAAATCCCTCAACGCGCGCTCCGCCAGGTACACCCGCGTCTCGTAGACCAGCGCGACGCGGCCGTCGGAATCGGCCCGGCGGGCGTGGAGCTCCAGCATGGCCGCTGCGAGCCGCTCCCAGGCTTCCCCTTCGTGCGGGAGATAGGAGATGCTGAGCAGGCGGCCGAGGAGGGCGTCGCGGTCGAGGATCTGCCGGTGGGGGAACACGCTCCTGCGCGCGTTCGTGAACAGCGACGAGGCGTAGAGGGGGGCTGTCTGTTCCATGCGCGACTCGGCCGGGTGGTTGCCGGAGGCCTCGCGGACGATGCGCCGGTAGTCGGCGGTGAACGGATCGCGCTCGTCGTCGCGCTCGTTCCAGACCAGAGCGATGCGGCCGCGCGGCCGGAGGACGCGATGCGCTTCGGCGAGAAACCGCTCGGGATCGAACCAGTGAAACGACTGGAACGCGGTCACGAGATCGATCGACCCTTCGTCGAACGGGAGGGACTCGGCGCCGCCCGCGACCGGCTCGATGCGCGGATCGGGCGGGATGAGCGAGCACATCGCGGCATTCGGCTCGACCGCTCGAACCCGCGCCCCGCGTTCGGCGAGCATCCGTGAGGAGATTCCGGTCCCGGCCCCGACGTCGGCGACGACGATCTCTCCTCCGTTCCCTACTCCTTTCAGCACCGCCTCGATCGCGGACGGCGGGTAGTCGGGACGATGCCTGGCATAGGCAGCGGCGCGGCGCGAGAAGCGCTCCAGCGGGTCGAGCGTATGGAGCGGAGAATCGGACATTGGTATATTCTCGCGCGATTCCAGTTTTGGGAGCTCTCCCTCGATGAATCGATCCGTCATTCTCTCCGCAGCCGTCCTCGTCTCCGCGTGTGCGACGGTGCCCGGTACCGCGCCCTCGCCGAGCCCCGGGCAGGTCGCGAAGGTGGAGCGGATCCTCGAGTCGCCCGCGGTCAGGGAGGCATTTTCGTACGTCGAGGCGCATCGGGGCGACATCCTCGACGAGTGGCGGTTTCTGACCGAGATCGAAGCCCCCTCGGGGCGGGAGGCGGAGCGGGCCGCCGCGGTGGCGAGGATCCTCCGGCAGTCGCCTAGCGTCGAGGTCTCGGTCGACGAAGTAGGGAACGTCATCGCGATCCGGCGGGGGACGGGCGGCGGGCCGGCCGTGGCGGTCGACACGCATCTCGACACCGTGTTCCACGACCTCGATCGGGTGGAGACGCGGGTCGAGGAGGGGAGGCTGTGGGGTCCCGGAGTCGGCGACTCGACGCGGAACGTCGAGGCGATGCTCGCGATGCTGCGAGCGCTCGACGCGGCCGGGATCCGGACGCGCGGCGATCTGATGCTGACCTTCACGGTCGAAGAGGAGACCTCGTTCCGGGGGATCGACCACCTCCTGGAGACGCGGGGGGACGAGATCGATCATTTTCTCGCACTCGACGGCGGGTGGAACGGATTCACGTACGGCGGGGTGGGGACGTACTGGATCAAATACCACTTCATCGGACCGGGAGGGCACACGCGCTCGCGCACGCCGCCCTACTCGGCCACTCTTCCCGCCGCCCGCGCGATCGACAGGATCTACCGCCTTCGGGTACCGGCCGATCCTCCCAGCAACCTCAACGTCGGGATGCTCGGCGCCTCCGACGTCTTCAACAAGAAGGCGGAGAATGCCTGGTTCTCCGTCGACGTGCGGTCGACCGACCAGCAGGTGCTCGATCGTCTCGACCGCCGGATCGCCGCGATCGCGCGCCAGGAGGCGGCCAGGGCCGGCATGAAGCTCGAGACCGAAATTGCCGACCAGTGGCCCGCCGCGCAGATCTCGGGACATCGCGGCTCCGAGCTCGTTCTGACGATGGAGGCGGTGTTTCGTGCGATGGGGTTCGATCCGACGATCGCGCCGACCGCGTCGAACCACTCCTCGGCCGCACTGCGGAAGGGCATCTCCGCGATCTCCACCGGAACCGCGCCCTGCCGCGATGCGCACGCCCCGACCGAGAACTGTGAGATCGAGCCGATCTACCGCGGCATCCAGCGGCTGATCGTGATGGCTCTCGCGATGACGGGGATCGACTCCTAGTCCACTAGCCTCACTCACCGCCGCGGGACCAGAAGATGAAGTCGGTCCGGGCGGGAATGCCGCCGAGCTCGCGCACGCGCGCGGCGATCTGCCCGCGGTGGTAGGCGCCGTGGCTGAACAACTGCGTCAGGACGTCCTCGGCGGTGCTGGCGTACATTCGCCTCTCGCTCGTCGAGTACTCGACCGTTCTCGCGAGCTCGCCCTCGTCGAGCCGGGCGAGATACGCGTCCCAGGCGCGCTCCACGCTCTCGAGCCGGACGAACAGCTCCCCGTGCGTGGCCTGATCCTGCGGAGGTCCGTCCGGCGCCGTGCCCGCACCGAGCCGGTGAAGCCACAGCTCGCGGGCGAACACCATGTGGCCGAACGTCCGGACCGCCCTGAGATAGCCCTCTCCGTCCCTTCTCTCGGGATGGAGCTCCTCGAGCGAGGCGAGCGTCCTTCGCTGGGCATCCTTCTCGTACTCGAACCAGCGGCGATGTCGGTCGGCGAGCGTGCTCATCGCGAATCCTCCGTGACGTTTCCCGACTTCGGCCGTGACGGCCAGTGGACTATAACGACAGAATCAGTAGCACGTGGCCTGGTCTCGACGCCGTGAGCTTCGTTGCGGCTCCTCGGCTTAGTCCCGCTATTCCTGCGTCGCCGCGCCTCGCTCACGACGCCGATACCGGCGCCATCTACTCCTGATTCTGGCGTTACAGTCCACTAGTGCCTGTAACTTCCGGCGCTACAGTCCACCAGCCGCGGCGACGAGTTATTTGAGTCCTGCCGCCGGCCGTCCTATACTCCGGTCAGGACCACGGGAAGGGGAGGACGGGATGCTCGATCTGACACCGCTGGAAATCCAGAAACAGACCTTCGGCAAGGGCATGCGCGGCTACGACGCCGACGAGGTGCGCGGTTATCTGCACCTGGTGGCCGAGGAGATCGAGCGGCTGCTCAAGGAGACGGACCGG
>DATKCD010000030.1:0-4684 GCA_035544735.1 Thermoanaerobaculia bacterium
CTCTTCTACAGATCTTGTCGATCACCCTCTTCGAGAAACTCGATCTCAGACAAGCACTTACGTATCTCGGAGCCGATCCAAATGACCTCGGTCCTTCCAACCAACTGAACCTATTCGACTTTTAACCGGACAGTAGTGATGCAGAATGTAAAAAGAAAGGCAGGCGGGCTGGGATGATTCAGCTTGCCCCGGTCAACTCCACCCGGCGGCTCTTTTTGGATTGTGCATTTTGCACTGTGCATTTTGCATTTGCCCGAAGGGCGCTCTCCCGGGCCGGCTATCCTCGGCGTCGTCCCCGGACGCTCCAGACGCTCAAGACGCTCCAGACGCTCCAGACGCTCCAGACGCCCCAGACGCTCCAGACGCCCCAGTTCGCTTCTGGACTCCGCGGCGGAGCGCGCTTAGACTGGTCGGGGAGTTTCGCTCCCTTCCCATCCGTTCCACTGATCTCCGATGCTCGACGAATTCCGTGATGAGTGCGGCGTCTTCGGAATCCTCGATCACGAGGATGCGGCGAACTTGGTCTATCTCGGTCTCTACGCGCTGCAGCACCGGGGACAGGAGAGCGCGGGGATCGCCTCGCTCTCGACCGACCCGATCCCCTCGGAAGCGAACATCGGCCGCGTCGGCGAGACGAGCGGCACGGGAGAGCGCTCGGTCCTGGCCGGCGCGCCGCAGATCCACGTCGAGAAGGAGATGGGGTACGTGGCCGACGTGTTCACGCACGAGCGTCTCTCGCGCCTGCCGGGGCGTCTGGCGATCGGGCATGTGCGCTATTCGACGGCCGGCGGCTCGATGCTGTGCAACGCGCAGCCGCTGGTCGCGTCGACGCACAAGGGGCCGATCGCGATCGCGCACAACGGGAACTTCGTGAACGGGAACCAGCTCCGGCTCGAGCTCGAGGCGGAGGGGGCGATCTTCAACACGATGAGCGACACCGAGGTGCTGGTGCACCTGGTGGCACGCTCGAAAGAGCCGGACGTGGAGCGGGCGCTGATCGACGCGTTCTCGCGGGTGCGCGGGGCGTACTCGATCGTGGCGCTGACACCGGGACGCATCATCGCGGCGCGAGACCACTACGGGTTCCGGCCGCTGGCTCTCGGGCGGCTCGGCGACACGCTCTGCGTGTCGTCCGAAACGTGTGCGTTCGATCTGATCGAAGCGGTGACGGTGCGGGAAGTTCGGGCGGGCGAGATCGTCGTTCTCGAGAGGGACGGAGAGGGCGGCTCGGCCAACCGGATCCGGGTGCTGCGCGAGCCCGAGCCCGAACCGGAGCGCGAGGCGCGCTGCATCTTCGAGCACGTCTACTTCGCGCGGCCCGACTCGAACGTGTTCGGGCAGAACGTCGGAGCGGTGCGAAAGCGGTTCGGCGCCCAGCTCGCCATCGAGCATCCTGCCGATGCCGACCTGGTCGCTCCCGTCCCCGACTCCGGCGTGTTCGCCGCTCTCGGCTACGCCCAGCGCTCGGGCCTGCCGTTCGAGTTCGCCCTCGTCCGGAACCACTACGTCGGCCGCACGTTCATCGAGCCGAAGCAGTCGATCCGGCACTTCGGCGTCAAGGTCAAGCTCAACGCCGTCCGTGAGATCGTCAGGGGAAAGCGCCTCGTGCTGGTCGACGACTCCATCGTTCGCGGAACCACCTCCCGCAAAATCGTGAAGATGCTCAAGGCCGCCGGAGCGCTCGAGGTCCACATGAGGATCTCCTCTCCGCCGACCACCGGCCCCTGCTACTACGGCATCGACACTCCGAAGCGCCGCGAGCTGATCGGCTCGACCCACACGATCGAGCAGATCCGGGAGTTCATCGACGCCGACTCGCTCGGCTATCTCTCGGAGTCCGGCATGCTTGACGCGGTCCGGACCGGCACCGATAATCCGGAACGGCTGTATTGCACCGCGTGCTTCTCGGGCAGATATCCGGTCCTCGAACGAGAACAGGAAGCCGCGCTCGCGAAATCGCGGTGAGCGGTGAGTGAGGCCCGATCGTCCGCCCGGGACGAGCCGGCCCCGGCGGAGAGAGGCGATTTGAATTTCTCGAAGCGTTACCTCCTCTGGCTCCTCGTTCCCCCTGCCGTCATCGCCTTCCCTCTCGCCCTGCTGTTCATCTCGCAACTGCTCCGCCTCGACGGATCCGAATGGACCCGCGTCGTCTCCCTCCTGCTGCTCGCCGGTCTGGCGGGACAGGCGTTCTTCTTCTCCGTGATCCGCGCTCCTCTCGCACTCCTCGAGAGCAGCATCGGGACCCCGAGCCACTCGGAGGCCGCCTCCGACTGTCTCCGGCGGACCATCGCCGGCTCGCTGCTCGGATGGTCGGCCGGAACCCTGCTGTTCGCGACCCTCGGAAGCGGCCTGGTCCTTCCGAGCCGTCTCGGCCTGACGTACTTCATCGTCGCGGCGCTCGGCGCCGCGGCTCCGTCGATCGCCTGGAGCTACGCGGCCGGCAAGCGCATGATTCAGGCGACGGCCGGCCCGGGCGAGATCCACTACGTCGGCCCTCGATTCCTCCTCGGCCGCAAGATCGCCGCCGTCTTCATCGGGTTCTTCGTGATCTCGGCCGCGGCGCTGGTGCTCCTGGTCTCGGCTCGCGTCTCGACCACGCTCGAGGAGCTCGCGATCGGCTCGGCGGGAAACTCCTTCGACGGCGTTTACGCCGTCGCGCGCGGACTCGAAAGCCTCGACCAGAGCGAGCTGACCGAGCTCCGCGGCTATCTCCCCGCCGATGCGACGATCTACCACGTCTCACCGGACGGCACCGTCCGCACCGCCGCTCCCGAAGGGCGGGCGGCCGAACCGCTCACCGAGCTCGAGATCCGCGAGATGCTGAGCCGCCGCACGGGCGACACCTCGGCGTTCATCTCACCGAACGTCGGGCGCTTCGGGATTCTCGACGACGGATCCGTGCTGTTCGTCGCCGTGCCGTGGGACGCTTTTCGCGACATTCCGCGGCAGGTCGCGTTCTACACCTTCATCATCACGCTGCTCACGACGGCGATCTTCGTTTTGGCGACGTATTTCCTCTCGACCGACGTCGGCCAGCCGATCCAGCGACTGAGCGATTCCGCCGAGCTGATGGCGGCGGGAGACTTCCGCGTCCGTCCGTGGGTATTTTCCGACGACGAGGTGGGGGAGCTCGGGGACCGCTTCGCTCAGACGCGCGAGAATCTCGAGCGGCTGATCGGCAGGATGGGCTCGAGCGGGCGCGGCATCACGGACGGCGTGCGGGTAATCGGCGGAGGGGGGCGCGAGCTGCTCGTCCGCTCGCGCGAGCAGGCGGAGCTGACGGAGAGCTCGTCGGACGCGCTCGGGCGCGTCCGCGAGGGCGCCGAGGCGGTGCTCGCGTCGGCCGAAGGAGTCGCCGGGAGCACTCACGACGCGTCGAGCCGTGCGCTCGAGCTCCAGGCCTCGGCCGAAGAGGTCGCCCGCAGCATGGGATACCTGTTCGAGTCGGTCGAGAAGACTTCGGGATCGACGACCGAGATGGACGGCTCGGCCCGCGAGATGTCGGGCCGCACGAGCTTCCTCGCCGACATCGGAGAGGAGGTCCTGTCGTTCGTCACCCAGATGGAGACGACGATCGACGAGCTGCGCACGCGCGCTCTGGCGACCGCGGAGCTCTCGCGCCGCGTGCGCGAGGACGCCGGCGCCGGCGGCGGCGCCGTGAACGACACGGTCGAGGGAATCCGCGAGGCGCAGGAGACCACCCGGAGGTCGGCTCGCGTGCTCGACGAGCTGCAGAGCCGCATCGGACGGATCACGCAGATCCTCACCGTCATCGAGGAGATCACCGAGCGGACGAACCTGCTCTCGCTGAACGCGGCGATCATCGCCGCGCAGGCGGGCGAGCACGGGGCGGGATTCAGCGTGGTCGCGGGAGAGATCCGCGAGCTCGCCGACCGCACTCGCGGATCCACCAAAGAGATCAGCGCGATCATCAAGGCGGTCCAGGGAGGGTCGGCCGAGGCGGTCCGCGCCATGCAGGAAGGTCTCGCCAAGGTCGACCAGAACGTCGGCCTCGCCCGCAATGCCGCCGGATCTCTCGAGAAGATCGTCTCGAGCGCCGACGAATCGTACGACATGGCGAACCGCATCGCCGCCGCCCTCGAGGAGCAGGCCTCGGCCACACGACACCTGCACGAGGTCACCTCGCGTATGTCCGACCACATCTCGGAAATCAACCGCGCCACCCAGGAGCAGGCGCGCGGAACGCGACTTCTCGCCGAGGAGGCCGAGCGCGTCCGCGAGATCGCCCTGCAGGTCCGCAACTCCACCGACGAGCAGTCTCAGTCCGGCCGCGGCATCACCACCGCCATGGAACAGATCGCCGGCGACGTCCGCCGGATGCGGGACCTGCTCGAGACTCAGCTCTCCGAGATGCAGAAGATCGCCGAAGCGTCGAAGACCATGCTCGGCATCGCGCAGCGGAACGAAGTGCTGGCGCGCGAGTTCGAAGGCTCCGTCAGCAACCTCGTCACCGGCGGGCAGGAGTTCGAAGCCGAGATCGCCAAGTTCACGATCACCGGCGAAGATTAGTCCTGTAACGGACACTAGTGGACTGTAACGGTTGAATCGCCAGTAATGCGATTGATGACGTTCGTATAGGTCCATCGGATCGGCTTGGGCGCTTTGTTGTAGGACTTGATGTATCTCACGATTTTGCGACGAAGGTCGTTAACCGAAGTGAAGA
>DATKCD010000031.1:0-4533 GCA_035544735.1 Thermoanaerobaculia bacterium
CGTTCGTGAGGCGTTCCCACCGCCAGCATCACGCGGAGCGGATGGAGGATGTACGGAGCGCCCGCCTGATCCACCTGACCCGCATGCGCGCGAGCCGCGATTTCGATGGCTCGTTCGATCGTACTCATCTGAGGGACGCCCACTCGAGCCGCGCGCCGTTGAAGGAGCCGACGGTCCTCCAGGACCCCCCGGTCTCGCGATTTCCTGATCCACCATGACGGCGATCGTTATCCTGATTCCGGGAGGCGACAATCCATGAAGTTCCTGTTCGAAGTTCGCATCAGGCCGGGCTATGCCGCCGAGCAGTACGCGGAGGCGTGGATGCGCGCGAGCGAGATCATCCAGCGAGCGCCGGGTGCGCAAGGTACGCGGCTTCACCGGAAGATCGGGGATCCGAACGTCCTGCTCGCGATCGCGGAATGGGAGACGAAGGCCGACCGCGATGCAAGTCAGGGAATCCCTGAGGCCGACGCGATCATCCGATCCGCCGCGAAATTCTGCGACATCACGATCCTCGGCGAATTCGAGGAACCGGAGTGGGTCGTCCTGCCGCAACGCGATTCTTCGCGCGGAGACGGCCGCTGAGAACCGCGGGGGGTTCCCTCCCGCGCCGCCACGGTGGACTTTACGGACGCCGCAGCCTTGCCAGCGGTGGCCTGCGGCATTAACATATGTGTCTATGCCAGATATCGACGGCGACGCCCGCATGCTCGACCGCGAGCTCAAGAAGGGCTCCGCGGAGCTCGTCATCCTCTCCATCGTCGAGGACCGCCCGCGCCACGGCTACGAGATCAGCAAGCTGATCGAGACCCGCTCCCGCGGCCTGCTCCGGTTCCACGTCGCCTCGCTCTATCCGCTCCTCTACCGGCTCGAAGAGCGCGGGTGGCTGCACGGGCGGTGGGTCGAGAAGGCGGGAGAGCGTCGCCGCCGCTTCTACGGGCTCACGGCCGAGGGGCGGCGCGTGCTCCGGCGGCAGCGGGAGACGTGGAAGAGCTTCGTCGAGGCGATCGGCCTGATCACGGGAGTCGAGCATGCCTGAGTGGAGTGAACTCCTGCGCGCGCGCCTCGCCTCGCTCCGCCTCGACCCGGCGCGCGAGGCGGAGATCCTCGAAGAGCTCTCGCAGCACCTCGACCAGCGCCGGGACGAGCTGCGGCGCGACGGCCTCGCCGACGAGGCGGCGCGGCGGGCCGCCGTCGCGGAGCTCGACGCCGACGCGCTCGCGGACTGGATGCGCCCTCTCCGCCAGGCGAACGTGCCGCCCCCGGTCACGCCGGGCACGCCTCGCCGCTCACGGCTCCGCGATTTCCGGCAGGACGTCCGCTACGCCTGGCGCATGCTGCGAAAGGAGCGCGGCCTCACCGCCGCCGCGCTCCTCACGCTCGCCCTCGGCATCGGCGCAAACGGCGCAATCTTCGCGCTCGTCGACGCCGTCCTTCTCCGTCCTCTCCCTTTCCCCGCCCCCGAGCGCCTCGTGATGCTGTGGGAGACCACGGCGAGCTCCGACCGCGAGTCGGTCTCGCCGCTGAATCTGATCGACTGGCGCGACGGAAGCCGCGCCTTCGAGAACATCGCCGGCTTCGCGCCGAACGTCGGCGGGATGGTGATGGCGGGCGCCGACGGCACGCCGGAGCCCGTCGCGCGCCAGTGGTCCTCCGCGGGCATCTTCGACGTCCTCGGCGTGAAGCCCGTCGCCGGCCGGACCTTCCTCCGCGCCGACGACGAGCAGGAGGGGGAGGTCGTCGTCCTCAGCGAGAGCTTCTGGCGCGCGCGGTTCGGCGGCGACTCCGGCGTGGTCGGGAAATCGCTCCGGCTCGACGGCGAGCCATGGACGGTCGTCGGCGTCGTGCCGGACGAGGCGCAGATCATCGGGCGGGCCGACATGTGGGCGCTCATCCCGATCGAGGGCGCGCCCGCCGAGGCGCGCGGGTCTCACTTTTTCCGCGCGATCGGCCGGCTGCGCGCGGGCGCGACGCCCGAGAGCGCGCGGGCGGAGCTCGACGCGATCTCCGCGCGCCTCGCGCGTGATTACCCCGACACCAACGCCGGGCGCGGCGTCGCGATCGAGACGCTCCGCGAGGCGGTCATCGGCGGTGATCTCCGGCGGACCTCGATCCTCTTTCTCGGGGTCGTCGTCTTCGTCCTCCTCATCTGCTGCGCGAACGTCGCGAACCTCCTGATGACGCGCTCGACGCGGCGCGCCCGCGAGCTCGCGATCCGCACCTCCCTCGGTGCCGACCGGACGCGGATCATCCGGCAGCTCCTCACCGAGAGCCTCCTTCTCTCCGCGATCGGCGGCGCCGCAGGGATCGCGATCGGCGCGCTCACGCTCGTCCTCGCGCCGCGGCTTCTGCCGGAGGAGATCCTCCCGCCGACGGTGACGCTCGCGTTCGACCTCCGGGTCGTCGCCTTCTGCGCGCTCGCCGCGCTGCTCGTCGGCTGCTTCTTCGGCCTCGCGCCGGCGTGGCAGGCGAAGGACCTCTCGCCCGCCTCGGTCCTCGCGGGAAGCTCGCGGACGACGACCGGGCGAGGGGGCCGGGTGCGCGCGGCGCTCGTGGGGGCGCAGGTCGCCACGGCCGTAATTCTCCTGTTCGGCGCGGGGCTTCTGCTGCGGACGCTCCTCGCCGTCGAAGGCGTCGAGCGCGGATACCGCGCGCGGGGGGTGCTGACGCTGCTCGTCGATCCGCACGGCCGTTACTACCCGAACGACGGGACGCTGCTTCGCTTCTACGACGAGGTGGCCGAGTCGGTCGAGGCGATTCCGGGGGTCCGCGCCGCCGCGTGGGCGACGACGCTTCCCCTCGGGCGCTCCTATCAGGGTCAGACGCCGTTCGAGATCGAGGGCGACGCGCCGCTTCCCGAGCCGCAGCGGCCGACGGCGGACTATCAGATCGTGAGCGACGGCTACTTCCGCGCGCTCGACCTGCCGATCGTCGCGGGGCGTGCGTTCGACGCGCGCGACCGCGCCGGGAGCCTTCCCGTCGCGATCGTGAACGAGGCGTTCGTGCGGAAGCATCTGCGGGGACGCTCGCCGGCCGGCTCGCGGATCTCGATCGTCTCGGCCCAAACGGGAGAGACTGAGGTCCGCGAGATCGTCGGCGTCGCGCGCCAGGTCAAGGCGCGGCCGAACGAGACGGAGGATCTGATCCAGGTGTACGTGCCGCTGGCGCAGGACACCGCCGGAGACGTCTTCCTGATGGTGCGGCCGTCGAGGGGATCGGCGACGCCGCTCGCGCCGTCGGTGCGGGAGGCGATCGCGACGATCGACCGCGAGCAGATCGTGGGGGTGCGCGACGTGAGGACGCTCGACGAGATCGTGTGGGAGGCGACGGCGCGGCACCGGATGCGGGCGGCGCTCGTGACGGCGTTCGCGGGGCTCGCGCTGCTGCTCGCGATGATCGGAGTATTCGGCGTGATCGCGTATTCGGTGCAGCAGCGCGTGCGCGACTTCGGCGTGCGGCGGGCGCTGGGGGCGACGACGGGGGACCTCGTGCGCCTCGTCGCCTCGAGCGCCGCGCGCCTGGTCGGGACGGGCGCGATCATCGGCCTCGCCGTCTCGGCGGTGGTCGGGCGCCTCCTCTCCTCGATGCTCTTCGGCGTCGCGCCGCTCGACCTCGTGACGTTCGCCGGCGTCGCCGCGGTCATCGCCGTCACGGCCGTCGTATCGACCGCGGGCCCGGCGTGGCGCGCGACGCTGGTCGACCCGGCGGTGGCGTTGCGCGACGATTGAGGGCTCCGCGCGCCTCATTCCTCCGGACGCTGCCGTCGTCCTCTTCCCTGCGTTCCCTCTGCGGGGTTCGGCGATGAAGCGATATCCGACCCACGGCTCGGTGGGATGGTTCGCGGGAAGGTCGGATCCGGCTCGATCTTCCACCTGGAACGAGGGAACGAGGGAACGAGGGAACGGGGGAACGGGGGTCACATCTTCGTGGGGAACGGGGGGGAACGGGGGTCACATCTTCGATGTTCGCTCGTTTCCATTCCGAGGAGATTTGGATTTGAAAACCACCTGGGAATGGAACACGGCGAGGAAATATCGAACATCGAAGATGTGACCCCACGGCTCCCCCGCTCTATCAACTCCTCGAGGCGCGCGAGACCCTCATCATCCTCGGCTCCTCGAAGACGCGGGCCGAGAGGCGGATGACGAGCTGCGAGGTCGCCGGAATCGTCACGAACCGGTGGGGCATCGAGAACGAGGAGTCGCGCGATCACCCGGAGATCGTGGTCTGCCGCGGGTTCCGCGAGCCGTGGCCGGAGATCTGGAAGAGGCTGCGGTCGTTCGGCTGAGGTTTTCCTACGATCAGGCTCATGGTGCGCCCATCGATGGGAGTCTTTCTCGCGCTTCTGGCCTGGCCTGCAACTCCGCGCCGACGGATCCGGGGCGTCCTCTCGAAGTGCGGAACGAGCGAGTCGTTCTTTCATTCGGCAGCGCGGTGGAGGTCAACGACGACCTGCGGATCTCGTTCGCGCAGCTCGTCGAGGACTCGCGTTGTCCAGCGTCAGTCGTCTGCGTCTGGCAGGGGAACGGAGCG
>DATKCD010000032.1:0-43907 GCA_035544735.1 Thermoanaerobaculia bacterium
GAACGTCTCGGGATCCGGTCCGTACTCCTTCAGCGCGCGCAGCGCGAGCGTGCCGAGCTTCACCGTCGTGTCGGATTTGAACAGTTGTGCTCCGCCGTACACCGTATGGATCGGCTGCCGCTCGCCGCGGTCGCCGGGAAAACGCCGCGCGAATCGCTCGAGCGATTCCTCGAGCGGCGCCGAAGCCGTCCGGACGTCGTCGGGAGAGAGGGTGGTCTTCATCGCTGTCCTGGAAGGTCCGATCTGTCAGGCAATGTCGAGAGGCGAGATATTCATCGCTGCCCTGGAAGCTCCGATCTGTCAGGCAATGTCGAGCGAATGCAGAATGCAGAATGCAGAACGAAGAATCCAGAAAGGGCGTGTGGCATGATCACAGTACGGGGAAGTCGCCATCGACGATTTCTGGATTCTACATTCTACATTCTGCATTATTCTGCATTCTGCATTCCTTCTAATCGACTTTGCTCCGTGGTCAGTGTCTCCGCATGATCCTGGCCGCCACCCACCCGACCAGGGTCAGCCCTCCGAGGATCGCCCAGTTGAAGCGGTGGCCGTAGGTCGAGACGGGGAAGTGGCTGCTGAGCATGATGAAGACGACCGGGATCACCATGAAGGTATTGTGCTTCGAGCGCCCTTTGGCGCGCGCGGCGAGGGAGGCGTCGG
Source organism: Thermoanaerobaculia bacterium (assembly GCA_035544735.1). GTDB lineage: Bacteria > Acidobacteriota > Thermoanaerobaculia > Gp7-AA8 > Gp7-AA8 > DATKCD01. Next base: position 664 of record DATKCD010000032.1, read on the forward strand.
GCGTGCGCCCCTCGCGCGTCGCGGCGATCATCTGCCGCTGGGCCGGGAGGATGCGGACCCAGACGTTGGCCGCCATGAGCGTCCCGAGGACCGCGCCGACGTGCATGTAGGCGGCGCGGCTGCTCAGCAGATGCGTCAGGACGAAGGCGAGCGCGACGATCAGAGCGAACGAGATCGTCGCCCCCACCGCCTCGTTCCGCCCGAGGGGAGAGCTCCAGAGCAGGTCGTAGACGATCCAGCCGATCGGCAGCAGCGCGATGCCGAGCGCGATCGCGCGCGGGCTCGTCAGCTCCGAACCCGGGTCGACCATCAGCCCCCCCGCGTAATAGACGACGATCAGCAGACCGAGTCCGCTCAGCCACGTCAGCGCCGCCTCCCACCGGAACCAGTTGAGCCGGCGCGCGAAGTCGGGTCGCGAGCGCTTCTCGACGACGTAGAACCCCCCGCTGTGCACCATCCAGACCTGCTTCGGATCCTCCTCCTCCGCGGTCTCGAAGCGGCGGTCGAGCCAGGTGAACAGGTACGTCTGCCCGATCCAGAGGATCGCCGCGAAGACGTGGATCCACCGGAGCGCGAGGTTGAGCGTTTCGCTCAAAAAATAATTCATGAGGACGACCGGCCCGCGCCCGCGTGCGAGGCTCTGGAGATCTCGGTGAGCCTGGTGAGCACCTGCTCGGTGCTCGCCGGCAGGTCGAGCGGCGCCGGCCTGCCGCCCGCGAGAAATCCGAGCGCGTGCTTGACCGCGCACCAGACCGCGATCCCCGTCAGCAGCGGCGGCTCGTTGCTCGCCTTGCTCCCACGCACGTTCTTCACGTTCGTGTCGTTCTCGATCCAGTCGACGTGAAACTCCGCCGGCAGGTCGTGGACTCCCGGGATCTTGTACGTCGTCGGCGAGTGCGAGAGCAGCTCCCCGTTCTCCGCGTACCTCAGCTCCTCGGTCGTCACCCACCCCATCCCCTGCACGAACCCGCCGATGATCTGCCCGCGGTCGATCCCGGGATTGATCGGCTTCCCGATATCCATCAGGATGTCCGCCCGCACGACCTCCACCTGACCGGTGAACCGGTCGATCCGCACCTCGGCTGCCGCCGTCCCCATGGTGAAGTAGAGGAAGGGATTCCCGGTCCCGGTCGCCCAGTCGAAATCGATTCCCTGCGTCGCGTAGAAGCCGCGCTCGCCGAGGCTGACGCGCTGCTGGTAGGCGAGATGAACGAGCTCCGGAAAGGTGATGCGCCCCGAAGGGTCGTCGCGATCGAAGACGACGCCGTCCTCGAAGACGACGCGCGAAGGATCGCCGGCATCCTTCGGCACCGCGGGACGTGGGTGGCCGGAGGCGGTGTCGCGTTTGCGCTGCACCCCTTCCGCGAACAGCGCGGCCGCCACGGCCGCGAGCCGCTCGCGGATGGCGCGGCAGGCATTGACCGCCGCGCTCCCGTTCAGATCCGCGCCGCTCGAGGCGGCCGTCGCCGAGGAGTTGTTGCTCTTCTCGGTCGAGGTGATCATCACGATCACGCGGTCCGGCATCACGCCGAGCTCGTCGGCGACGAGCTGCCGGATCTTCGTGTTCACCCCCTGTCCCATCTCCGTCGCGCCGGTCGACACCTGGACCGTCCCGTCGAGGTAGACGTTGACCAGAGCGCTCGCCTGGTTGAGGAACTTCGTATTGAAGGAGATCCCGAACTTCACCGCGGTCATCGCGAGCCCGCGCAGATGCGTCTTCGAGGAGCGGTTGAATTCCGCGATCTCCTGCATCCGCCGGCGGTAGTCGCAGCGCCCGGTCAGCTCGGCGAAGAGGCGGGGGAGGGTGTTGTTCTCGACGAGCTGGCCGTAGGGGGTGCGGTCGCGCTCGCCGATGCCGTAGCAGTTCGCGATGCGCACGTCGAGCGCGTCGATGCCGAGGGTGGCTGCGATCTCTTCGAGGATGCTCTCGGTGGTCGCGACTCCCTGCGGTCCGCCGAAGCCGCGGAATGCCGTGTTGGGAGGGAAGTTCGTCCGGCAGACAGTCCCGTTGATCTCGACGTCGGGGAGGTAGTAGGCGTTGTCGGCGTGCGTCATCGCGCGCGCCATGACGGCGGTTGAGAGGTCGGCGAACGCTCCGCCGTCGGAGTAGAGATCGATCTTCAGCGCGACGATGCGGCCGTCGGACCGGAAGCCGACCTTCCAGCGGTTCCGGAACGGGTGGCGCTTCCCGGTCGCCTGCATGTCGAGGTCCTTGTCGTAGACCAGCCGTGCCGGACGCCGCGTCTTCTGCGCCACCAGTGCCGCCATCACCGCGGGGTGGGTCGCCTGGCACTCCTTCCCGCCGAACGCTCCTCCCATCCGCTTCGTCACGCAGATCACGTCCTTCATCTCGAGGCCGAGCAGATGCGCGGCGACCTCCTGGACCTCGGTCGTGTGCTGGGTCGAGGAGTGGATCGTGAGTGCGCCGTGCTCGCCCGGCACGACGATCGCCGCCTGCGACTCGAGATAGAAGTGGTCCTGCCCCGCGCAGACGAACGTCCCCTCGAGGACGTGCTCGGCGGAAGCGAGAGCGGCGTCGACCTCGCCGCGCCGGATCGTCCGCGTCTCGCCGATGAAATCGCGGCGCGCGATCGCTTCCTCGATCGTCAGCACGGGCGGAAGCTCCTCGAGGTCGATCCCGATCGCCCGCTTCGCCTCCTCGGCCGCGCGCCGGCTCTCCGCCCCGATCACCACGATCGGCTGACCCATGAACGTGCAGAGATCCTCCGCGAGGAGGATCTCGTCCTTCAGGATCGGGCCGAAGCGGTTGTGCGCGAGGTCGCGCCAGGTGTAGAGCCCGATCACCCCCGGCACCTTCGCCGCCTCCGTCAGGTCGAGCGAGCGGATCCGCCCGTGCGAGACGGGGCTCGCCAGGAAGTCGACGACCAGCTCTCCCTCCGCGCGCGGGAGATCGTCGACGTACATCGACTCCCCCGAGACGTGCCCGGCGGCGGAATCGTGCGGAATGTCTCGTCCAACGGATGGCATGGGCGTCTGGGGCGTCTGGAGCGTCTTGGGCGTCTGGAGCGTCTTGGGCGTCTTGGGCGTCTCGAGCGTCTCGAGCGTCTTGGGCGTCATGATTGTACTAAGCGTTTCGAGTGTCCTCACTGCTTCCTGTTCGTCTATCGGCTCTTTCGTCCCGGCCCCTCCGGACGCCCCAGACGCCCTAGACGCCCCAGACGCCCCAGACGCCCTAGACGCTCACATCGTAATAGAACTTCTGCAGTACGTTGCCGGCGAGCTGCAGGCGGAAGTCGGCCGAGCCGCGGACGTCGCTGATCGGCGCGATCTCCTGCTTCGCGATCTCGCCGGCGGCCTCGAACGATTCGAGCGCCATCGGCTTTCCCTTCAGAAAATCTTCGGTCCGTTTCAGCCGGAGCACCACCGGCCCGACTCCGCCGTAGGCGATGCGGATCGAGCGGATCATCCCGTCGGCCTCCATCCGGAAGCCGGCGGTGAAGCTCGAGATGTCGAGGTGCCGCCGCTTCGTGACCTTGTAGAGCCTGAGCCGCTCGTCGTGCTTCGGCAGCGGGATGACGACCCGGGTGATCAGCTCGTCGGGCGCCATGTCGAGCTTCTTGTAGCCGCGATAGAACGATCCGATCGGCACCATCCGGCTTCCCCCCGTGCCCGTCAGCTCGACCGAGGCCTCGGCGACGTAGAGGAACGGGAGCGTGTCGGCGATGGGGGAGGCGTTCGCGATGTTGCCGGCGAGCGTCCCGGCGTTGCGGATCTGCGGCGATCCGAAGAGCTGCATCATCCGCCACAGCTCGGGGAGGAGGTCGCGGATGAACTCCTCGAAGGCGGTGAGGGAGACGCGTCCGCCGACCGAGAGCGTTCCGTCGTCGAGACCGATCCGGTCGAGGCCCCGCAGCGCGCCGAGCCCGAGGATGCCGTCGGCGAGGAACCCGCGCTTGGTGCACCAGACGCCGAAGTCGGTTCCCCCCTGGACGACGACCGCGGCGGGATGCTCGGACTTGAAGCGGGTCGCTTCGGCGAGGTCGACGGGGAGGGCGAGCTCGCGGCCGGATGCGGAGATGCGGACCGGGATCCCTCGATGCTTCTCGAGGTCGGCGGCGATCGGCGCGGGAGGGTAGAGCTCGTCGATGCGGCGCCAGGCGGCGCGGTCGACCTCGAGCCCCGCCTTCAGGATCGGCTCGTAGCCGGTGCAGCGGCAGAGGTTCCCGGTGAGCGCGTCGCGCAGCTCGCGCTCGGTCACCTCGCCGGGTGCGGAATCGAACAGGCCGCACATCGCGACGATGAAACCCGGCGTGCAGTAGCCGCACTGCGCGCCGTGACAGCGGATCATCGCCTCCTGGACCGCGTTCGGGGCGGCGGCGCTGCCGAGGCCTTCGACCGAGACCACGTGGGTCGAGTCGACCTGGAAGAGGAACTGGATGCAGGAGTTGACCGGGCGATAGACGATCCGGCCGTCCTCGGGGCGGCCGATCAGCACCGTGCAGGCGCCGCAGTCCCCCTCCTCGCAGACGATCTTCGTGCCGGTCGCCCGCGCGTCGTCGCGGAGAAATCTCGAGAGCGTGGTGAATGCCCGCTCCCCCCGGATCTCCACGCGCCGCCCGTTCAGCCAGAACCGAAGATGGTCGCGCATCGTGAAACGAGCATTGTACCCCCGGCTCCGCCGTCACGAGCCCGGTGAGGTGCAGGCCGGCCCGCTGCGGGGCGACCTGCCCCCTTTTTGCATTTTGCATTCTGCATTCTGCATTTGCCGGCCGAAGGCCGGCGTTCCGCAGGCCGCAGGTGTTCCGCCGACTTTGCGGCCGGGCGAAGCGGCTCACTCCTGCTCGCGCGGCTTCGGCGGCAGCACGTACCCTTCCTTCGGGATCCCGCCGAGGAGCAGGTAGCCCGACAGCGGAAACTCGCTCAGGGTGTGGTGGTTGCGGTTCAGCACGAACCAGCCGTCGATCGTGTTCGCCAGATCGGCCTCGATCGTCCCGGAGAGCTCGTGGCCCGCCGGCCGGCAGAAGAGATAGAGCCCGCCGGGACTGGCGCAGACGTGGGCGATCACCTCGGGGATCGGGTTCAGGTGCCACTCCTCGTTCCGCACCGCGACGAAGCGCGCGGTGACCGCTTTGATCTCGTAAGGCGCCATGGACGGGGTCACCGCGCGGATTCCGACGATTTCCGTGGAGAGCAGATCGTAGTGTCCCCCGAGCTCGCGCTCGATGAGATCCTCGATCCTCGATTTCGCGACCGATTCGAGCGAGTCGCCTGCGAGGAGTGCGGACGAGAGGAAGATGAGAAGAAGCGGCGCGAGTCGGGTCATGGTCGGAGATCTCCTTGTCGTCGTGCCGGCCGCTCCTTCCCCTCCCGCCCGACCGCCCGGCGCCGGCACGCCCCCTATTCTAGTGTCCGCGGTTCCGGCAGACTGGCGGCAATGGAAGAGAGGTCCCTCCTGAGGCGCAACCGGCTTTGCGGCCGCGAAGTCGCGTAGCCGGATATGCAGCCGGCAAACCCGCTCGAAGGGGCAGCTCAGATGCGCGGACTCGAGGATTACGCGGCGGCCGCGGATGTTAAGATGGCTGTCTAAATATAGTTAGACGGACGCCACGTTACGCTAGCGTAGGAGGCCCGATTTGAAAACGAGACTTCGCCGCTGCATGGAAATCGGATCTGTCCTTTTTCTTCTCAGTTGCTCAACGACCCAAGTATCGAAATCGTCGTCGTCGAGCAAATTGGACATCGACGCCGTCTTGCGCGCGGAGCACGAATGGGTGGACGTCACATTGAAGGGTGACGCGGACGCCTTCGCCTCTTTCATGGCAGACGATTACCACGCTCTCTTGACGGGCGCACGCGTTCGTGACAAGGCCACGTGGGTGGCTGGCGTCAGAGCGGGCACTACCACATATCAATCCGTGAATCTGAGCAACCTGCGAGTGCAACTGTACGGCGACACTGCTGTTGTGTTCGGTGACTACACGCAACACGGGATTTCCGGCGGTCGAGATAACAGTGCAACCGGGAAGTATGTGAATACGTGGATCAAGCGTAATGGTCGCTGGTTAGTTGTCTCCAGTGGTTTCAGCCGCGTACCCGCGCAGCAGTAACGGCTACGTCCGCGCCGTCTAACTTTGCGCTGCAGCGGACTTCGGCCCGCTCGCATGTATTCTTAGCTTCACGTTCTTCGCTGCGGGCCGAAGCCGCTGAGCTGGGGCCGTTAGGCGGCAGCAGACGCAGCATTTCAACCGGGTCAATTGGAGCCGGGCGAGCAGATGGTCTGGGGAGGTCGCCAGCTTAGAGGCCTCCCCATAGGCGCCGATGCCCAGCGTGGGGTACATTCGCCGCATGCCACTTGCCCCCGGCACCCATCTCGGCGCCTACGAGATCGTCGCCCCGCTCGGCAAGGGCGGCATGGGCGAGGTCTATCGCGCGCACGACCCGCGGCTTCGTCGCGACATCGCGCTTAAAGTGCTCCCCGAAGAGGTCGCGTCTTCGTCGGAACGCGTGGCTCGATTCGAACGCGAAGCACGGATCGTCGCAAGCCTCAATCACCCGAACATTGTCACCCTGCACTCAATTGAAGAGACGGCCGGAACGCGCTTCCTCACCATGGAGCTAATCGAGGGCCGAACCCTCGCGGACCTAGTCACGCCCGGCGGGCTACCGCTCGCCCAGGTACTCGACCTGATCATCCCGCTCGCTGACGCACTGGCCGCTGCACACGAGAAGGGAGTCGTGCACCGGGACATCAAGCCCACCAATGTCATGGTGACACATGACGGACGAGTCAAGGTGCTCGACTTCGGCGTCGCGAAGCTCGTGACAACCGGGCCGGGCCCGGAGCGAACCCCAACCGGGGTGATGGCGTCGCCCCTCTCCAGGACCGGGGAACTCCTCGGCACTGTGCCATACATGGCGCCCGAGCAAGTCTTCGGCGAGGCCGCAGATGCGCGAACTGACCTCTTTTCGTTAGGCATCCTGATCTTCGAGCTCGTAACCGGGCAACGGCCGTTCGTTGGGACGTCCGTCTGGCAGGCTGCGGCCGCCATCATGCGCGAGCCCCCGCCGGTGCTCTCGCGCGTTCGCCCGGACGTGCCAGGAGAACTCGAGGGCATCGTCATGCGTTGCCTCGAGAAGCAGCCGGGCGACCGGTTCCAGACCGCGCGCGATCTCGCTAACGAGCTCCACGCGCTCACGGACACGGTCGAGCGTGGCGCGCTGCCAGCAGCCCCGAGTGCCGGAGAGCGCCTCGCTTCCATCGCCGTCCTTCCCTTCGATAACCTCAGCGGAGACCCCGAGCAGGAGTACTTCGCGGACGGCATCGTCGAAGAGATCATTACCGGACTGTCGCGCATCAAATGGCTGCTCGTGATCTCGCGCAATTCGACATTCAGCTACAAAGGAAAGCCGATTGACGTGAAGGCTGTGGGTCGCAACCTCGGTGTGCGCTATGTGCTGCAGGGCAGTGTGCGACGGTCCGGGAAGCATGTTCGTGTAACTGCACGCCTGATCGCAACCGAGACAGCCGCAAATGTCTGGGCCGATCGCTACGACGCCACGTTAGCCGATATCTTCGCGCTGCAGGACGAGCTGACGATAAGCGTCATCGGCGCCGTCGAGCCCACCTTGCGCAAGGCCGAGGTCGAGCGCGTTCGACGCAAACGCCCCGACAGCTTGGATGCGTACGATCTGTTTCTTCGCGCGCTGCCATTTACCACAACCGCCATGCCGGGGGACGCGGAGAAGGCGCTCCACTTCTTGCAGGAAGCGGTCCGGCTGGAGCCTAACTATGCCGCGGTGCACGGGCTCATCGCCTGGTGCCACGAGCAGCGCTACTTGCGAGGTGGACTTCACGCCGAAGCGCGGCGGGCTGGACTAGTCCATGCTCACGCAGCGATTGAGATGGGCAGCGACGATGCGATGGCGCTGGCAATGGGAGGCTTCACCCTTGCAGTGCTGGAACGGGATTACCAATCGGCGCTCGAGGCGATCGATCGTTCTTTGGCGCTCAGCCCTTCCTCGGCTCTAGCTTTCGGATTCAGCTCGATCGTCCGCGCTTGGTTGGGTGAGGATTCGACGGCGATCGAGCATGCGAGGATGGGGATTCGACTCAGTCCCTACGATCAGCTGGTTTATATCCCGTATGTGGGTCTGACGTTTGCAAATCTTTTCACGGGGAACTTCGTCGAAGCGGCGAGCAGCGCGAGCCGAGCCGCGGCGGCGAATCCGCGGTTCAGCGTGCCCCGCTACTTGCACACAGTGGCTCTCGTGCATCTCGGGCGACTTGACGAAGCGAAAGCGATGGCGAACGTCGTGCTGGAACTGCAGCCCGGCTTTACGATCAGCGGCCTGTGTGCAACCAACTTCACAACACCCGAACGCTTGAAGATCCTGGCTGAGGCGCTCCACCGGGCAGGATTGCCCGACTAAGCGCGGAGGGCAACCCTGGCATACGCCTCACGCGGCCGCCTAACCAGCAGTTGGAGCCGTCCCGCTCGGTGTGGGCGACGATGACGAGCCGTTGGCGCTCAGTGTAACCGAGCGTAAGCATAGGCGGCCCTGTTCTGATCGCGCCCCGGTCCGACTAGTGGACTGTAATGACAGAATCAGTACCAGATGGCGCCGGTATCGGCGGCGTGAGCGAGGCGCGGCGACGCAGGCATACGGGACTATGCTGAGGAGCCGCAACGAAGCTCACGGCGTCGAGACCAAGCCAGGTGGTACTGATTCTGTCGTTACAGTCCACTAATCCCTCGCCAGAACCTTGTCGATGTAACGGAGCCATTCTTCGAGCTCGCGCCGGCTCGCCGCCGCCTTGGCTTCGGCGAGCGTGAGCCGGTCGCCGGCTTCCTGGAGACTCTTCCGCAGATCGGACTCCCGGAGCTCGATCCGGCGTCTGGTCAGCCGAAGCTCTTCGGCGGCCTGTGGATCCGTTTCGAGCGTCAGGCGCTCGTCGAGGCTCGTCAACTCGTTTCCGATGTGTCCGAGCTCGTCTTCGATCGCCCGCTTCCGGCGGAGGGCGTCGCGGAGCTGCTCTTCGGCGACGGCGCCCGCCGCAGACCCGAGGCGGACCCGCTCCACGAGGAGCGCGGCCTCGTCGATCTCGGCGTTCCGCTCGACGGCCCGCGTCAGCCGGTCGATTGCCGCCGCAACGTCGCACTCGCCCGCTCCGCCCGATTGTGCCGCGAGCAGCAGGGGACAGAAGGAGAAGATGGAAGCCAGGGCCGCGGTCTTCACGGAGCGCCCTCCTCGCAGATGGCCTGAGCCCAAGTATGCCACGCGGGGGTCGAGCACGATGCAACGGAGTCGTTTCAGACCGGGCCCGCGACGGCGGGTTCCGGGCCCGGGCGAGCCGGGCGTTTCAGCGCGGCGGGAGATTCAGGCGGAAGACCCGCCCCCGAGTGCCGGCGGCCAGGACGGCGTCCAACGCCGCGATGCCGGACGCGCGCACAACGGACTCTCCGGCACCCCTCCGGGGTGCGCGCGTGAAGTGAAGGACGGATTTCATTCGCGCGCTTCGCGTCCGGTGGTGGCGTGCGCAGGCGGTTCGTGTGGGGCGGTGGGATGCGGGATGTGGCTCGGTTGACGCGGGCTGGGCGGTTCCGGAGGCGCACGCAACCACCGGCTACCCTATGCGTCGCCTCCGGCGACGAGGAGCCGATGACGTGCACGCCTGACGCGAAGCGCAGCGACGACGTGCACGCCTGACGCGAAGCTCGCGATGACGTGTACGCCGGAGGCGTGCGAGAGGGTAGCCGGTGGTTGCGCGCGCGGCGGAAACCGCCCGATCCGCGCCGCAGGTGTCGCGCGTCCCGGCCGAACGATTTGCGGCGAACCGTCTGCGCGCGCCACCACCGGACCGCGAAGCGCAGACGATTGAGAATTCTTCCATTCAATGCGCGCACCCCGGAGGGGTGCCGGAAACGTCAGCGCTCGCGGGCGATTCCGCCCACTATGTCCGGCACCCCGGATCCGGTGTGTCGCTGGCCGTCTGACTCGCGCCTGCAGCCGGCGCTGCCCGCGATCGATCGCATCCCGGGTGCGGTATTCTTCGCATGCAGTCGCGCGGCAGAAGCGGAGCGTTCACCCCGCGCATCGGAATCGCGAAGATCGTCGCCAGGAGCTCTCTCGTGCATCGTCGCTCCCTCTCCTCCGCAGTGCTGTGCGCATGGATCGCGATCACATCGATGGCGTGCGCGTTCCGCGGCGCCGGATCCGGAGCGGAGGAGGGTTTCCTCGAAGGGGCGGGCGGAGCGCGGATCTTCTATCGAGTCGTCGGCACCGGCGCGGAGACGGCCGTCGCCGTTCACGGTGGCCCCGGCGCCGGGATGAACGCCTTCTTTTCCGATCTTCTGCCGCTCGCGGCAGGGTACAGGGTCATCTTCTACGACCAGCGTGGGGGCGGGCGTTCGGACCTTCCGGCAGACACGGCGCTTCTCGATGCTCGTCACCACGTCGAGGATCTCGAAGCGGTGCGGCGACACTTCGGCCTCGAGAGGATGAGCGTCGTAGCGCACTCCTTCGGGCCGAGCGAGAGCGACGTCGCGGGCGTGGCACCGCAGCGCGAGTGGGTCGACGCCTTCCCCAACGCCCGCCTCCTGCTGGTCCCCGATGCCGGGAAAGGAGCGCTCGCCGACCGCCCCGACGTCGTGTTTCCGGCGATCGAGGAGTTTCTGAAGGGGGAATGGCCCGCGGCGGCGGTGCGATGAGCGCCCGCCCCTGTGGCCGGGGATGAAATCCCCGGCCACACGGGATGAAATCCTCGGCCACGGGCGATGACGATAGAATCGCGGGGAATGTCGAGCGCTTCCGCCTCCGAGCCTTCGTCGCGCCGGAGACCGATGGCGCGGCGCCTCGCGCGCGGCGCGATCCTCGTGGTCGCGGCGGCGCTCGTCGTCGCCATTGCTCTCATCGTGACCGGGTGGCTGCTGCTCCGCGCGAGTCTCCCCATCATGGAGGGGGAGCTCGTCGTCCCCTCGCTCGAGGCCCCCGTCAGCGTCGAGCGCGATCCCCTCGGCGTCCCGACGATCCGCGCCGCCTCCCGCGCCGACGCCGCGTGCGCCCTCGGGTTCCTCCACGCGCAGGAGCGGTTCTTTCAGATGGACCTGCTGCGGCGGCAGCCGGCCGGCGAGCTCGCCGAGCTGTTCGGACCGCGCGCGCTCGAGTCCGACCGCACGATCCGCATCCACCGCTTCCGCGAGCGCGCGCGCCGCATCGTCGCCGCGAGCCCCCCCCGCCACCGCACCATCCTCGAAGCCTACGCCGCCGGAGTGAACGAGGGACTCCGCCGGCTCCGCGCCCGCCCGTTCGAGTACCTCGTCCTCCGCGCCGACCCGCAGCCGTGGCGCCCCGAGGATTCCGTCCTGGTCGTCCATGCGATGTATCTCGACCTCCAGGACGAGGACGGGAGCCGCGACTCGAGCTACGGGGTCCTCCGCGACACGATGCCGCCGGAGATGTTCGCCTTCCTCACGCCGCGCGGGAGCGAATGGGACGCTCCGATCGACGGATCGACCCTCGAGCTCCCGGCGATCCCCGGCCCGGACGTCTTCGATCTCCGGAAGGAAGTGGTCGCAGATCGGCGCGTGCGACCCCGTGGCGCCGGTTTTCAACCGGCCCCCGCGCCACGAGCGGCGGTGTCGCAACCTAGCGAGCCCGGAGAATCCGACCTCATACTCGGCAGCAACAACTTCGCCGTCGGCGCGGAGGCGGCCGGCGGCCGCGCGCTCCTCGCGGGCGACATGCATCTCGGAATCGACGTCCCGATCATCTGGTACCGCGCGTCGATCGCGATTCCCGGCGAGGGAGGCGCGATGCGGCGGATGACCGGCGTCACGCTTCCCGGCACGCCGCTCGTCGTCGCCGGGAGCAACGGCGCGATCGCATGGGCATTCACGAACAGCTACGGCGACTGGGTCGATCTCGTCGTCCTCGACGAAGCGGCCGACGGCACCTACCGGACCGGCGAGGGATGGAGACGCCCGGAGCTCGTCCGCGAGACGATCCGGGCGAAGGGAGGGGAGGAGGAAGTCGTCGAGATCGAGGAGACGATCTGGGGTCCGGTGATCGACGAGGATCATCTCGGGCGGCGGCGCGCGCTGCAGTGGGTCGGACACGCGGTGCGGGGAGCCGAGATGGGGCTGCTCGATCTCGAGGGCGCCGGGACGATCGACGAGGCGATGGACGTCGCGAACCGGAGCGCGATCCCGGCGCAGAACGTCGTCGTCGCCGACCGCGACGGACGCATCGGCTGGACGATCGTCGCTGCCGTCCCGCGCCGGCCGGCCGGTTACGATCGCCGCCTTCCGGTCCCGGCCGAAGCGGCATGGAGCGGCTGGCTCGATCCGGAAGAGCTCCCGCGCATCACCGATCCGCCGGGCGGAAGGATCTGGACCGCGAACGCGCGCGTCGTCGGCGGGGCGATGCTCGAGACGATCGGCGACGGAGGGTACCCTCTCGGCGCCCGTGCGCGGCAGATCCGCGATGCGTTGAAAGGGCGCGAGATCGATTCCGAGGAGGACCTGCTGGCGATTCAGCTCGACGATCGCGCCCTCTTCCTCGCGCGCTGGCAGGCGCTGATGCTCGAGGTCCTCGGCGCGGAGGCGATCGCGGACGATCCGCGCAGGAAGGAATTGCGCGAGGTGGTCGAGGGGTGGGGCGCCCGGGCGGCGGCCGGCTCGGCCGGCTATCGCGTCGTGCGCGCCTGGCGCGCCTTCCTGGAGGAGGAGATCTTCGCGGCGCTCACGCGGCGGGCGGCGAGCGCCGATCCTCGGTTCCGGTGGCGGGACCTCGCGCAGCGGGAGCACGCGCTGTGGGCTCTGGTCACCGAACGGCCCGTTCATCTGCTCGATCCGAAGTACGGGAGCTGGGACGAGCAGCTCCTCGCGACGGCCGATCGCGTTCTGGCGGAGCTCACCGGGGGGGGACGGCGGCTCGCATCGCGGACGTGGGGCGAACGGAACGCGAGCCGCTTCCGCCATCCTCTCGCCGGAGCGCTTCCGATCGTCGGGCGATTCCTCGAGTATCCGCGGCGAAGGCTCCCGGGCGACTGGGACATGCCGCGCGTGCAGACCCCCTTCGAGGGGGCGTCGCAGCGGATGGTGGTCTCGCCGGGAGACGAGGCGCGGGGGATCTTCCACATGCCGGGGGGCCAGAGCGGACATCCGCTCTCGCCGCATTTCGCGGACGGCCACGAGGCGTGGGTGGAGGGGCGGGCGACGCCGTTTCTCCCATCCGGCGAGGTGCGCCTCCTGAGGATGGTGCCGTGACGCGCCGAGCCCGGCGACGGCCCCCGCGAGAGAGACGTGAAGAACGCCGGGCAGAGAGCGCGCGATCACGACCACGAAGGCGATGCGAGGCGGGTCAGGAGCAGTGGGGGGCGAAAGGATCGCCGCCCGATGGTGAATGGGATGATGCATGGCATGCTGCCGGGGTACGGTCCGGCGGCGCGTCGGCGGAGGTAAATCGATGATCGTTCCGCTCCTCCTCGTTCTTCTCGCGGCGCAGGGCGCCGGGCCCCGGGAGGAGCTTGCCCCTCTCGCCCCCCTGGTCGGGTCGCGCTGGGTCGGAACGTTTCCCGGCGGGAAGTTGACCGACGAGCAGCGGTTCGAGTGGGTCTTCGGCGGAAGGTTCCTGCGGAACACGCATCAGGTGAAAAACGAGGCCGGCGAGGTGGTGTACGAGGGGGAGACGATCTATGCCTGGGATGAAACGGATCGGCAGATCGTCTGGTGGTACTGGAATGCGACCGGAGGATTCATCACGGGCACGCTGAAGCGGGAGGGCGATGCGTGGATCGCCTCGGGGGTGAACCACGCTCCCGAGTCTCAGACGCCGGCGGTCCGGAGCGAGATCCGCATCTCCGACGGCTCGTGGGAGTCGAGGAGCTTCTTTCAGCGCGACGGCGAATGGACCGAACGCTTTCGAATGACGTTCCGCCCGGCGCCTCGCCCCTGATCACGCTCCGCGTACAATCGAATCGATGTCCTTCAGGCGAGCGGCGGCCAGGCGGTGGCGTGCGCTGAAGAAGCGCATCTTCCACCGGCTGATCGATCTCTGGCCGCCGTATCTCGGGTCGGGCATCCGCGTGCGGCGGCTCGACCTCGCGGGGGGCGTGGTCGAGGTCGAGATGAAGCTCCGCTGGTGGAACCGCAACTACGTCGGGACGCACTACGGCGGGTCGCTCTACTCGATGTGCGATCCGTTCTATATGCTCATCCTCCTCGAGCAGCTCGGAGGGCGCTTCGTCGTCTGGGACAAGTCGGCCTCGATCCGCTTCCGCAAGCCGGGGCGCGGCACCGTGCGCGCCCGGTTCGAGATCGCGAAGGGGGAGATCGACGAGATCCGGACGGCCGCCATGCGCGACGGGAAAGCCGAGCCGCGCTTCGTGGCGAAGGTCGTCGACGCGGACGGCCAGGTCATCGCCGAGGTCGAGAAGAGAGTCCACGTGAAGTACGAGAAGAAAAGGAAGCGGTGAGGATGCCCGCCGGCGGCCGCAGACGGGTCGCCGTAGATCGTTCGGCCGGGGAGCGCGACACCGGCGGGGCGGGGCGGGCGGCTTCCGCGGCGCGCGCAACCACCGGCTACCCTGTCGCACGCCTCCGGCGTGCACGTCGTCGCGCGTCGCGTCATGCGTGCAGGTCGTCGCGGTGTGCGTGCATGCCTCACGCCTCCGGCGTGCATGGCATCGGCTCCCCGTCGCCGGAGGCAACGCAGAGGGTAGCCGGTGGTTGCGTGCGCTTCCGCAACCGCCCACCCGCGCCGACCGTGCCACATCCCCGCATCCGCACGCCCCACGCGAACCGTCTGCGCACGCCACCACCGGACGCGGAAATCCGTCCTTTCATTCACGCGCGCACCCCGGAGGGGTGCCGGAAACGTCAGAGCCCGGCGCGATTCCGTCGCGCAACCGACTCTACATCTCGCGGAACGAAAGGCGGGGATTCCGGCGCTGCAGCTCGGCGGCTCCCGACTCGCTGATCTTCGATCTGCCGATGAGGAGAATCTCGAGCTCCGGGAGCGATCCGAGGAGCGGAACGCCGCCGTCGCTGACCGCGGTATCGAACACGCTCAGCTTCCGCAGGTGCGGAAACGCGCGCAGATGTGCGAGCCCCCGATCGGTCACTCCGGTGCCGCCGATCAGGAGCGTCCGGAGCGCGGTCAGGCCGGAGAGGCTTCCGAGACCCTCATCGGTCAGCTTCGTCCGGAACAGATTCAGCATCTCGAGCCGCCGGAGCCCGGCGAGGTGGATCACGCCGCGATCCGAGACGCCGGTGAGCCGCAGATCGAGCTCGCGCAGCGATCCCAGCCCCCCGAGGAGCGCCAGATCGTCGTCGGTGACCGCGCTCCGGTGGAGATCGACCTTCACGATCGATCCCGATGCATCGAGCTCGAACGTTCCTCCGAGCCGCGTCACCATCGCCTTCGCCCGCTCGGTGCCGGCATCGGGCGCGCTCGTCATGCAGCCGGCCAGAACGATCATGCCCGTCATCACGATCCTTCGATTGAATCTCATCTCGTGCACCTCCCCGGCGGTCCGTCGACCGGAGCACCCTTCATGCGAAACCCTGAATGTACATCCGGCGGCGGGCGGCGGGAAGTCACGAGCGCGCAACACGTGCGATCACTCGACCGGCTCCCGCCCCGAAGCTCTGCGCCAGCGGTCGAGCTGGTTTCTTTCCCCCGGCGCGCTCGTCGCCGGGGAAGCCGGCGGGCCCCCTCGCACCTCGGCACGGGCGTACGAAATCGCTGAATTTGACACCAGTCGGCGCCGGTGCAACGATGTTTACAAAACGTCACCACAATTTGCAGGTTCCGTCCGTCGGGATTGCTGCGCGCATCCCGGGCATTCGCCGGCTCCTGCCGCACACCCTGGGTGGATCACAGCATGAAGCCCGATTTCACCCACCTGGTGGCGAACCAGTCCCCCGATGCCGTGATCGTCACGACTCCGGACGGAACCGTGCTGTACTGGAACCGGGAGGCCGAATCGGTGTTCGGTTACTCGAGCGCCGAAGCGAGCGGCCGCGCCATCGAAGAGCTGATCGTTCCCGAAGCCCAGAGGGAGCAGGAACGATTGCGGCGGCGCGAGGGCATCGATCGAGGCCCCTCGACGTTCGAGACCATCCGCAGGCGAAACGACGGCTCACTGGTGTACGTGGTCGTGTCGGACAGGGCGGTCCCGGACCGGGCCGGAGGCGTCGAGTACATCGTGACGAGCCAGAAGGACGTGACGCAGCTCAAAGTTCTGCGTGAGGCGAATCTGGTCGAATCGAAGTTCCGGGACCTGCTCGAGTCGACCCCGGACGCGATGATCATGGTCAACCAGATGGGGCGCATCGTCCTGGCCAACGGCCAGGCCGAGACGCTGTTCGGTTACGAACGCGGCGAGCTGCTGGGAGGACTGATCGAGTTGCTGTTGCCCGGGCGCTACCGCGGCGGCCACGTGATCCATCGTTCCGGCTACTTCGAGCACCCGCGCACGCGATCGATGGGGGCAGGGCTCGAGCTCTACGGGCTTCGGAAGGACGGAACCGAGTTCCCGGTCGAGATCAGTCTCAGCCCGCTCCAGACGGACGAGGGGATGCTCGTGATGAGCGCGGTCCGGGACATCACCGACCGCCGGGGAATCGAGCTCGCCCTGTCGGAAAAGAATGCGGAGCTGCAGCGGGCGAACCACGCGAAGGATCGCTTCCTGGCGAGCATGTCGCACGAGCTGCGAACGCCGCTCAACGGAGTCATCGGCTTCGCCGAGTTCCTTTGGGACGAGAAGCCCGGGCCGCTCAACGCGAAACAGAAGGAGTACCTCCAGGACATCCTGAACAGCGGCCGCCATCTGCTGCGTCTCATCAACGACGTGCTCGATCTGGTGAAGGTCCAGGCCGGCAGGATCGAGTTGAGCCCGGAGCGCTTCCGTCTCGGCGATGCGATCGGCGAGGTTTGCTCCGGGATGAGGCCGATCGCCGAGAAAAAGGGGATCGAGGTGATCGTGAGGATCGCCGCCGACCTCGATTCGGTGACGCTCGACAGGCAGCGCTTCGCGCAGATTCTGTACAACCTGCTCTCGAATGCCCTCAAGTTCACGGACGAAGCGGGGCACGTGGAGATCGAAGCAGGGCTGGAGGGAGCCGACCGCTTCCGGCTGGTGGTTCGTGACGACGGGATCGGCATCCGGTCGGAGGACATCGGGCGGCTCTTCGCGGAGTTCGAGCAACTGGAAACGGGGACGGCTCGCCGGTTCGGAGGGACGGGCCTCGGTCTGGCGCTGACTCGGAATCTGGTCGCGATTCAAGGCGGCAGCATCGGCGTGGAGAGCGAGATCGGGGAGGGGAGTGCGTTCAGCGTCGTGCTGCCGCTCGTCTTCAGGGGAGATGCCGCATGAGCGGCGCCGTCATCCTCGTCGTCGACGACAACGCCACGAATCTCAAGCTGGTGGCCGACGTGCTCGCCTCCGAAGGCTTTCGGATCCTCAGAGCGATCGACGCCGAGTCGGCGCAGGGCATCATCAGGCGGACGCCTCCCGATCTCATCCTGATGGACATCGCTCTGCCGGGGATGGACGGCCTGACTCTGACCCGTCTGCTCAAGGCGGATCCGGCCACCCGCCACATCGTCGTCGTCGCCCTGACGGCGTCCGCGATGAAGGAGGACGAGCTCGCGGCGAGGGCAGCGGGGTGCGACGGCTACATCACCAAGCCGGTCGATACGCGCGCGCTCCCCTCGTCCGTCGCCGGTTACCTGCGGCGCAGCGACGTCGGAAAGAAGGGGACGGAGGCGTGAAGATTCTCGTGGTCGAAGACCAGCCGACCGATCTGAAGCTCGCGGTCGAGGTGCTGAGAGCCGCCGGCCACCAGGTCGATCACGCCGATGCGGCGCCCCGGGCCCGCGCGGCCATCGAACGGCAGCGTCCGGACGTGATTCTGATGGACCTCTCGCTCCCGGAGACGGATGGCCTCGCGATCGCGCGAGACCTCAAGGCCGATCCGGCGACCCGCGCGATTCACATCGTCGCGATCACTTCGTATCCCGATGACTTCTCCCGCTCGGAAGCCCTCGCCGCGGGATGCGATGCATACCTCGCGAAACCGGTCGATACCCGCGCACTTCCGGGAATCCTGACGGGCGTGGTCGAGAGCGCGCGGAGGATCCCGGAGCCATGAGCGCGCTGACGATCCTGATCGTCGACGATCAGGCGATCAATCTCAGGCTGCTGCGGGCGCAGCTCGAGGGGGAGGGGCAGACGGTGCTCGAGGCGTCCAACGGCGCCGAGGCCCTGTCGGTGCTGGAACGGGAGAAGGTCGACCTCGTGATCTCCGACATCCTCATGCCGGTGATGGACGGGTACCGTCTCTGCTACGAAGTGCGGCGGAGCGAGCGCTTCCGCCAGCTTCCGTTCATCATCTACACCGCCAGCTACGTCTCCCCGTCGGACGAGAAGCTCAGCCGCGATCTCGGAGCGGACGATTACCTTCGCAAGCCGGCATCGACGGCCGACATCATGCGCGCCATTCGTGAGTCGCTGGCCCGCCCTCGCCGCGAGCCGGTCGCGGTCTTCGAGTCCGCCGACGTGCTCGAGCAGTACAGCGACCGGCTCGTCGCCAAGCTGGAGAAGAAGAACATCGAGCTGATCGAAGCGGTGAGCCAGCTCACCCTCCGGACGACCGCCCTCGAGACGGCGGCGGACGCGATCCTCATCACGGATCGCGACGGCGTGATCCTCTGGGTCAACCGGGCGTTCACCACGAACACGGGATACACGGCCGAGGAAGCGATCGGCAAAACGCCGCGCATTCTCAAGTCGGGCGTGCACAGCGACGCGTTCTACCGCGCATTCTGGGAGTCGATCCTCGGGGGCCGGACCTGGCGAAGCGAATTCGCGAATCGCCGCAAGGACGGCACCATCGTCTACGACGTCCACACGGTGACCCCCGTGCGCGGCGGCGACGGCTCCATCACCCACTTCGTCGGCGTGCTGCACGACGTCACGGAACGGAGGCTGGCGGAGGAGCAGCTCCGCCAGGCGCACGAACAGCTCCGGCAGGTCCTCGAGCACAGTCCCGCCGTTCTCTACGCTCTGAAGGTCGATGGAGAGACGATCGTTCCGAGGCTGGTGAGCGAGAACATCACCCGGCTGCTCGGGTTCGAGGTCAGAGAGACGCTCAGTTGGGAGTGGTGGCGTGGACAGCTCCATTCGGAGGATCGCGAGCGGGCCGAGGCGAGCGTCGCGGAGACGCTCGAGAGGGGATCGAGCCGTACGGAGTACCGCATGCATCACAAGCAGGAAGGATATCGGTGGATCGACGACAACCGCCGGCTGGTGCGCGATCGCGAGGGGCGGCCGGCGGAGATCGTCGGCGTCTGGACCGACGTCACGAAGCGCCGGCAGGTCGAGGACGAGCTGCACGAGAGCGAGCGCCGGTTCCAGGAGATGCTCAACAACCTCGAGCTCGTCGCCATGATGCTCGACCGGGAAGGACGCATCACGTACTGCAACGACTTCCTCCTGCGCCTCACCGGATGGACACGCGACGAAGTGCTCGGCCGCGACTGGTTCGAGCTCTTCATTCCGCCCGACGAGGTCGAGGAGATGCGAAAGGTTTTCGCGTCCCTGCTCGCCGACAGTCCGGAGATGTCGCATCACGCGAACGATATCCTCACCCGCTCGGGCGGGAAGCGGCTGCTCCAGTGGAACAACACGCTGCTCCGCTCGACGTCCGGGGAAGTCATCGGCACGGCGAGCATCGCCGAGGACGTCACCGAGCGCAGGAGGATGGAGAATCAGTTGTTCAGGACCCAGCGAGTCGAAAGCCTCGGAACTCTGGCTGCAGGGATCGCGCACGACCTCAACAACGTCCTGATGCCGATCCTCATGGGCGTGACGGTCGTCAGGCGGCTCGAGCCGGACGAGCGGAGCCGCAAGGCGCTCGACAACATCGAGCGCGCCGTCACGCGCGGCCGAGACCTCGCCAGGCAGGTGATGCTCTTCGTGCGTGGAGGCGAGAGCTCGCGCGAAGCGGTGCGACTCGCCGACGTCGTGCGCGAAGTCGAGTCCATCGCGAACAGCACCTTTCCGAAGGACGTCACCTTCGAAGTCTCCGTCCCCGACGATCTTCGGCCGATCACCGGCGACCAGACCCAGCTCATCCAGGTCCTGCTGAACCTCTGCGTGAACTCGCGCGACGCCATGCCGCACGGCGGCCAGATCGCCGTCTCGGCCTCGAACGTCGAGATCACCGACCAGACCGCCGTGCTGCACGGAGCGCCTGCAGGCGGACCTCACGTCCTCCTGAGGGTCTCCGATACCGGCGAAGGAATGCCGACGGAGATCATCGAACGGATCTTCGATCCCTTCTTCACGACCAAGGAGATCGGAAAGGGCACCGGACTCGGGCTCGCCACCGTGCAGGGAATCGTCAGCAGCCACGGTGGATTCATCGGCGTTTCCAGCACGCTCGGCGAGGGGAGCACCTTCGAGATCTATTTTCCCGCACGGGTCGCCGGGGCCGAAGCGATCGCGGAGGCTCCTGCCGAACGCCAGCCGGAGGGAAAGGGCGAACTGATCCTGGTCGTCGATGACGAAGCCTCGGTCGTCAGCATCACCAGGCAGGCGCTCGAGACCTTCGGTTACCAGGTCGTGTCCGCCGAGGACGGTGCCCGGGCGATCGGGATCTACTCCCGCCGCCACGCCGAGATCGCGCTCGTGCTGACCGACATCGCCATGCCCGTCCTCGACGGTCCGGCCCTGATCGCGGCTCTCAGCCGGATCAACCCCGCCGTACGCGTCGTCGCCATGACCGGTCACGCCTCGACCGCGTACTCGACGAGAATGGAGAAGCTCGGCGTCGACACGCTCGTGAAGCCCTTCACCGCCGAACAGTTACTTCGGACGATTCACGACGCGCTGGTGAAGAACGATCGTCGAAGCCGCGGCTCCGATCCGGAAGCGTGATGGGTCGCGGCCGGCGCGGTCCGGTGGTGGCGCGCAGACGGGTCGCCGTAGATCGTTCGGCCGGGGACGCGACACCGGCGGGGCGGGGCGGGAGGCTTCCGCGGCGCACGCCACCACCGGACCCGGAGCGCCCAAATGAAATCCGTCCTTTCATTCACGCCCGCACCCCGGAGGGGTGCCGGAAACCAGCGCTCACGGTCCGTTTCCCCTCCAGCACCCCTCCGGGGTGCGCGCATTGAATTGACCTCCGGTCCGGTGGTGGCGCGCGCAGACGAGCCGGGCGGGATCGTGACGGCTCGGCCGGCGGCACGTGCCGCGTGGTGCGGGCGGTCGTCGCGGCGCGCGCAACCACCGGCTACCCTATCGCACGCCTCCGGCGTGCACGTCGTCGCGGGCGTCGCGTCATGCGTGCCGGTCGTCGCGGTGTGCGTGCATGGCTCGCCTCCGGCGTGCACATCATCGGGTCCCCGTCGCCGGAGGCGACGCAGAGGGTAGCCGGTGGTTGTGTGCGCCTCCGCTACCGCCCAACCCGCGTCAACATGCCACATCCCGCTCCCCACGCTCCACGCAAACCGTCTGCGCACGCCACCACCGGACTGAGTCGTCGCGATGCCCGGGCGGCCGCCTTAATCCCGCCGCAGCGCACGCGCCGGATCGAGACGCGTCGCACGACGCGCAGGGACGAGGCATGCGACCAGAGCGACGGCCAGAACCCCGAGGGCGACCAGAACGAACGTCGAAGCGTCGAGAGCTTCGACCTCGAAGAGGAGCCCCTCGAGGAAACGGGTCAGGGCGAGAGCGCCGGCGGTGCCGGCGAGCAGGCCGAGGGCGGTGAAGCGGACCCCGCGCGCGAGGACCCCGCCGAGAATCGCCGCGGGAGTCGCTCCGACCGCGACGCGAATCCCGATCTCCCGCGTCCTCTGACCCACCAGGAACGAGAGCACGCCGTAGATGCCGACGGCGGCGAGCAGCAGCGCGATCGTCGAGAAGGCCGCGATGAGCCCGAGGCTCAGCCGCTCGGAAGCGACCGAGGTGCGAACGATCTCTTCCATCGGCTGGAGCGCATGGATCGCCTGCCCGGGATCGAGCTCCCGCACCGCCTCGCGGATCGCTCCCGCCGCGACGGCGACGCCCGCCGGGGAGCGCGCCACGAGTGTCATCGAGCGCTGCGGCAGTTGCGCGAGCGGGAAGTAGAGGATCGGCGTCGCCTCTCTGCCGAGACCGAAGTGCCTCACGTCCCCGACGATCCCCACCACCGTCCGCCACGGTCCTTCGGCGTCCGCACCCCAGAGCTTGATCCGCTTTCCGATCGCCTCTTCCCCCGGCCAGTACTTCGACGCGAACGAGGCGCTGACCATCACCACCGGCGGCGACTCTTCGCCGTCCGCCGGCTCGAAGCTCCGGCCGCGCAGCAGGGGAATCCGCAGCGCGCCGAAGTAATCGCCCGCGACGATGCGCGCCTGCTCGAACGGCTCGAGTCCCTCCGTAGCCGGAATCCGGTTCTCGACGCCGAATCCGTAATCGGTGTCCGATCCGCTCAGCGGCAGGATCGACACCGAGCCGGCCGCGGCGATCCCGGCCGCTCCCCCGAGGATCTCGACGACCCGCCCGTGAGCGCGGATCAGATCGGCGCTGGTCGGATGCGCCTCACGCGAGAGGCTGATCCGGCCAGTCGCGACGCCGCGTGGATCGAGGCCGGCCTCGACCGAGAGCAGATTGACCAGCGTCCGTCCCAGCAGCCCCGCCCCGATCAGCAGCACGAACGCGAGCGCGACCTCGAGCGCGACCAGGATCTCGCGCGCTCCGAACGATCGGGTCACCCTCGCGCCGCCCACCTCGCGACCGGGTGCGGCGACGGGGACTCGAAGCGCCGTCGGCAGGCCGAACAGCATCGCGGCGAAGATCGACGCCACGAACGCGAACGCCAGCACGCGCAGATCGACGCTCACGCCGTCGAGCGTTCGGATCGGCTCGGGTGAGATCGCGACCAGCAGCGGAACGAGCCCGCGGGCGAGAACGCAGCCGAGCACCCCTCCGGCGACGCCGATCAGAAGGCTCTCGCCGAGGATCTGGCGCGCGAGCCGCCCCGGGCCGGCGCCGAGGGCGGCGCGAGTCGCCATCTCTCCGCCGCGGCGCGCCGCCTGTCCCAGCATCAGGCTCGCCACGTTCGCGCACGCGAGCAGCAGGACCAGCGTCACCGCCCCCATCAGCACGAGAAGCGGCCGCCGCACCTCGCCGACCAGGATCTCGCGGAGCGATCTCACGCTCACGCCCCACCCGCTCCCGGCAGGATAGTTGTCGGGATGCTCGGCCTGGAGCGCCGCGCCGAGAGCGCTCATCTCGCTCCGTGCGGTCTCGAGCCCGACGCCGGCCCGCAGGCGCGCGATCACCCCCCGGTTGTGCGCTCCTCGGTTGCCCGGCTCCGCCGGATTGATCCGCAGCGGAGCCCACAGCTCACTCTCGGAAGGAAACCGGAACCCGCGCGGCATCACCCCGACGATCGTCGCCGGCTCACCCTCGATCGAGATCGTCCGGCCGACCGCCGCCCGGTCGCCGCCGAATCGCCTCTGCCAGAGACTCCATCCGAGCAGGACGACCCCGGGACCGCCGGGGCGGTCCTCTTCCACCGTGAAGGAACGGCCGACGGCGGGACTGACGCCGATGCCGTCGAAGAAGCTCGCCGTCGTCAGGGCGATGCGCGCATGCTCCGGCTCACCTGTCCCGGCGGTCAGGTTGATGCTCGTCTCGCGATAGACCGCGATCGACTCGAACGATCGCGCTCGGTCGCGGTAGTCGAGATACTCCGGGATCGAGACCGAGGAGTGCTCGAATCCGGTCCAGTTGGATCCGATCGAGACGATGCGCCCGGCGTCGCGGAAGGGGAGAGGTCGAACCAGTGCCGCGCTGACGAGGCTGAAGATGGCCGCGTTCGCGCCGATGCCCAGGGCGAGGGTGACGATGGCGGCGAGAGCGAACCCGGGGCGGCGGCGAAGCGAGCGGAGACCGAAGCGGAGGTCGTGGAGAAGCTGGCGCACGGGAGCGGGCATCAGCAGGGCGTGCGCCATCGGCGCGTCGCCGCCGGCTCAGCAGGTTACGGCGTGCGGCCGGTCGGAGCGGCTCCGCACGCGGTACGCCGGTGTCCGGATGCGGACGGTCGGGAGGGGGGCGCGACTCCGGGGCGGTCGCGCCCCGAATGATTCATTCGTACGATACCGGTCAGCGTCGATATCATTTATAGTCATTGATTACCAATACCATTTATCGTGAGAGGGGATGAGATTTCGGCTCCGCACCCGCCGCTTCCGCGGTCGGATCGTCGGGTGGCAAGAGGGACGAACGCCCGGTCGGGCCTCGCGCGCGCGTCAGAACCTGCGGGAAGGAACCCGGCGGCGGCTCTTGTCGTCGATCATCGCGTCGCGCAGGACCTTCAAGGCGAGCAGAGAGACGACGACCAGGCCGGCGATCAACCAGGGGAGCATTTCGAATCCTTTCCGCGCGAGCGGGCTGGAGGATCGCCGGATCGCGACGCTGAGAGGTGGAACCAGAGGACCCGGCTCAGCCCGGATGATCCGATGCATCGAGAGGATCTCGTGCACTCCAGATAACGCTTCTCGAAGCCGCGTTGTTCCTGAAGCGAAGCCCTGTGGCCGGGGATTTCATCCCCCTGTGGCCGGGGATTTCATCCCCGGCGGGCGGTGGTTCGGCGACGAACGTGAACTGCGAGTTTCCCACGGCGCGAGGGCGGCCCGCGACCGCCCACCCGCCGGGGATGAAATCCCCGGCCACATGGCCCCCGGCCACAGGATTCCCCGGCCCAGGGCGCTACACGGCGTCGCTCGGACTCGAAAAGTGGAACTTCGTCCGGATCGCCGGACAGATCACCGAGAAGTCCTCCGACTCCGATCCGCGCGCCCGCACTTCGCGGCTCATCGCCTCGATGCCGGAGAGCACCGAGACCGGCGAGTCGTTCCAGCGGAAGTTCTTCACCGCGTGCCGGATCCTTCCTCCGGTCACCTTGAAGACTCCGTCGCGCGTGAGGCCGGTCAGCAGGATCGTCTGCGGATCGAGGAAGCGGATGTACCAGAGCCGCGTCACCAGGATCGCATCTTTCGTGTCGCGGATCAGATCGGCGAGCGATCCGCTCCCTCCCTCCATGATGAGGTTCTGCGGGGTCGGCGTCGGCTCGGCCTCCATCTTCTGCGCCCAGAATCGCGAATAGGAGAGGTTCCGGAGCACGCCGTTCTCGATCAGCGGCATCTTCCGCGTCGGGAGGCCGTCGTTCGCAAAGACCGATCCCGGCGCGCGCGGATCGGCCGGATCGGTCCGGATCGTCACCTTCTCCGAGACGACCTTCTCCCCGATCCGGTTTCCCCCTCCCTTCTTCGCGAAGAACGTCCGTCCCTCGTCGGCCGAGCGGGCGTTGAGCTGGAAGGCGAGGTAGCTGATGAGATCGGCGACCGCGCTCGGCTCGAGGATGACCGTGTAGGTCCCGGGCTCCATCGCCCGCGCGTTGCGGGAGAGCTCGGCCTTCCGCGCCGCCGTCTCGACCAGAGCCGGCGCGTTCATCTGCGCGAGCGTGTCGCTGTTCGTCCCCGCCCATCCCGACCCGCCCGGCGTCCTCGCCGTGTTCGAGAAGGTCACGAGCGTCCGGCGATCGAACGCGAACAGACCGTTCGAATTTCCGAGGGCCGAGCCGTAGCCGGCGTTCGTGAAGAAGCCGGCCATCTCGAGGTTGCGCTTCTTGCCGAGCGCGATCGCCTTCGCCGCCACCTCGGCCCGAAGCCCCGGATCGGCGTCGACCGTCGCCTCGTCGTAGACGTCGCGCACCGCGTACTCCTGCGCGCCCGGCAGCGGCATCGCCTCCGGATCCTCCGGCGCGAAACGGGCCGTCTCCTCCGATCTCCTCACCGCGCGCTCGAGGCTCTCGTCGTCGATCTGGTTGATCGACGATGCCCCCGACCGCTTGCCGAAGATCGAGCGGACCGTGACGACGAGGTTCGAGGTATCGCCCGAGGTCGAGACCTCGTTGTGGGCGTAGCGGAGATTCGCCTCGCGGCTCGCCTCGACCGACACCTGCGCTCCGTCGGCCTTCGAGAGGGCGAGGGCGCGCTCGACGATCGCCTTCGTTTCTTCCCGGGTCGCGCTCATCCGACGCTCCTCGCGGTATTGATGACGTTCACGTTGCGGAACCGGGCGGGCGCGCATCCGTGCGACACGGCGTTGATCTGGCCCGGCTCTCCCTTGCCGTCGAAGAACGAGCCGCCGAGCGCCCATCCCTCCGAGCAGATCCGGTCGCAGGAGCTCCAGAACTCGGGCGTGATGGCCTGATACGCCGCATCCTCGACCAGCCCGACGACCTTGCCGTCGCGGATCTCCCGGAAGAGCTGCGCCGAGAACTGGAAGTTGTAACGCTGCTGATCGATCGAGTAGGAGGCGCGCCCCTCGCCGAGAATTCCCTTCTTCGTGTCGGCGATCAGCTCCGCGAGCGTCAGCTTCTCCTTTCCCGGCGCGAGCGAGAGGTTCGGCATCCGCTGGAACGGCACCGAGCCCCACGAATCGGCGTAGCAGCAGCCGTGGGAGGCTTTCTGGCCGATCCAGGCGGCCTGCTCGCGCGTGGTCTGGTAGTCGACGAACACGCCGTCGCGGACGATGTCCCATCGCGAGGTCGGCACGCCGTCGTCGTCGTAACCGCAGGTGGCGAGCCCCAGCGGCTCGGTGCGGTCGGCGTAGAAGTTCACGATGTCGGAGCCGAACTTGAACTTGCCGAGCTTGTCGACGGTGAGGAACGAGGTCCCCGCGTAGTTCGCCTCGTAGCCGAGGGCGCGATCGAGCTCGGTCGGATGGCCGACCGACTCGTGGATGGTGAGCCAGAGGTTGGAGGGGGCGAGGATGAGGTCGTACTTCCCCGGCTCGACGCTCTTCGCGCTCAGCTTCATGACCGCCTGCTCGGCGGCCTGCTCCGCCTCCTCGATCCAGGGGTAGCTTTCGATCCACTCGTAGCCCGTCCCGACCGGCTCGGCGAGGGAGTTGCGGGTCTTGAACTTTCCGGCGGCCTTGTCGACCGCCGTGACGGTGAACGACGGCATCTCGCGGATGACGATCTGCTCGATCTCGGAGCCCTCGGTCGAGGCGAAGAGCTTCTCTTCGCGGACGAAGTTCATCGAGGAGCTGCAGAAAGCGGCCCCCTTCACCTTGAGCGCGGCCTGGTTGATGGCGAGGAGCAGGTCGATCTTCCGCTCGACGGGGATGCGGAAGGGATCCTTGGTGGTGGGGGTCTGCCAGGTGTCCTTGAAGGCGGCGACGGGGGCGAGGACGACGGGGCTGGCCTGGGCGCGGCGGTTCGCCTTCGCGAGGGTGACGGCGAGCGCCGCGATGCGATCGATCTCGCCGGGCTCGACGCGCCTCGAGGCGGCGAAGCCCCAGGTGCCGTCGACGAGCACCCGGATTCCGACGCCGAACGACTCGGAGTTCGCCACGTTCATCACGCGCTGCTCGCGCGTGGAGATCGACTGGCGGAGGTAGCGGTTGATCCGGACGTCGGCATAGTTCGCGCCGCTCTTTTCGGCCGAGTCGAGCGCCCGGCGCAGCATCTCGCGCATGTCAGATCTCCAGTCCGAGAAGGATTCGGTCGCGCTCGCGGTCCGGCATGCGGAAGCGGAGCGCCTGCTCGCGCGCGGCGTCGAACGAGCGCCCTCCCAGCCCTCCCGGGCACGCGCTCGCCGTGTAGGGATCGCCGGCGATCCATCCCGGCTCCGCCGCCGGAGCGCGGGGGGCGACCGCGGCAGCTTCCGATCCCCGAAGACCGACCGGGCCGACCGCCGCGACCGACAGAGCGAGTCCCGAACGGATCAGAAAATCCCGCCGCGTCGAGCTCATGGCCGGGAATCGTATCACTCGCACGGAACCTAGTGGAATGTAACGACGGAATCAGTAGCACCTGGCTTGGTCTCGACGCCGTGAGCTTCGTTGCGGCTCCTCAGCATAGTCCCGCTATGCCTGCGTCGCCGCGCCTCGCTCACGCCGCCGATGCCGGCGCCATCTGCTACTGATTCTGTCGTTACAGTCCACTCGTCCTGCAACGCCCGCCTCCGCTTATGGTAAAACTCGCGCGCCCGGTGCGGCCCCCTTCGTCCGGCCGAGCGCCGGCCCGGTGCCTGCGAGCCGGATCGAGGGACTCGCATGTTCCGAGCGTTCTTCATCGCTCTTTCGGAGAGCCGCTGGCTTCGCGCGCTCGCGGAGCGCTCGCGGGTCGGACGCAGACTGTCCCGACGGTTCGTCGCCGGGATGGAGGTCGAGGACGCGCTCGCAGCGACCGCGGAGCTGAATGCCGCCGGCATGTCGGTCACGATCGACAACCTGGGCGAGAACGTGACCGATGCTGCCGAGGCGCACGAGAGCGCCGCGCTCTATCACGAACTGCTCGACCAGATTCACCGGCGCGGGCTCGATGCGAACGTCAGCGTCAAGCTCACGCACATGGGCCTCGACGTCGATCCGACGCTCGCCCGCTCGATCGTCGAGCAGCTCGTGGCCCATGCCGCGCGCACCGACTCGTTCGTCCGCATCGACATGGAGGGAAGCGCCTACACGCAGAAGACCCTCGATCTGGTCCGCGAGATCCACCGCGAGCCGGGCAACGGCGGCCGCATCGGCGCGGTCCTGCAGGCGTATCTCCACAGGACCGAAACGGACGCGGAAGTGCTGTGCGCCGAGGGGATCCGGATCCGTCTCTGCAAGGGCGCCTACAAGGAGCCCGCGAGCATCGCGTACCAGGCGATGAGCGAAGTCGATGCGAGCTTCGTCCGCGCGATGGAGATCCTGCTCAGGAGCGGGATCCATCACGGAATCGCCACGCACGACCCCGACATGATCGACGAGACGATCCGCTTCGCCACGGCGGAGAAGATCCCTCCCCGGGCGTTCGAGTTCCAGATGCTCCACGGCATCCGCCGCGACCTTCAGCAGAGTCTGGTGCGCGACGGATGGCGAATGCGCGTGTACGTACCGTTCGGACGCGAGTGGTACCCCTACCTCATGCGGCGGCTCGCCGAGCGCCCCGCCAACGCGCTGTTCATCCTGAGGAACCTGTTCCGGCGGTGATGAGGGCGGCCGGATCACCTCCGCGTTCGTTCCTTCCAGCGCTGATGCATCCAGACCCACTGCGCCGGGACCCGGCGGATCTGCGCTTCGATCGCGCGGGTCATCTGCGCCGTGAGCCCGGCCGGGTCGGTCGACGGCGAGGTGTCGATCGGACGCTGGAAACGGACGACGAGGGTGCCGCCGGGCTCGCGCTCGATGAAGCCGGCGATGGCGAGAGCCCCGGAGCGGATCGCGAGCCGCGCGGGTCCGATCGGAGTGGAGGCGGGAATGCCGAAGAACTCGACCGGGATGCTCTCGGCGCGGATGTTCTGATCGATGAGCACTCCGAGGATGGCGCCGCTGCGGAGCGTGCGCAGGATGTCGCGTGCGGAGGCGGAGCTGCCGCGGCCGATCGTGTCGACTCCGAATTGCGCGCGGGACGCAACGACGAAGTCGTTGATGCGATCGACGTCGAGATCTCGCGCGATCACGTTCATGCGGAAGCCGGCGAGGGCGATGGCGGCAGCCATCCACTCCCAGTTGCCGCAGTGGCCGGTGAACAGGACGACGCCGCGTCCCGACTCGGCGGCGCCGCGCAGATGCTCGAGCCCCTCGAAGCGGGTGGTCGCTTCGAGCAGGCGTGGGGTGAGGTTGGGCAGCCAGGCGATCTCGAACAGGGAGATGCCGAGATGCGCGAACATGGCGCGGGCGATCGCTTCGCGCTCGGCCTCGGGGCGATCGGGAAACGCGAGAGCGAGGCTCCGGAGCGCCTTGCGCCTCTCCCGCGGGACGACCCTCCAGGCGAGCCGTCCGACGCGCGCGCCCCACCGGCGGGCGCGCGCGAGCGAGATCCGCCTCCCCACGGCCCCCACGGCGCGCAGCGCGCTCGCGAGCAGCGAGCTCCTAAACTCCCGTAACCTCGATCTTCGAGCCATGAAATCGCTCGAGCACGGACGCCCATTCGCCGCGCTCCCGGAGGAGCCGCTCGATCAGCTCGCGCACCGCCCCTCTCCCCCCGGCCGCCGCGAGCTTCCAGTCGGCGAGCTCGACCACCTCCGGAGCCGCATCGGCCGGCGCGGCGCTCAGCCCCGCCGCGTGCATCGGTCCGAGATCCGGCAGGTCGTCCCCCACGTACAGCACCGCCGCGAGGGGAAGCTCCGCCTCCTTCGCCATCTGCTTCATCTCCGCCGTCTTGTCGGCGGCTCCCTGGACCACGCGGTGGATTCCGAGCTCGCGGCATCGCCGCTCGACCGCCTTCGATCGGCGGCTCGTCAGCACGGCGACTTCGATTCCGGCGGCCTGCGCCAGCTTCACGCCGAGGCCGTCCCTGACGTTGAATTCCTTGATCTCGCGTGCGTCGCCGGAGTAGATGATCTTTCCGTCCGTCCAGACCCCGTCGAGGTCGGAGACGATGAGCCGGATCTCTCGCGGAGTCGCCTTCACGCCGGGCCTCAGTGCCGGAAGTGGCGCTCGCCGGTGAACAGCATGGCGAGGCCGCGCTCGTCCGCCGCCGCGACGATCTCCTCGTCGCGCACGGAGCCGCCGGGCTGGACGACCGCCGTGATGCCGGCGTCGGCGAGGAGGTCGAGTCCGTCCCGGAAGGGGAAAAATGCATCGGAGGCGGCCACGCAGCCGCCGGTCAGCGCGGTCGCCTTCGAGACCGCGATCTTCGCCGCATCGACGCGGCTCATCTGACCCGCACCGATCCCGACCGTTTGGGCGGCGGTACCGATCACGATCGCATTCGATTTGACGTGCGCGCAGACGATCCAGTTCAGCTCGAGGGCGCGTACTTCCTCCTCGGTCGGACTGCGCCGAGTCACGACCTTCCAGGCGTCCGGGGGACCGATCGTGTCGGGAGTCTGCGCGAGCAGTCCGCCGGCGGCGGTCCGTAGCAACACGCTCTCGCCGGGCGGCTCGCCCGTCAGGAGGCGGAGATTCTTCTTCGATTTCAGCCGCTCGAGGGCGTCCGCCGCGAACGACGGCGCGATGACGACCTCGAGGAAGAGCGATCCGATCGCCTCGGCGGAGGCCGCATCGAGCTCTCGGTTGAGCCCGAGAATGCCGCCGAACGCCGAGATCGAGTCGGCCGCGATGGCGGCCGCGACCGCCGCCGACGCGCTCGACGAGACCGCGGTGCCGCACGGATTCGTGTGCTTGACGATCGTGCAGGCCGGCTCTCCGAAGGCGCTGACGAGCGTCCACGCCGCATCGAGATCGAGAAGATTGTTGTACGAGAGCTCCTTGCCGTGGAGCTGCCGGAAGCGGGGAGCGGCGCCTTCCCTGACGTAGAACCCCGCCTTCTGCTGCGGGTTCTCGCCGTATCGGAGGTCCTGTGCCTTGACCAGGCGCAGCTCGAAAGCCTCGCCGAGCGGCTCGTCGTGCGATTCGGGTCCCCGCCGATCGAGCCACGCGGCGATCGCGCGGTCGTACGCCGCGGTCCGCCGGAAGACCTCGACGGCCGCCCGCCGCCGGAACTCGTCCGAGACCGAGCCTCCTCCCTGCTCCATCTCCTCCATGAACGGGCGATACAGAGAGGGGTCGCACAGCGGAACGACCCGGGCGTGATTCTTGGCCGCGGCGCGAAGCATCGAGGGACCGCCGACGTCGATCCGCTCGATCGCCTGCTCGAGGGTGACGCCTTCGCGAGCGACGGTCTGCTCGAAGGGATAGAGGTTGACCACCACCAGATCGATCGCGCCGATCCGATAGAGGTCGGCGTCGCGCTGGTGCTCCCAGACGGAGCGGTCGAGCAGGATTCCGGCGAACACTTTCGGATGCAGCGTCTTGACCCGCCCGCCCAGGATCTCTTCGGCGCCGGTCCAGTCCGACACCGAAACGACCGGCACTCCGGCCCCCGCAAGCTCGGCGGCCGTGCCACCCGTGGAGAGAATCTCGAACCCGCGCTCGACCAGAAACTGCGCGAGCTCGACGATCCCGCTCTTGTCCCAGACCGAGAGGATCGCGCGCTTATCGGACATTCTCGTTGAGCAGGAGGTTCCCTCTCCTCAGGATCTCGGCCGTGCGAACGTCCCCCCCGGCTTCCTTCCAGACGTAGAAGAAGACGTTCACCGTGTCGGAGACCGCGCGGGAGTACGAGACCGAAGCGATGCCGAACGCCGTGGAGCGGTCGTCGAACTCGGCCGAGCTCCTCCGCCGCCCCTCCCGATGGTATTCCTGCTCGAGCAGGGCGTTGAACCGGCGGCTCCGCTCGAACGCCGCGCCGATGACCCCGGAGACGTCGAATCCGTCGCGAAGACCGTAGAAGACTGTCGGGAACTTCCGGAGGTTTCCGGCGAAGTAGGCCTCGTAGTCGCGCTCGACGGGCGCCAGGGAGGAGGGGCCGACTCGCAGCGGGTTGTTGGCGTCGGCGACCAGATGGCTGATCGTGCCGAGCTGGTAGACGAGCTCGCTCATCGGATCGCGCCGGCGCACGGTCTGGACCGCCCGCGAGACCTGCTCATCGATCTCCCGGCGGAACGGCCCGCCGGCCGTCCGCTCCCGGTGCCGCTCCGCGTCGCGCTCCTCGGCCGACGCGTCGCGGACGCCGGCGAGGTACTCCGCCTCGTATTTCAGGATCAGCATCCGCAGATCGGGAGGAGCGAGCGAAGCGGCTTTCTTCGCGATGCGGACCTCCGCGTCCGCGGTCCAGGCGAGAAGCGGCGCTGCGGCAAGGAGACCGAGCAGAGCAAGGGCGATCGGGCGCATCATGAGGAATCTTAACAGGAACCGCCCGAAGCCTCGCGCGCGCAGCGCCCGCCCGCCCCGGTGGGTGGCCGCCGCCCGCGCCCCTCCATGGAAGGACGGACGCGCCCGCGCGGTTCCCCCGATCGAATGAGATCCGACCCGACCGCTGTGCGGCGCCACGACGCTTTCGCGGGGCATCTCGAGCAGCTCTTCGCCTGCCGCGCCTGTCCCGGAGTCGCGGGAGCTCCCGTCACCGGAGCGGTCCGCGGCGCGCGCATCCTTCTGGTTGGGCAGGCGCCCGGCCCGCGCGAAAACGACGAGCGGAAGCCGTTCGCCTGGACTGCCGGCCGGAGACTCTTCTCCTGGTTCGACGCCATCGGCGTGACCGAATCGCGGTTTCGAGATCGCGTCTACATCGCCGCGGCCATCCGCTGCTTTCCGGGGCGCAGCCCGCAGGGCGGCGATCGCGTTCCGTCGAAGGAGGAGGTCGCGAGGTGCGGCCTCCACCTCGACCGGGAGATCGTGATCCTGCGGCCCGACCTCGTGATCGGCGTCGGAGCTCTCGCGGCGGATCTGCTCCTCGGCGACTCTTCGCTCGCACGCCTGGTCGGGAAGAAGCATCAGGCGACGCGCGCCGGCCGCCGCTTCGAGGTGATCGTCCTGCCGCACCCCTCGGGACGCTCGACCTGGCTCAACCGCGACGAGAACCGGGCGCTGCTCGACCGCTCGCTCGCGCTCATCCGCCGCCACCCCGCCTGGAAGGCGACTTTCGACTCCTGAGGCAGCGTGGTTCCCGCGTCTCGCGCCTGCGCAGCCCGCGCGGCGTTACAGTCCACTAGTGGACTGTAACGACAGAATCAGTAGTAGATGGCGCCGGTATCGGCGGCGTGGGCGAGGCTCGGCGACGCAGGCATAGCGGGACTATGCTGAGGAGCCGCAACGAAGCTCACGGCGTCGAGACCAAGCCAGGTGCTACTGATTCTGTCTTTACAGTCCACTAACGGGCTCCGACTTCTCCCACGGACGGCTGATCACGCAGGAGTTGATCCCTCCGATGCCCATGCTGAGCTTTCCGGAGTAGCCGGCGGGAGCGGGGAGGCCTTCCCGCTGCACGAAGCGAGCGTTGTGGATCTTCACGTCGGCGTGCAGGTCGCCCTCGGTCAGGGGAGCGGGGTAGAGGTGACCGCGCATGTAGCCGAGGTGCTGGGCGGTGAGCTCCCATCCCCCTCCGACCGACATGCCGTGGCCGAAGGTCCCCTTGCGGGCGCTGAAGACGACCTCGGCGTGGAGCATCTCGAGGGCGTGCTGGATCTCAGTGGCATCGCCGGGAGTGGCGGTGGCGTGCATGTCCCAGGTCGCGATGGCGGAGGGGTCGAGATCGCGGAGGGCGTAGCGGATCGCGGCCTGGGGACCCTCGCGCGAGGGAGTGATGATGTGGTGCGCATCGGAGGAAGTGCCGACGGCGATGAGCTCCATGCCGAGAGGACGGAATCCGCGCGCGATCATCTTCTCGGCGTCTCCGATGATCCATATGCAGCTTCCTCCCGCCACGTGCGTCCCCTTCAGCCCCGTCATCGGGCGGGAGACGTCGGCGTCGGAGGTGAGGACGTTCGCGTTGTAGAACGCGGAGAGCGACAGAGGATGGGGAGGGGGGTCGGTCATGCCGATGACGCAGGCATCCGCCTCGCCGAGCCGGATCGAGTCCATCGCCATCCGGATCGCGATGCCGAACGATGCGCACGCCGCCACCGGCGCGATCGCCGGGCCGGTGATCCGCCCGACGATCGAGATCTGCGAAGCCGCGATGTTCGGGATGTTCCAGAGCAGGTTCGCCGAGACCGACGACCACGGCTCCGCGGGAGCGCCCCACTTCCGGTTGAGCGCCTTGATGCGCTTGAGCTTTTCGCGGATGTTGCCGAGCTTCGCCGAGCCGGACGAGGGGGGGACGGGCTCGGACTGGATCGCCCGGGCCTCGGCCAGATAGCGTGCGAGCCCGTCGCTCCGCGGCGCCCAGAACGACTCCCACTCGTGCTTGGCGTCGACCCACTCCTCGGTTCCGATCGCGAACCCCGAGGGGTCGGGAGGCGCGGCGGGATCGGTCTCGCCGTCGACGTGCCGGCGCAGGGCCTCGCATCGCTCCGGCGCCGCCCAGAACTCGTTCCACCGGTTCTGCGCTTTCTGGTACGCGACCGACTCTTCGTGCACGACCGAAAGATCACCCAGCCCCGTCCCGACGTACACGTGGGCGCGGATCCCGAGCGACTGGAGAACCTCCTCCATGCCCGGATTCTGCCCGAGGGACTGGATGAAGGCGCCGATGGCGTACTTCGCCATCGGACCCATCTTTTCGTCGAGCTGCGCGAATCGCGATGGAGGAAATCGCCGGTCGAACCAGTCGTGGTAGTCTTCGAAGTCGAACTCCGGATAACCGACGAGGAAGTTGCTCGGCCCGAACTCCCGGAAGGGAGTGAGCCAGGAGTCGGGGTGCTCGAGGTTCTGCTCGAACGCTTCGATGTTGCGGGAACGGGGAGCCACCAGGCCCCAGCCGAAGATCCCGATGCGTCTGGGTTGCGTCATGGCGTGTGATTCTATGCCCTTCGGGCGGACCGTCGCTGCCGGCGGCGATTCGGCGGGGCGGGGCGACGGATCCTGTCAGGCTTCTTGCAATCGTGGCGGACGGAACGACGAGGTACGAAACCGAGATCGGGCGAGATCCGATTCCAGCGAGGTACCCAGGTGAACAAATCGACGCTGCTGCTCCTGGTGATTTCCATGGCGCTTCCGATGGGATGCGCCGGTGATTCGGAGCAGGAGACGCGGACCGAGACGATCGAGCCGGCACTTCCTCCCGCGGCGGAGGCCGGCGAGGACGGAACGATCATGACCCAGACCACCGAGGTCGGCGAGGAGCGCTCACCGAACGAAGGGGGGATCCTGACGAGCCCGAGCGGGGTGGAGCGCCAGCCTCCGACGACCGCGACGAGCGGGTCACCGCCGCCGCGCGATTGAGCGGCCGATGAATCCGGAGCTCCGCGAGCTCTACGACCCGATGCTCGAGCGGGACGAGCAGGCGATCGAAGCCGCCGCCGCCGCGTATGCAGGGCGGCGTGGCGCGATCGAGCTCTTTCACGCCGTCTCGCGGTTCGCGGTGCTGGCCTACAATCCCTCGCAGCACGGAAAGCACGCGTTGCTCGCGGCTTCGAGCGCGTGGGAGCTGCGCGAGCGGCTCGGGACGCGCTGGCACGAACTGCTGACCGCCTGCGCCGTCTACGCCGCGAACGCCCGCCTCCCGTGGAGCGAGCCGCCGCTGCTCGAGCCTCCGCCCCTCGAAGGAGAGCCGCCGACTCTCGAGGAGATCCGTGCCGCCCTCGAACGGGGAGACCGCTCCGCCGCCGAGCGCTGGCTCGCCGGGCGCATCGATCTGCCCGGATTCGAGCGCGACCTGTTCGAGATCGCCGCTCTCGACCTTCGCGACCTCGGGCATCCCTTCCTCGTCACCGTCGCCGCCTGGAAGATCTCGCGCCTGCAGGACCGCCATCCCTCGTTCGCCGTCCTGCGCGCCGCCGTCCTCGAGTGGTGCGCGCGGCGGGACGATCCTCCCCGAGAGCCCGCCGCCGACGAGCCGGGGGAGGATCGGGCGCTCGCCGCGGCGCTCCTCGACCGCGTCTGGCGCGAGGGGGGCTCGCTCGAGGCGCTTCACGATCTCGCTCTGTTCGACGCGGCCCTCGAGGCAGAGGCCTTCGGCGCCGCTCCCGCGGCGGTCGCCAGGGTCCGCCGCACCGTCGAGACCGCCGCGGAGGGAGACGGCTTCCCTTCGCCGCCCGGGCCGCCGGCCGAGCCGATTTATGCGCTCGCCCGCGATTACGGCGCGTATCTCAAGGCCCACGCCATCGCCGAGCGACTCTCGCGACGCTTCCCCGATCTCTCGTTCGAAAGGCTCGTCGCGGCGGCCGGGTACAATCTGCGGTCTTCATCGTTCGACCAGTGGAGCTTCGCCTGATGCGCCTTCGCAACCTTCGACTCGTTTCGGCCGTCGTCCTCCTCGCGGCGGCGTGCGCCACCGCGCCGGCCCCGGATCCGCGCATCCGGCTCTCCCGCCTGATCGACGAGCAGGTCGCTCTCTCTCCATTCGACCACGCGCTGTGGGGAATCCACGTCGAGGAGGAAGACGGCACGGTCGTCTACTCGAGGAACGGCGCGCTCCTGATGATTCCGGCGTCGAACCGGAAGCTTTTCACGACGGCTCTCGTCGAATCGTGCTTCGCGCTCGATTCGACGATTCCGACCGAGCTCCTCATCGAGGGAGAGGTCGGGGGAGGAGTGCTCGTCGGCAACGTGATCGTGAAGGGATGGGGCGATCCCTCGTTCGCGGGACGGTACGACGAGGGGGTGCGGGAGGTGCGGCTCGCGCCGTTCCCGGAAGGGCTCCGCGCGCGGGGCATCGAGCGCGTTCTCGGCTCGGTCCTCGGTGACGGAAGCGCGTTCGATCGCGACGTGCTCCACGGCACCTGGCAGTTCGAAGACCTCGGGACCCCGTGGCAGACCCCGGTCGACGCGCTCGCCTTCAACGAGAACGTCGTCGGCGTGTTCTTCCGGATGCCGGAGTGCGGGCGCCCGGAGATCACGACCGATCCGCCGTTCGTTCGCGCGGTGGCCGACATCGATTGCGGAGAACGGAAGCGTCTGATCCTCGCGAGCGACGCGACCAACACCGTGAGCGTGACCGGGACGCTCGAGGGGCCGGCGGAACGGACCGAGATCGAGCTCGTCTCGATCCGGGACGCCTCGCTCTACGCGGCGCAGGGAATTCACGATCTGCTGACCGGAAACGGGATTGCGATCGAAAATCCTCCGCGGGCCGGTACGGCGTCTCGCTCGACCGAGCGCGTCGCGCTGATCGAGTCTCCGCCCCTGGCGGAGCTGCTGGCCACGGTGATGAAACCCAGCCAGAACCTCTATGCGGATGCGATGCTCAAGCGCGTCGGCGGCGGCGGTCCCGAGCCCGCCTCGTTCGAGCGGGCGCTGGAGATCGAGCGCCTCTTCCTGACCGGAGAGGTCGGGATCGATCCGACCGAGTTCAGCTTCGCCGACGGCTCCGGGCTGTCGGTCCGCAATCTCGTGACCCCGCGCGCGATCGTGAAGCTCCTCCGGTGGATGGATGCCCCGCCCCGCCGCGGGGCGAACGCGGTCATCTTCGCCATTCCCGGCGAGCAGGAAGGAACTCTGCGGCGGCGGCTCCCCGGTCTCGAGCGGACGATGCGCGGAAAGACCGGGACGCTGACGGGAGTGAATGCGTTGAGCGGGATCCTGACCGGATCGGGCGGGAACGTCCGCTACTTCTCGGTCGTGGTGAATCATCATGCGGCGGGATCGAGCCGCGCCACCGCGATCATCGACGCGATCGTGCACGAGATCGCGCGATTCTGACCGGAGGCCGACGCCCGCCTCCGGCCGGTTTCCCCGCGGGGTGCACGACGGCTCGGGGTCCGGTAGGATCGCCGGGCCGCTTCGCGGAAGGACGCGCCCGGTCGAGTCCGGTGGCGCGCTCTTCGCAGGGATGGAGGGAACGTGAAACGCGATCCGCTTCACGAACAGAGGCCCGAGCGCGTCCGCGCCCTGGGGCTGGACGATCGGTTCGTCCTCGCGATCCTCACGGTCGCGACGGCGCTGCTGCTGATCGTCGCTTTTCTCTGGCTCGGCCGGGGCGTCCGCGTCTGGCAGACGCGCGACCTGGAGCGCCATGCGCGCCTGGTGGCGACGCTGCTCGCCCCCGACCTCGCCGCGGCCGAATCGGATCCGACCGAGAGCTTCGATCGCGTCGCCACCGACGAGCGGGTCCACGGCCTGCTCCTCTGCCGCGGCAACCAGACCCTGCTGGGCAGCTCGGCGATCCGCGGATGGCTCGATTGCGACGACCCACCCATCCGAGCGGCGGTGGGGGGAGCGACGGCGATCGACACGATGCTGAGCACGAGCGAGCTGTTCGTCTCGGCTCATCCTCTGCCGGACGGCCGCTCGCTCGTGGTCGTGCAGGATCGAAGCCTCATGGCGCGCCGCGGCCGCACCATCACCGAGCTCGCGCTGCTCGCCGCCCTCGCCGCCAGCGCGCTCGCGGGCGTGCTGTTCTGGGCTCTCTCCCGCGCAGCGCGGAGCGGCGCCCGCCGGCGCCTCGCCGACCTGCTCCGGCGCGCGACGCGCAATCGCTCGGCCCAGGACCTTCCCGCCGAGATCGGCTCGCTCATCCGGGCCCTCGACGACTCGGTCGCGCAGCGCAGGCGCGAGCGCGAAGCTCTCGACCCGGCCGAGTCGGGCTCGTCCTCCCTCCGCCGCCTCGTCGAGGAGCGGATGCCCCAGACCCGCCTCGTCCTGATCGCCAATCGCGAGCCCTACATCCACCTGCGCGAAGGCGAGCGCGTGATCGTCAACCGTCCCGCCAGCGGCCTGGTCACCGGCGTCGAGCCCCTCCTCCGCGCCTGCGGCGGCGTCTGGATCGGCCACGGCAGCGGAAACGCCGACCGCGAGTTCTCCGATCCGAAGGGACGCCTCGCCGTCCCGCCCGAAAATCCCGAGTACGTCCTCCGCCGCGTCTGGCTCACGAGGAAAGAGGAAGAGGGCTACTACTACGGCTTTTCCAACGAGGGGCTGTGGCCGCTGTGCCACATCGCCCACGCCCGTCCGACGTTCCGCGAAAGCGACTGGAACGCCTATCAGGCGGTGAACCGCCGCTTCGCCGAGGTCGCCGCCGAGGAAGCGGGCGAGCACGGCCTCGTCCTGGTGCAGGACTATCATTTCGGCCGCCTTCCGGCCGAGCTGCGCAAGCTCGCCCCCGACTCGGTCATCAGCCTCTTCTGGCACATCCCCTGGCCCAATCAGGAAGTCGTCGGGATCTGCCCCTGGACCGAGCCGTTGCTCGACGGGATGCTCGGCGCCGACGTCATCGGTTTCCACACCCGCTATCACTGTCTGAACTTCCTCGACACGGTGGGGCGCTATCTGGAGGCGCGGGTCGACCTCGAGACGATGTCGGTCGAATACGGCGGGCACACGACGCGCGTCAAGCCGTATCCGATCAGCGTCGAGTGGCCCTATCCGGCGGCGACGCCGGAGCAGGGGAGGAAGCACCGCTCGAAGCTCGGGCTCGACGACACGTTCGTGTTTCTCGGCATCGACCGCGCGGACTACACGAAGGGGCTGCTCGAGCGCGTCTGGGCGATGGACGCGCTGCTGACGGCGCATCCCGAGCTCCACGGCAGGGTGGCGTTCGTTCAGCTCGCGGCACCGAGCCGCACCCACATCAAGCGCTACCGCGATCTGATCAGCGAGCTCGAGGAAGCGGTCACCGCGATCAACCGGAAGTTCGCGAGCGACGGATGGGAGCCGATCCGGTTCGAGCTCCGCCACGGCGGGGGCGACGAGGTGCGGCGCCTCTATGCGATGGCCGACTGCGCGGTGGTCACGCCTCTTCATGACGGGATGAACCTGGTGGCGAAGGAGTACGTCGCCTCGCGGACGGCGGAGGACGGCGCGCTCGTGCTCAGCATCTTCACCGGAGCCGCGAAGGAGCTCGAGGGAGCGCTGCTCGTGAATCCCTACAATACGTCGGAAGTCGCGGCGGCGATGTTCCGGGCGTACACGATGCACCCGGAGGAGCGCCGCGCGCGCATGCGCGCCATGCGCGCCGCGATCACCCGGAACACGATCTACGACTGGTCCGCGTCTCTGCTCTCCGACATGGCCGAGATCTGGCGCGTCAAGCAGCGCAACTGGAAGCGCGGCGTGCCCGAGACCGGAACGGTTCCGGCGGAGCAGGCCCGCCGGTGACGCGCCTGCTGCTCGCCAGCGATTTCGACGGGACGCTCGCGCCGATCCATCCCGACCCCGACGCCGTCCGGATCGATCCGCGGGCGCTCGAGCTGCTGCGCGGCGCCGCGCAGATGGAGCGCGTCCAGCTGGCGCTCGTCTCCGGCCGCGACGTCGACGATCTCCGCGCGCGCGCTGGCGGGCTGCCGGCGTGGTACAGCGGCTCCCACGGGCTCGAGATCGTCGCTCCCGACGGGTCCCGCGTGAAGACGACCGAGCCGTGGTCGGGCCGCCCCGATCCCGACTGGCTGCAGCGTGCCTCCGCGGCGGGACTCCGCCTCGAGCCGAAGCGCTACGGCATCGGCGTTCACTGGCGTGGCGCCGCGGGGATCGACGAGAGCCACCCGCTCATCCGCGAGCTCGAGGAGTGGGCCGCTGCCCGCGGCCTGTCGCTGATTCACGGGCGGATGGTGGTGGAGGCGTCGGTCGCCGGCTCCACCAAGCGCGACGTGCTCGCGTTTCTGGCGGATCGGACCGGCGCGGAGCGGATCGTCTACGCGGGAGACGACCTGACCGACTTTCCGGCGCTCGAGCTCGCCGCGACGCGAGGACGCGGTCTGTTCGTCGCGAGCGCCGAGCGGCCCGAGGGAGCGCCGCCCGGCGTCGAGACCGTCCGCGACCGCGACGAGCTGCTCGCCGCCTTCGAGCAGGAGCTCGCGCGCGCCGCCGACGCGTAGCCGTCCTCCGTTTTCGGCGGCCCGAAAGGCGGGCGCTGGTCGGGCGCAGGGAGGCACCGGATCAGCGAATCGCGCGATTCATCCCGCCCGGGCGATCTCCCGGTTCCACGTTCCCCACGAGAGGCAGCGGACGCAGATGAACTCCATCCGCGTCGACGGTCGTCCCGGTGCGTCGTCGCTCTCCACGGCGAGCTTCGACTGGCAGCGGTAGCAGAGGATCGCGTCCCCGCGCTCGATGTTGAGCAGGAGTCCTTCGACCTGCGGCGGATTGAACTCCACCTGCCGGGGGCGTTGCGGCACGGTCGTCACCTCTCCCCCCTCGGGGCAGGTGAAGACGAGGTGGTCGGCGTGCGTGGTGCGGACGTGCTCGGCTCGGAGCTGGGCCGAAGTGTGGAGGGGGCATGGGGTCGGCTCTCCCCGCCAGAACGCGCGCACGAGGTCCCTCT
Organism: Thermoanaerobaculia bacterium; assembly: GCA_035544735.1. Taxonomy (GTDB): domain Bacteria; phylum Acidobacteriota; class Thermoanaerobaculia; order Gp7-AA8; family Gp7-AA8; genus DATKCD01. Next base: position 42,321 of record DATKCD010000032.1, read on the forward strand.
GCTGGCTCAGCGTCATGGCTGGCGATTTTACCCCGCGCGACGCCCGCTCTCCACCGCTTCGAACACCCGCATGAAGTTTCGGCCGAGGATTCCGGTGACCTCGTCCGGATGGAATCCGCGGCGGAGCATGCCGTCGGTGAGCCGAGGGAGGGCTCTGGCATCGGAGAGATCTTTCGGGAGGGAGGGGACGCCGTCGAAGTCCGATCCGATGCCGACGCTCTCCGCGCCGGCGACTTCGGCGGCGTGGACGATGTGATCGAGGACGTCGTCGATGCTCGCTTCGGGACAGTCGAGCGAGTCGTACCACTCGCAGAACGAGGCCCAGTCGGTGCGGTCGTCGGGGACCTCCTCGTTGGGACCGAGCCGGGTCCGGGCGCCGGCCCGCGGGGGCGCATTGCGTATCCGTTCGGCGACCTCGTGATTGATGAACGCGGAGTAGAAGTTGATCATGCAGACCCCGCCGGCGCTCGCGAGCTCGCGCAGCATCTCGTCGGTCAGGTTTCTCGGGTGCGGCGTCAGAGCGCGGCACGAGGAGTGAGAGGCGACGAGGGGAACGCCGCTCGTCTCGAGCGCGTGATGGAAGGTCGAGTCGGCGACGTGCGAGACGTCGACGATCATCCCGAGGCGGTTCATGGTGCGGACGACCTCGCGGCCGAACCGGCTCAGCCCTCCGTGCCGCGGCTCGTCGGTCGACGAATCCGCCCAGCCGTTGGTGTTGACGTGGGTGAGGGTCATGTACCTCGCGCCGCGCTCGTGGAAGCGCTCGAGCTTTTCGAGGGAGTCCTCGATGGCGTGTCCTCCCTCGATCCCGATCATGAGGGCGACGCGCCCTTCGCGCTTCGCGGTGCGGATCGAGGCGGAGTCGCGCCCGGCCAGAAGGCGGTCGGGATGCCGGGCCGCCTCCCGCTCGACGATGTCGATCATCAGGTCGGCGAACGCCGCGGCGCCCCGGTTCTCGTAGTACGGCGGGACGTAGGCGGCGAAGAACGATGCGGTCAGCCCGCTCTCGGCGAGGATCTCGAGGTCGACGTGCGCCTCCGGATCGCGGTCGGCGATCCCGATCTCGTGGCGCTTGAGCCGGAAGGGAGTGTCGCAGTGGCCGTCGACGATGATCGCCGACTCGTGGACCCCTCGCGCCTGGTCGCTGATCCGGTCGATGCGCTCAGCCGCCGAAGTAGACATCGATGGTCTCGATCCTCCTCACGAGATCCCGCACGTCCCGGACGATCCATTCCGCCTTGCGGAGAGACGCGCGCGGGAAGCCTCCGGTGCGCACGGCGGGCGATGGGGGTCGCCGCCCGGTGCGCCGCAAGGATATCGTACGGCGTGTCGCCGACGATCGCGGTGCGCGAGTTCGGCGCGCGGATGCGCTCGAGCGCGGCGAGAAAGATCTCGGGCGAGGGCTTCGAGAACTCCGCGTCGGCGGCCGAGGTCGATCCGTCGATCAGGTCTCCGACGCCCAGCGTCTCGATGTGCGCTTCGACTTCTTCGGGATCGGACGAGCTCGCGAGGACCAGGCGCACTCCTAGGGAACCTCTGCACAAGTCGGAGGGGGTGTCGTTGCGGGCGCCGCCGAGGGCGAATGCG
>DATKCD010000033.1:0-25152 GCA_035544735.1 Thermoanaerobaculia bacterium
CCACCAGAGCGCGACCGCGAAACCGTAGACTCCGACCACGCTGTAGAAGTAGGGCGCCGCGCCCCAGAAGTTCCGCGCCACGAAGCCATAGTGCGACTCACTCCACGGTCCGAAGCTCAGAGCGTAGTACGCCTTCACGAACGCGACGACCGCGGCCACGTGCACGAAGACGAGCGCCACCGCCGCGCCCACGAAACCGAAGACGTTCCGGTCCGACAGAGCGCGACCGCTCGCGGCGAAGAGCGTCACCAGCAGAATGAAGTTGAACGTGATGTCCTTCGATTCCACGCCCAGCCGCACAGACGATGGCGATGGAGGGAAGTCAGAGTCACCGCGGCGTCAACCGCGACGATCCCGAATGGCGGAAGCGCGCCCGCCGCCGCCAGTAGATGCGCCGCTGGCCCGGCGTGATGTCGGTGTAGGGCCCTGAACGAATGGGCCACCACCAGAGGGAGGCCGGGACGTCCCGAAATCTTATTGAAAATGGGGTTCAGGTGGTCGGAGGTTCAAATCCCCCGGCCCGACCAAATCCAACCCCAACAAACCACAACGACTTATGCGTCTTACCCGCACCCTGGGGCTTGCGGTAGTTGCGCCTCGGACCGAGGCTCGTGACACTTTCGAATGGTGGAGCCGTAGCCCAGGGCCGCTCGCCCACCCGTTCACCCTGGCGCGCTTCCAGCGCCCGGTGGCACGGCTCGCGCTTAAATACTTCTGCATGGCTGACTCTGCTCCGCCCACCGACGTGCAAGAGATTCACGTCGAGTTTCCGGCGAGTCGGGCGAAAGAGCAATTGAGCGCGCTCGCCGCGGATCTGCTGTCACGACGGGACTTGATTCTGGACGCGTGGCGTTCCTACGGGGACATCGTACCGGGCCGGAACATCGCCGCCTCGCTCTCGCGCACGCAATTCAATGACCACATACCCGCCGTTCTCGACTCACTCTCCAACAGCCTCCAGGCGTGGCCGGAAGTGCCGGGCACCGTTGCCGAGCGCCTGGAAGCGGAGAAGGTCGCCGGTCATGGCGTGCAACGGTGGCAGCAGGGTTATTCGCTGAGTGAAGTTCTTCGCGAGTGGGGCTATCTGCAGATGTGCGTCGCGGCCGAGCTCGAACGCTATGCGGCGGCTCATTCCTCGCTCGAGCCGAGCGTCATGCCGAACGCGCGCCGCATCTGGGCGCAGCTATGTGCCGATGGTGTCACCTCCAGCGCGACGCAGTATGGCCGTCTGCAGCAGACCGAGTCGGCCGGCCACGTCGACGCGTTGGAGCGAGCGCTGGCGGCGCTGCACATGATGGAGCAGTCACGCGCCGAGGCGTGGAGGATCGCGGCGCACGATCTTCGAGGGAGCGTCTCGGTCGTAAGAGGCGCCGCCTCACTCAACGCGAGCGGCGCATCACTCCCAGAGCTCGCGCGTGCCGAAGTCGCGGAAATGCTGAGCAAAGGCGTCTCATCGCTCAACGAGATGCTGAACGACCTTTTGGGTCTGGCCCGTCTCGAAGCGGGCCATGAGCAACGCGTCGTGACCGCGTTCGATGCCGGCGTGCTGCTGCGCGATTTCTGCACCGCATCCCAGGCTGCGGCGACGGATCGGGGGCTGTTTCTGAAGATGGACGGCCCGAGCACGCTCCCGGTCGAGGGCGACAGACCGAAAGTCCTCCGCATCCTTCAGAATCTGCTTCTCAACGCGGTCGAATACACGGAGCGTGGTGGAATCTCCGTCAGTTGGGGGCTCGACCAGAATCGCGACACCGACCGCTGGACATTCTCGGTCCAGGACACCGGTGTCGGAATCGACGAGGACGACGCCGCGCCATTCGCTCAGGAGTTGCACGAAGCAACGGAAGTCGCCGAGGAGGCGCGAGAGGAGAGCACGGACCGCCGGCGCGACATGGCTGGCGCGGCGACCGCCCCGTCCGCTTCCGCCGACACGCCGGCGAGCGAGCTGCATGGTGAAGGGGTCGGGTTGTCGATCGTCAAGCGGCTCTGCGAGCTTCTGGAGGCGAGCCTGGAGCTTGCGACGAAGCCCGGCCACGGCTCCACGTTCCGCGTGATCCTGCCGTGCAGGTACGGCGATCGGTAGACCTCATCGACCGCCGGCGGGCGACATCCCCGGAAGAGCAGTTTGCTCTCATTCCTGCCGTCCAAACGAAGTCGTCCGGCAACGAACAGCCTACCTTGTTGAAAAGGGTGGAGCCGTTGACCGGACTTGAACCGGTGACCTGCTGATTACGAATCAGCTGCTCTACCAACTGAGCTACAACGGCCTGAGAGCTGCGAACAGGCGGGGCGCAGATTATATTCAGGCCGCTGCAGGTGTCCAGATCGCGCGTCCGCGAGCGTCACGACTTCGGGCGTCCGGTGTGCCGCCCCAGCTTCCTTCCCTCGAGCGCCAGCCGCGCCTGAGCCCGGATCAGATTCCGCCCCTCGGGACTCGTCTTCTCGTACGCCTCACAGAGCCGCTGGATCTGCTGCGACGGCTCCTCGGCGTCGACCGTGAACCCGTCGGGCGGCTGCGAAGGATCGAGCGTGCAGCTCGAGGTCCACTTCCGCCCGCTCCAGAGCATCTTCACGAACTCCGCCGGCCTGTGGGACTTGAGCCGCTCGGTGGCGTCGACGGTCACCAGCCCGTTGCGGAACAGCGGGTGGTTGTCGCTCGCCGCCAGCCGTCCCGAGGCATTGGCCAGTTGCAGGGTGATCGAGACCTGGTGCCGCGCCTCGATCATCTTCGCGATCCGCCGCTCCAGCTCTCCGTCGCGCTCGACGAAAATCAGACTCGACCGGTACACCGAGAAGCTGCTCCCCCACGACACGGGAAACTTCTCGCACTGCACGAGCCGGCACATCACCGCCACGCGCTCGCCTTCCCATTCGAGGAGAAACACCGCCCGGCTCTCGGATTCGAGCGGACGGTAATGCTCGATCAGGATCCCGTCGGGGCTGTAGTCGATGAGCATCACGCGATGCTCGCCCAGCCTCGCGGGAAGCCAGTACGCCGCTTTCGATTCGTTCTCTTCTGCCACCATGGTCATCTCTGCGAGCAATATGCGCCCCGGGTGTCAAACCACCGTTAGGGCTGGCGTTAGAGAGTCGTCAAAAGCGAACCGGCACCGGAGGAGCCGCCGGGGCCATGAGCCGCAGCCCCGGGGGCTGGGCCCGGGACGCGAAATCGCGGGCGGCGGCGGCCGGGAGGGCCGACATGCCAAAATCTACAGGTACAGCCCTCCCGAGACGTTCAGCACGTGACCGGTGACGTAACCCGCCAGCTCGGAGGCGAGGAAGACGACCGGTCCGGCTATGTCGTCGGGGGTGGCGAGACGGCGCAGCGCGATCCGTTCCACCATGGAGGCCTTAGCCTGATCGGTCATCGCATCGGTCATCGCGGTGGCGACGAAGCCGGGGGCGACGGCGTTGACGGTGACGTTGCGGGAGCCGATCTCGAGCGCGAGGGCCTTGGTGAAGCCGATGATGCCCGCCTTGGAGGCGGCGTAGTTGGTCTGCCCCGGGTTTCCGGAGAGGCCGACGACCGAGGAGAGGTTGATGACGCGTCCCCACTTCACGCGGATCATCTTCTTCACCACCTCCTGAGAGACGTGGAACATCGCGTCGAGATTGGTCCGGATGACCTTGTCCCACGCTTCCGGCTTCATCCGGATGAACAGGTCGTCCGCGGTGACCCCGGCGTTGTTGACGAGGATGTCGATGCGCTCGTTCTCCTCGATGAGGGCCCTGACGCGCTCGCGCACGTCCGCCGCGGTGACGTCGAGTGCGACGGCGCGCGCCGTACCGCCGGAAGCGGCGATCGCGCCGGCGACTCCCTCGACGCTCGCCGCGCTGCGCGCCGCGCAGAGGACCGTGGCTCCCGTCTCGGCGAGACGCTTCGCGATCGCCTCTCCGATCCCGCGCGAGGCGCCCGTCACGAGCGCGACTTTCCCGCTCAGATCGATCTTCACTCCGTCACCTCCATGCCGGGTCGGGGCGCGAATCTCAGCGAAGCTCCCGAAGAGAGTCCAGCCCGTTCACGTTGATCAGCTCGACCGAGGAATCGATGCGCCGGATCAGACCGGTGAGGACGTTGCCCGGACCGACCTCGACGAATCGCCGCACGCCCATCGCGATCATCCTCCGGACCGAGTCGACCCAGCGGACCGGCGAACAGACCTGGCGGATGAGAGCGTTGCGCACCGCGTGATCGGTCCCGACCGGGGAGGCGTCGACGTTGGTCACCAGGGGAACGTAGAGCGGATGAAACGCCGCGAGCTCGAGGACCGGGCGGAGGCGCTCCTCGGCCGGGCGCATCAGCGCGCAGTGGAACGGCGCGGAGACCGGCAGCAGAAGCGCGCGCCGGGCGCCGCGGGCCTTCGCGAGCTCGATGGCGCGGTCGACGGCCGCGCGGGTTCCGGCGATGACGATCTGTCCCGGAGCGTTGATGTTCGCCGGCGAGACGACCTCCCCCTCCGAGGCCTCGGCGCAGATCGCCTCGATCTGCTCGAGCGAGGGGCCGAGGATCGCCGCCATCGCTCCCTCGCCGGCGGGGACCGCCTCCTGCATGAAGCGGCCGCGGCTCCGGACGAGCTTCGCCGCTTCGTCGGCCTTCAACCCGCCGGCGCAGACGATGGCGCCGTACTCGCCGAGCGAATGCCCCGCGACGATGTCGGGCTCGAGGTCCGAGCTCTCGCGGAGAGCCGCGAGAAGCGCCAGCGAGGTCGCCAGAATGGCGGGCTGAGTGTTCTCGGTCAGCTTCAGCTCGTCCTCGGGACCCTCGAAGCAGAGCTTCGAGATCGCCACGCCGAGGGTTGCATCGATCTCGTCGTAGATGCGGCGCGCCGCCGGCGAAGCGTTCCAGACGTCCCTCCCCATCCCCGCGAACTGGCTCCCCTGCCCCGGGAAGACGAATGCAGTGTGATGTTCGTTCGCGCTCATGTCGGACCCGGTTGCAGGAGTGAGGCCGCGAAGTGGGGCATCCGGCGCCCGATGGGCGGAATCGAGGCCGGACGATTCCTACGGCAGGGCCACCTCGTCCCCCGATTCGCCGTTGCCCGCCTGAAGTCCCTCGGCGAGCTCCTTCTGGTGCAGCTCGTTCACCTTCGCGTGGATCTTGTCGTTGATCCTCGATGCGGCGAAGTCGCCCGCGCCGCGAACCGCGTTCTTGATCGCCTTCGCGCTCGAGCGGCCGTGGCAGACCACGCATCCGCCCCGCACTCCCAGCAGCGGCGCGCCGCCGTACTCCGAGTAGTCGGTCCTGCGCTTGAGCGCGGAAAATGCTCCGCTGGCCAGCAGCGCTCCCACCTGCCGGAGCGGATTCGCCCGCAGCTCCTCCCGCAACAGACGCCCCACCATCTCGGCGAGAGCTTCCGATGCCTTCAGAACCACGTTGCCGATGAAGCCGTCGCAGACGACCACGTCGGCGTTCCCGTTGTAGACGTCGCGCCCCTCGGCGTTGCCGATGAAGTTCAGCCCCGTCTCCTTCATCACGCGGAAGGTCTGACGGGTCAGCTCGTTCCCCTTCCCTTCCTCCTCGCCGATCGAGAGCAGGCCGATGCGGGGCGAACGGAGGTTGAAGAGCATCTGGGCATAAAAGTGGCCCATGACGGAGAACTCGCGCAGGTGATGAGGCTTGCTGTCGACGTTCGCGCCGACGTCGAGAAGGACCGTGTGGCCGTCGTGGTGCGGGACGACGGCCGCGAGGGCGGGGCGGTCGACCCCTTCGATCATCCCGAGGACCGTGCGCGCCGAGGTCCACGCGGCCCCGGTGTTCCCGGCCGAGACGAAGGCGTCGGCTTTGCCGGCGCCGACCAGATCGGCGCAGACCCGAATCGAGGAGTTCTTCTTCTTGCGGATGGGGGCGAGCGGATGGTCGTGCATCTCGACCACCTCGGTCGCGTCGACGATCTCGACGTTCGAGGGGATCGATCCGGAGGCCAGCTCCACCTCCCGCCGCACCTCCGCCTCCCGACCCACGAGGTAGACGAACACCGGGAACTCGGCTGCCGCCTCCAGCACCCCGCGAACGACTTCCCCGGGGGCACGATCGCCTCCCATCGCGTCGACCGCGACCCTGGAAGGTCCCTTCGAGACCGGTCCGGCGTCCCCGCTGCTCATCGCTCGCGGCTCAGACCAGCGATTTGATCGTGATGACTTCGCGCCCCTTGTAGTATCCGCACTTGGGGCACACCCGATGCGGCAGCTTCGATTCGTGGCAGTTCGAGCAGGTCGAGAGCGACCGGGTCTCGAGATGATCGTGCGCCCGGCGAGTGCGCGTCCGCGCTTTCGAATGGCGTCGTTTCGGATTCGGCATCGTAGAACTCCTTCTGTCGCGACCGGCCGGGGCCCCGGACGGTCACACGTCCTTCTTCTTCGAGAGCTGCTCCCGGATGCCGCGTAACGCATCCCACCGGGGATCCGATTCCTCCCCCGCACACTCGCAGGCGCCCCGATTTCGATTCGTTCCGCAGTCGGGGCAGAGACCCAGACACCCTTCCTCGCACAGCGGCTTCATCGGCAGAGAGAGCTGGACCTGCTCGAGCACGATCGGCCGAAGCTCCACGGCCGGCTCACGATAAACCTCCTGATCGAGGTCCTCCGGGGCGATCTCGAGCTCCTCGACGCCCCCGAGTCCCTCCCATGCCGCTGGGGGAACGTATCTTAGGGTAAATTCCGAATGGATGGCAAACGGAAACGGCTCGAGGCATCGCGAGCAGTGCAGATCCGCCTGATAGTCGACCGAACCGCGGACGAGGAACTCCCCCTCGCCCTCACCCGGCTCGACCACCCCCTCCGCCCGCGCCGGCGAGATCGCCGCGATCTCCTGCCGGTCGAGCTCTTCGGATCCGAGCTGGAGCGAGAACGAGAACGGCTGCGGACCGGTCTCGGCGACCTTTTCGAAGTCGAGTCGTGGCGTCATGGTCGTGATCTCCGCCCGGAAGGTCTGCCGGAGCGTCAGTTGGAGCGTTAAGTCGCTGCAATTCGCAGAGTTAACGCGAATCGTGCCCTCCCTTATTTCGCGAGCTCCGCCTCGGCGCTCAACTCCGCCACCCCCTCCCCCTCCACCACCCGCGCGCGCAGCTCCCGGGCCGCCGGAAGGGCCGCCATCCCCCGCTCCAGCTCCCGGACCTCGTTCGAGAACTCGCGTGCGAACAGCCGCAGCGCCTCGTTCCGCCCCAGCTCGTGGAGCACCGGCCGAAGCTCGTCAGGGCTTGCCCTCAGCGACCACCGCCCGCTCCCCTCGCCCGCCGGTATGGGGTCGGCGATCAGGAGCTGCTCGAGGCTCGACGAGTCGAACGCGAACAGGAACTCCCCGCCGCGCCGCGCGAACTCCACGGTCAGACCGATCCCTTCCCGCCGCGTGACTTCCACCTCTCCGACCAGGCGCGTGCGGTCCGGCTGCATCCCGAGGAGGAATCCGACGGTGCCGCGGATGGTCAGCCGGTCGATGGCGGCGAGCAGCTCGGCCGCCCGCGCGTCGTCCGCCGGGAGTCCGAACGCCATGCGCGGGCGCGGGACGATTCCCGAAGTATCGATCCCGTACAGGGCGGCCAGGCCTCCGTCCGCGAGGAAATCGGCCAGCCGGATCGGCACGGCCCGGTCGATCGCCAGCAGCGCTTCGGGCGGCTCCGCGAAGCGGATCGCCAGGAGCGCGTTCGCGGGAAGGCTCTTCCCGTCGAGAGGAATCGTGCGGGAGTCTCCGTCGGAGCGCGCCCGCGTGACGAGCCGGAGTCGCTCGGAAGAGCTTCCCGGCCCGTTCGCTTCAGCCGTCGAGGACGAGTCGTCGAACGTGATCGCCGAGATCGCCGGCCGCGACAGCGGCGGATAGCCGCCTCCGCCGAGGTGAACGACGAACGCGTGCGCCGGCAGGCCGTCGGCCCATGGAGGGACGACGGCGGCGGCCATCGAGTCGGCCGCAGGGTTCAGAAGGACGATGCCGTCCTCCTGCGCGATCACGGCGCCCGGGAGGAAGGGGCCGGCGAGCCGCATCACGAGGGCCCGGAGGGGGTCGGGAGCGGCAGCGGCGCCCCATCCTTCGGGAGTGGTCCAGAAGGCGACCGGCGAGGGGCCGAGAAGCCAGGCGGCGGCCCCGAGGGCCTCGCGCCCTCCCTCCGATTCGATCAGGGAACCGGCGAGCGGGTCGAGGCGCCGCCAGGCGGGGCCGAACGAGCGCACCAGCACGATCGCATGAGCGTCGGCCGGCGCCCGAAGGGCGAGACGCTGCAGCTCCGGCTCGCTCTCGAGGGCGAACGGCGTCGCCTCCGAGAACATCGGCACCACGATCCACCCGACCAGGAGAATCGAGGCGAGGGCGAGCAGGATGAGCAGGAGGCGCCACATGCGGAGGAAATCGGCTAACATCCGGCGGCGATGATTCGCCGCATCGGAGGCCGCGTGCGAAGGGCCGCGGGTGCGTCTCTCATGCCACTCCGGCGCGCGCACGGCAGGATCCGCACGGCACTCGCACCGATCCCCCGGATCGGCCGATCGCTCGCGCGCGCCGCACGAATCGGCGTCTCGCGGCCCGGCCGGCCGGTTCGCGTCGGCATCGACATCCGTCCCTTCTACGAGCCGCTCACCGGAGTGGGATGGTACCTCTATTTCCTGCTCGAGCGCCTGGCCGCGATGCCCGATCTCGAGATCGTCTGCTTCGGAGATCCCGTCCTCAGCGACGCCGGACCCCGCCTCCACGTCGAGCTTCCCGGCGGGATCGAGCTTCTCGGATGTGACTTCCGCGGCATCGCGCCGACGCGGTTCGGGCATCTTCTCGCTTCCGCCTCCTGGCCCGCCCACGTCTGGCTCACCCGGTGCGATCTGGTCTTCGGGGCGAACTACTTCCTCCCCCGTGCGCTCTCGGCCGCCGCCACGCGCCGCGTCATCACCGTGCACGACCTGACGTTCCGGCGTTTTCCCGAGCTCATTCAGCGAGAAACGCTGCAGAATCTCGAGCGGGAGATGCCCCGCGAGGTCCACCGCGCCGACGGGATCGTCTGCGTCTCGAATGCGACGCGGGAGGATCTGCTCCGCACGTATCGAGTCGATCCGAGGAAAGTGAGGGCGATTCTCTCCGGACCGCCCCCGGGACGGGCGGCGGGCGCCCCGAGGCTCGAGCTGCCGCCTCGCTACGTCCTGTTCGTCTCGACGATCGAGCCGCGCAAGAATCTCGGTGCGCTGGTCGAAGCGTTCGAGCGGCTGAAGGACGAAGGATATCCGGGTGAGCTCGTGGTGGCGGGCCGCGTGGGATGGAAGTCCGAGCCGATGCTGCGACGTCTCGAGGCGAGCCGTTGGGCCGGAGCGATCCGGAGGCTCGACTACGTCGATCGCGATCAGCTTCCGTGGCTCTATCGAAAGGCCGATGTGTTCGTCCTTCCGTCGCGGTACGAAGGGTTCGGCTTCCCGGTTCTCGAAGCGATGGCCGAGGGAACACCGGTGATCGCGGCGCGCAACTCGTCCCTTCCCGAGATCGGCGGTGAGGCGGCGGTCTATTTCAACGCCGATGATCCCCGGGAGCTGGCGGCCGCGCTCACGCGGGTGATCGGAGATGCCGAGCTGCGCCGCGGGATGGTCGAGAGGGGGCGCGCGAACCTCGCCCGCTTCTCCTGGGACCGCGCGGCAGCCGAGACCGCGGCGCTGTTCCGGAGGGTGGCGGGACGATGAGAGTCGTCGTCGACGCGCGCCCGCTGGTCGGCAACCGGACGGGCATCGGCGTCCACACCGCCGAGATCGCGGGGCGGATCGCGCTCGATCCCCCGCCCCTTCTGGCCGCCCATGCGCCGATCGACGACCGCAGCGGAATCGAGCACCTCGCTCTTCGCATCGACCCCTCCCTCCTCGGTCTGCTCTGGCAGCAACGCATCCTCCCCCGTGTCCTCGGGGAGGAGAACGCATCGGTCCTGTGGGGACCGCACGGAACGCTTCCTCTCGCCTCGCGTGTCCCCGCCGTGGTCACCGTGCACGATCTGACTTCGATCACGATGCCGCATCGCCACGAGCTGAAAACCGTCCTCTCGTTCAATCTTCTGATCGGACCGAGCCTGGCGCGCGCGGCCGGCATCGCTGCCGTCTCGCGGGCCACCGCCGATCAGGTCGCGCGCGGGTTCGGCGTGCCGCGCAACCGCATCGAGATCGTCCCCAACGGCGTCGGGCCGGAGTTCACCCCGACCGACGAATCGGTCCCGCGGCTTCCCCGCGGGCTCGAGCCTCGGCGGTACGTTCTGTACGCCGGGACCCTCGAGCCGCGCAAGGGGATCGGAGATCTGGTCGCGGCGTGGGAGGAGCTGCCCGATCGGCCGCCGCTGGTCCTCTGCGGCGATCCGGGATGGGGGGCGGGAGCGCTGAGGCGGCGCATCCGGCGGCTCGCCCGCGGAGGCGACCTGATTCTGGCGGGGTTCGTCCCGCGCGCGGAGCTCGCCGCGCTCTACCGCCACGCGCTCGTCTTCGTCTATCCGTCGCGGGACGAAGGGTTCGGGCTGCCGCCGCTCGAAGCGATGGCTTCCGGCGCGCCGGTGATCGCCGCAGCCGGAGGGGCGATCCCCGAGGTCGTGGGAGAGGCGGCGATCGTGGTGCCGCCCGGCGACGCCTCCGCGCTGCGAAGCGCTCTGGTCCGCCTCCTCACCGAGCCGGCGTTGCGCGCCGAGCTCCGCGAGCGCGGGATCGAGCGCGCGAGTCTCTTCTCCTGGGATCGCAGCGCCCGCCTCATGGCCGAGCTGATCGCCCGAGTCGCTCGCTGAGACGCGCTCCTCGTCCCGCCGGTGCGGGTACACTGACCCGGTGCGCATCGCGATCGACTGCCGGAAGATCGACGACTACGGGATCGGCCGGTACATTCGCGGGCTGCTCGGCGGATTCGCCGCGATTCGTGCGACGGAAACCTTCCTGTTGATCGGACCGCGCGCGCTCGAGGGGCGGATCCCTCCGGGGCTTCAGGCGGAGTGGATCGAGGCCGACGCCCCCCCGTACTCGATTCGCGAAGCGCTGGTCATCGGACGGGCGGCGCGCCGCGCCGGGTCGCACCTGTTCCACGCGCCCCACTACGTCGTCCCGCTCGTCTCGGGCCCGGTCGCGGTGACGATCCACGATCTGATCCATCTCGAGATTCCCTTCCGGAACCCGCTCAAGCCGCTCTACGCCCGCACGATGCTGCGGCGGGCGGCCACCCGGAGCTCGGCGATCCTCACGGTGAGCCGGGCGGTGCAGCGGCAGATCGCGGCGCGATGGCCCGACGCCGCGGACAAGATCGAGACGGTGCCGAACGGAGTCGACTCCCTCTTCTTCGCGCCGCGGCGGCCCGGCGACGAAGGCGAGGTCGCGGCGATGGGGCTCGAGGCGGACCGCTACTTTCTCTTCGTCGGAAACGACAAGCCGCACAAGAACCTCGACGGCCTGGTCGCGGCCTGGCGCGAGGTCCGCCGCGAGCTGCCGCAGAGCCGTCTGGCGATCGCAGGGTCGTCTCCGCGGCGGTTCGAGGGAGAGGAGGGCGTCGTCCTGGCGGGATTCGTCGGCGAGCCGCTGCTGGCGCGGCTGTACCGCTGCGCGACGGCGCTCGTAATGCCGAGTTTCGCCGAGGGGTTCGGCCTGCCGGTGGCGGAGGCGATGGCGAGCGGGACGCCCGTGATCTGTTCGGACGTCGAGGCGATGCTGGAAGTGGCCGGAGAGGCGGCGCGGCGCATCGATCCGGCGGATCCGCGCTCGATCGCCGAGGCCATGCTGGCCCTCGCGCGCGATCCGGCGCTGCGCGAGACGATGATCCACAGCGGGCGCGCGCGGGCGAACGAGCTTCGGTGGGAGCGCGCGGCGCGCAGGACGCTCGCGGTGTATCGCGCCGCCGCGCGCGAGCCGAAAACTTCTACCGAACGCGATCGCGATTAAGCGAACTTTTATCGTCGCCCGTTCGGGTGACGTTAAAGCAGCCATGCCAGGGGTCAAAAAAGTCTTGACATTAATGTTTCCTGATTGCATATTGATGAGCGACCGGAATGGAAAATCCGACATCGATCTGCGATCCGCAGGGGCTCCGCCGCAGGGCGGGCGGCCGTGCGGGTCGGTTCCGGCGCCCGGTTCGTCTCGAGAATTGCCGGCATCGGTCGGCGTAGTGCCAAAAAGGCGCGACCGTGAGGTCCCGTACGGCATGAAAGGTGGTGAATCGTCATGGCCACGAAGAAAGCTAGGAAGAAGGCCAGCAAGGCCAAAGCGAAGAAGAAGTAAGCTTCACGCTTCGGTTTCGTTTTCGAAGGGCTCCTCGCGGGAGGGGCCCTTTTCGTCATCCCCCGCCCCCTCTCTGCTGACAGCCGCGGGCCGACCCTCTACACTCCCTGCGTGACTCCCCGTCTCCGGTTCGCGCTCTACGGCGCTCTCGCCGGTCTCGCCTTCGGGGCGCTCTTCGAGCTCGCCCTTCGGGTCAGCCCGTCGCTGTTCGGGCTCGAGTGGCTCTGGTCCGATCACTGGACGAGCAGTCTCGCGGCCGAGCTCCCTCCCGACCCGGCGATCGCGATCGTGACGGTCGGAGAGAAATCGATTTCCTCGCTCGAGCCGATCTACGGCCGTCCCCCCTGGAGCCGCGAAGCGATGGCGCGCGCTCTGGAGGAGATCCGGCGCGGCGGCGCGCGGCTGGTGATCTTCGACATCCTGTTCGCCGAAGAGAACATCAACGATCCGGCCGGCGACCGGCGCTTCGCGGCGGCGCTGGAGTCGATGCCGGCGGTACTCAGCGCGCAGGTGAGCGGGACCCCCGGTGCGGGCCGCGCCGCCGCGTGGGCCGAGGCGCTGTGGGAGGTGGACGGGCTGGACGGGCTCGAGCCGGAGCCGCTGATCGCACCGCACCCGATGTTCACGACGGCCGGCGCGATCGGGTCGATGCGCCATCTCGTGCAGCCGGGCACCTCGGTCGTGCGGAGCTACTCGACCCTTCAGCCGATAGCCGGAGGGGGATGGGTCCCTTCCCTCGCCTTCGCCGCCGCCGCCCGACTGCGCGGGACTCCGCACGAGGCGCGCGTGGCGGACGGAGTGCTCCGCGCGGGCGAGCTCGCAATTCCGATCGATTCCTCGGGCTCGTTCCTGATCCGGTGGCGAGGCGCGCGCGGCGCGGGCGATGGCCCGGACGCCGACGAGATCGCCTATCCGACCGTCGATTTCGACCGCGTGATTCTCGCTTCGCTCGCGCGCGAGGACGGTTCGATCCCCGAGGAGGAGATCGACGCGTTCCTCCGGCGGAGCTTCGACGGCAGGATCGTCCTGGTCGGATATACCGCTGCCGGGCTGTTCGACCTCAGGCCGACACCTCTCACGCCGATCGCCGCCGGCGTGGAGATCCACGCGAACGCGCTCGACAATCTCCTCCATGCCGACTTCAACCGCCCGGCGAACGCCGCCGCCGTGGCGCTCCTGACTCTGCTGAGCACCGCGATCCTCGGCGGCCTCGCCGCATCGATCCAGTCCCAGCCGGCGAGCCTCTCCGCGCTCGTTCTGTTCGCCGGGTCGTGGCTCGCCGCCGTGCCGATCGCTCTACGCGCCGGGACCCTCGTCCCCGCCGTCGGCCCGGCGCTGGCTCTGTTCGCCACCTGGATCACGATCACCCTCGCCCGCTACGTCGCCGAGCGGAGACGAGGCGTCGTGATGCGCGCGACCTTCGGGCGGTACGTTTCTCCCCAGGTGCTCGAGTACCTGCTGGCGAATCCCGACAAGGTCAGGCTCGGCGGCGAGCGTCGGGACCTCACCATCCTGTTCTCCGACATCCGCGGCTTCACCTCGATCTCGGAGGCGAGCGAGCCGGAGGAGGTCGTCGAGATGCTGAACGAATACCTGACGCGCATGGTGGAGATCCTGCTCCGACACGGCGGGACGCTCGACAAGTTCATCGGCGATGCCGTCATGGGGTTCTGGAACGCGCCGACTCCGGTGGCCGGGCACCCGCGCCGTGCGGTCGAGTGTGCGATCGAGATGATGGAGGCCACCGCCGAGCTGAGGCGGGAGTGGGAGTCCGAAGGGAAGGCCTCGCTCCGGATCGGGATCGGGATCAATACGGGGGAAGCCGTGGTGGGAAACATCGGCTCGAGCCGAGTGTTCGGATACACGGTGATCGGGGATGCGGTGAACCTCGCCTCGCGGCTGGAAGGAAAGAACAAGGATTACGGGACCGGGATCATCATCAGCGAATCGACGCGGGCGCGAATGGGAGAGGACATTCCCGCGTTCTATCTGGACGAAGTCCGAGTCAAGGGAAAACAGCAGGCAGTGAAGATTTACGAGATCCGAGGACGATCGTGATGAAACGAGCTGCGTGGTTTTCAGGACTGCTGTGCGCCGCGGTCCTGCTGGTGGCGGCGCCTCCCCTGTTCCGGGGGGCGGCCGAGTCGTCGTGGGAGGTGGCGGGAGTCGATGCCGCGAGCGTGACGGTGCTGACGGACGGACGGAGCGTGCGCGCCGAATGGAATGCCGGGAGCGGCGCCCCGATCGTGTTCATCGCCACGGAAGGGAAAATCTGGGTCCGCGACGGCGGCGGCGACGTCGAGCTCGCGCAATGGCGCGGTGGTGACGAGAAGATCGTCGTTCCGGCGCTCCTGCTCCCCTACACGACCACGGCGAAGGACCGGACCACCCTCGCCGGCGGGAACGTCGAGACGTACGGCTATGGCGGAGCGACGGCGACGTATTCGTGGGACGCGAAGGGACCGTCCGGGGTCGAGGTGAAGGCGGGAGCGAAGTCGTGGACGCTGAGCCGGAAGAAGCTCGGAAGCGTCTCGTCGAAGGACGCCTCGCTCTACGAGGTCAAGCCGAAGCAGGGGGCGAGCTCGCGGCTGGCGGCGCTGGCGGGTGGGCTCTTCGGCTCCTCGGACCGCTCGGTGTCGGCCACCGCCGGCGGACGAGGAGTCGAGAAGGGGGCGCGCTTCGAGGACGGCGGAGACTACGAGGCGCTCGCCGCGATCGAGATCGCCGACGACGAATGGGACGATGAGGCCGGCGAGGAGCTCGCGAAGTTTCAGAACGAAGGAAACGTCGGCCGAGGCCGCGGAGGTGACCGGTGAGATCTGCGATGTTCTTTCTGACGGCTGTCCTGGCGGCGCAGCCGGCGCTGGCACAGTGGGACCTGTTGAAGAAGGGGGCCACGATGGCCCGCGCGATGACGCGGGATTTCACCGAGGAGGAGGAGATCGCGATCGGAAGGATCGTCGCGGCGCGGGTCCTCTCGACCTACCCTCGATCGGGGAACGAGAAGCTTCAGCGCTACGTACGGCTCGTCGGCCAGACGGTCGCCGAGTATTCCGACCGCCCGACGCTCGACTGGCATTTCGTCGTGATCGAGACGCCCATGGTCAACGCGTTCTCCTGCCCGGGAGGCTACGTCTTCATCACGACCGGGGCGCTCGACCAGATCACCTCGGAAGCGGAGCTGGCCGCAGTGCTCGGGCACGAGATCGCCCATGCCACCGAGAGACACATCCTCAGGGAGATCAAGAGGGCGAACGTCATCACCGAGGGGCTCAATATCGCGCAGTCGGAGCTGGGGGGCGGCGGGATGAGCGACGAGCTCGCCCGGAAGGTGAGCGATCTCGCCTACGACCGGCTGTTCAACACCGGGATCGGGCGGAAGGAAGAGCTGGCGGCCGACCGCGTCGGAGTGAAGTTCGCGGCCGACGCAGGCTATCGGAGCTCCGCGTACCGGAGCTTTCTCGAGTCGCTGGAGGCGCTGGCCGCGGCGAACAGCAGCTCGTTCAGCCAGCTCGGCTCGACGCATCCGCGGCCGGCCGACCGGCTCCGGGCGATCCAGTCCCGCCTGGCGGACAGAGGCGAGCTGCTCGCAGAGCGGTGGGCGCGACTGACCCGCTGAAACGAAGGGCGCATCGGCGAGATGCAGGGCGAAAGGCAAGAGGTGAGATCGGGGGAGGCTCCGACTGCGACGTCGGCGTCCTTCATTCGTCATCGGCGCTCGGGCATCCCCGAGCCTCGACTGCAGGACGAATGCAGAATGCAGAATGCAGAATGTCGAATCCAGAAACGGCTCAAAGCGGCATTCCGCCTCACCGTGATCGTGCCACCCCCCCTTTCTGGATTCTGCACTCTGCATTCTGCATTCGCTCTTCCCCGCCCGTTCCGCTGTCCCCGATTTCGACGCGGCTTCATCGGCGCTCGGGCATCCCCGAGCCTGGACTGCAGGACGAGTGCATTCGCTCTTCCCCGCCCGTTCCGCTGTCCCCGATTTCGAACGACGGGGTCCGTCGCGGGGCTCTCCCCGAAACCTTCCTTCCAGCGGTCCGTTCAACAGGGACAGGGGGTCCGATGCATCGTGCCGTCTTCTGCAGTTTCCTCGTTCTCGCCGCCGCCGCTCCGGCACTCGCGGAGTCGGAGATCCGGAAGGAAGTCCGCTACTCGGTTCCGGCCGCCGCGGTGCGGGAGGTCCGCATCGAGATCCCGATCGGCGAAGTCCGGATCGTCAACGGGGGCGGGTCGACGATCGATCTGGAAGGCTCGGTCAGTCAGGGCTACTCCTGGCGCGACGAGCGTGAATGGGCCGAGACGATCGTCGCGGCCACCTCGATCGTTCTGGAGATCCGCGGCAGCCGCGCTCTGGTCCGCCGCGAGCTCGGCCCGGAGGCCGAAGGATGGCGAGCGAAGAAATCGCCCGCTTCCATCCGGGCAGTCGTGAGGGTCCCCGCAGGGACGAATGTCGAGATCAGTCAGTCGATCGGCGAAATCGACGTCGACGGAGCGTTCGGAGACGTTTCGGTCGACCTCCGCATCGGCGAGTTGCGGCTGCGGACGCGGAAGGCGAACGTCCGCCAGCTCAGAGCATCCGCCAGGATCGGCGAAGTCGAAGCCCACCTCGGCGACCGGATCATCAGAAAGGAAGGGCTGTTCGCGGGCGAGACCCTCTACGAGAACGAGACGGGGCGCTACTTCGTCCGCCTCAACGTGAAGATCGGCGAGATCGACGTATCTCTGATTGATGATTGAAATACATTGATGATCGAGGATTGATGATTGAAATACATTGATGATCGAGGATTGATGATTGATGATTGAAAGGCATTGAAAGGCATTGATGATCGAGGATTGATGATTGATGATTGAAAGGCCACGATGATTCGCGATTCGAGCTCTCCTTCCAGAAATTCCAGGATGGAAATTGGTGGAGATGTGATGATGGGCGGCATGAGCCCGACGATCGCATGAGCCGGCTTGTCAGCCGCAGAACCGCTCGATCCTCGATGCCTTCAAATCGTCAAATGCTTTTCAATCATCAATCCTCAATCATCAATCCTCAATGCCTTTCAATCATCAATCCTCAATCCTCAATCCTCAATGCCTTTCAATCATCAATCCTCAATCCTCAATCATCAATGCTTTGAGATGCCTTTCGGCGTCCTGTCGGGTGAGGACCTCATTGCGGATCTGCGCTTCGAGGAGCGCGCGCTTGAGCCGGCCGATGGCAGGACCGGGAGGGAGCGAGGTCGCCGCGGAGATCTCCTCGCCGCTGAGGAGGGGTCGGGTTGCGAACAACTCGGCTCCCCGGGCGTCGAGGCGGGCCCGGACGAGCGCGCAGAGCGGCGTCTCGCCGAAGGCCTCGAGCAGGGAAGCGGTCCGATCGGCGGCCTCTTCGCCGGCGTCGAACAGAGCGAGGTCGATGCGGCCGGGATCGGGAGTGAGGCCGTGGAGCGCGCGATCGAGACCGAATACCGCCCGCACCGCTTCACGGCGGGCCGCCGGCCAGCGGAGCCGGCGCACGGCGTCGCGCACCTCCCGGTCGGACGCCCCGCGATAGATGACCGCGAGGGCGAGCACGGCATCTCCGCCCTTCAGGCGATCGAGTGCGGCGGGGAGCTCGCGGCCGAAGATCCCCCGATCGAGCCCGATCTCCGCGAGGGCGAGTCTCGCCGTCCCCGGGCTCCCGGCGCCGAACATCGCATCGATCTCGACGCCGATCCGCTCCGGCGCCACCGTGTCGATCTCTCCCGCCAGGTCGCGGCAGGCGGCGAGAGTCTCTTCCTCGATCGTGAACGAGAGCACGGCCGCCATCCGGGCGGCCTTCACGACGCGGAGAGGATCGTCGCGGAGGTTCTCGGGCGAGATCATCCGGACCATGCGCCTTCCCAGGTCGATCCGTCCGTCGTAGGGATCCTCGAGCCGCGCGGCGCCGCCGACCGGGATCGCCATTGCGTTGATCGTGAAATCGCGGCGCGCGAGATCGCGTCCGATCTCCCCTCCGGTCAGCTCGCTCAGGTCGAAGCTCCGCGGTCCGGCGATGACGCGCCACGCAGCGAAGCGCTCGCGGCCGAGCGCGACCACTTTCCCCCCTGTCCGGCGCCCGAGCTCCACCGCCGCGGCCGCCGCGTCCCCGACCGCCAGGTCGAGATCGGGCGAAAGCCGCCCCAGGATCGCGTCGCGGATCGCTCCTCCGACGATCCATGCATCGCGCCCGACCTCCCCGAGCTCCGGAAAGCGGCTCTCGATTCGCGTCCGGATCTCATCCGGGCTCATGTCGATCGTCGAACCCGGTTGCGCAGCGTCCCGATGCCCTCGATCTCGACTTCGACCGCGTCTCCCGCTTCGAGCGTTCCGACGCCGGCGGGAGTCCCGGTCAGGATCACGTCCCCCGCCTCCAGGGTCATGATCGAGGTGATGAACTCGAACAGCTCGCCCGGCGGGAAGATCATGTCGGAGGTCCGGGCGGACTGCCGGACCTCGCCGTTGACGACGGTTCGAATCGACAGATCCGCCGGATCGAGATCGGTGACGATCGCCGGTCCGAGAGGACAGAACGTGTCGAAGCTCTTTCCGCGCGTGAACTGGACGTCCTTTTTCTGAAGATCTCGAGCGGTGACGTCGTTGGCGCAGGTGAACCCGAGAACGTGGTCGCGCCACTGCTCGCGCGAGACGTTCTTCGAGCGGCGGCCGACGACGATCGCGAGCTCTCCCTCGAAGTCGACCCTCTCGGACGCGGCGGGGCGCTCGATTTCCGCTTCGGGCCCGATCACGGCGGACGGAGGCTTGAGGAACAGGATCGGCTCGGTCGGAACCTCGTTCCCGAGCTCCCTCGCGTGTTCGGAGTAGTTGCGGCCGACGGCGACGATCTTTCCCGGCACGACCGGAGCGAGCAGGGTGACCTCGTGGAGCGCGACTTCCGTCCCGGCTCCCTCACGGGCCGTCATCAGCTCGGCCGGAGATCCGGCCAGAGTGAGCCGCGCCGTCCGATCGTCGCCGAGCGCATATCGCGCCGACCCGTGCTGCAGCACGCGGTAGATCTTCACCGGGCGAGTTATACGTCAATCGGCGGGTCGGCGCCATGGCGCGGGAAGAGAGGGAGGCCGCGGAGCGGATCAGGCGCTCGCACGGAGATCGTAGATCAGCCACAGACCGGAGAAGCCGCGGAGAAGCCGCAAGCGGGAGCGGTAGAGGCGGTGCAGGTTGCGGGAGTTCGACAGGTGGACGCCCTCCTGGAGGCACTCCTTGAACATCAGGTCGAGCTCCTTGGCTCGGTCGAGGCTCTCCTTGACGTTCTGGAGCAGCGCGGGGGGCGGCGTCTCGCCGCCGCGAGGGACTTCGCTGAGCTGATGCGCTTCGTCGTCGATTTTCATGCGGAGTGCGGCGGCGCGGAGATAGAGCAGGAACAGGTCGTCCTGATCGTCGGGCGCGCCGTCGCCGAAGAGCTTCTGAAACGCGCCGATCTCC
Organism: Thermoanaerobaculia bacterium; assembly: GCA_035544735.1. Lineage (GTDB taxonomy): Bacteria > Acidobacteriota > Thermoanaerobaculia > Gp7-AA8 > Gp7-AA8 > DATKCD01. The sequence goes on from DATKCD010000033.1 coordinate 19,648, forward strand.
CACGGCTCGAGCCGGAGGGCCGCGACGGCGGGCTCCTCGACGAGGCGCTCGGGAGAAAGGCCGCGGTCGAACGGGTCGAGAGCTCCGACGATGCGGGCCAGGGCGGGTCCGAGAAGAGGATCGTCTCCGAAGACGCGGTTGACTGCATCCGCGTGCTGGACCTCGAGCAGGAAGTCGTCCGAGACCGACTCGACCTCGCTCGGCTCGAGGCCGCGGTCGAGCTGGGCGAGGATGTTGTTCATGCTCGCGGTGAGACGCGAGATCACGGCGTGCTTGACGTTGTGTTTCGCGCGCGAGTCGTCGAACTCCTGCTTGACCTCCTTGAAGCGCTCCATCTCGGCCAGCAGATCGGGGTTCCGATCCCCGAATCCGCGCGCGATGGCCTGCTCGTTGTCGAGCAGGCGGCTGGCGTCGTCGATGATCTTCTTTTCCTCGTCGTGATAGACCCGCGAGAACTTGTTCTTCGCCGTGATGTTGCACTCGACGACGGCCAGAAGCACGTCGGGATGGAAGAACTGCTCTCCGATGGCTTCCTTGACCTCGCGCGCGCGGGCCAGAAGGTTCGAGCGCGTCAGCTCCTCGAAGCTGTTCGCGGCCTGGACCTGCTCCCGGACCGACCGGATCGTGCGGATGAGCTGCACGATCGACTCCTGCGGGGCCGGCTCGGGCGGACGCACGGCCGTGAGGCTCTGAAACTGCTTCCTGAGCTCCAGCGTGTCCTTCGGCGAGTATTCCCCACGCTCCTCGACGAAGTCCTCGCCGACCCGGGTGAATAGAAAGTCGAGCTTGTCGCGCCGGTCGCCCTCGGTCGCTCCGGCGTAGAGATAGAACTTGATGATGTTGAAGATGATCTTCTCGTCCTGACGGCGGAGCCCCTCGAAAAACCGCCGAAGGACCGAGGGGGAGATCAGGGTGTCGGCCTCCACCAGCTCGGCGATTGCGGCATCGAGGCTCCGATCGCACGAATCCATCATCGGACCGGCGCTGGTGGAGGCCGACGACTGGATCACGTCCGAGGCGGCTCGAATCTGGTCGTAGATCGCCTGGAATTCGATGGTGTAGGGAAGCTCCCTCAGGAGCAGGTTCTTGTACACCCCGCCCGCGAACTGGTTGTACGTCCACGCCGCCTTGAACTTGTCGGAAAGGCGGACGTAACGTGAATGAAGCTGACCGATCTCGGCGACCGACATCGCGTCTCCGTATGGACTAGTGTCCTGTAACGCCGGAATCAAGAGCATCTGCTATCAATTCCGACGTTACAGGACACTGGGGAATCCCTGCTAGAATTTTGGCACAAATGGCCTCCCGCACGTTAATCGACCCCGGCGCCATCCGAAAGCGCGTTTCCGAACTCGCCCGTCAGATCGCCTCCGATTTCGAGGGCCACGACCTGATCGCCCTGGTCGTCCTCAAGGGCTCGATGTTCTTCGCAGTCGACCTTCTCCGGGACATGGAGCGGGAGCTCGCCGTCGACGTGATCCAGGTCTCGAGCTACGGCAAGGAAAAGTACAGCTCGGGCGTGGTCACGATCCTGAAGGAGCCGCAACTCGACATGCACGGAAAGGCCGTGCTGATCATCGAGGACATCATCGACAGCGGCTTCACGATCCGGGAGGTGTACCGCTACATCGAGGGGCGGGGGGCGAGCCCGGTGCGCGTCGTGTCGTTCCTCGACAAGCCTGCGTCCCGCAAGACCGAGTTCAATCCCGATTACGTCGGCTTCACGATCGAGCCTCACTTCGTCGTCGGCTACGGGCTCGACTACGCCGAGAAGTACAGGAACCTTCCGGAGATCCGGATCCTGGCCGAGTGATCCGATGATCGAGGCGGTACCGAACGTCAGTGAAGGGCGCGACCGGGGCACGATCGACCGCATCGCCTCCGCCGTCTCGTCGGTCCCGGCGGTCCGGCTCCTCCACGTCGGCTCCGACGAGGACCACAACCGCACCGTCCTGACCTACGTCTCCGACCGGAGCGACGCGCTCGCCCAGGCGACTCTGGCCCTCTACGACGCCGCCGTCGGCTCGATCGATCTCCGGAGGCACTCGGGCGAGCATCCGCGCGTCGGCGCGGTCGACGTCTGTCCGTTCGTCCCGCTCGCCGGATCGACGATGGCCGACTGCGTCGCGCTGGCGCGCGAGGTCGGCCGCGAGATCGCCGCACGCTTCGAGATTCCCGTCTACCTCTACGAGGAAGCCGCGACCCGTCCCGAGCGGCGAGAGCTTCCCCGGATCCGTTCAGGCCAGTTCGAAGGCTTCACCAAGAAGATCGCGCGGCCGGAATGGAAGCCCGACTTCGGCCCCGATCGCGTCCATCCGAGCGCGGGAGTCACGGTCGTCGGCGCGCGCGTTCTGCTCATCGCGTTCAACGTGCAGCTCGCGACCGACCGGCTCGATCTGGCCGAGGCGATCGCCCGCTCCGCGCGCGGAGTCAGCGGCGGCCTGCGCTTCGTCCGCGCCCTCCCGATCCGCCTCGCCCACCGCGGCATCGTGCAGGTGTCGATGAACCTGCTCGACTACCGCAGGACCCCGATCCACCGCGCCTTCAACCTCGTCCGCGAGGAGGCCGCGCGCTGGGGAGTCGAGATCCTCTCCAGCGAGATCGTCGGCCTGGTTCCGGCCGAGGCGCTCTGGGACGCCGCCGCGTGGCACCTCCGCCTCGAGAATTTCTCCCCCTCGATCATCCTCGAGACCCGGCTCGGAGCGCAGAACCAAGAATCAGAACGTTGAAAACGTCGGGCTCATCCGATCGGCTCGAGCACGCCCGCGAGCAGCAGCCCGACGACCGCGATTCCGAGTGCGATCCGGTAGACGATGAACACCGCCGTCGTGTGGGTGCGGAGGTAGCGGAGCAGGAAATGAATCGACCACCACCCCGACAGGAACGAGAAGAGAGTCGCCACCGCGATCGGAAGCCAGCCGATGGAGGCGAGGTGCTCCCATTCGGCGACGAGCTCGAATACGCCGCTCGCGAAGATCGCGGGAATGCTCAGCAGGAACGAAAAGCGGGCCGCCGCCTCGTGGGTGAAGCGGCGGAACAGCCCCATCATGATCGTGGTGCCGCTCCGTGACGAGCCTGGAACGAGAGCGAGACACTGACCGAGGCCGACCGCCAGCGCGTCGCTGAGGCGGAGGTCGCCGATCACACGGAGCTCCGAGCGGGCGGCGATGCGCTCGGCGACCCAGAGCAGGATCGCGAGACCGATCAGCGAGCCCGCGATGATCCAGAGGCTTCGCGCGCCGGTCTCGATGAAGTCCTTCGCCGCCAGCCCCACGAACCCGATCGGAACCGACCCGGCGATGATGTACCAGCCGAGCCGGGACTGGTGCTCCTCGAACGGCTTTCCGCGAGCGAGCCCCGAGAAGAAGGCGGCGGTGATCCTGGCGACGTCGCGGCTGAAGTAGATCAGCACGGCCAGAAGGGTTCCGAGCTGGATCACGGCGGAGGCGGCGGCGCCGGGATCGCCCCAGCCGAGAAGGGCGGGAACGATTCTGAGGTGGGCGGTGGAGCTGATCGGGATGAACTCGGTGAGGCCCTGGACCAGGCCCAGGATCACGGCTTGAAGGATCGTCACTACATCTCCCAGACGACCGGCAGGATCATCGGCCGCCGCTCCAGTGTTTTACGGAAGTACCGTTTGAGGGCCGCCCGCATCCGCTCCTGAACGATCTCGGCGTCGGGGGCCGCGCCGGGCGTTGCTTCCGTGACGACGCTGATGAGCAATTCCCGGACCTCCTCGAGCATCTCGGCGCTGGCATCGACGTGGAGCAGCCCCCGGGTGATGATCTCGGGATCGCGGACGAGCTGCCCGGTCCGGGAGTCGAGGGCGACGACGACGATGACGAATCCGTCCTCGGCGAGGTGTTTCCGATCGCGGACGACGGGGGGTGCCACCTCCTCGAACTGGTGGTCGATGAAGACCTTGCCGGTCGGAACGCGCTGCTCGAGCACGCGCGCGCCGTCGGCCGCGATCTCGAGCACTTCGCCGCTGGTGATCACGAAGACGTTCTTCTTCGGGATACCGACCGACTCGGCGATCTGCGCGTGGCGGACCAGGTGGCGCAGACTCCCGTGCATCGGGATGAAGTAGGTCGGACGCGCGAGATTGATCATCGTGCGGAGCTCCTCGGCGAGGCCGTGCCCGGAGACGTGCATCTGCGGGATCTCGTCGTAGATCACGTCCGCGCCGCGGCGGAACAGGTGATCGATCATGTGCGAGACGGCGCGCTCGTTGCCGGGGATCGTGCGCGCGGAGAGGATCACCGTGTCGCCCTCGTCCAGCCGCACGCTCTTGTGCTCGTCGAGGGCGATGCGGGCGAGGGCCGATCCCGGCTCTCCCTGCGTCCCCGTCGTCACGATGACGACGCGTGAGGGCTCGAGGTCGGCGGGCTTCGCCGCCCCGGTGCGCACCGAGCGCGGGATCGAGAGAGCTCCCAGGCGCTCGGCGGTCTCGACGTTGTCGACGACCGAGCGTCCGACGAAGAAGACCTTCCGCCCCGCCCGCGCCGCCTGGTCGACGATCTGCTGGATCCGGTGGATGTGCGAGGCGAACGTCGTGACGACGATCTTGCCGCTGTTGCGCGAGAACACTCTCTCGAGACCGCCCGACACGATCGACTCCGATCCCGACACTCCCTCGAACACGGCGTTGGTGGAGTCGCTGACCAGGGCGAGGATGCCTTCCTCGCCGCGGGCGGCGATGCGGGCGAGATCGGTCGGCCGCCCGTCGATCGGACGCTGGTCGAGCTTGAAGTCCCCCGTGTGCAGGACCGTCCCGAACGGAGTCCGGATCGCGAATGCGAGCGCGTCGACGATCGAATGCGTGACGTGGATCCCCTCGACCTCGAACTCCCCCGCCCTCACCGGCACGCGCGGCTCGATCAGCCGCAGGTCCGCCCCTTCCCTCATCTCGAATTCGTCGAGCTTGTCTTCGATGAATCCGAGGGTCAGCGGCGTCCCCCACACCGGAGCCTTCACCCGCTCGATCAGGAACGGCACGGCGCCGATGTGATCCTCGTGTCCGTGCGTCAGGAAGATCCCGTCGATCCCCCCCTCCCGCTCGAAGACCCACGACATGTCGGGAATCACCACGTCGACCCCGAGGATCGATGCGTCGGGAAACATCATCCCGCAATCGACCACGATCGCCGAGCGATCGGTCTCGTAGACCATCATGTTCATCCCGAACTCGCCGAGTCCGCCGATCGGAATGATGCGTAAGGACATGAATCCCTTCCTGGTGGAGCTCGCGGCCACTCGCCCCCGACTTCAGGGATAGATGCGATTCAACATCCGGGGGTACGGAATGCATTCGCGCAGGTGTTTGACCCCGGAGATCCAGGCGACCACGCGCTCGATCCCCATGCCGAAGCCCGAATGGGGAAAAGTGCCGTACTTCCTGAGATCGAGGTACCACTGGAAGGCCTCGACGGGAAGATCGTGCTCGCGGATGCGCCGGAGCAGCAGGTCGTGATCGTGAATCCGCTGGGAGCCGCCGATGATCTC
>DATKCD010000034.1:0-59521 GCA_035544735.1 Thermoanaerobaculia bacterium
GACGCCGATGCGAGCACGGCACCGGCGGCCTGGTGGCCGCACATGCCGTGAACCCCGCCGCCCGGCGGGGTCGAGGAAGAGCCGAGGAAGAGGCGCGGATCGGGGGTGGTGTAGGGATTCCACCGGGCGGCGGGGCGGAAGAGGAACTGGAGCAGATCGTTGGCTCCCCCCCCGATGTCGCCGCCGATCATGTTCGGGTTGTCGGCCTCGGTGGCGGCGCTCGTGCGCGTCCGCCGGGCGAGGATCCGGTCGCGGAAGCCGGGCGCGAACCTCTCGATCTGCGCCTCGATCCGGCCGGTCATGTCCTCGGACGACCTGTGGGGGACGTGGCAGTACGCCCATCCCGTATGCCGGCCTTCGGGGGCACGCGTCGGATCGAAGACGCTCTGCTGGGCGAACAGGACGAAGGGGCGCTCGGGATGGCGGTTCTCTCCGACCTCGCGCTCGGCCCGGACGATCTCCTCGAGCGTGCCGCCGAGATGGACGGTGGAGGCGCTGCGGCACTCGGGGGCGGTCCAGGGAACGGGAGCGTCGAGCGCCCAGTCGATCTTGAAGGTGCCGGGTCCGTATCGGTAACGGGCGAGTGCGGAGCGATATCGCGAGGGAAGCGCCGGGCCGGCGATGGCGACGAGCTGGCGGGGGGTGAGATCGAATACGACGGCGCGGGCATCGCCGAGCTCCGCGAGGGAGGTGACTTCGCGACCGGTCTCGATCGCTCCGGCGTGGTCGCGCAGGATCGAGACCAGAGCGGCCGTGATCGATGCGGAGCCTCGCTCGGCGGAGGGCCAGCCGGCCGCATGGGCGGCGAGGGCGAGGACGAGGCCGAACGAGGCGGTGCCGAGGCGGTCGAGCGGGACGGCGGAATGAGCGGCGCATCCGGCGAACAGGGCGCGCGCGCGGGGGGTCCGGAAGCGCGAGCGGGCGAGCCCCTCGGCCGGCTGCATGGCGCTGACGGCGAACCGCGCGAGAAGCCCCGGACTGCGGGGAAGGCGGATCGGCCGCAGGATCTCGTGGAACAGCGAATCGGACCGATCGAGAAAGGGGAGGAACAGCCCGAGCCACGCGCGGCCGTCCTCGCCGAGCCGCGCGGCCGTCTCGTCGATCGAGCGAAGCAGGATCGCCGCGCTCCCGTCGTCGAACGGGTGCGCCAGCTCGATCGGAGAGAAGATCCAGCGCACGCCCCGGCCGGCCAGGTCGAGCTCACGAAACGCGGGAGAGATCAGCGCCGTCGGATGGATCGCCGAACAGACGTCGTGATGAAATCCGGGAATGGTGAGCTGTTCGGTGCGGGCTCCGCCGCCCGGGGTCTGCTTCGCCTCCAGGACCCTGACCGCGAAGCCCGCGCGCGCGAGGCGCACCGCGGCCGTCAGCCCGTTCGGCCCGCTCCCGACCACGACCATCTCTCCGGCTTCCGACATCGCGACGACTGCCGATTATCAGGCATCGCGGCGGTTTCGGTCCGCGGAGACCGCGTGCCGAGCGGGAGCCGTCGCCCGTTCGAGCGCCTCCAGAGTGGCGAGCGCCTCTTCGCGTGAGCCGCCGCACATCTCGGGCATCGGACGAAGCCGGGTGCAGACCTCCGGCCGTTCGGGCCGCCCGAACAGGGCGCAGCGAGCGTCGGCGGTGAGCTGCACGCAACGCTCCCCCGCGGCTTTGCCGGCCGGCATTCCCGGGATCGGGGAGGAGATCGAGAGGGCGATGCAGCAGGCCCCGCATCCGGCGCGACACTCCATTCCACTCGTGGCAAGCGGAACGTCCCTCGTCCCATTCCCTCCGTTCGCGCACCGCTCTTGCAGCGGTGCCCCGCGCCGCTGATATCCTGCGGCGCGAACCGAATCCCGACGACGAGGAGCGATGATGCGACGAACCGTGATGTTGATCTCTCTCGCGAGCTTTCTGTTGCAGCCGGCGTGCGCGGGAAGGGACGACGCGACGGGCGGACCGGGCGGGAACGATCCGCGCGCGCAGAGCCGCCCGGAGCCGCCCCCCACCCCGGCGGATCTGACGCGGATCCGCCTGCCGGAAGGGTTTCGGATCTCCTACTACGCCGAAGACGTCCCGAATGCGCGCTCGATGGTCCTCTCTCCGTCGGGAGTGCTGTTCGTCGGGACGCGTCGCGAGGGCTCGCTCTATGCGCTGGTCGATTCCGACGGAGACCAGAAGGCGGACCGGAAGCACGTGCTCGCCCAAGGGCTCAACATGCCGAACGGAGTCGCGTTCCGTGACGGCGCGCTCTACGTCGCGGAAGTCGACCGCATTCTCCGCTTCGACGGAATCGAGAAGCGGCTCGAGAATCCCCCGGAGCCCGTGGTCGTGAACGCCGACTATCCGAGCGACCGCCATCACGGCTGGAAGTTCATCGGCTTCGGGCCCGATCAGAAGCTGTACGTCCCGGTCGGCGCACCCTGCAACATCTGCGAGTCCGACCCGATCTACGCATCGATCACGCGCATCAACCCCGACGGCAGCGGCCGCGAGATTTTCGCCTCCGGCGTCCGCAATACCGTCGGCTTCGACTGGCATCCCTCCACCGGCGTGCTCTGGTTCACCGACAACGGCCGGGACATGATGGGCGACGACATCCCACCCGATGAGCTCAACCGCGCTCCGCGCAGAGGAATGCACTTCGGCTATCCGTACTGTCACGGCGACGACATCGCCGACCCCGAGTTCGGCAGCACCCGCCCCTGCAGCGAGTTCGTCCCCCCCGCACACAACCTCGGCCCACACGTCGCCGCCCTCGGCATGCGCTTCTACACGGGCTCGATGTTTCCGTCCGAGTACCGCAATCAGATCTTCCTCGCGGAGCACGGATCGTGGAACCGCAGCGAGAAGATCGGCTACCGCGTCATGCTCGTGCGCCTCGACGGCGAGCGCGCCGTCTCGTACGAGCCGTTCGCCGAAGGATGGCTCGAGGAGGGAGAGGTGCACGGGCGCCCCGTCGACGTGCTCGTCATGCCCGACGGCGCTCTGCTCGTCTCGGACGACGAAAAGGGGGCCATCTACAGGATCTCCTACGACGCCGGCTGAGCGATCTGCGGGCGCCGAAACCCCAGCGCGAGCGCGTCGGATCGGGAGGCGTGACGAAGGAACATTCGGCCTCGCCGACCGTACAATCATGCGGAAACCCGCATGCGCATCCGGACCCGCCTGATCCTCGCCTTCCTGCTCCTGTCGGTGGTCCCTCTGACGGGCATCGTCCTCTATTCCTATCTGTCGTCGCAGAAGGCGGTCCGGGCCGCTCAGCAGCTCGAGGCGGAGGAGATGGCGCGGCAGATGGACCGCCGCGTGGCCGACGTGCGGAAGGAGGTCGGCGAGCGGGTTGCGCGGCTGGGGGATCTGCCGCTGGGCCGGCTGGTCCAGGAGGCGGGGGGAGACGGGATCACCGATCCGGTCGCGGCTCAGATCGTCGCGGAGATCGGCGACGCGGCTCCGTTCGTCGAGTCGATCGAGTTCATGCCGGCGGATCTCGGTCCCCCGCGTGAAGCCGAGATGCTCGCCGAAGCATCGTCCGAGGCGCCCCGGCCGCCGGGCGTCCCCCGATCCTCGCCGGTGGCGCCGGCTCCGCCGACGCCCGCGCCGGCCGGCACCGGCGTCGTTGTGCCTTCGCCGCCGACTCCGCCGGTTCCGCCCGTCATCGTGATCGACGTCGACGAGATCCTGCGCGAGGTCGCGGAAACGCTCGAGCGGCAGGGAATCGCCGGAAGCGAAGCGATGGGAGAGGGCTCGGGAGGAGAGCGGATCGGAGAGGCCGCCGCGAAGATCGCATCGGCCCGGGTCGGCCTCTCGGAAGAGGAGCTCCGGAAGTTCGAGCAGCAGATGGAGCAGTTCTCGCGGGAGATGGAGGCGTGGGGGAGCGAGGTGGCGAAGCGGGGGCAGGTGGTGGTCGAGGAAGCGGCGGAGAGGGAGGCGGAGCGTACCGCGCGGGTCCTGACCCGAGTGCGCGAGAAGGCCGAGCAGATCCGGGCGAGCGATCGGGCGCCGGCGGATTCCGCCGCGGCGAGCCCGGCGCCTCGAGCGACGGTGCGGCCGCGCCTGGAGTCGGAGCAGGGTCCGGATCAGACGCGGATCCTGTTCGGCCGGGAACTGCAGTTGCCGGTTCGGCGCGAGGGGGAGGTAGTCGGCGAGATCCGCCCGCGGATCCGGGCCGGGATGCTGATCCGGAGCATCCTGTCGATGCACGACCGCGCTTCGGACGAGATCCCGTTCGCGCTGGACAGCGAAGGGAACCTCCATGCGCCGGACGAGCCGTCGCGCGAGACGATCCAGGCGCTGGGGCTGGCGGCTCCTGCCACCGAAGCGCGCTCGCAGAGAGTGCTGCGGAACTGGGTCGTGGCGACCTCGAAGGACGAGGAGAGCGGACTGACTCTGGGGATCCTGCGGCCGATCCGGGAGCCGCTGGCGGAGGTGAGGCGCGCGGCGGGGCGGAACTTCGCATACGGGCTGGGACTCGTGTTCGTGGCGCTGATCGGGATCCTGCCGCTGGCCAATCACATGAGCCGCGACGTCGAGATGGTGACCGAGGGGGCGGAACGGATCGCGCAGGGGGATCTGGAGACCGAGGTTCCGGTGCGCGGAGCGGGCGAGCTCGGCACGCTCGCGGTCGCCTTCAATCGGATGGCGCGCGACCTGCGCGAACAGCAGTCGCGCCTTCTCGAACAGGAGCGGCTCCGCAAGGAGCAGGAGATCCAGCGCCGCCTGCTCGCCGCCGAGTTCGAGCGCAAGAGCGAAGAGCTCGAGCAGGCCCGCCAGTTCCAGATCTCCCTCCTGCCCAAGGCACTCCCGCGCGTCGAAGGGCTGAGCCTGGCCGTCCACATGAAGACCGCCACCGAGGTCGGCGGCGATTATTACGATTTCCTGGTCGGCGGCGCGAGCGGCCCCCTCACCGTCGCCCTCGGCGATGCGACCGGCCACGGCGCCAGCGCCGGCACCATGGTGACCATCGTCAAGAGTCTGTTCTCGACCTACAGCGGCGAGCGTCCTCCGGGAGTGTTTCTCGGCGAGGCGGGCGAGACCGTCCGGAAGATGGACCTCGGGCGCATGGCGATGGCCCTCCTTCTGGCCCGCTTCTCCGGAACGACGCTGACGCTCGCGGCGGCGGGCATGCCGCCCGCGCTGCTGTATCGCGCCCGCACCCGGAAAGTCGAGGAGCTCGCCGCGGTCGGCATGCCCCTCGGCAGCTTCGACGGCGAGTACCGCGAGGTCGAGACCGGGCTCGAGTCGGGCGACACGATTCTGCTGATGAGCGACGGGTTTCCCGAGCTGGCCGACAGGCGCGGCGAGCCTCTCGGCTACGTCGCTGTCGAGAACGCCTTCCGCGTGGTGGCCTCGGCTTCGCCGGAGGAGATCATCGCGGCGCTCGCCCGCGCGGCCGACGAGAGGACGGGAGGCCAGCCTCCCGACGACGACATCACGTTCGTCGTCGTGAAGGTGGAGCCGACGGCGCGGCTCGCCTGAGCGCGGCGCCCGAGGTCCGGCCGCTCACACTTTCGCGAGCTCTTCGGCGACGCGTCGATCGAGCGGCACCCAGGGGCGCTCGGTCTCGCCGACGTAGATCTGGCGGGGGCGGCTGATCCGCATCGTCGGATCCTCGACCATCTCCTTCCAGTGGGCGATCCATCCAGGCAGACGGCCGAGCGCGAACATGACGGTGAACATCTCGGTGGGAATGCCCATCGCGCGATAGATGATGCCGCTGTAGAAGTCGACGTTCGGGTAGAGCTTGCGCTCGACGAAGTAGGGATCCTCGAGCGCGACGCGCTCGAGCTCCTTGGCGATGTCGAGCAGGGGATCGTGCTGGCCGAGCTGTCCGAGGACCTCGTCGGCCGCCTTCTTGAGGATGCGCGCGCGCGGGTCGAAGTTCTTGTAGACGCGGTGGCCGAAGCCCATCAGCTTGAAGCCGGAGTCCTTCTCCTTCGCCAACGCGACGTATTTCCGGTAGTCGCCGCCGTCGTCGCGGATGTTCTGAAGCATCTCGATGACCTGCTGGTTCGCGCCGCCGTGGAGCGGACCCCAGAGCGCGCAGACGCCGGCAGAGATCGAGGCGAACAGGTTGGCCTCGCTGCTGCCGACCATTCTGACGGTCGAAGTCGAGCAGTTCTGCTCGTGGTCGGCGTGGAGGATGAGAAGGAGATTGAGCGCCCGGTTGAGCACCTTCGGCACGTCGTACGGCTCGGCCGGCACCGCGAACATCATGTGCAGGAAGTTCTGCGTGTACGTGAGGTGATTCTGCGGATAGATGAAGGGCTGGCCGATCGATTTCTTGTAGGAGAACGCCGCGATCGTCCGGGCCTTCGAGAGCAGCCGGATGATGTTGAGATCGGCGTCGGCCTCTTCCGGATAGTACGCCGAGAGTGACGCCATCATGGCTGACAGGATTGCCATCGGATGCGCCGAGGCCGGAAATCCCTCGAAGAACTTCTTCATGTCCTCGTGGATCAGGCTGTGGCGCGTGAGCTTCTGGCTGAACGCAGCGAGCTCCTCCCGCGTCGGCAGATGCCCGAAGATCAGCAGGTAGCAGACTTCGACGAAGCTCGCGTTCTCGGCGACCTGCTCGATCGGATAACCGCGGTAGCGAAGGATGCCCCGCTCCCCGTCGATGTACGTGATCGCGCTCCGGCAGGAACCGGTGTTGCCGTAGCCGGCATCGAGCGTGATCGCGCCACTCTTCGCGCGGAGCTGCGTGATGTCGATGCCGGCCTCCTGCTCGGTTCCGACCACGACGGGGAATTCGTACTCCCTGCCGTCGAGATTCAGTCTGGCGGTCTTCATCGATTCCTCCCTGGGGAAACTGCCGCGGAGCGCGCGCTCCGCAACGTCTTTGTATCGCAACAGACGACCGAACGCACCATATTTGCGTCCGGGGCTTCCCGGGGCGTCCCGAGCGTCCCGGATGTCTTCAGCAACGTTCGGCGTCGGCGTCGGCGTTCCGTCCGCCGGCATCTCGAGCCGCCCGGGACGCTCCGCCCCGGACGCCCCGAACGCCTGCGTTACACTGCCGGCATGGCGAAGCCCCGAGTTGCGGCCGGGGGAGGTCTCGCGGCCCTTCACTACGTCTGGCGGAAGGGAACCGAGGTCGGGTTGCTGGCTCTCTATCGCCGTCTCCGCTCCCGGAACACCTGCAAGACCTGCGCAGTCGGCATGGGAGGGCAGCGGGGAGGGATGGTCAACGAAGCGGGACATTTTCCGGAGGTCTGCAAGAAATCGGTTCAGGCGCAGAGCGCCGACATGCAGCCGGCGATCGAGGAGGCGTACTTCCGGAAGACGCCGATCTCGGCGATGCGGGAGCTGAGCTCGCGGGAGCTGGAAGCGCTCGGCCGGGTCGCATTTCCACTTCTCGGCGAGGCGTCGACCGACCGGTTCCGGCGGATCTCGTGGGAGGAGGCGTACGAGAGGGGGGCGCGGGCGCTCTCCGCCGCAGGTCCGGAGCGGGTCTTCTTCTACTCCTCGGGGCGCTCGAGCAACGAGGCGGCGTTTCTGATGCAGGTCGTGGCGAGGGCGTTCGGCGCGACGAACATCAACAACTGCTCGTACTACTGCCACCAGGCTTCCGGCGTCGCGCTCTCCCGCGTCTACGGCTCGGGCACGGCCTCGGTCGTGCTCGACGACATGCGGAAGGCGGACCTCGCGCTGGTCGCGGGAGCGAACCCCGCGAGCAATCATCCGCGACTGATCACCCAGCTCGTCGAGCTCCGCGCGCGCGGCGGAAAGGTCATCGTCGTCAATCCGGTGCGCGAGCTCGGGCTGGTGCGCTTCCGCGTCCCTTCCCTCTGGCGGAGCATGCTGTTCGGGTCGAAGGTCGCCGACGTCTACCTCCAGCCGCACGCCGGCGGCGACGTGGCGCTGCTGAAGGCGCTGTTGAAGGGACTGCTCGAGCGGGGAGCCGTCGATGCCGAGTATCTCGAGAGCTACACGAGCGGCTGGGAGGCGGTGAGGGAAGACCTGGAGGCGAGCTCCTGGGAATCGCTGGTGGATGCCTCGGGCGTGCCGCGGGAATCGATCGAGGAGGCGGTCGGCGCGATCGCGGGAGCGAGCCGCGGCATCCTGCTCTGGGCGATGGGGATGACTCAGCACGCGCACGGGGTGGACAACGTGCAGGCGCTCGCGAACCTCGCGCTCGCGCGGGGCTGGCTCGGACGCGAGGGGTGCGGCCTGCTCCCGATCCGCGGTCACTCCAATGTGCAGGGCGTCGGCTCGATGGGCGTGACGCCCGAGATGAAGAAGGCCTTCGCCGCCCGAATGGAGCAGGCCTACGGGATCCGGCAGTTCAAGGGAGGCCTCGACACTTACGGCTGCATGCTGGAGGCGGACGCGGGAAACATCGAGGCCTGTTTCCTTCTCGGCGGAAATCTGCTCGCGTCGAACCCCGATCGGAAGTGGGCCGAGGGCGCGCTGCGGCGGATTCCGGTCGCGATCTCGGTGACGACCAAGCTGAACGAACACCACGTCCACGCCGTCGGGCGCGAGATGCTGATCCTTCCCGCTCTGGCACGCGACGAGGAAGCGCAGGCGACGACTCAGGAATCGATGTTCAACTTCGTCCGCCTGAGCGAGGGAGGGCTCCCGTCGGTCCGCGGCGAGATGCGGTCCGAAGTCGAGATCCTCGCCTCGCTCGCCGAGAGGATTCTCCCGCCGGACCGGCTCGACTGGCGCGCGTTCCGTTCGCACGCCAGGCTGCGCCAGGAGATCGCGAAGATCGTCCCCGGCTTCGAGTCGATGGAGCGGATCGACCGCGGCGAGGAGTTCCAGATCGAGGGGCGGACCTGGCACCAGCCGAGATTCGGGACCGAAGACGGGCGGGCCCGGCTCGCCGTCACCCCTCTGCCGCCGCCGCTGGTCCGCGACGGCGAGCTCCGGCTGATGACGCTCCGCTCCGAGGGGCAGTTCAACACCGTGGTGTACGAAGACGAGGATCTCTATCGAGGGACCTCGCGGCGAGACGTCGTCATGATCTCCGAGGCGGACGCGGCGAGGCTCGGGGTCCGCGAGGGGGAGCGGGTCCGCGTCGAGACTGCGGCCGGATCGATGGAGGCGATCGTCTCGCTGCTCGAGATCCGGCCCGGGAACGTCGCGATGTATTACCCGGAGGCCAACGTCCTGGTTCCGAGAAGCGTCGATCCCGGCTCGAAGACGCCGGCGTTCAAGAGCGTCGCGGCGCGGATCGCCCCTCTTGGACGACCGATCGAATCGGTGTGATCGAGAGGCCTCAGTCCGCGATTCTCTTCCGGACCGCTTCGAGCAGATTCTTCGCGTCCTCGCCCGGGACGACCTGGCTCCCGTCGACCAGGAACGTCGGCGTCGCGTTGATCTGGAGCGAGCGGCTCGCCCCGAGGCCCGCCAGAATCTCCTCCCGGATGGTCGGCGACGCGACGTCGGAGTCGAATCGGGCGAGATCGAGACCGCGCTCGCGCACGAAGCCGCGCGTGAAGTCCTCGAGCGTGAACGCGTTCAACTGCTCCTGGCTCTCGTACACCTCGTTCTTGTACTCCCAGAACGCCTCCGGATTCTGTTTCCAGATCGCCCGGCCGAACACGGCCGCCGGAAAGGCCCACGGATGGCTCCCGATCAACGGCATGTCGACGCGCACGTACCTGACCTTGTCGCCGAACTCCGAGATGACCTTCGTCGCGTAATCCCGCGTCCGCTTGCAGGACGGGCACTGGAAATCGGAGAACTCGTAGACGGTGACCGCGGCCGAGCGCGATCCGCGCCACGGCGCCTTCTCGACGACCGGTCCGAGCCGGTCGAGCCGGTTTTTCGCCAGATTCGCATCCAGCGGATGGAGCTCCCCCGGAATGAAGATCGTCCCTTCCGGATCGACCGCTCCGCGCAGCCGCACGATTCCGAACTCGGTCTTCTGCTCGACCGTCGCCCCCAGCAGCCCGTCCTTGCGCGGGGCCGACTCGATCCTCGCCTCGACCGTGTCGTTCATCCGCTGCCAGGCGAACTGCCGGATCTTCTGGGCCGTCGAGCCGGTTCCTCCGCCGAGCAGCCAGGGCGCGCCGAGGAAGTAGGTCTCGGCCCGCGTGCCGAGAGCCAGCATCTGGGTGTTGCACCAGGGGTTCTCGCTCTCGACGCGGACCACCGTGGCGCGCAGCCCGCCGCCGAGATCCATCCCGAGCGGCTCGGTCCGGACCTGCGTCGGATCGGGGCAGGGGGGGAGGAGGGTGGCGGTGATCCGGTCGATCTCCGCTTTGGTCAGCTCGGGTGCCGCCTGAGCCGGAACGAGGGGAGCGAGGGCGAGTAGAGCGAGCAGAACTGCCGGTTTTCGCATGCGGAGGACCTTCCTGGCGAACTGGAACGGGAAGAAGGTCGGCCGGGATTCCCTTTCCGCGAGTTTTTCGCCCCTCCGGAGGGATCAAAAGGGGCGCAAAACTGTTAGAATTCATCGAGCCCGAACGGGCACGGCGAGACCACGTCGATCCTCGACTTTTCGTCCCGGAACGACGCCTCCTCGCGCGAGCGAGCCAGTCCTTGGCGACGCCGCGGGGAGAGAAGCCCCGGCATTCGCGAGCCGGTGCGGCAAGCTGTGGCCCCTTCGGGCTTTTTTGCGTTCGAAGAAGAACGAAGTAACAGGGCGCGCGCGGGCGCCCGATCCGGTGGCCTCGACCTCGCAGGCCATTCGAACGCGGTCTCGCGTCACCGGTCGACGCGCATCGATGCGTGAGCCGTCTTTTCTCTCAAAGTTCTGCGTTCTGCGTTTCGCTTCAGGGTCCTGCGTTCGGCCTCGACCATCAGCGTTCTTCTCTGCGGCGGCCCCTGTGTACAATCGCCCTTCGCCGCCGGCGGCCGGCCGGCGCCCCCCGACCCGTAAGGAGGCATCGATGGCAGAGATCAGAAAAGTCGGCGTGCTCGGTTGCGGCCTGATGGGGTCCGGCATCGCGCAGGTCGCCGCGCAGGCGGGATTCGAGACCGTCGTCCGCGAGGTCGATCAGAAGTTCCTCGACAAGGGCTTCGGCGGGATCGGCAGGAGCCTGGCGAAGTTCGTCGAGAAGGGAAAGCTCGCCGCGAGCGACCGCGACTCGATCCTCGGCCGGCTGAAGGGAACGACTTCGCTCGACGATCTCGCCGACTGCGACCTCGTCATCGAGGCGATCATCGAGAACGTCGAGGTGAAGAAGGAGACCTACGCCGCCCTCGACCGGATCGTGAAGAAGGAGGCGATCTTTGCCTCGAACACCTCCTCGCTGACCATCACCGAGTTGTCGATGGCCACGGCCAGGCCGCAGCGGTTCGTCGGCCTGCACTTCTTCAATCCCGTCCCGATCATGAAGCTCGTGGAGGTCGTCCGGACGATCCTGACCACCGACGCCGCCTTCGACCGCGCTTTCGCCTTCGCGAAGAGCCTCGGCAAGGAGCCGATCGCCTGCCGCGACAACTCCGGCTTCATCGTGAACCGGCTGCTCGTCCCTTACCTGCTCGACGCCATCCGCGGCTGCGAGGAGGGGATCGGATCGATCGAGGACATCGACAAGGGGATGGTCCTCGGATGCGGTCACCCGATGGGCCCTCTCACGCTGCTCGATTTCGTCGGTCTCGACACGACCTACTCCATCGCCCGGATCATGTTCGAGGAGTACCGTGAGAAGCGATTCGCGCCGCCGCCGCTGCTCCGGAAGATGGTCCTCGCCGGCCGGCACGGCCGCAAGAGCGGCGCCGGCTTCTACGATTACTCCGGCGCGACGCCCGTCGCGATGGACCGCGCGAGTTGACGGAAGGAGACCAGCCGATGGGATACGCCGAGCTCGAGAACGTCAGGGCGGAACTGCGGGACGGGATCCTCTTCGTCACCGTCGACCGTCCGAAGGTCCTCAACGCGCTAAATGCGCAGACCGTCGAGGAGATCGGGCGCGTGTTCGAGAAGGCGCGCGAAGATCAGTCGGTCAGGGCCGTGATCCTCACCGGGGCGGGAGAGAAGGCCTTCGTCGCGGGAGCCGACATCAACGAGCTCGCCCGGAAGACGCCGATCACCGGAAAGGACACCTCGGAGCGGGGACAGAGCATTCTCTCGGCGATCGAGCGTTTCCCGAAGGTGGTCATCGCCGCGATCAACGGCTTCGCCCTCGGCGGAGGATGCGAGCTGGCGCTCGCCTGCCACATCCGGATCGCCTCGGAGACGGCCCAGATCGGACTGCCGGAGGTCACGCTCGGCATCATTCCGGGATACGGCGGAACTCAGAGGATGGCGAGGCTGCTCGGGAAGGGGAAGGCGCTGGAGCTGATCCTGACGGGCGACCGGATCCCGGCGGCCGAAGCGGAGCGGATCGGGCTGGTGAACCGGGTCGTCCCGGCGGAGCAGCTCATCCCGGCCGCCGAGGAGATGGCGAGGAAGGTCGCCTCGCGGGGCCCGCTCGCGGTGCGCGCCGCGATCGAGGCGGTCAACGAAGGGCTCGACATGCCGTTCGAGCAGGGGCAGTTCCTCGAAGCGACGCTGTTCGGCCTTCTCTGCGCGAGCGAGGACACGAAGGAAGGGATGCGGGCGTTCCTCGAAAAGCGTCCCGCGAACTTTCAGTCGAAGTAGCGGGAGGATCGCGCGGTCTCGCGGGGGCGGGGGAAGGGGACGGGGGGTGAGGATGTTGCATCGGGAGAGCCGCAAGACCGGGGGGTAGAGAGTTATGCGCGAGAAGCTCGACTCGCTGATTCACGACTGGAACGCCTCGGCGGGGCAGCCGGCACGTCCGGCGCGCCGGGTCGAGCTGAATGACGAGACGCTGCGGGACGGATTGCAGTCGCCGTCGGTGGTCGACCCGAGTCTCGAGCAGAAGCTCGAGATCCTCCATCTGATGTGCGAGATCGGCGTCGATTCGGCGGACATCGGGCTGCCGGGGGCGGGTCCGCACGTGCAGAAGACGGTCGAGCGGCTCGCGGTCGAGATTCGCGACGAGAAGCTCCCGATCTCGCCGAACTGTGCGGCGCGCACGCACGAGAACGACATCCGGCCGATCGCCGAGATCTCGCAGCGGGTCGGCATTCCGATCGAGGCGTGCACGTTCATCGGGTCCTCGCCGATCCGCCAGTTCGCGGAGGAATGGACGATCGACTGGCTGATCGAGCAGTCGGTGAAGGCGGTGAGCTTCGCGGTCTCGGAAGGGCTGCCCGTGATGTACGTGACCGAGGACACGACGCGTGCGCGGCCGGAGCACATCGAAGCGATGTACGGAGCGGCGATCGACGCCGGGGCGAAGCGCGTCTGCGTGTGCGACACCGTCGGGCACGCGACGCCTTGGGGCGTGCGGAGCCTGATCCGTCACGTGCGCGCCCTGGTCGACCGGAAGGATCCGGAAGTCAGGGTCGACTGGCACGGCCACTCGGACCGCGGCCTCGGTGTGATCAACTCCATCGCCGCGCTCGAGGCGGGAGCCGACCGCGTCCACGCCTGCGGCCTCGGCATCGGCGAGCGCGTCGGAAACACGCCGATGGACCTGCTCATGGTCAACCTCCGGCTCATGGGCTGGATCGACAACGATCTCCGCGCCCTTCCCCGCTACGTTCGCGCGATATCCGACGCGACCGCCGTGCCGCTTCCCGATCAATATCCGGTGTTCGGCCGCGACGCGTTCCGGACGGGGACCGGCGTCCACGCCGCCGCGATCATCAAGGCGAAGAAGAAGGGGGCCGGCTGGCTCGCCGACCGCGTCTATTCGGGCGTGCCGGCGGAGATGGTCGGCCTCGAGCAGATCATCGAGGTGGGGCCGATGTGCGGGCTCTCGAACGTGGTGTTCTGGCTCGCCGCCCACGGTTACCCGCAGGACGAGGAGCTGGCCCGGACCGTCTTCGGAGTGGCGAAGGCCTCGACGCGAGTGCTGACCGACGCCGAGCTGCACGATGCCGTCTCGCGATGGCGCGACGGGCGGGGGGAGCTCGGCGCGGGCTCCCGGCGCGCATCGGCCTCCTGAGCCGTCACGGAATGTTTCGCGCCCCGGCGGGGCTTGTGGGGCGTGCGTACGGCCCGAGTGACGGAACCGGCAGACGTGACAGACTCAAAATCTGTTTCCCTCAGCGGGAGTGCGGGTTCGAGTCCCGCCTCGGGCACCACTCCTCCCGGGTTTCGGGATCGAAACGCGCGTAGATCGGCCGCTCCGCGGTCCGGGCACGAAACGCGTATCCGGAGAGGCTCTTTGCGTCCGGCTCACGGACTGAGCGGGCGTCAAACCGCGTCGAAGAGTCGGGCGGGCAGGTCAAGGGGACCGGGCTCGGGCTGTTCATCACCCGCGAGATCATCCGGATGCATGGAGGAACGATCCGGGTCGAGTCGAAACCGGGTGACGGGTCGACCTTCATCGTCGAGCTTCCGCTGACTCCTCCGCAGCCGCCGGGAAGCAGTCGGCCCCGCGACGATGTTCCGTGACGAAGGAGCTCGGCTCGCCCGAGCTACAATCGGACTCGATCATGTCACGGAGACCTTTTCTCGCGATCAGCCTGTCACTCGTCGCAGCGAGCACAGCCGCAGCGCCCCACCTGCAGGATGCCGTGCAGCGGATCCCGAAAGCGCTGTCCCTCCGGGAAGCCGTTCCGCCCGAGCCCGGCACGGTGCGGATGATCGTGGAGCTGGAGCATGCTCCGATCGCGAGCGACTACGAACGGATGCGCGAGCTCGGCGTCGAGCTGATTCAGCCGGTCGAGGGCTCGCGGGCGGTCGTCCGCGGAACGCCGGCGGCGGTCGAGCGGCTTCGCGAGTGGGGGCTGGTCCGCGAAGCGACGGCGGTGCGCCCGGACGACCGGGTCCACACCACGGCGATCCGTGCACTGGCGGATGGATCGGCCGCCCGGCTGAGGGTGAGCTTCCACGCAGACGTGCCGCTCGAGCGGGCGGAGGAGGCGATTCGCGCCGCCGGCGCGTGGCCCGCGCAGGCGCTCCCGACGCGCTTCGGTCCGCTCCGGAGCCTGGAGGTGTTCGGCTCTCATCGCGAAGTCGAGCGTCTGGCGCTCGACGAGGCGGTGCTGCTGATCCACGGCCCGGAGGGGGAGATCGATCCGATGAACTCGCAGGCGGCCGACGTCTCGAACGTCACGCCGCTGTTCGAGGCTCCGTACGGGCTCACCGGAAGCGGAGTCGTCATCGGCGTCCTGGACGTCGGGAATGCTCAGGCGTCGCATCCGGAATTCGAGGGGCGGGTGATCGCCCATTCGGGCGCCGACGCGGCACTTCATCCGACCCACGTGACCGGTACGATCGCGAGCGGCGGAGTCGTTCAGGCGCGCTCGAAGGGGATGGCCCCGGCCGCCACGGTTCATCAGTTCTCTCACAGCGCCGGCTTCCTGCAGCAGAAGTTCGATGAGATCGGCGCGAATTTCATCGCCGCCGACAACAACTCCTGGGGCTTCATCACCGGCTGGAGCCGCGACGACTCGAGAACCACCCCGTGGGGGTGGTACGGCAACGTCGCATTCGGCGGCTATTCGGACACGAGCGCGGGGATCGACGAGATCGCGCGCGCCACCGGCGCCCTCGTCATGTTCTCGAACGGGAACGACGGCGGCGAGTCTGGGCCCTCGAGTTTTCCGTTCGAGCACATCCATCGAGTCGTCAGTAGCGATCGCGACGAGATCTGGTGCATGTCGAACGACGGGAGCGGAACCGATTGCCCCTCGACCCCGTGCGGGACCCGCTGCGAAGCGGAAAAGCATCCGTCCGACGGGACCTTTCGGAATGCGAGCCGGACGGCCAGCGCGAAGAACGCAATCGGGGTCGGCGCCGTCGGCTCCTCGAAATCGATCGCAGGGTTCTCCTCGCGCGGCCCGACGCGCGACGGCCGGATCAAGCCCGATCTGGTCGCCAAGGGGCAGAGCCAGTTCTCCACCTCGACCGGCAGCGGCTACTCCGTGCTTCAGGGGACTTCGATGTCGACGCCGGTCGTCACCGGGATCGCCGCGCTGCTGGTCGAGCAGTGGAGGAACACCACCGGCGGGCAGCCGGGCGGCGACCTGCTCAAGGCGCTCCTGATCCATGGCGCTCAGGATCTCGGCAATCCGGGACCCGATTACACGTACGGCTTCGGACTGGTCGACGCGAGAGCGTCGATCGACGTGATCCTCGCCGACGGCGGCACCGGCGCCCGCATCCAGCGCGGAAGCCTCGCGCAGGGAGAGTCGGTCGAATACCTGCTCGAGCTCTCCGCCGGATCGGCCGTGCGCGCGACCCTCGCATGGTTCGATCCCTTCTCGGTGCCGTTTCCCACCCTCGAGACCACGCTCATCAACGATCTCGACCTTCACGTGGTCGCCCCCGACGGATCGATCCTCGGCGCATGGGTCCTCGACCCCGACCAGGAGACCGCTCCCGCGACACGCGGAACCAACACCCGCGACACGGTCGAACAGGTCGAGTTCACGGCCGACCAGACGGGCATCTACCGCGCCGTGGTTCGCGGCAGCTCGCTGCTCGGGGAGGGAGCCCAGGAGTTCGCTCTCGTCCTCAGCCATCCCATCGCCGGATACGCCCCGGGATGCTTCGATCCCTTCGAGCCGAATGACGCTCCGGGGAACGCCTGGGGACGTCTGATCTCCGGCCGGGTGCTCGGCGCGAGGCTGTGCACCGGCGCCGACGTCGATCACTACCGTTTCGTGGTCGACCGCTCCGGACCTCTGTCGGTCACGGTCGGCTCGGAGGCGACCGTTCCGCTCCGGGTCGCGCTCCTGGGCGGCGAGCTCGGCGAGAGCTCGATCGTGATCCTGCCGGGACAGGACGGCACGATCTGGGCCGTGCTCGGCACCGGCTCGGGCCAGACGATCGCGCCGACCGAGCTCGTGGTCCGCATCTCGGCCGATGCCCCGGTCGAGGGGGAGTCGGCGTATTCTCTGATCACGAGCTATCAGAGCTCGACGCCAGGCCGCCAGCGTGCGGCGCGGCGTCCCTAATCCCCACAGCGTCCCCTCTCCGGTTGCATTCGCCGCGCGATCCGGATACCAATACGCTCGTTTCGGAGGTGCAGCGGATGTCGAGCCAAACGCTCCGCGTCGAGGAAGACCACGGAGTCCTGACGATCGCTCTCCACAGGCCGGAGGTCCACAACGCATTCAACGACGAGCTGATCGAGGAGATGATCGATCTGCTGGAGCGAATGCAGGACCGCACCGATCTCCGAGTCGCGGTGCTGCGGGGCGATGGGGCCAACTTCTGCGCTGGCGCGGATCTGAACTGGATGTCGAGGATGGTGAGCTGGGGGCGCGACGAGAACGTTCGTGACTCGGCGAAGCTCGCGAAGATGTTCCTCCTCCTCAATGAATTTCCCGTGCCGGTGGTCGGCCGCATTCAGGGCGCCGCGATCGGAGGGGGGGTCGGTCTGGTGTCGATCTGCGACGTCGCGATCGCCGAGGAGAACACCAAGTTCGGTCTGTCGGAGGTGAAGCTCGGGATCCTTCCCGCGGTGATCTCGCCTTACGTGATCGCGAAGATCGGGACGACCTACGCGCGGGCGCTGTTTCTGAGCGGCGAGCGATTCGACGGGAAGCGAGCCGCCGCGATCGGGCTGGTTCACGCGACCGCGGACGGGGAATCGGCGCTCGACCGGCTCGTGGACGAGAAGGTGCAGCTCCTTCTCGGCTCGGGCCCCGAGGCGGTGCGCGAGTGCAAGCGCCTCATCTCGTACGTCGCGGGACACGAGCTGGCCGATGCGATCCCCTACACGATCGAGGCGATCGCGACCCGCCGCGCCTCTGAGGAAGGGCAGGCCGGTATGAAGGCGTTCCTTCGGAAGGCCAGGGCTCCGTGGGCCGCGAAGTGATCCGATCGCTGCTGGTGGCGAACCGCGGCGAGATCGCGGTGCGGATCGCCCGCACCTGCCGCGAGATGGGCGTCCGCTCGATCCTGGCGTTCGCCGAGGACGAGCGCCACGCTTTTCCCCGCCGCTTCTTCGACGAAGGAGCATCGCTCGGTCCCGGCGAGGCCGGCGAAACCTATCTCGGCGTCGGAAAGATCATCGACGCGGCGAAACGCTCCGGGGCCGACGCGGTCCATCCCGGCTACGGCTTCCTGTCCGAACGGGCCGAGCTCGCAGCCGCCTGCGAGGAGGCCGGGCTCGTCTTCGTCGGCCCGCCCGCCGGCGCGATCGAGGCGATGGGCTCGAAGGCCGGTGCCCGCACGCTCATGGAGCGCCTCGGCGTTCCGGTCGTTCCGGGGTATCACGGCGAGGAGCAGTCGGACGCCCGACTCGCGGCCGAGGCGGATCGGATCGGGTTCCCGCTGCTCGTGAAGGCCTCGGCCGGCGGAGGGGGGAAGGGGATGAAGGTCGCGTTCGGCCGCCGCGACCTCGCCGAGGCGCTCGCATCGGCCCGCCGCGAGGCCCTCCGTGCCTTCGGCGACGACCGGCTTCTGCTCGAGAAGCTCGTCGAGCAGCCCCGCCACGTCGAGTTTCAGATCTTCGGCGATGCCCGAGGGGAGATCGTCCACCTGTTCGAGCGCGACTGCTCGATCCAGCGGCGCCACCAGAAAGTGATCGAAGAAACCCCCGCGCCGCGATTCACCGACGATCTCCGCGCGCGCATGGGCGAGTCGGCCCTCGCCGCGGCACGCGGCATCGGCTACCGCAATGCCGGCACCGTCGAGTTCATCCTCGATCCCGGCGGCGCGTACTACTTCCTCGAGATGAACACGCGGCTTCAGGTGGAGCACCCGGTCACCGAGATGGTTCTCGGAGTCGATCTGGTTCGCGCGCAGATCGAGACGGCCGGCGGAGCGCCGCTCCCCTGGGAGCGCGGCGCTCTCCGCCAGCGCGGTCATGCGATCGAGGCGCGGATCTACGCCGAGGATCCCGATCAGGGTTTCCTGCCGCAGACCGGCACTCTTTCCCGGTTCGACCTCCCGGCGGGACCCGGCGTGAGGGTCGACTCCGGAGTCGGCGAGGGCTCGGAGGTCACCGTCCGCTACGATCCGATGCTCGCGAAAGTGATCGCGTGGGGCGAGACGCGAGAGACGAGCATCGACCGGCTCGTCCGTGCGCTCGAAGAGACGGTCGTCTTCGGGGTCACCACCAACGCGTCGTACCTCCGTCGCGTGGTGCGGCATCCGCAGTTCCGCCAGGGGCGCGTCGGCACACACTTCCTCACCGCTCACGAGCGCGATCTCCACCCTCCCGATCCGATCGAGGCCGCCGCCGTCGCCGCCGTTCTGTCCGCAGAGGCGCGCGGGGCCCGTTCCGCCTCGCCCGACGAAGGGGCGGTCGTCCCTTCCGTCTGGGACCTCGCCGGAGGGTGGGGAAGAGGGTGAGCTCTCAGCTCGGATACGGGCGTCCCAGCGCGCGCGGCGCCTGAACGCTCCCCGGAGCGACGACGAGAAACGCGAGCGTCGCGACGTAGGGGAATCCGAGAAGAAGGTGAAACGCGATCCCGCTTCCGCCGGCCTGAATCGCGTACTGGAGGGCGGTGGCGAACGAGAACAGAGCCACGCCCGCCACCGCGCCGGCGACACTCCACCGCGCGAAGATCACGATCGCCAGCGCGATGAATCCACGCCCGGCAACCATGTTCTCGGCGAATCCCTGGGCGAGGCCGAGCGAGAGCGCCGCCCCCGCGAAGCCGGCGAGAACGACTTCGAAGGCCAGGGCCAGCCATCGCGCACGGGCGACCGAACGGCCGCCCCAGGCGAGCGCGTCGGGGTTTTCCCCGGCAGCGCGCATCCGAAGCCCCGCCCGCGTTCGCCACAGCAGCGCGGCCGCCATGAGGGGCGCGACGACCCAGGCGAAAAAGACGACCGCGTCGATCTCCATCGCCCCGACGCTCAGCCGGGGAAGTCGGGGCAGACCTTCGACGAGGCGATTCCCTTCGTTGAGCTCGCGGTAAAGAACGCCCGTGGCGCCGAGACAGAGCAGATTGAGCGCGACGCCGCTGACGATCGGGTCGGCGGCCCGCCAGAGGGCGAGCGCCCCGAACAGCGCGGCTGCCGCCGCCGCCCCGGCCACTCCCCCCGCGATGCCGCCCAGCGCGCTCCCGCTCGTCGCGCCGGCGAGGGTCGCCCCGAATGCGGCGGCCAGCAACATCCCTTCGAGCCCGATGTTCAGCACGCCCGATCTCTGGAGAATCAGCTCACCGATCACGGCGAGAAGCAGCGGAGCGCCCGCCAGCAGCGTCAACTCGAGGAGTTGGCTCATCGCTCGCCTCCGCGAGCGAGCCGGCCCGGGCGGGGAAAGGGCCACCAGCTCCGAACCGACCCGAGGGTGAGCAGAACGATCACGGTGGCGCCCTGGCCGAACGTCGCGAGCGCCGCCGGAATCCCTTCGCTCCTCTGGAGGGCTCCCGCGCCGGTGGCGAGCGCTCCGAAGAACGCCGCCGAGGCGATCGAGCCGATCGGATGGAGCTGGGCGAGCAGGGCGACGGCGATTCCGCTGTAACCGGCGCCCGAGGCGAACCGCTCGTACAGGCGGTGCGTCACGCCGAGAAGCTCGACGGCACCGCCCGCCCCCGCGATCGCTCCGGAGAGCAGCATCGCCCCGGCGAGGTGACGGCGCACCTCGACCCCCGCCCACCGCGCCGCGAGCGGATTCGCTCCCACCGCCCGCAGCCGCAGCCCCGCCGCGGTGCGGAACAGCAGGGCATGGACCAGAATGGCCGCCGCTACGGCGATCCAGATGCCCGCATGAAACCGCGTGCTCCCCGCCGTATCGAGCAGCGTGGCGGCTGGAACCGGATCGCTCTGCGGATAGCGGCGGGCCTGCTCCTGGAGCGGTCCCCCGGCGAGCCATCCCAGCAGATGGAGCGCGACGAAGTTCAGCAGGATCGTCGTCAGCACTTCCGGCGCGTTCCGCCCGAGGCGCAGCAGCGCGGCGATCCCGCCCCATGCGGCGCCCGCGAGCATCGCCGCTGCCACCGCGGCCGCGGTCGCGAACGATCCTGCCGGAAGCGCGCGCGCCACCACCAGCGCCGCGATCGCTCCGACCACGAACTGTCCTTCGGCGCCGATGTTCCAGACGCCCGCGCGGAAGGCGACGACGACGGCGAGGGCGGTGAACAGCAGAGGAACGGATTTGAGGAGCGTCTCGGCGAGGGCCCAGGGGGAGCCGAGCGCGCCTGCCGCCATCCGGGCGAGCGTGTGCAATGGGGGATGGCCGAGCAGGCCGAGGATCGCGCCGATGGCGATCAGACCGAGGGAGGCGGCGAGAAGAGCGGAGACGAGTCTCCTCAATGCGTTCCCGCCATTCTGAGGCCGAGCTCCGCGGCGGGCGTATCGGGGGCGAGCGGCTCGCTCAGAGATCCGGCGCTGATCACGCGCACCTCGTCGGCCAGGGATGCGGCTTCGTCGAGATCGGAGGTGATGACGAGGACGGCGGCGCCCGCGGCCGCCGCGGCGCGGAGTCGCTCGTGGACGAAGCGCGCTGCATCGAAGTCGAGTCCGCGCGTCGGCTCGGATGCGACGATCACCTCGGGCGCGCGCTCGAGCTCGCGCGCGAGGATCAGCTTCTGCTGGTTGCCGCCGGAGAGAGATCCGGCAGCCTGATCGGGAGTGCCGCGGATGCCGAAACGCGCGATCGCGGCCCGGGCCCGCGCGCGAGCGCCCCCGCGGCTCCACCGGCGCGCGCGAAGGGCGAGATTCTCGGCCACCGTCAGCTCGCGGACGATTCCTTCGCGCGCCCGGTCCGAAGGGATGTGCGCGAGGCGGCGGGACCGGAACAGCGCGGGCGCCGCGATGACGGCCCCATCGATCTCGATGTGACCGCGCGAGGGCTGCGCCAGGCCGCGCAGGGCGTCGGCCAGAGCGTTCTGGCCGTTGCCGGCGACTCCGACGATCGCGCTGATCCGCCCCGCGCGGAGCTCGAGATCGACCCCTCGGAGAGGAACGCGGTGCGAGGCCGGGGAGGTGGCCAGGTCCGTGAGACGGAGGCGGACCGGATGCGGATCGTCGCTTCGCGAGGGGGGGACAGTGCGGAGGTCGCGGCCGATCATCGCCCGGGCGACCTGCTCGCGAGTGGTCGCCGCCGACGGCCCGTCCGCGACAACCGCCCCCTCGCGCATGACGACGATCCGCTCGGCGAATGCGAACACCTCGGCGAGCTTGTGCGAGATGAGGACGACGGCCGTGTTCTGCCGCGTCAGGCGGCGGAGCAGCGCGACGAGGTCTTCGACTTCTCTCGGCGTGAGGACCGAGGTCGGCTCGTCGAGGATCAGCAGGCGAGGGCGCTGCGAGAGGGCTCGAACCAGCTCGACCCGCGCGGCCTCGCCGACCGAGAGCGCGGCCACCGGGCGCTCGAGGTTCTCGAGCGCGAGCCCCGATCGCGCGACGATCTCCCTCGCGACTCGTTCGATTCCCCGGCGCCCGAACAGCGGAGCGAGTCCTCCGTCGTGCAGCGCCAGGTTCTCCGCGACCGTCATCGACTCCGCGAGATCGAAGTGCTGATGCACCATCCTGATGCCGAGTCGCGCCGCATCGCCCGAGCCTCCGACCCGCTCGCCCTCCATCAGCACCTCCCCCGCGTCCGCCCTCTTCGCACCGGCGACGATCTCCATCAGCGTCGTCTTTCCCGCTCCGTTCGCACCGACGACCGCGACCGCCTGGCCCGCCGGGATGGTCAGGCTGGCCTCCCGCACGGCGAGCGTTTCGCCGAAGGACTTCCGGATGCCTCGGATCTCGAGCATCGATTCCCCTTGCGTGATCCTTCGAGTCCGGCGCAGTGTACCGCCGGGCGTCCGAGCCGGTGCGGAGTGCGCTTCCGGAAGACGCGCTGACGGCTCAGAACTCGCCGCGCGGCACCTCGAAGCGTCCTTCGCGGATCTCCGCTTCCTTCGCGTCGATCCGCTCCATCGTCTCGGATCGAAGCCGCGTGCGGAGCTCCTCGTTCCAGGCGAGGCTCACGATCCCTTCCTGCATGCCGAGCCAGTAGATCTTCGTTTCGAACCGGCCGTCCTTCACGAGCCGGCCCATGAACAGGAATGCGGCGGGGACGTCGAGCACGGCCGATGCGACGATCACGTCGGGCGCGAGATCGTTCTGATTCCGGTTGGTGCCGAAGCATCGGACGTTTCGTTCCCGGCACGCCTGAAAGACGCCGCGCCCGGCTTCATTCGACTGGTGCATCAGGAAGTCGGCTCCGGAGTCGATCAGCGATCGTGCCGCCAGCCGCGCCGCGCCGAGGTCGTCGAAGTTGCCCGTGTAGACTTCGGCCACCTCGAACTCGGGATCGATCGATCGCGCGCCCTCACGGAACGCGAGGAACGTCGAGGCGATCGAGGGAAGCCTGATGCCTCCGACCAGGCCCGCCTTTCCGCTCTTCGATTCCATCGCCGCCAGCATCCCGAGCAGGTAGGTCGCTTCTTCGAGCTCGAATACCATCGGGGCGACGTTGTCGGCGAGGCTGCTGCCCGAGGTCGTGATGAAGACCGTTCCGGGATGGAGCTCAGCCGCCGCGAGGGCGGCGTCCTGAAACTCGAATCCGTGACCGAACGCGAGATCGAACCCGTTCGCCCCGAACCAGCGGAATCCTTCCTCGAACTCCGCCGGCGTCCGGGTCTCCTGATGGCTGATCTCCGCCCCCATCTTCTCGCGGAGGCGATCGAGTCCCTCGTATGCCACCGCGTTCCATCCGGCATCGTTGATCGATCCGGGCGTGAGCAGCCCCACCTTGAACGAGTCGTCGGGCGGCGGAGCGGGGGAGGGTCTCTCCGCCGAACATCGCGCGAGCAGGGAGACGGCGAGGCAGGCGAGCAGCAGGCGGCGGAGCGTCAAAACGTTCCTCCTCGGGAGCGGCGGGGCGATCCGGGACATCGCAGCGGATTCTCTCATTGCCGGTCCGGCCCACGGGGTCCGGCCGGCGCTCGCGCCAGTGTAAGGAAAGCATTTGCTTCGGGATAGAGGTGGTGATACACGGGTGCGGTCCGGCCTCGAGGATCGGCGCCGGTCCCGGAGGAGATCTCATGGAAGACATGCAGGACTTCGACGACGAGGAGTACGAGGAGCAGATCGAGCGGATGATCGTGGAGAACGGGATGATGCTGCGCGGGCTGGCGAATCTCCTCGTTCGGAAGGGCGTGGTCACTCAGGACGAGCTCGACGAGGAGATGGACCGCCTCTACGAGGAGATGGAGGAGTCGGACGAAGACGACGATCGGGAATAGCGAAATGAAGCCTCTGTTTCCGATCCAGTGACCATCTTCAGGGGGACCCGAGCATGAGACTCAAAAGACTCTTCGCGGCAGCCGCAGCGCTGGTTCTGGGCGTCACCGCGGTACCGGCGTGGGCACAGTTGTCCGAAACCTACGAGAATTGGGGTGATGGGGCGGCGCAGCATCTGATGACGAGGGACGAGGAGCGAGCCTGGACGCGGATCCGCAGCGATCGGGAGGCTCAGGAGTTCATCGATCTGTTCTGGGCGCGTCGCGATCCGTCGCCTGGGACGCCGCAGAACGAATGGAAGGACGAGTTCGAGCGGCGTGTGAAGTTCGCCGACGAGCTCTTCACGGTCGGGCGGACCCAGGGGTCGCTCAGCGATCGCGGCAAGGTGATCATCCTGCTGGGTGCGCCGACGCGGCGCGTGCACGCGGGCGCCCCCTCGCAGCCCGGCATCCAGGCGCCGACGATGACGACCGACGACCAGGGAAACCTGGCCACGATGAACATCCCGACCGAGACGTGGATCTACGAGATGCCGCAGGTTGCGCAGTTCCTCGAGCAGAGGGAGATGGAGATCGTCTTCGTCGACCAGAACAGCTCCAATCAGTGGAGGCTGGGGCGCTCGCCGCGGACCGACGTCCACGCTGCGTTGACGAAGGCCCGTGACTTCTACCTCTTCCAGCCGGGTCTCGAGAAAGTACCGACCTTCACCGCACGGGTGCAGACCGCGCCTGCCGCCGCCTCGGAGATCAAGACCTCGTTCACCTCGCGGCAGCTCGAAGAGGCGGTCCGCGAGTTCCGGGCGCTCGAGAAGAGTCCGTATCAGAATGTCCATCTCTCCTACGGCCAGTTCGTCACGACCGACGGCAACTACTTCGTTCCCGTTCAGCTCTTCATGCCGAAGGGGACGGGGATCGCGCCGAACGCCAGCGTCAACTTCTTCGGCGTCGTGGAGAACGAAGCGGGCGAGGTCGTCGCGGTCTACGAGGAGCCGGTGACCGTGGCCGAGTCGAAGAACGATCTGTTCGTCGACAAGTCGCTCGAGCTCGAGCCGGGGGAGTACACCGGAACGTTCGGGCTGGCGGTCGGCGACGAGCCGGTGACGATCGCGACGACCG
Source organism: Thermoanaerobaculia bacterium (assembly GCA_035544735.1). Lineage (GTDB taxonomy): Bacteria > Acidobacteriota > Thermoanaerobaculia > Gp7-AA8 > Gp7-AA8 > DATKCD01. The sequence goes on from DATKCD010000034.1 coordinate 25,153, forward strand.
ACATGACTCTCACTGCGATCGACGAGAGCGAGCCCGGGATCTCGGATCTGATCCTTTCGAACAACATCTATGCGCTGAGCGAGCCGCAGCGGCCGACCGACCCGTATGCGTTCGGCGGGATCAAGGTCGTCCCGAAGGGGGACAGGACGTTCGAGACCTCCGACGAGCTGTGGTACTTCTTCGAGTTGCGGAATCCGTCCCTGGACGAGAACGGTTTGCCGAAGGTTCAGGTCGGAATCGACGTGACGGGCGAGATCAAGGGACAGAAGAAGCGGTTCCGCCTTCCGCTCAGCGAGGCCCAGCCTCAGGAGCTGAAGGGCGTCCCCGGACACTGGGCGGTCGGCAGCGCGATCCCGCTTTCGGGCTTCCAGCCGGGCGATTACACGATGGAGATGAAAGTCATCGACACGCTCGGGAAGAAGACCTGGAATCTGAAGAACACGTTCACCGTCGTGCCCTAGAGGCGGAGCCGATGCCGTTCGCGACCGTTGAAGAAGCCGCCGAGCTGTTCCAGCGGGGCGAGTTCGTCATCATCGTCGATGACGAAGATCGTGAAAACGAGGGCGACCTCGCGATCGCGGCGGAGAGGGTGACGCCCGACGCCATCAACTTCATGGCGCGATGGGGACGCGGACTCGTCTGTCTGGCTCTGACCGAAGAGCGGTGCGACCAGCTCCAGCTCCCGCTGATGGTGGAGAACAACACGTCGAACTTCGGTACGGCGTTCACGGTGTCGATCGAGGCGCGGGGGCGAGTGACGACCGGGATCTCGGCCCGCGACCGGGCCGAGACGATCCGCGTCGCCATCGATCCCGCCACACGCCCCGTCGACCTGGTCCGTCCGGGTCACGTCTTTCCGCTCCGGGCGCGCAAGGGCGGCGTGCTCAAGCGCGCCGGACAGACCGAGGCCTCGGTCGATCTGGCCGCCATCGCCGGGATGGCCCCCGCGGCCGTCATCTGCGAGATCATGAACGAGGACGGCTCGATGGCCCGCCTGCGGGACCTGACCGAGTTCGCCATGCGCCACGGCCTCAAGATCATCTCCGTGGCCGATCTGATCAAGTACCGGATGCGGAACGAGCGGCTGGTCCGCTGTTTCGCCTCGCCCCGCGTCCCCACTCCGTTCGGCGAGTTCCGGGCTCACGCCTATCGGAGCGAGATCACCGGCGAGGAGCACGTCGCGCTCGTCATGGGCGAGGTTTCCGAGCAGGATCGGATCCTGGTACGCGTCCACTCCTCATGCCTCACCGGCGACGTGTTCGGGTCGCATCGCTGCGACTGCGGCGCTCAGCTCCACCGCGCGCTCGAGATCATCGCGGCGGAGGGGCGCGGGGTGGTCCTCTACCTGCTCCAGGAGGGGCGCGGGATCGGCCTGTTCAACAAGCTCAGGGCCTACGAGCTCCAGGACCAGGGCGACGACACCATCGAGGCCAACGAGAAGCTCGGATTCGCCCCCGACATCCGCGAGTACGGAACCGGCTCGCAGATCCTTCGCGATCTCGGAGTCCGAAAGATCAGGCTGATGACGAACAATCCGGCCAAGTACGTCGCCATCGAGGGGTACGGTCTGGAGATCGTAGAGAGGATCCCCCTCGAGATCGCTCCGTCGAAGGACACGCGGCGCTATCTCGAAGCGAAGAAGAACAAGCTCGGACACATTCTCGAGCTCGTGTGATGGTGGGCGAGCGAGGATCGGCGGATGGCCCGCAGCCCCGGGCGACGGAGTCCGCGGAAAATGAGGGCCGGGAGGCCTGCCCGCGGGCGCGGCCCGTTCGCCGGCGGGCCGAGGCGCGGGAAACGTCTCGTGAACGCCGGCATTCACTTCTTGACGGTCCAGAGGGTCATCTCTATACTCGCAGCCCGATTGCCCGGTACCGGCAGCCGGGCTCTGCAGGCCCGCTGGGAAGCGCCACTGTTTCTGCGACGAAAATTCATGGAGCTGGGACATTGATGAAGAAGACGGTGTGCCTTCTTGCGGCACTGACGTTGTCGCTTTCCGCAATATCGTGCACGCAGCTCCAGGCGCGCATCGCGATCCGGGAGGCGAACGAGGCGTACCAGGCGGAGGACTACCGGCTGGCGCTGGAAAAGTACGAGGAGGCCCGGAAGATCGCGCCCGATTCGTTTCCCGAGCTCGACCGGATGGTCGGCTACTCCTACATCGGCCTGTACAGCCCGGACGACGAATCGCCCCAGAACCAGCAACTGGCGGATGCCGCCATCAACGAGCTCCAGAGATACCTCGCCAAGCGTCCCACCGACCTGGCGGCGCGTGAGGCGATGGTCAACCTCATGCTCAATGCCGACCGGACCACGCAGGCGATCGAGTACTTCAAGATGCACCTCCAGCGGAACCCGGCGGACCTGCCGACGGTTCGGTCGATCGCCAACCTCTACGCCAAGCAGGGCGACTTCAACGAGGCGCTGAACTGGTACCACAAGATCACGCTGCTCGACTCGAAGAACCCCGAGGCGTTCTACACTTTCGGCGTCGTCTGTTACGAAAAGGTTGCGAAAAACCCTCCTGAGGACTTTCAGGAGCGGCTGGCGATCATCGAGAGGGGAAGGGCTGCCCTCGAGCACGCCATGAAGTTGCGCGAGGATTATTTCGACGCCATCGTTTACTTGAACCTATTGTACCGGGAGGAGGCGAAGCTGACCAACGACCCGGTGCGGCAGCAGGAACTGCTCGCCCAGGCGGACGAGCTTCGGAACCAGGCCGTTGCGATCGCTCGTGCCCGGAAGGCCGCGGAAGAAAAGGCCGCGTCCCAGAAGGCCGGCGGCGCCGACTAAAGGCAGGTGCCCATGTTCGAGACAACCGTCGTCGAGTCGAAGAAAAGGAAAACCGGCATCGAGAAGTTGCTCACGCTGCCGGTCTCCATCGCGCTCCACATCGTGGTTCTCACCGCGGCGGTCTTCGCCGCCGTCTGGGCGGTCGACTTCCCGGCGAACTCGCCGGCCCAGGTCGCTCAGTACGCGCTCGCCGCGGCGCCGCCTCCGCCCCCGCCCCCTCCCCCCCCTCCGCCCAAGGCGGCGTCCAAGCCGGTCGACGTCAAGCCGGTCGAAGTTCCCACCCACGTCGAGAACATGGCGCCGACGGCCGTTCCGGAGCAGATCCCGGAAGTCGCCTCGGTCGACAGCGGCGTGGAAGGGGGAGTCGAGGGTGGCGTCGAAGGAGGCGTACTCGGGGGCGTGGTCGGCGGAGTGATCGGTGGAGTCATCTCGGAGGTGAAACCGGAGGCGCCGCTGCGGGTCGGCGGCGACGTGAAGCCGCCCGTCGTGATCAGCCGGGTCGACCCGGTGTATCCGGAAGTCGCCCGCAAGGCGCGCATCTCGGGAATCGTCATCATCGAGGCGATCATCGACAAGAGCGGCACGGTGCGGAACGTGAAGGTGCTCAAGGGCCTCCCCTTCGGGCTCGATCAGGCCGCTGCCGACGCGGTCCGACGCTGGCGCTTCCGTCCCGGAACCCTGAACGGACAGCCCGTAGACGTCATCTTCAATCTGACCGTCAATTTCAAGCTCAACTGAACCGACCACGAATATCATCGGCCCGGGCCTGGTGCCCGGGCCCGATCGAAGAGGAGAGTCGACCATGGATATGAGTCCGATAGGCATCTGGAACCAAATGGGTCCCATCGTGAAGGGCATTGCGCTCGTCATGGTCGGGATGTCCATCTATTCGATCTGGGTCATGATCGAGCGCTACATTCTGTTCACGCAGGCCAAGAATCAGTCGCTCAAGCTGATCGGCGCGCTCTCGAACGTTCTCACGCGCGGCGCCATTCAGGAGGCGATCGACGTCACCAAGAAGTACAAGAAGAGCCATCTGGCGAAAGTCATCGCCGCCGGGCTGCTCGAGTTCGAGGCCGGTCGCCGCGACAAGCGGAACATCGACCCCGAGGTCACGGTCGAGGCGGCTCGCCAGGGAATGGATCGGACCGCCATGATCACCGTGGCCGAGCTCAAGGAGAACCTCGGCGTTCTCGCGACCGTCGGCGCCACCGCTCCCTTCGTCGGACTCCTCGGAACCGTCGTCGGAATCATCAACGCGTTCGAGGGGATGGCGACCTCCGGCGGCGGCATCGCCTCGGTCTCGGCCGGCATCGCGGAAGCGCTCGTCGCCACCGCATTCGGCCTGTTCGTTGCCATTCCGGCCGTCTGGGGCTACAACTACTTCCAGGGCCGTGTGGACCGGTTCACCGTCGAAATGTCCAATTCCGGCTCGGAAATGAGCATTTACTTCCTCAAGGAAGCTACAGCCGCTCATGAAAAAGCTTAGATGGCACAGCTCGGTCGGGAAGATCTCGGCCGCGCCGGCGATGTCGGAGATCAACGTCACGCCGTTCGTCGACGTCTGCCTGGTCCTCCTGATCATCTTCATGGTCGTCACGCCGATGCTCCAGGAGGGCGTGCCGGTCAACCTCCCGATCACCGATGCCCCCGTGAAGACGCCGGAGACCAAGGATCAGCTCCGCATCTCGGTCAAGGCCGAGGGGATCGTCTACGTCGGCGATCAGGCCGTCCGCGCCGATCAGGTCGAGGGCGTCCTCAAGGAAATCTTCCAGCGGACTCCCAACCGCGAGATCGTCGTCAAGGGAGACCGGACACTCAAGTACGGTGCCGTCCTGAGCGTGCTGAAGGCCTGCCGCGACGTCGGATTCGAGAACGTCGGGCTCATCACTCAGCCGAGCAAGGGACCCGGAGCGGAGGGCTGATGCCATGCAGGTAGGTGGCGGTGGAAGTTTACGATCCGAGATCAACGTCACTCCGCTGGTCGACGTCATCCTGGTGCTGCTGATCATCTTCATGGTCATCACGCCCGTGGTTCAGATGGGCTACCTGGTCAAGGTCCCGCCCAAGGCTCCTCCCACGAATCTCGGACCCGATCCGAATCAGATCATCATCCGGCTCGCTCCCAACGGCCGCGTCTTCATCAACCGCGACGAAATGAGCGTGCAGGCCTTTCCCGTGCGGATCAACTCCATCCTCAAGGGAAACACCGGACGGATGGTGTTCTTCGCCGGCGATCCCGAAGTCAATTACGAGGACACGATGGCGTTCCTCGACTCGGCGCGCGCCGCCGGAGCTCACAACATCGGCATCATCGCCGAGGACCTTCCCGCTCCGAACTGAGGACTCTCTTCCGCAATCCGCCAGACGGGGCGCGGCCGCCGGGCCGTGCCCCGTTTCGTTCGGCGCCGGATTCCGCCCGCGCGGGCGGCGAGCGCACACCCGGGACCGCAGGTCGCTCCGGCCTCCGGGCGGTCGATCGCGGCAGCCGCCCGCTCCGGAGAGAGCGAGGGGAGGCGGGTACACTGGCGGCCGGTATGCCTCCGTCGGCTCCCATGAAACGGGCCGCGATCGACCGTGCCCTTGCGCCTGCGCTCGCGTTCCTGGCCCTCTACCTCGGGGCGCTGGCGCTCGTGCTCGCTCTCGTTCCGCCGCGCGGGCCGGCGGCGGCGCAGTGGTCCGCGCTGTCGGCGGCGATCTTCGCGACGATCGCCGCCCCGCTGCTGATCGAGCGGAGGCTCGACGCGGTCGGACTCGGCTCCGGTCCGCGGCGGGCGCTGCGCGATCTGATCGGCGGATTCGGCATCGCCTGCGCGGTGGCGGGCTCGGGCGCGCTCCTCATCGCAGCCGCGAGCGGCCTCGAGGTCGTCCGGGGAAGCGGGATTCGCTGGATGGAGGTCGGGGCCATCATGGTCCCTGCCGCGCTCCACGAGGAGGTCGTCTTTAGGGGATACGCCTTCCAGCGGCTCGCGCGATGGAGCATGGCGGGTGCGATCGCGGCCGGCTCGGTTCCGTTCGCCGCGCTCCATCTCGGCAACCGCGCCGTCGGCCCGATCGCGGTAGCGAACATCGCCCTGGCGGGCGTGCTCCTCGGGCTGGCGTACTTCGCGTTCCGATCGCTCTGGGCTCCGATCGGAATCCATTTCGGCTGGAACTTCGTGTCGGGCCCCCTCCTGGGCCACGAGGTGAGCGGGTGGCGGCCGGGCGGCAGTCTGCTGGCGACGATCGATCCCGGCCCGGCGTGGCTGACCGGCGGTGAGTTCGGCATCGAAGGAAGCATTCTCGTGCTCGTCCCTCTCGCGGTCGCGATCGCCGGGCTCCGGCTCCGCGTCCGAAATGGACCGCCGGAACGAGGGGTTAATACGATCGGCGCGAGCGCGTCATCAGAGAGGGAGCCTTCATGAAGGAAGTCGTCATCATCGACGGGGCGCGGACCCCGATGGCCGAGTACAACGGCAATTTCTCGGAGATCAGCGCGATCGATCTGGGAGCGGAAGCCGCGAAGGAAGCGATCCGGCGCAGCGGCATCCCCGCCGATGAGCTCGATCACGTGATCGTGGGGAATGCGCTCCAGACCTCCGGAGACGCGATCTACGGCGCCCGCCACGTCGGTCTGAAGGCGGGCGTGCCGAACCGGGTCCCGGCCCTCACAGTCAACCGGCTGTGCGGCTCGGGAGTGCAGTCGATCGTCAACGCCGCCGAGCAGATCATGCTGGGCGAGGCCGACGCCGTGCTGGCCGGTGGGATGGAGAACATGAGCCAGGCCCCGCACGTGGTCCGCGGCGCCCGGAAGGGGCTGCGGCTCGGCCAGGGGGCTCTCGAGGACTCGCTCATGGTCGCCCTGCTCGACACCTGGAGCGGCCTGTACATGGCTCAGACTTCGGACAACCTCGCGAACAAGTACGGCATCTCGCGCGAACAGCAGGACGAGTACGCGCTGCGCAGTCAGCAGAAGGCAGCGGAAGCGTGGCAGAGCTGCCGTCTGTCCGAGGAGGTCGTTCCGGTCGCATACGGACGAAAAGGCCAGAAGATGGAGAAGGACGACCACCTCCGCCCCGACACCACGCTCGATGGTCTGGCGAAGCTCAAGCCGGCTTTTGCGAAGGAAGGATTCGTCACGGCAGGGAATGCGAGCGGGATCGTCGATGGTGCCGCGATGGTGGTCGTGAGCTCGGCGGAGAAGGCGAAGGCCGCCGGCAAGACCCCTCTGGGAAGGATCGTATCGTGGGGAATCACCGGATGCGATCCCGACATCATGGGAATCGGTCCGGTGCCCTCGATCCGGTCGGCCCTCGACCGTGCGGGGATGAGCCTCGATCAGATCGACGTGATCGAGATCAACGAGGCCTTCGCCGGGCAGATTCTCGCGGTGATCCGCGAGCTGGGGATCGACGAGTCGAAGCTCAACCCGAACGGCGGAGCGATCGCGCTGGGCCATCCTCTCGCCGCGACCGGCACGCGGCTCGTGCTGACCCTGCTCCATCAGCTCAGGCGCGCCGGAAAGAAATACGGCATCGCGTCGGCCTGCATCGGGGGCGGGCAGGGAATCGCCATGATCGTCGAGAACACCGATGTGGGTCGGGGGGCGGGCAACCGATGACCCTCTCCCCGTCCGGAAACTGGTTGGAACCGCGATCCTCCATTCGGGGAGAGGGAAGGGTGAGGGGTAGCCGATGTGGGTGGGGGGGCGGGTCACCGATGAACGTGCTCGTCACGCTGCTCGTCACCGGCGTCCTCTCCGCCAGCGCGTCGGGCGAGACGATGCGTATCGTCGCCGGCCGCTCCGAGCCGGTCACGCTCACGATCGAGCTCCGCGAAGCGAGCCTCTCCCGCGCTCTCGGCGTCGTCGCGATGCACCTCGGCAAGCCGGTCGAGATCCGGGCCGCCGACCGGAAGGTCACCCTCGAGGCTCGCGGCATCGGACCGGCCGCTGCCGTCTCGGCGATCGCCGCGGCCGCCGGACTCGAGGCGGTCGAGACGACCCGGGCGTGGACCGTGCGCGATCCGGGCGATCCTACCGTCACCCTCGACGTGCAGGACGGCGACGCCCGCGCCATCCTCCGCGAGCTCGCCCGCCAGTGCGGAGTGCGGAACCTGATGATCGATCCCGAGGTCGCCGGCAGGGGTACGTTCCTGCTCCGTGAGGTGCCGTGCCGGCTGGCGTTGCCGATCGTGCTCGACTCGCTCGGCCTCGCAGGCGAGATCCATCCGTCCTCGGTCGTGCGGGTGAAAGGGAAGTAGGTGGAGCCCCCGCCGAGCGTCACGCGACGCTATCCGGTCGCGCGCGCAGCCGGGGCCGCCGTGCTGCTCGCGGCGGTCGCCGTCGTCTATCTCTCTCCGGTGCGCGACTGGATCACGATCGAGAACGCCCGGGAAGCGATGCGCGCGGCAGCCGCCGTCTGGTGGGGTCCCCCCGCCTTCGTCGTCTCCTTCGCGCTGCTCGCGACCCTGCTGGTCCCGGCGACGGTGTTCGTCGTGGCCGCGAGCCTGATCTGGGGGTGGGCCGAGGGGGGCGTCTATTCGATCCTCGGCGCCACGCTCGCGGCGTTTCTCTCGTTCGTGATCGCCCGCTGGGTGGCGTCCGATTTTCTGCTTCGGCGGGTCGGCGAGAGAGGGCGGAACATCGCCGCGAAGCTCCGCGACGCCGGGTTCGGCAGTCTGTTGATCCTCCGACTGATTCCGATCTTTCCCTTCGCGATGCTCAACTACGCCTGCGGGCTGGCGGGTCTGCGGGCGCGCGACGTGGTTTTGGCGACCGCGATCGGCGTCGCTCCGTCGATGATGATCATCTCGTACTCGGCGGACGCGATCGTCCGCGGAACTCTGTCCGGAGAGGATGCGTTCCAGCGGATCCTGCTGGCGGGGGCACTGCTCGCGGCGCTCGCTCTGGTGCCGCTGCTGCTCCGGCGGAAGGCCGGGAAGGTGGTGCATCTGGAGGGGGATTGAGGGGTGGGGGCGTGTTATATTGACTCGTTTTCGCAGGGACTCGAATGATCGAGATTCAGATCCATCCCCGAAGTCTTCGCGGACGCGTCCGGCATCTGGTGCTCGGACGGCGGGCCGTGATCTCGGCGATCGCCGCGGCGACGCTGCTGCTCGCATTTCTGCTGGCGTCGATGGCGGCCGCTCCGACGGTGATCCGACGCGCGTATCGGACGAGCCATCTGAAGATGCTGCGCCAGGAGAAGGCGGTCCAGGCCCAGCGGCTGCGGGAGCACACGGCGCAGATGGCCGTTCTCCAGAAGATGATCGACGACCAGAGAGTCCACGTGGAGAAGCTGATTGCGGTTTACGGCCTCGGCAAGCCGGAGGCGGGCTACGGAGGGCTTCCCGATGCGGACGATGAAGGAGAGCTCGCCTCGGCTCAGCGGAGGCAGGAGCTGCTCGCCTCTTCGCTCGATCGGCTGAACCAGCAGATCACTCTGCTCTCGCGATTCGAGAGCGAGAATCAGGAGACCATCCGCCATACGCCGGCGCTACTTCCGATTCCGGCGGAGCAGTTCGTTCTGACGCACCCGTTCGGATGGCGGATCTCTCCATTCACGCGGACGAGCGATTTTCATGCGGGGCTCGATCTGGCCGCGCCCGTCGGAACGCCGATCCATGCGACGGCGGACGGGGTGGTCACGTTCGCCGGCCGCCCGCCGATGCGCGGGAGCGTCTTCTGGTGGCGCTTCGGAAACGTCGTGGCCATCCGGCACGCCGACCGCTTCGTCACGATCTACGGCCATTGTGATCGGGTCCAGGTTCGCGCCGGCCAGGCGGTCGCGCAGGGGGAGCTGATCGCCACGGTCGGGAGCTCGGGATGGAGCACCAACTCTCATCTCCACTACGAGATCCGCACGACGCTCGATTCGCCGGGCGAGTACCGGCCGGTCGACCCGCAGATTTACATTCTCAACTACCAGTGGAACAATGGTGGCTCGCTGTCGAGCCGCCGGGAGGAGGGGGAGGGTCCGTCCTTCGAGCCGTTGCCGGCCGCATTCACGGGGGCGAGGAGGAGAGGGTGATGTCGAGTGCCGGCGAGGCGCAGAACCTTCCGACGATGGTGATCCCGCGTGGAACGGAGATCCGTTTCAATGCGGAGGGACAGCTCTCCATCCGGACTCCGGGAAACCTGATCATCCAGAACTCCGGGGCCTACGGCGAGATCGAATCGACGGGGGGGTCGATCCGGATCGACGAGAACGTGCACGTCGAAGCGGTGGTCGTCCGGGCGGCGCAGGGCTGCTTCATTCAGGGGACGCTGACGGCGTGGCGCGTTCATGCGAAGCGGATCGCGCTCGACGAGCGCGCCCGGGCCTACATCATGCTCCAGGAATCGGAGCGGCTCGAACTGGGGAAGACGAGCCGCCTGGTCGGAAACTTCGCGAACGAGAAGGAAGTCTATCTGATGCTCGGGAAGTTCTCGACCCAGCTCAAGGCACTTCCCGGAAGCGTCGACCTGCAGACCCAGGCCTCGCTCGGCTCGTCGGGTCCCTCGTTCATCCCCCCCGCGGTCTCTCCCGAGGCGCCGGGCGATCCATCCGGCGGGCGGCCGGACGAGCTGGCGCCCGCGGCCGAGCCGGCCCCGGAGCTGTCGGAGAACCTGGCGCAGGCGCTCGAGGTGCTCGAGCGCGAGCTCCGCCGACCCGACCTCGACGGCGCCGACGCCTCACCGCTGCGGACGATCGTCGCCGCGCTCCGCGATCGCGACGTCCAGCGCACCGCGCAGGTCTATCGCGAGTCGTTCGCCGACATCCGCCAGCCGTCCGAGTCGATGCGCCTCGCCTTCAATCTCATCGATTCCGAGCTGCGCTACCTCTGAAGACTTTCCTTCCCCGGCGCGCACCATCCGCGGTCCCGCCGCCGTGGTCCTCAGAGGGAGAGCTCCCAGACGAATCCGGCGAGGTTCAGCGCGACCGGACCCACGGCGTCGTGATGCGGGGGTTCAGAACCCGCAGCGGGATCATCGCTCGATCCGTTCCGCCCCGGCGTCACGGAGCTCGGTCGCCGCCCGTTCGGAAGGGAGGATGTCGATCGGGATTCCGGTCGCGAGCTCGAACCCCCCCTCGACCGTGAGGCGAGGAATCAGATCGACGTACCAGTGGAACATCTCGGGGTTCGCGACTCGGAACGGGGCGCTCTGGACGAGCAGGTTGTACGAGGGGTGGTCGAGCCGTTCGAGCATCGACGGGAGGAGGGTGGCGAGCATCCGATCGAGCGCGGCGAGATCGCCGTCGTCGCAGAGGCCGAAATCCGCTTGATGGCGCCGCGGGACGACGCGAACCTGGTAGGGCGCCCGCGAGGGCTCCGGGACGACGGCGACGAATCGCTCGTTGGCCGCCACCTGACGGGCGGGCACTTCCGTTTCGGCGCAGAGCGGGCATGGCTGCCCCTTCTTCTGCCGCGTGCGGAGGTGCCCGGCTTCCCTCCGGATCCTCTCCGGGAGGAACGGCAGCGCGATGATCTGCCCGTGTGGATGGAGGATCGACTGGCCGGCGCGCGGCCCGTCGTTCCGGAAGATCACGAGGTGACGGATCGCCCGATTCCTCCGGTGCGCCGCGAATCTCTCGCGCCAGGCACGCAGCACTCTGACCCGTTGTGCGGAGCTGAGCGTGGCGAACCTGGCCTCGTGCTCCGGCGTCTCGACGACGACCTCGTGGGCTCCCGCGAGCCCCCCCGTCCCGACGATCGGATAGCGGTTCGGCACGACCCGCACCTCCCATCGCTCCGCGCTTCCGATCCGCGAGACCTCCGGCGGAGTCTCCCGCTCATTGCCGGGGCAGAAGGGACAGACCGCGCCGGCGGGCATCGGGCGCTGATCGAACGCGTTCGGACGAAGGCCGCGCTCGGGGGCGAACAGGAGCGGTTCGCCCGTGAGCGGGTCGTGACGAAGTCGGGACATTCGGCCCTATTTTACGGGCGGGCGAGAGGAATCGGCCCGGCGTGCCAGCGATCGGGCGTGCACGAGCCGCTGCCCGACCCCGATCAGCGCGAACACGGCGAGCGCGAGCGTGAGCAGGTCCAGCAGCGGCAGACCCGCCACCCGCGTCGCTTCCACCTTCGCCCCTCCGAGCCAGGCGAGCATCGGAAATCCGAGAATCGCCGCGTAGTACTCCACGCGCCCGGTCGTGTGGTACTCCCTCGTTCCGAAGCTCGCCTCGATCTGCGTCCCCGCATACCCGTTCAGCATGACGCCGATCAGAGCCAGAAGGCCGATCGGGGCGCTCACCCCCGCTCCCACGATCCATCCCGTGAGCAGCGCGACGTCGCTGATCCGGTCGCTGACGTGATCGAGGAAGTCTCCCCAGCGGCTCGCCAGCCCCTGGACCCTAGCGACGACTCCGTCGAGAATGTCGAGCGTTCCGCCCGCCGTGGCCAGCAGGATCGCCGTCGGATAGCCCCACGCCCAGCGTCCCGCCGAGGCGAGCGCCGCGGCAGCCGCCAGATTCGAGGCCAGCGCCAGCAGCGTGAGCGTGTTGGGCGACAGAGGGCTCCGGCGCGCGACCGGCACCAGCCATCCGCCGACCCGTCCCCTCAGGTCCGACATTCGAAGAGAATAAGGCAGATCGGCCCGGGCCGGTTGGGCCCGCGGGAAGCCCTGGAATGCGCGTTTGTTGCATTGTTCGGACGGACCCGCTTTGGCATCATGGGGCGCCCTTCGCTCCGAGAGCGGCACGCACACCCGGAGGCTCCGGGATCACACCCGAGGGAAAAGAGGGATTCATGGCGGAAAACATCAGGCAGATCAGCGACAGCGAGTTCGAGCAGGCCGTACTGAAGTCCGACAAGCCGGTCTTCGTCGACTTCTGGGCGCCGTGGTGCGGCCCCTGCCGCGTCATCGGACCGACCATCGAAGAGCTCGCTGCAACCTACGACGGCAAGCTCGTCGTCACCAAGATGAACGTCGACGACAACCCGGTCGTCGCGCAGAAGTTCGGGGTCACCTCGATCCCGACGCTGATGATCTTCAAGAACGGGCAGCTCGCCGACCGGGCGATCGGTGCGCTTCCGAAATCCGAGCTCCAGCGATTCATCGACAGGAATCTCTGATCCGGCGCGAGACGGAGCCTCGACACTCTCGCTCCTCGACCCGGTCCATTGGCGTCCTCCGAAGGCCGTGACCGAACCGTGAACGGACTTCGCCGAGGCGATCGGGGGAACTTCGATCCCTCCCGGATCGTCTTCATGGGCGAGGAGAAGCGACGATGCGATCGAGATGGGCGGCCGGACTTTTCATGATCTGCGCGGCGGGGTGGTCGTCGGAGACGCCGAGCTCGATGACCGGCGAGCAGATGAAGGGTTATCTCGAGGGCGCCGGGATGGGCCTCGCGAAGCCGGCGGAGATGCACTCGTATCCCGGTCCGATGCACGTTCTCGAGCTCGCCGAGGGGCTCGGCCTGACCGAGGAACAGCGCTCGGCGGTCGAAGTGGTCCATCGGCGGATGAAGGAGAGGGCGATGCAGCTCGGTCGCGGCGTGGTCGACGCCGAGCGCCGACTCGACCGATTGTTCGCCGGCGGTGAGGTGAGCGAGGCGGTGCTCGAGCGCACCCTGGCGGTGATCGCCGGTCTGCAGGGCGATCTGCGCGGGGTCCATCTTCGCGCGCACATCGAGACGAGGGATCTGCTGACTGCCGAGCAGGTCCACGAATACGACCGCCTTCGCGGCAACGCCCCCTCCCACCCGGCGGAGCATCATCCCGGCCACGGAGAGTGAGGCCGGGCGGCGTTCGGTGAGCGGCAGCGCGGTTCGGAGGCTACGGGAGGAGGGGGCCGAAGCGATCGAGGATCGCCCCGCGCACGGGGGCGGGGCGGCGGGAAGCGCGATCGAGCCAGAGATGGGCGCTGAACCCCGAGGCGTGGAGCGTCGCGCCGTCGCCGCTGCGGAGCTCGTAGACGAACTTCATGCCGCGCGATGAGGCCGTCACCACTCCGGTCCGGATGACGACCTCGTCGTCGTATCGGAAGGGGATGCGGTAGCGGCATCCGATCTCGGTCACGACCAGAAGAAACCCGCTCTCCTCGATCTCGCGGTAGCTGATGCCGACGGCCCGGCAGAGGTCCGTTCTGCCGATCTCGAACCAGGCGAAGTAGTTCGCATGGTGCGCGATCCCCATCTGGTCGGTCTCCTTGTAACGAACGCGGACGCGGGCGTCGACGCTCCTCCCTTCGGTCAGCCTGTGACGCATCGCGGCGCCATGTTACCCGAACGCCCTGAGTGGAGCAGTGCACGCGCGCGAGGCGGACGGTCCGGGCTGGCGCGACTCATGTATGATCTCGCTCCGTCGTTCCAGACTCCCGTTCCGGAGTGCAAATCGTGAAAGCCGTCGTGAAGATCGCGCCTGCGGGCGGCCCAGCGGGCACCGAAGTGCGCGAATGCGCCCGGCCGATCCCGGCCGCCGGGGAAGTCCTGATCCGCGTGGCGGCGGCCGCGATCTGCGGAACCGACAAGCACATCTATCACTGGGATCCCTCGATCCGCGACTCGTTCGAGACCCCGCGGATCTACGGCCACGAGTTCTGCGGTTTCGTCGAAGAGCTCGGTCCGAGCGTGGGGCGGACCGACATCCGGCCGGGTGACTACGTTTCCGCGGAGATGCACGTGGTGTGCGGCGAGTGCGCGCGATGCCGTACGGGCAACGGCCACATCTGTCCGAGGACGCGGATCCTCGGTCTTCACGGGGACGGAGCGTTCGCGGAGCTGGTCAGGGTCCCAGCCGCCAACGTGATCCGGCTCGACCCGCGATGGGTGCCGGTGGAAGTCGGCGCCTTCCTGGACGCTCTCGGGAATGCCGTCCATTCGACGCAGGTGGTCGATCTGGCCGGCCGAAGCGTCGCCATCACCGGGTTCGGGCCGATCGGGGCGATGGCGGCGGCGATCGCGGAGCACTCGGGCGCGAGCCAGGTCATCGTGACCGACATCAGCGATCACGCGCTCGAGACGGCCCGCCGGTGGGCGGCCCGGAAGACCTTCGCGAACCTCCATGCGTTCAACGTCCGCTCGACCGATCTCGGCGACATGAAGACCGCCATCGCCGGTCTGACCGACGGCGGGGTCGACGTGGTGCTCGAGATGTCGGGGGCGGCCGCCGCCATCAACCTCGGTCTCGAGGTTCTCCGGCCGGGCGGGTTCATGTCGATCCTCGGCCTCCCCGCCGGCCACTCGGTCCGGATCGAGGACTACACGCGCAACGTCGTCTTCAAGGGGATCACGATCCAGGGGATCATCGGCCGGCGGATGTTCGAAACGTGGGACAGGATGCTCTCGCTGCTCCGCTCCGGACTCGACGTCGGCTGGGTCGTGCAGGCGGAGTACGACTCGCTCGAGGGATTCCACGACGGGATCGCGCGGTTCGACCGGCACGAGGCGCTCAAGGTCGTGCTCTATCCACAGGGGAAGGCCGCCGCGAGCGAGCGGATCGCCGGTCACGGCGCGAGCGTCGCGCTCTGAGGCGCCGGCGGATCAGAAACTCGTGAGCTGATCCTCGAGGTACTGCTTCGGATTCGCGCGGAAGGCCCGCCGGTTCGCCTCGGAGCTGAAGTAGTACCAGCGGCCCTCGTAGCTGTAGATGGGGGTGTCGACGGTGATGCTCATCTTGCTGCCGTCGACCGGATCCATCGCGATCGCCGGAGCGAACGGCAGGTTGGTCTTCGCCTTGAGCTCTTCCTCGGGCGTCGGGCCGGCGTCCGGGCTCTTTCCCCGAGGGGAGCGAACGGCCTGGCGGGCGGGGAGCGCCTGTTCCTCGAGCATCGGCGGTGGATCGACTCTCACCTTCGTCGGCGGGGTGTTCTCGATCGTCTGCATCCGCACCGGCTCGCGCCGGGCGGGAAGCTCCTCGCACGCGCTCAGCGCCAGCAGGAGCAGGATCGACACCGCGGTGCGCATTCTCATCGCCTCGGTTGCACGCGGCCGAGGAACCGGGTTGCCGCGCGGTTGAACTCCCCGGCCCGTTCGAAGCTCGACAGGTGGGCCGCCTCGTCGAGGATCAGCAGCTCTGCCCCGGGAATCGCACTGCGCATTCGTTCAGCATCGGCCGGCGGCGTGATCGTGTCCTCGCGACCCGTCACGACGAGCGTCGGCACCTCGATGGCGGGAAGCAGCTCCGAGGAATCGGGACGCCCGGCCATCGCCTCCAGAGCGGCGATCACTCCCGCCGGAGAGGAGCTCTCCATGATTCGGCGGGCCCTCTCCACCAGGTCGGGGTTTCCCTTCAGCGTCTCTTCGGTCAACATCTTCGGAAGCATGGCGTCGATGATGGGGGTGGTCCCTTCCCTTCGAACCGTCTCGATCGAATCGAGCCTTCCCTGACGCCCTTCCGGCGTATCGGGTGTCTCGCGCGTATCGAGCAGCATCAGGCCGCAGAGCCGCTCCATCGCCCTCCTCGCCACGGCGAATGCAATGTACCCGCCCATCGACAGCCCGGCGATCACGGCGGTGCGGGCGCCCGCCCGGTCCATGACGTCCAGCACCCCTTCCGCATACGCGTCGATCGTCATGGCTCGGCTCGGGTCGGCAGATTCGCCGAACCCCGGCAGATCGGGCAGGACGTGCCGCACCCCCGGGATCGGGAGCTGAGGATCGAAGAGGCGGGACGAGAGGGGGAAGCCGTGGATCCAGACCACGGGGACGCCGCTTCCGAGGTCGCGGAAGGTCCAGCTCGAGTGATTCAGCTCGACGGTCATTCGATTTCCTCCCGGATCCGGTCCCGGCCGCGGGCGAGGGCGCGCCAGGCGAGGCCCTCCTGGCTTCCCGCACGGAGCACCAGCGCGACGTAATACTCCTGATCGATGCCCCAGTTCAGGATCATCGACCGATCCCATTCGATCTTGAATCGCTCGGGTCTGCCGTGGTCGAGGCTGGAGCTGACGGCGGCGATCCGGGTCATGAAGATGCCCTGGTAGGCTCCGATGACCTGGAGGTCCCAGGCGGGAAGGATGCCGACGATCTCGACGGCTTCCCCCTGATGATCGACGAACAGGGCGGCGACGGCGCCGTCGACGTTCGCGACGACGTCCGCGAGGATTTTCCGGAAGGGCACGACCTCACTCCCACATCACGAGGAATTTCCGTGCCTCGACTCCCTCGCGGCTCTCGGGGGCGCGGAGAGAAACCTCGCGGAGGTACTTGATAGCGAGGTCGCGGAAGCCGGCACGGTGCGCGACTACGCCGAATCGTAACATCCCGATGACGGAGTCGGGATGGATAGCGAGGAAATCGCGGTAGCGGCGTCCGGCCGGCTCGAACCGCCCGCGCCGCTCGAGGATGACGCCGGCGTAGAGGAGGGCGTCGGCGGAAGCGGGATCGATGGCGAGGGCGCGATCGATCCAGGTGGAGGCTTCCTCGAGGCGGCCGAGCCGCTCGGCTGCGATGGCGCGGTGATAGGCGATCGAGACGCGGAGGGGATCGGACTCGGCGGTGGCGAAGATGGATTCGAGGGCCCGGGCGGCCTCGTCGTTGCGATCGAGGCGGAGGAGGGTGACGGCGCGATTGAGTTTCGGCTCGATGGCGTCGGGCTCGGCGAGGGCGGCCGCATCGAACGACGCGAGGGCCTCGGCCAGACGCCCTTCCAGCAGTTGCGCGAGGCCCCGAAGGTTGGCCGCCGATCCGCCGGGAAACCCGGCGAGGGCGCGGAGGGCGCGGGCGGAGTCGCCGTGCGCGAGGTGCCAGGTGGCGGGACTGCAGGCTTCGCCGGCCTGGCGGGCCGGGGCGAGGCTCGCCCCGACGAAAAGCCCGAGGAGGATCGCGCGACGGATCAGGCGGCTCCCCGGATCTGCTCCTCGACCTGGATGTCGCCGGCGCGAACCGCCTTCTCGAAGGCGGCGACGACCCGCGGGTCGAAGCGTGAGACCGCCAGACTGTTGATCTTCTGCACGACGTAGTCGAGCTCCATCGCCTTCTGGTAGGGGCGATTGGTCGTCATGGCGTCGAAGGTGTCGGCGATCGAGACGATGCGCGCCTGCATCGGGATCTGTTCGTCCTTGAGCCCTTCCGGGTAGCCTCCGCCGTCCCACCGCTCATGGTGATATTTCATCCCGGGGATGACGTCGATGAGCTGAGCCACGCCGCTCATGATGATCGCTCCCTTGTCGGGGTGAGTCTTCATGATCGTGAACTCCTCGTCGCTGAGGGCGGAAGGCTTGCGGAGGATGCGGTCGTCGATGCCGATCTTGCCGACGTCGTGGAGCAGGGCGCTGATCCTGAGCTTCTTCATCTCCTCGTCGGGAAGGCCGACGTGCTTGCCGATGGCGATCGCGTAGCGGGCGACGCGCTCCGAGTGGCCACGCGTGTAGGGATCCTTCGCATCGATGGCTGCCGCGAGCATCCGGATCGAGTTGATGAAGAGCTGATGGTTCTCGTCGGCCGCCTTCCTGAGCTTCTGGATGGCCTTTTCGATCTCGCCCGACATCGAGTTGAAGTTCTCGGCGAGATCTCCGATCTCGTTCTTGGAGCGGAGCTCGACGCGCTGCTGGTACTTGCCGGCGGCGATCTCCCGCGTTTTCGCGGCCAGCACGCGGATGGGCCGCGCGATCTGGTTCGCGAAGAAGATCGCGACGATGATCGCGAGGCCGAGCGCGATTCCGCCCCACTGCAACGTCGCGCGCGTCATCCTCGAGGCCGAGGCGAACGCCTTCGACGCCTCCTTCTGGACCACGACCCCCCAGTCGGGCGTTCCCACCGGAGCCACCGTTCCGAGCACTTCGGAGGGAGTCGGCGCGTACGCATCGTCGTAGGTCTGCGTCAGCCGCACCCGCGCTTTCCGGAACTCCTGGACGATCGGCAGCGCCGAATAGTCCGGATGTTGCACCGAGATCGCCGGCTCGCTGTGCATCAGGACCCGACCCGTGCCGTCGACCACGAACGCCGTCACGTCGCCCCGAGACTCCTCGCGGAGCCGCTCGCTGATCCGTCGCAGGCCGATCAGCGCTTCCACCGCACCGATCGTCCGCCCCTCGCCGTCGTCGATCGGCACCGCCATCACGATCGCCGGCTGGTTGATCGACGGAAGATACTGAAACGTCCCGACGAACGTCCCCCCTTCGAGTGCCAGCGCCAGACCCCGGTCGAGCTCTTCCACCACCGCCGGCTCCAGCGTCTGAGGCTGCGCCGCCGCTCCCTGCCCCTGCCGGTTCACGATCCGCAGCGCCAGCAGATCCGGATCCGACGCGACGTAGCTCCCCACCACCCCGCTGTCCGCCGCGTGCCGGAACACGTCTCTCCCGCTCAGCCGCGACGAGAGACTGATCCCCCCGGCGATCTTCCCGAGCTGCTGGCGGTAGCTCGTCACCATCGCCTGCAGGTCGGCCGCGATCCCGACCGCCGAGCGGGTCAGGTACTGCTTCTCCAGCGTCTCCAGCGACTCCCGATTGATCCCGATCAGAAAGTAATGAGACACCACCAGCGGAAGCAGTCCCACCAGGATCAGGATTGCGAGAAGAGTCCAGACGAGCTTCGGGCGCGGGGCCCGGATCGACGCCATGCTCCGATTATAGCAACCGGCTCCTCTCGGGCTGTGACCCCCCCCACGAAATGGAACGGGAGGCTCACGCCGTTCCGCTGGATGGATGCCCGCTCCGCTCCAGCACGCCGGCGATCCGGTCGGAATCTACGTCCATCTCCCGTTCTGCCGCGTCCGCTGCACGTACTGCGCGTTCGCCGTCTCGACCGACCTCCGCCTCGAAGACGCCTATGGTGAGGCGCTCGGCCGCGAGATCGCCGGCGCCCCCGCCGGGTCCGTTGCCGACACGCTCTTCTGGGGCGGCGGGACACCGTCCAGATCGTCCCTCCGATGGATCCGGAGCCTCGACGCAGCGCTCCGCGAGCGCTTTCGGGTTGCGGCCGGCGCGGAGGTCACCCTCGAAGCGAATCCGGAGGACGTGACCGGGGAGGCGCTCGAGGCGTGGAGTGCCCTCGGAGTGAACCGCATCAGCCTGGGGGTCCAGTCGTTCCACGATCGCGAGCTGATCCCGCTCGGCCGCATCCACGGCCGTGCCCGCGCTCTCGAGTCGCTCGAGCGCGTGGTCCGCTTCGGGACTCGCGCCTCGCTCGACCTGATCCTCGGATTGCCCGGGCAGAGCTCCGGATCGTTCGCCGAGACGCTCCGGATCGCCCTCGGATCGGGGATCGGGCACCTCTCGGTCTACATCCTGGACCTCGAGAAGGGAAGCGCGCTCGAGTCGCGCGTCGAGCGGGGGCTCATCGCCCTGCCGCCAGACGAGCAGACGGCCGCGGACTACCTCCGGACGGTCGACGCCGCCGAGGCGGCGGGACTGCGGCAGTACGAGATCAGCAACTTCGCCCGCCCCGGCGAAGAGAGCCGCCACAATCTCCGTTACTGGGACCGCCGGCGCTACGTCGGGTTCGGCGCCGGAGCGCATTCGTTCGACGGGATCGAGAGGCGCGGCAACCTCAGGGACGTCCGGCAGTACATCGAGGCGGTCGCCTCGGGCCGCGGGTCCGTCGAGCTCTCGGAGCGGCTGAGCGAGACCGAGGCGACGCGCGAGAAGATCTTTCTCGCGCTCCGAAAGGCCGACGGGATCGGATATGCTGATCTTCTCCGCTGGACGGGAGGAAAGGGGGACGCGTGGTGCGAACGAGGGGTGTGCGAAGGCTGGTTGCGGAGGAATCGGGATCGCGTGGCCTTCACTCCGCGCGGCTTTCTCCTGAGCACCGAGTTGATCTCGGAGCTGTTCTGATCGCCCTTGTTCTTCTCGCGGCGCCCGCCGCCGCGCAGAGCTTCGACTTCGATCCCTCCCTGACCCAGCAGGAATTCGAGCGGCTGACTCTGCTCGCGGGAGAGGTGATCTTCGCATCTCCGGTCGATGCGCCCGGCTCGGCGGGACTTTTTCACTTCGAGGTGGGCCTCGCCGCTACGGCGGTCGAGGTGGACGAGCAGGCGTCTTTCTGGATCAAGTCGGTCTCGGACGACATTCTGGTCGACGGGCGGCTGCTGGTGCCCCGTCTGATCGTGTCGAAGGGGCTCGGCTTCGCGAGCGTTGCCGCCTCGTACGGACGGGTCGGCGAGACCGATGGTCACGTCCTCGGCGGGTCGGTCGACCTCCCTCTGATCCGCGGCGGACTGGCGCGCCCGACCGTGGCGATCCGCGGAGTCTTCTCCGAGCTCGTCGACGTGGAGGAGGCCGACCTGCGCAGTTACGGAGCGCTGGTGATGATCGGGAAGGGATTCGGTCCGATCACTCCGTACGCCGGGTGGGGGCGGATGTGGGCCGAAGGGGAGGCGAGGATCGATCCTCCGGGACTCGATCCGATTCTCCTCTCGAGCGATCTCGAGCGGGAGGTCCTGCTGGTCGGGGCCAAGCTCGACCTGGCGTTGATCAAACTGGTCCTGGAGGGGCTCGAGGGGGAGCAGTGGCGGTATGCGGCGCGGGTCGCCATCGGGTTCTGAGGGGAGCCGCCGGCGGGGTCGGGGGGTCCGCGGTGAGAAAATCAGCCGAATGAAGGGCTCCGACGCCCCTCATTCCATTTTTCGGGCTTGAGCTCGGTAGCCGTTCGCGGCTACAACAGCCTATCCAACTCGAAGAATCCAGGATCGAGGTCCAACGCGGTCTCGCAGCGTAGGGGAGAGGTACCGCCGTGTGGCTGGACGAGGCAGGCCGCAATCGCCATTCGAGGATCGTCGCGTTCGGTTGACGCGCTGAAAGCGTCGATCGAGTCGTAGCGTTCCCAACCATTCGCCGTTGGCCGCCCGGGGCGGCAGTGAAAGAGGAGGACACATGAGGGTCCACAGGTGTCTCACCGTCTGGGCCGCAGGGCTGCTGCTGTGGGCGGCGGCCGGACTCGCAGGGGCGACGGCTCCGCCGGAAGGCGAGCTGTTCCGTTGCGAGCTGAACGAGTTCGTCCGCGAGCTCGGTGTCCTTCCGGAGTTCGGTGCTACGGCGACGATGGAGGCGGAGGAGAAGGTCGCGGCGCTGAGCATGGAGGAGGTGGCGGTTCTGCGGGCTGGATTCGCGCAGATCCCGAACTGGGAGCAGATTCCGACGGTTCTGGCCTCGCTCCGTTCGTCCGATCTCGATTACGCGCGGGCGCAACTGGCTCGCTCGATCGGGGGGCGGGCACCCGGAATGCCGATGACGGGCGAGCAGGAGCTCGAGCAGTTCCGGGACGATTTCCTGTTCATGCTGGACCAAATGGCGAAGTTCGCGCCGCTGATGCAGCCGGACTACGGCGAGCGGGTGGCGGCATTGCGGCTGCGGATCGAAGGGATGCCGTTCGATGCTCTTCCGATTCTGCAGAAGCAGTACATCGAGCGCGCCCCCGAGCTGCGGACCGCGATGGTGGGCGATCCGTTCGCGGAGCCGGTGGATGCGATCGGGGGCCATGGGCTGGCGGATGATCCGAGCCTGGTGGAAGCGCACGCGTGCAACTGCAGTTGCGGACTCAACATCGGCTGCTGGGGCAGATGCATCGACTGCATCTTCAAGGAGATCGCGAGTCTGGGGGAGAAAATCGCCAATCTGGTCTCGAACATCTTGACGATGACCAAGAATTTCTTCGAAGTCACTCTGCCGGACCTGGGCGGGAAGATCCTGGCGCTTCCGGGGCAGGTTCTGAGCTTCTTCACCGGCCTGTGGGATCGGATCAAGACTCTGCTGGAGGCGGCGTGGGATGGATTGCTGGCGATCGTTCCGCGTGACCTCGACGCCGTGCTCAGGCTGCTCGGGTTCACGGGCGAGATCGACTTCAACTGGGCGGCGATCGCGTCGTCGGTGCCGACGCTGGCGCCGCCGTGTGAGGGAGACATCCTCGACGACGTCGTGGCGGTCGCCGCGGAAGTGTGCGATCGCGGCGGGGACGCGCTGACCGAGCTTCTGTTCGAGATCGCGCCCGAGGACGGGCTGGGACTGCCGCTCAAGATCGGGGTCGCGCTGCTGCACTTCCCGCTCGCGTACCTCTGCCAGTGCGACGAGACGGCCGATGCCATCGAGTACGCGGACGCGCAGGACGCGCACCGGGAATGGACCGGAGAGCGTCTCGATCTGGCGCTCGATACGCGCGCCACGCAGTCGAGCGTGAACGCCCTGAGTCTGAACCTGGGCGATCTCGACCGCGACGTCGAGCAGGTCGAGGCCAAGCTCGACATCATCGAAGGCACCGCGGGTCGCATCGAGACCAACGTCGATCGCGCCAACGCCACCTCCATCCGGATCGAGGACAACCTCGTGCGAATCGAGAACACGGCGGGCCAGAGCATCATGAACCTCACGACGATCTCCGAGACGACCCGCAGCATCGACTCGAAGGTCGATCTGCTGATCGGCGGCAACCTCGAACAGCAGGAGTGGCTCGGAGACTTCAACGATCTGATCACCCGGCTGCGGATCGAGGACAACCTCCTCGAGAACCGTCCCGACGCGATCTCGCTGTTCCAGCTCCCGCAGGCGTTCGGCGGACACCTGGAGACGGTGGCGCTCATCGTCGCCGATACGATCAACCTGATGCTCGCAGCAGGCCAGCCGATCTTCGGCGCCGAACGCGAGCTCGACCGCGGCGACGCCCTGCGGGCCGCGGGCGACTTCGTCAAGGCCTATCAGGCATATCGGTCTGCCTATCTCGACGCGGTCCGGTGAGGGAGGATGCCATGAGAACGACGAACCGCACTTTCGCCCTCATCGCCGGCCTGCTGCTTCTGGCTCTGCCGGCCGGCGCCCAGTCGCTCGAGCTCGAAACGTTCCGCGCCGATCTTCTGGGCTACGTCCGCGCCCTCGGGGCGCTCCCCTCGGGACTCAACGCCGAGATCGGGATCGACTCGGGCTCCCTGCTCGACGCCGAGGATTCCATCGAAGCGCTCACCCTGGGCGAGCTCACCCTGCTCAAGGAGCAGCTCGACAAGGTGCCGTACTGGCGCGAGGTCCCGCGCATGCTCAACCACGGCCTGTTCCAGGCCGCGACCACGGGAGGGATGGGCGTGCTCTCGCCGCGCGACCTCGCGTTCGAGATGGGACTCGCCGCACGCGGTCTCAACGTCGAGGGGATCCGCAGCTCGCTGCTCGGACTGGTCGGCTCGTTCCGCGCCGTCCCCGTCGAGATGGTCTCGCCGGAGTACTTCGCGCGGATCGAGCGCGTCGAAGCGGCGGTTCGTTCCGCGAGCGCCGAGGAGCTGTTCACCCTCAGCCAGGCGATCGAGCATCATGCGCCTGCGTGGGGGGCGCGCCTCGACCAGGGCGGTGCCGAAGCCGTCGCGAGCTCCGAGGGCTTCGTCTCGGTCATGAACCACTGCAGCGGTGCCTTTCCGAGCAACATCATCTGTGAGCTCGGCCACATCATCATTTCGATCGCTGCCATTCCCGGCAAGGTGGAGACGTTCGCGACCAATGCCGTCAACGCCATCAAGACCTCGCTGCTGAACTTCCTCGAGGGGATCGGCCCCGCCCTCGAAGGAGCCGTCGATTTCGTGATCGAGAAGCTCAGCGACGTCGACTGGGCCAAGGTCGCGACCGTCGTCGGCGACAACATCCGGCTCCCCTGCCCACCCGACACCTTCATCCTTCCGGGCTTCGGAAAGATCGGGGACATCCGAACCTCGGTGAACTGGGACCGCGGAATCGGATTCGCGGGAAACACGATCGCCGCCGTCATGCCGGGCGACATGCTGACGAGCGTCAATATCCAGATGATCGCCCACATCATCAACTTCCCCATCCAGTGGCTCTCGCGCTGCTTCAGGGAGGCGTACGAGGAAAAGTACGACCTCGCACAGTTGGCCCATCGCAAACTGGTCGAAGACAGGCTCAACACCACGGTCTCCTCCCGCGCCACCCAGACCAGCGTCGACGGCGCCAACTCCCAGGTCGTCAACATCGACGGCGACGTCGTGAAGGTCGAGGCCAAGCTCGATCGGCTCGACGGAACTCTCGACCGGATCGAGACCGGAACGATCACTCTCAACGGCACCCTCGGCCGCATCGAGAGCCGGAGCGAGGACATCGAAGGTCAGGTCGACGACATCGAGTCGACGACCGAAACGCTCATCACCGAGACCGACGTCGTCGAGACCAAGGTCGATCGCCTTCAGCTCCAGCAGGACGAGACCAACGACCTGCTGTTCAACATGAGGATTCACTTCCTCCGCATGCTCATCGAAGCCGATCTGTACCGGAACGGCCCGGAGCGGATCGGCCTGTTCGCACTCCCGCAGACCGGAACCATGGGGCTGCTCGAGATGGCCCGCCAGATCGTCGCCGATACGCTGAGCAGCCGCGCCGCAGCCGGCGACGGCCTCGGCCAGGCTCACGAGTGGCTCGCCGACGGCGACGACCAGTACAATCGCGGCAACTACAAATCGGCCTACGCGAGCTATCAGAAGGCGTATCAGTCGGCAATCAACTGAAACGGATGATCCGAGCCGCGGCCCTCATTCTCGCGGCCGGGCTGGTCTGGTCATGCCAGACCCGCCCGGCCGCTTCCGTTCCGGAGCCCGTTCCCGTTCCCCCCTCCGCGGCCGAGGTCTCGTTCGACTCCCGCGTTCAGGAGCTCGTCACCCTCCTCCCCGTCGCCGAGTCGCGCGAGGAGGCCCGCATCGAGATCGCCGCTCTCGGGTCCGCCGCGGTCCCCGCCCTGATCCGAGCCTCGGCCGATCCCGACCCCCACCAGCGCTGGGAGACGGTGAACCTGCTGGGCCTGATCGCCGACCCTTCCGCCATCGATCCGCTCGTCGAGCGGGTTCTCGGCGAGGAGAACGCCCACGTCCGCTGGCGGGCCCTCTGGGCGCTCGCCCGCACCACCGACGCCGCCGTGGTCGTCCCGAAGCTCCTCCTCGGTCTGTCGAGCGAGGATCGCAACGTCCGCTGGCGTGCCGCGATCGGCCTGTCGATGTTCGAGTCGGACGCGGGCCTCCAGATCATCCACGAGGCGATCCGCGATCCCGACCCGTTCCGGCGCTGGGAAGCGATCAACGCCCTCGGGCGCGTCCACGGAGCCGGCTCGATCGAGGCGCTGCTCCCCGCCCTTCGGTCTCCCTCGGCCCGCGACCGGAACGAAGCGGTGCTCAGCCTCGGGCAGATCGGGGGGGAACGCGCGGTGGAGCTGCTCCTGGCGGCGCTGGAAGACGAAGCGTCCGGCGTCCGGTGGCGAGCCGCCATGGTCCTCGGGAAAGCGGGAGGAAGCGAAGTCGTGCCCCGCCTGCGGGCGCTCGCCGAGGCGGATCCCGACCCGCAGGTCAAAGAGCAGGCCTCGCGCGCCGCCGACCGGATCGAGGCACGCCCGTAGTCGCGCGGGACGTGACCCTCCCGCCCAGGGCGCTCGAGATCTCGCCCGCGTGTCCACATGACGTGGAGCGAATGCAGAATGCAGAATGCAGAATCCAAAAAGAGCGGGTGGCCTGGTAACCGTACGCGAATCCAGCCAGCGGCCATTTCTGGATTCTTCATTCTGCACTCTGCATTCTGCATTTCGTCCTGGGCTTTCTGAGCAGTCTCAGAGCCTGGACTCTCTGGCAACAGAACGCAAAAAGCAGCAGACAGGGAGGGGCACCCGCAGCACGCCGGAGACGCCTATTGGGGGGTGACGGTCGGATAGCCGAGGTCGACCCACTCCCGGATGCCGCCCCGGATCCGCACGATGTTCTCGAAGCCCGCGGCGGCGAGGATCCGGGCGCCGCGGCGGCTCTCCTCCTCGCTGTCGGCGTAGACGAGGATGGTGGTGTCCTTGTAGGGGATCAGCTCGGACAGGCGCGTCTCGATGGCGGGAAGGGGAACGGAGAGGGCGCCGGCGACGTGGCCGAGCGGTCCCCAGTACTCCTCGACGGGGCGGAGGTCGAAGACCACGACCTGCTGGCTGTCGAGGACCATCTCGTGGGCGATGGTCGGCTTGACCTCGGCGTAGCCCCCTTCTTCGCGAGCGACTCCGACGGTCTCGCAGGAGGAAAGGGTCAGGATCGAGGCTAGGAGCAGACCGGTGGCAGTCCTGCGGCTCATGCATCTCCCGGCTACGGGAACGTCAGCTCGAATTCGGATCGGATTCGACCCACCTGACGTCCCGCCGTGTTGGTAATCCGGAGATCACGGTACGCAGCGAGGGGGGCAGTGTCAATCGGAATGCCGAGCTGCTCGAGGGTGCGGAGCACGGCGGGATCGCGTCCGCGCGCCATCGATCCGTCGGCGATCTTGAGGGCGATTCCGAGGGCGAGCGGCTCGTCGAAGCCGAGCCGCTCGAGGACCGGCGCGGCCAGTGAAGGCTCGAGCGCCATCGCATAGAAGCCTTCGGCTCCTTCCTTCGCGAGCAGCCGCCCGTCGAACGCTTCCATGAGGGGTGTGGTCATGCTCCAGGCGCCGGCCACGTAGTCGGGGTGCGACGTCATCGCGTCGAACAGATCACGGGCCGCGTCGGCGTAGCGGGGGAGGGAAGGCTCGCTCCCGTTCGGCCGGGCGGATCCCGCGAACCGGGCGTAAGCCAGGGCGGTGCGGTAGAGCGGCAGATGGTAGGCCGGCACCCCGCAGCCGTCCACCGCGAGCCCGATCTCGTCCGGATCGATGCCCGCGAACTCGGCGAGGATCTGCAGCGTCTGCTTCTGGAGCGGGTGTTCCGGATCGACGTAATCCGCCGTCGGAAGCTCCAGCAGCCTGCAGGCGAGCAGCATCCCGGCGTGCTTTCCCGAGCAGTTGTTGTGCAGGGGCGTCGGCGGGTCCCCCGACTGGCGGAGCTCGGCCGCCGCCCGTTCGTCGAGCGGCGCATGGGCGCCGCAGAGAAGGTCGGTTTCGTCGAGCTCTCCCTTGCGGAGCAGCGCCGCCGCGGTGGCCACGTGCTTCGGCTCTCCGCCGTGAGAGGCGCAGACGAGCGCGAGCTCCTCGGAGCTCAGCTCGTACTCCTCGATTCCGCCCTCGAGGGCGAGCGGAATCGCCTGAATCGGCTTTGCGGCCGAACGGAGGAAGGTCCGGTGCGCGGGATCGCCCGCCCACGCCAGCAGGCGCCCGAGCGAATCGACCACGGCCACCGAGCCGTAGTGGCTCGATTCGAGGTAGTCGCCCCGCCAGACCGAGATCAGCCGTTCCATCGGGGGGGTATTCTGACCGAAAGAGGAAGAAGTGGGGAAAAAAAGCCGAGCGGCGTGCGAGGCGCCTCAGGAACGTCCGGCGGATGCGTTTTCGCCGGCGATCGCCTCTTCCTCGGTTCCGTAGATCTTGAAGACCGTGTCGAGCTTCGCGAGCTTGAGCAGCTTCTGAATGCGGTCCGAGGGGTTGACCAGGATCAGCTTTCGGTTCTGGTTGGAGAACTTCCCGAGATAACCGACGAGCTCACCGATTCCGGTGGAGTCGATGTAGTCAATCTTGGTGAAGTCGATGATGACGTTCGAGTCCTCGTTCTTCAGGACGTTCTCGAGGGCGGACGAAAAGAACTCCGCGCTCTCACCGAGCTTGATGAGACCTTCCACGTAGAGGATCGTGAAGCTGTCGAGATGCTTCTTTTCGACGATCAAAATCAGGCCTCCTTCTGCTCGAGATCGTGATGATATCGAACGCCGGGGCGGCGGGACCAGGCGATGACCGGAGGTCAAAAGCAAATCCGGTGCCGCGGCTCAGGACGCTCCGGGACCCGACGGCCGCCCCCCGTGGGCGCCCTCCCGACCCGTCCCACGTCGACGATTCTGCATTCAGGCTTCCGGTGCGATCCCGCCGGAGGGGCGACGGCATTACGAAGAGGCGTGGATGGTGCGGATCGCCAGCACGGCATTGAGGCCGCCGAAGGCGAACGAGTTCGACAGGAACGCGGTGACGCGGGCGGGGCGCGGGAGGAGGGCGACGTGGGCGAGGCGGCAGGCCGGATCGGGGCGCTCGAGGTTGAGCGTCGGAGGAAGCCATCCGGAATCGAGGGAGGCGAGGGAGAGGGCGGCTTCGATGGCGCCGCCCGCGCCCATCGCGTGCCCGTGCATCGATTTGGTCGAGCTGACCGGGATCCGCTCCCCCGCCTCACCGAGGGCTCGCCGGATCGCCTCGGCCTCCGCTACGTCGTTCGCGCGGGTGGCCGTTCCGTGCGCGTTGATGTAGCCGATCGCCTCCGCATCGAGCGCCGCGTCCTCGAGCGCCCGCGAGATCGCTCGCGCTTCTCCTTCGACCGAGGGGTCCGTCGGATGCGCCGCGTCACTCGTCATCCCGAATCCCACGATCTCTCCCAGGATCGCGGCGCCGCGGCCCCGCGCCCTTTCCATCTCCTCGAGAACGAGCACCGCGGCTCCTTCGCCGAGCACCATCCCCTGCCGGTCCTCGCTGAAGGGGCGACACGCTCTCGCGGGATCGTCCCCTTCCGGCGCGAGGACCCGGAGCGCCTCCCACCCCCGCACGATGCCCGGCGTGAGCGGCGCGTCCGCTCCTCCGGCCACCGCGGCGTCCGCGAGGCCGAATCGAATCCACATCGCCGCCTGCCCGATGGCATGGGCCCCCGAGGCGCACGCCGACACGGTGGCGAACGCCGGCCCGGTCAGCCTCCATCGCCTCGAGACCTCGCTGGTGGGGGCGTTGTACATTCCCCGCGGGATGCTCATCGGCGGGAGGCGCGTCTGACCCCGCCCGTAGAGCCTCTCGTATCCGGAGTCGAGCGTCTCGCTTCCCCCCAGGGCCGTGCCGATGACCGTCGCGGTCCGCCCGGCGGCGGCCGCGTCGAGGACGAGCCCCGCCTGTTCG
The DNA here is from genome assembly GCA_035544735.1 of Thermoanaerobaculia bacterium. Lineage (GTDB taxonomy): Bacteria > Acidobacteriota > Thermoanaerobaculia > Gp7-AA8 > Gp7-AA8 > DATKCD01. The sequence continues at coordinate 54,560 of DATKCD010000034.1, forward strand.
ATCGCCTCCTCGGCGGCGAGCAGCGCGTAGGCGGTCACCCGATCGACGTCCCGCGGAAGATCGGGGATCGCCTCCTCGCTCACCTCGGCCGCGATCCGGCAGACGTACGGTTCCGGATCGAAGCGACGGATCCGGCGCACTCCGCTCGAGGCGCGCCGAACCGCCTCGAGGTGCGCATCGACCCCGCGCCCGAGGGCCGAAAGGATGCCGATTCCGGTGACGGCCACGCGCCGCATGCCCGCCTATCCTATCGCGCGCCGAGACTTCCCCCGGGCGCGCCCTCAGACCTGACTCTGCTGCGACTCGATGACGTCGACCAGGTCGCCGAGAGTGCGGATCCCGCGCGACTGCTCGTCGGGGATGGTGATCTCGAACGCCTCTTCGAGAGCGAACAGGATGTTCAGCGCGTCGAGCGAGTCGATTCCGAGATCGGCGAGGGGGGTCTCCGGTGTGAGAGGACTCTCCGGCAGGGTCTTCTGTTCGCGCACCACCTCGAGAATCCTGTGCTGGAGCTCGTCGCGGGTCATTGCCGTATTATACGCAGCGTGTCTCGGAGGTTCGGCTCCCTTCCGTTCTGGTTTCTCTACCCGCTGTGGATTTGCATCTGCGCGCTGCTCTTTGCCGCGCTCCAGGCCGTCGATGTGGAGGATCCGTCGCGGCGGGACGACCGGATCCTGAGCCGGGAGGCGGGGAGAATCGCCCTCAGGATCCTGCGCGGGCGGGACGCCGACCGCTTCGCCGACTACGACGTGGTCAACGTCGCCTGGGCGAGGCCGCGGGAAGTCGCGGCGGACCCACGCTGGATCGTTCTTCTCGATCGGAACCCGAGGACGGGGCTCGAGGAGGCGCTGGTGATCGAGCTCGAGCCGCGCGGTGAGCTCATCCGCATCCGCGAGGTCTTCCGCGAATAGCTTAGAATGAGCTCTCCCGGATCGGGCCAGGCGCCCCGTTCCCGATCGCCGCGGCAGGGAGCCGATCCGAGCCTGTCCGACCGATGCCGCCAGCCATGAAGCTCACCCCGATGCTCGAGCAGTACTTCGAGATCAAGCGTCAGGTTCCCGACGCGATCCTGTTCTACCGCCTCGGTGATTTCTACGAGATGTTCTTCGAGGACGCGGAGACCGCGGCGCCGATCCTCGATCTGGTGCTGACGGCGCGCGGCAAGGGGGGCGACTGGGAGGCTCCGATGTGCGGGGTCCCGTTCCATGCGGCCGACCAGTACGTGGCGAAGCTCGTGAGGAAGGGCTTCCGCGTGGCGCTTTGCGATCAGGTGGGCGAAGCGGGGGCGACCAAGGGGATCGTTCCCCGGGAAGTGGTCCGGATCATCACGCCCGGGACGGCGGTCGAGAGCTATCTGCTCGAGCGGGAGGGGTGTTATCTGCTGGCGCTTGCGCCGGGGGAGGACGGGCTCGGCGCGGCCTGGCTCGACGTTTCGACCGGGGAGTTTTTCGTGACGCGGTATCAGGGGAAGGAGGACCCGCGTCTGGAAGACGATCTGGCGCGGTTCTCACCTCGGGAAGTGCTGCATCCGCGCGGGATGAACGGAGCGCCGCTGACGCGAGGGGGGGAGGAGATGGCGTCGACGGCGGCGGATGACGGGATGTTCTCCGCGGACGCGGCGTGGGATCTGCTGACGCGTCATTTCCGGACGCAGTCGCTGCGCGGATTCGGTCTGGAGCGTGGGGACGGCCGGATCGCGGCGGCGGGGGCGGCGCTGCGCTACGCCGAGGTGAATCACAAGCGCGATCTCGGTCACGTGCTGGAGATTCGGATCGACCAGGACGCGGACTGCCTGATCCTGGATGCCTCGACGCTGGAGAACCTGGAGATCTTCGAGTCGCGGGACGGCGGGCGGACGCGATCGGCGCTCTGGAACGTCCTGGACGAGACGAAGACGGCGATGGGGGCGCGGACGCTCCGCCGCTGGATCGCGCGGCCGTTGCGCGCGCGCGACCTGATCTTCGAGCGGCACGACGCGGTCGAGGAGCTGACGCGCGACCCGCTCCTTCTCGAAGCGGTCTGCGCCCGGCTCGCCACCATCGGAGACCTCGAGCGATTCGCCTCGAGGATCACGCTGGGGAGCGCGACCCCGCGCGAGCTGCTCGCCCTCGACTCCTCGCTCGGCGGGGTAGCCGATCTGGCGACGGCGCTCGCCGGAGCGCGCGGGCCCCTTCTCGCCGGACTGCGCGGCCGGCTCGACCCGATCGACGACCTCCGCGCCGAGATCACGAAGCACGTCGAGCCTTCCCCCCCTCCTTCCGTCCGGGATGGAGGCGCCATCCGCGCCGGCATCGATGCGGAGCTCGACTCGCTCCGCGCCATCGCACGCGACTCGAAATCGATCCTGCTCCGCATCGAGGCCGAGGAGCGCGAGCTCACCTCGATTCCCTCCCTCAAGGTCCGATTCAACTCCGTGTTCGGCTACTACATCGAGGTCTCGAAGGCGAACCTCGCCCGCGTTCCCGATCGGTACATCCGCAAGCAGACCCTGGTCAACGCCGAGCGCTACATCACGCCCGAGCTCAAGGAGCTCGAAGAGAAGATCATCGGGTCGGAGGAGAAGAGCCTCGCAATCGAGCTCCGAATCTGGGACGGGCTACTCGCACGTCTCGGCGGGTGGTGCGGACCGCTGCTCGCCGACGCCCGCGTGGTCGGCGAGGTCGATTCGCTCGCCTCTCTGGCCACGGTCGCCCGCAGGCGGCGCTACGTCCGCCCCCGTCTCAGCGACCTGCAGGAGATCGAGATCGAGCAGGGCCGCCATCCCGTCATCGAGACGCTCACCGAACGGTTCATCCCGAACGACACCTCGATCCGCCGCGACGAAAACGGCATCCAGATCATCACCGGCCCCAACATGGGGGGAAAGTCGACCTATCTTCGGCAGGTGGCGCTGATCGTTCTGATGAATCAGATCGGCGGGTTCGTCCCCGCGGCCAGCGCCCGGCTCGGCGTATTCGACCGCATCTTCACCCGGGTCGGAGCCTCCGACAACCTCGCGCGCGGGGAGTCGACATTCATGGTCGAGATGCACGAGACGGCGAATATCCTCCACAACGCGACGCCCGAATCGCTCATCGTGCTCGACGAGGTCGGCCGCGGGACGGCGACCTTCGACGGGCTCTCGCTCGCCTGGGCCATCATCGAGTTCCTTCACGACGAGCCGCGCCGAGCCGCCATCACCCTGTTCGCCACCCACTACCACGAGCTCACCGACCTTGGCCGCACCCGCGGCCGCGTCGCCAACGCCAACGTCTCCGTACGCGAATGGAACGACCAGATCGTCTTCCTCCGCAAGGTCGTTCCGGGTGCCGCCGACAAGAGCTACGGTATCCAGGTTGCAAAGCTGGCGGGCATTCCTCCGTCGGTCATCGATCGGGCGAGGGAGATTCTTTCCACGCTCGAGCGGAAGGAGCGGGACGTCGTCGAGGAGACGAGCGCTCCGAAGGGAGAGCCGGCGGCACGCGGGCAGCTCTCCCTGTTCGACCGGCGCGAGAACGAGGTCGTGCGCAGGATCCGCAGCCTCGATCTCGAAGCGATGTCGCCGCTCGAAGCGCTCAATACTCTGGCCGACCTGCAGGCGGCCCTGACGGGGAAACGAGATGGGTAGTCGGATCATCGGGGTCGGCATCACCGGAACGAAGCTCACCGGGATGGAGAAGCGAATTCTCCGCGAGACTCCGCCGTACGCCGTCGTGCTGTTCGGTCGCAACGTCGCGTCGGAGGAGCAGCTCCGCGACCTCGTCGCCGAGTGCAAGGCGCAGTCGAGTCACCCGCCGCTGATCCTCATCGACGAAGAGGGCGGCCGCGTCGACCGCCTGCGCAACCTCATTCCCGGCCTCCCGAGCGCGGAGTCCTTCCTCGAAGGGGAGCGGACCCGCGGCATGGTCGAATGGTTCGGCCGCGTGATCGGCCACGCCCTCCGCTATTTCGACATCGAGGTCAACCTCGCTCCCGTGGTCGACGTCATGCGGGATCCGTCCACGCGGGGACTCGAGAGGCGCTGCTTCGGCCCCGACGCCGAGACCGTGATCCAGCTCGCCGGCGGCTTCATCCGCGGTCACCACGCGACCGGCTCCGCCTCGTGCCTCAAACACTTCCCCGGCATCAGCCGCGGCAGCGGAGACCCCCACTACGGCTCGACCCTGGTCGACATCTCACTCGAAGAGCTCGAGGCCGAGGACCTCCGTCCCTACGTCGCTCTCGGCGACCTCTCGGGAGCGGTCATGATCGGGCACGCCACCTACCCTCAGATCGAGGATCCCCGCCTCCCGGCTTCCCTCAGCCGCAGAATCTCGACCGAGATCCTCCGCGACGTCGTCGGCTTCCGCGGCATTGCGTTCTCCGACGACATGGAGATGCACGCGGTGTCCGACCTCGGCTCCTATGAGGAGATCACCGACCGCGCGCTGCTCGCCGGGAACGACGTCATCCTGTTCTGCAGCCACATCGAGCGCGTCCCGGAGCTGATGGAGCACATGGAAAAGCGCGCGGCGGGCGATCCGGAGTTCGGCCCGCGCCTGGCCGAAGCCGGGCGACGCGCCGAGGAGTACCTCCGGTTCGTCCAGCGCCTGCGGCAGGAGAATCCGGCGCAGATCACGACCTTCGCCGAGCTGCGCGATGCGGTCGGCGAGTTCGTCGCCGAGTTCGAAACGGCGGGAGGCGAGGTCCGGACCGTCCGCGCGCTCCCCCGCGGATTCGCCGACCGCCGCCGCTATCCCCGATATCGTGAAGACGGCGCGAAGGCCGACCGCCGCGAGGAAGAGGAGAAGAAGGGGAAGGGGAGGAGCGGCCGCGAGGAGTGGACCTAGTGGACTGTAACGGCGGCAGGGCGCACGCCGTGGAGGGCGGGCCGGGTGGCCCGCCCTTTCAACGTCCCGCAGGGTGAGTGGTCTCTAGAACGGGACTTCGTCCTCTTCCACCGACTCGCTGGGAGCCGCGGACGAGGAACGGGAGGAGGATTCG
>DATKCD010000035.1:0-102593 GCA_035544735.1 Thermoanaerobaculia bacterium
CTCCGGGTCGCGCGCGACGAGAAGATGATCCCGGAGAATCGCTGGGACTTTCTCTGGGTCGTCGACTTTCCGCTGCTGGAGTGGGATTCGGACGGCGACCGGTGGGCGGCTCGCCACCATCCATTCACTTCACCGCGGATCGGGGACCTCGATCGTCTCGAGAGCGATCCCGGCTCGGTGCTGTCGCGCGCGTACGACGTGGTGCTCAACGGGCTGGAGCTCGGCGGGGGCTCGATCCGGATCAACACGCCGGAGCTGCAGTCGAGGATGTTCCGTGCGCTGGGGATCGAGCCGCGGGAGGCGGAGGAGCGATTCGGATTTCTGCTCGATGCGTTCCGTTACGGGGCGCCTCCGCACGGGGGGATCGCGCTCGGTCTCGACCGGATGGTGATGGTGATGGCCCGGGCGGCGTCGCTTCGCGAGGTCATCGCGTTTCCGAAGACCGCTCGGGGGCAGGACCTGATGACCGACGCCCCCTCGTCCGTCGACCGCGCCCAGCTCGAGGAGCTCGGCATCGCCGTCCTGCCGAAGGGCGGCGATCCGGCCGGGACATGAAGCCGCATCTGAGCATCCGCGCCTCCGGCACCGCCTACTCGGTCAGGATCGGTGCGGGCGCCCTCGCCGCGCTTCGCGAGGTGGTCGATGCGGAGTGCCGCGGCGGAACGCGGTTCGTCGTGATCGCCCGCCGCGTGCGGGACGCGCATCGGGAGCGCATCGAGCAGGCGACCGAAGGATGGGAGCGGATCGTCGTCGACGACGGAGAAGAAGCGAAGAGCCTCGACACGGTCGCGACGATCCTCGATCGCCTGCTCGAGGGGGGCGCGCGCCGCGATTCGGTCGTGATCGCGGTCGGCGGCGGCATGCTCGGCGACACGGCCGGCTTCGCCGCATCGATTCTCCTGCGCGGGGTCGACCTGGTCCAGGTTCCGACCACGCTGCTCGCCCAGGTCGACAGCAGCATCGGCGGCAAGCTCGGAGTCAATCACCGGCTCGGGAAGAACCTGATCGGGAGCTTCCACCCGCCGCGGGCGGTCGTCGCCGACCTCGATCTGCTCGCCACGCTTCCCGAGCGCGAGTTTCTCTCGGGCGTGTTCGAGGCGATGAAGGGGGGCGTGATCGGAGATCCCCGGCTGTTCGATCTGGCGCTGCGCGATCTCCGCGCCGAGCCGTCCGCGCTCGAACAGCTCGTCCGGCGGGCCGTCGCTCTCAAGGCGGCCATCGTCGAGGCGGACGAGCGGGAGGGCGGAGCCCGCAGGCTGCTGAACTACGGCCACACGATCGGACACGGGATCGAAGCGGCGCTCGGCTACCGCGGGCTGACGCACGGAGAGGCGGTCGCGTGGGGAATGATCGGAGCGAACGCGGTCGCCGCGGGAAGGGGGGTGTTGCCCCCGGAGGAGCAGTCGCGGATCGATGATGCGATCCGCTCGCTGACCCCGCGCCCCCCGGCGGGGATCGACGGCGCGCGCGTTCTCGGCGCGATGGAGCTCGACAAGAAGTTCACCTCCGGCTCCCGCGTGATGGTGCTGCCGAGCAGGGTGGGGGAGTGCCTGGTCGTCGACGACGTGACCGAAGCGGAGCTCGCGGCCGGTGTCGACGCCGCGCTGGCCGGCTGAGCGCGGCGGGGGGTTCGGGGCTGCTGCCCAGCGCCCGGAATGCTGAAGGGCCGACGAGGGAGCCCGAGGCTGCGTTTTTCCGGAACCTCCCACCCGGGGGCGGGCAGGACGCCCGCACCACACCCAGGACGATTCTCAGGCGGCGCGACGCACGGGGATGTCGATGACCATGCTGGTTCCGACCCCGCCGATCGAGGCGATGCTGACATGGCCGCCGTGCGCTTCGACGATCTGTTTGACGATGTAGAGGCCGAGCCCGGTGCCGCCGCCGCCTCGAAGCGATTTGTTCTTCGTCTGCTTGTATTTCTCGAACAGCTTCGTGAGCTCCTCGGCCTTGATCCCCATCCCCGAATCGGTGACGGTGACGACGACGCTTCGGGGTCCGTCCTGATCGCGCAGGACCTGGGCCCCGATGGAGATGACTCCATTGCGGGGAGTGAACTTCAGGGCGTTGGACACGAGGTTGATCACCGCCTGAGTGATCTTCTCCTCGCTGCCGCTCAGCAGCGGCAGGTCGATGCCGTGGCCCGAGATCAGATGGATGGCGTCGCGGGTCGCGACCGACTGCATGCTGTGGACCGATCGCTTGAGCAGGGCGGCGATCGGCACCGGATCGTGCCCGACGTCGAAGTTCCCCGACTCGATCTTCGAGAAATCGAGCAGCTCGTTGATCAGGCTCATCATCCGCTCGGACTCGCGCGAGGCCTCGCGGAGCAGCTCCTCGTAGAGCGAGTCGAGCCGCGCCGTTTCCTGGCTGAGGACGAACTCGAGCGTTCCCTGAATCCCGGAGAGCGGGCCCCGCAGATCGTGCACGATCATCGACGTAAAGTCGGATTTGGCCTGCTCGGCCTCGCGCTGCCGGGTGACGTCCTCGAACGAGAGCGCGATCTCCTTCGCGTCGCCGCTGCTGGGAATTCGCTCCACGTGGTAGGTTCGGCCGTTGAACTCGATGTCGATCGAATGCTCCGGATCTTCGTCCATGAAGAACGACTGGAGCCATCCCCGTTCTCCGGCGACCGCGCGGGCATTCCGCACGATCCACTCGTCCGCTCCGCTGCCGAACGCCTCGTCGAAGCAGCGATTGCGATAGCTGATCGCGCCGTTCTCGTCGACCACGGCGATCGCCATGCTCAGGTTGTCCAGAAGGGTCGTGATTCGCGTCATGAGGGCACCGTGATGGCGCGCTGGTTCTGCAGCTTCGCCAGGTTGAACAGCGTCGTGAAGTTATCGAACGGCGTGAGCTTGAGAAGCATCTCGATCGTGATTCGTCCGTCGATGAGCGAGATCAGATACCCCTCCTGCGCCGTCAGGTTGAAGCGGTCGAAGTCGGAGAGGAACTCGGGCGTGAGCTTCGGGGTCGCCTGCAGCCCGCGCGGGTTCGCGAGCAGGTCCCGGACGATGGTCGTCCGGACGATCTCGGCGTATCCGCGCAGGAGCATGTCGTCGGGATAGGCCCGGCGTGCTTCGACGAGCTTCTCCCAGGTCACCCAGGGGCCGTTCTGCTCGAGGGAGTGGCCGACCAGCCTGGCCCAGTCGTAGGGTGGGCCGGGCGCCGGCTGAGCGGGTTGGGTCGCCATCGCCCGCTATTCTATCCGCCCCGGCGCCGGGGCGAAACGGCCCCCGAGCGGGCCAGCCCTCCGCCGCGGGCGGAGTGGGCCATCTCCCGGACCGCGAGCTGCCGGCGCCTTCCTCGTTTTCGCTTCTTTCCGCGGAACGGCGCCGGCGCCGCAATGACGGGAAGAGGCCGAGCTCGCGGGAAGGCATTCGCCTTCCCCGGGCGTTCGAGTATTCTGACGCCCATGGATGCGAAGCCCGCCACGCCGCCCACCGCGAAGCGGGGAGGGAGGCGACGCCTCGTCTCGCGACTCCTCATTCTATTCGTCGCGATCGTCCTCGGAGTGCCCGGCGGATTCCTCTTCGCCCGCATCATCCACATTCCGCTGGTCGACTCTCTCCACACCTATCGCCCGAGCGTCATCACTCGGATCTACGACCGGAACGGAGAGGTATTCGACGAGTACTCGATCCAGCGGCGGATCGTGATTCCAAAGGAACGGATGTCTCCCCATCTGGTGCAGGGGATCATCGCGACCGAGGATGCGCGCTTCTACGAGCACGGCGGGATCGATCTGAAGGCGATCGCCCGCGCCGCGATCACGGACGTGATCGCGCGCCGCAAGGTCGAAGGCGCGTCGACGATGACCCAGCAGCTCGCCAAGCAGGTCTTCCTCACGCCGGAAAAGAGCTGGAAGCGGAAGATCAACGAGGCCTTCCTCGCCATCGAGATCGAGAAGAACTTCACGAAGGACCAGATCTTCGAGCTCTACGCCAACCAGATGAACCTCGGGCACGGCGCCTGGGGAGTCGAGTCGGCCTCGCGCCTCTATTTCGGCAAGCAGGCGGACGAGCTGACCCTCCCCGAGGCCGCGACCATCGCCGGCATGATCCGCCGCCCGATGTACTACTCCCCGATCAACAATCCGAACAACGCGGTCCGCCGGAGGAACCACGTTCTCCGTCGCATGCTCGAGGTCGGAGACATCGAGCGTGCGGAGTTCCGGCAGGCGGTCGCGAGTCCCCTGGTTCTCGGCACCTACAGCGCGGAGACGCCCGACGTCGGCGCCTATTTCTCCGAGGAGATCCGCCAGTACATCGACGAGCACCCGCGGCTCACACTCGACGACCTCTACAAGCGAGGGATCGAGGTTCACACCACGCTCGACATCGAGATTCAGAAGGTCGCCGAGCGCGTGATGCGGAGCGGTCTGCGACGCCTCGACAGGATCCGCGGCTTCCGCAAACCGGCCCGAAATCTGATCGACGAGCAGATCGACCTCGCCGAGTACGTCAACCCCGAATGGAGCCGGGAGGTGGAAGCGGGGGAGGCGTATCCGGCCGTGGTCCTGGAAGCGGGAAATCGCTCGATCCGAGTCCGGCTCGGAGGCGAGCAGATCGAGATCCCTCCCTCGGGATGGCAGTGGACGCGGCGCGCGAGTCTGCGCGATCACCTCCGGACCGGCGACCTCGTTCACGTCCGCTTCGAGACCGACCAGCAGGGGGAATCGAAGCGGTGGTTCCTCGACCAGAGCCCGCTGATTCAGGGGGCGATGGTCGTGATGGACGTCAGGTCGGGAGAAGTCCTCGCGATGGTCGGCGGCTACGACTTCAACACCTCGAAGTTCAACCGTGCGATCCAGTCGCGGCGACAGACCGGGTCGGCGTTCAAGCCGTTCGTCTACGGCGCAGCGTTCGAGAACGGCTTCACCCCCGCCGACACGCTCTTCGACGAGCCGGTCGCGATCGAATTCGGAGGCTCTTCGTACGCCCCGCGGAATTACGGCGGGCAGTACACCGGCATCGTCACGATCCAGCGGGCCCTCGAGCTCTCGATCAACGTCCCCGCGGTCAAGACCTACATGATGGTCGGCGGGGACAAGGTGACCGACTTCGCGCGACGCTGCGGCATCACCGCCCCACTTCCCCCCTATCCCTCGGTCGCCCTCGGCGCCGCCGGCGTTTCCCCGCTCGAGCTCACCGCCGCATTCAACGCGTTCGCCAATGGAGGCATCTGGGTCCGCCCCCGCATGGTCCGCCGCGTCACCGACGCCACCCAGAAAGTGCTCGACGAGAACTTTCCCGAGTTCCGGGAGGCGACCACCGCGCAGAACGCCTATCTGCTGACCCACGCCATGACGGGAGTGATCCGCAGGGGCACCGGATACGAGGCCCACGTCATTCCGGGGCCGATTGCCGGAAAGACCGGAACCACGAACGGCTATACCGACGCCTGGTTCGTCGGCTTCACCCCCGAGCTGTCGGTCGGAATCTGGGTCGGATACGACGATCCGTCGAAGTCGCTCGGCGGCGGCTCGACCGGAGGCGACATCGCTCTGCCTCTCTGGATCGACTTCTTCCGCCAGATCGACGCACAGAACCTGCGCGGGGAGCCGAAGAGCGAGTTCGAGCGCCCCCCCGGAATCGTCCTCGCTCCGATGGACCTCAAGACCGGACGCCTCGGCGAGGGCCCCTGCACGCGCGTCGTCATGCAGGCGTTCATCGCCGGCACCGAGCCGACCCGCGACTGCACCGGAATGGTCACCACCGTCGCCAGTCTCCCGTTCTATCTGCAACGCCCCTTCTACGAGCCGAAGGAGAGCGAGCCGACCACCCCCGCCGACGATGCCACCGCGCAGCCGGGGGAGGGGGGGGAAGCGGTTCCGCCGCCGCCCCACGAAGACGAGATCCCTCTCGACGCCCCTCCTGACGCCCCTCCCGACGCCCCTCTCGACGCCCCTCTCGACGAGGCGCCCGAACCGCTGCCTCTCCCCCCGCCGGGGGAATGAGAGGCTCAGTTGGGCGGGACGGCGCCGCCGGCCGGGCCGGGCGGTACCGATCGTTCGTGGAAATTCCTTCTCAGCGAGAGGGAACCAGCCGCGAGATCACGTCGATCAGCTTCTCGCGCGTGAGCGGCTTCCGGAGCCAGGCGTCGGCCCCCGATCCCGGGAACATCTCCTCGAGCGACTTCTCGGGGAGGTCCGAGATGAGCACGATCGGGATCTCCTTCTTGTTCGACTGCGACTTGAGCACCTCGCTCAGCCGGTTCCCCTTGATGCTGGGGAGGTTGACGTCGAGAAGGATGATGTCGGGGGTGTTGGCGGCCAGGACGTGGTTGAACTCGATCCAGCTCGAGGCGGTGAGCACGGTGCTCCCCTCGCGCTCGAGCAGTGCCCGCGCCAGTTTGAGCACGAGTGGATTGTCGTCGAGGACCAGAACGGTCAGGTCATTGAGCGAAGCCATCGTCAGTCACTCCCGCGTGGGCACTCGTTCTTCGAGCTTGCGAGGGACATGATACATTCTCCCCTCCGAGATGGGGAAGGACGAGGGAATCGAGCCCTTGGATTCGAGCACACAGCCCCCGGGAGCGCCCCCCCCTCCGCCGCCGACGGGCCCGGGAGGGGAGCCGGCGCATGGAAGCGGCTCGTGGCAGCGCCCGGCCTCTTATTACGAGGCCCCCGGCTCCCCGAAAGAGAAATCGGGGTGTCCGCGGTGGGTGCTGTTCGGCTGCGGCGGTCTCGGATGCCTCGGCCTGCTGGTTATTTTCGGGCTGGGCTTTTGGATGATGCGAGGGGGAGGCGCGAGGCTGACGGGGTTCATCGTCGGTCAGCTCGAGCGGGAGGCGGAACGGTTGTTCGAGAACGACGTTCCGCAGGAAGACCGCCGCCGGCTCATGGATGAGCTCGCGCGCCTCAAGGAGAACATCGACGCCGAGCGCGTCGACATGATGGTGCTGCAGCCGGTGCTCGCGGAGATCCGGAGCGCGATACGCGACCAGACGCTCACGCGGGAGGAGGTCGAGAGTCTGATCCGCGAGATCGAGGCGGTCAACGACGCCGCCGCGGAACGGCCGATCTCGGTCCGCGCCGGACCGCCCCGCCCGGGAACGGGCGCCTCCGCTCTGCTGTTTGCGTGAGGCGCATGAGCTCCTTCAAACTGGTCTCCCCCTTCACGCCTCAGGGAGATCAGACCGAGGCCATCGAGCAGCTCTCCCGCGGACTCGAAGCGGGGCGACGGGATCAGGTCCTGCTCGGGGTCACCGGATCGGGCAAGACGTTCACCATCGCGAGCGTGATCGAGCGAACCAACCGCCCGACGCTGGTGTTGTCCCACAACAAGACGCTGGCGGCACAGCTCTACCAGGAGTTCAGGAACTTCTTCCCCGACAACCGCGTCGAGTATTTCGTCTCGTACTACGACTACTACCAGCCCGAGGCCTACATCCCGCAGACGGATCTCTACATCGAGAAGGAGATGACGAAGAACGACGAGATCGACAAGCTGCGTCTCGCGGCGACGAAGACTCTGTTCGAGCGCCGGGACGTGATCATCGTCGCCTCGGTCTCGTGCATCTACGGGATCGGAGATCCCGACCTCTACTACGGAATGCTGCTCTTCTTCGAGCGCGGCGCCTCGAAGCCGCTCAATCATTACCTCCGCAAGCTGACGGAGATGCAGTACGAGCGGACGCCGTACGACCTGAGCCGCGGAATGTTCCGCGTCCGGGGGGACGTGCTCGAGATCTGGCCCGCCTACGAGGACGACGCGGTCCGGGTGGAGTTCTTCGGGGACGAGATCGATCGGATGACGCGGATCGATCCGGTCACGGGAAGAACGGGAAAAGAGTACGACCGGCTGGCGATCTACCCGCGGACGCACTACGTGACGCCGCGCGAGCGGCTGATGGTGGCGATGGAGAACATCCGCGCCGAGCTCGACGAGCGCCTGGCCGTGCTGAAGGACGCCGGCCGGCTGCTCGAGGCTCAGCGGCTCGGCCAGAGGACCCTGTTCGACCTCGAGATGCTCTCCGAGCTCGGCTACTGCCACGGCATCGAGAATTACAGCCGCCATCTGAGCGGCCGCGCTCCGGGTGAGCCGCCTCCGACGCTGATCGATTACTTCCCGAAGGACTTCCTCCTGGTCGTCGACGAATCGCACCAGACGATCCCGCAGGTCCGCGCGATGTGGGGAGGCGACCTCGCCCGCAAGGAGACGCTCGTCGAGTACGGGTTCCGGCTGCCGAGCGCGATCGACAACCGTCCGCTCTCGTTCGAGGAGTTCGAGTCGAAGCTCGCCCAGGTCGTCTACGTCTCCGCCACGCCGGGACCGTACGAGCTGGGACGGACCGGCGGCGAGTTCGTCGAGCAGGTGATCCGTCCGACCGGCCTGCTCGATCCCGAGGTGGTCATTCGCCCCGTCAGAGGTCAGGTGGACGATCTGATCGCGGTGATCCGCGAGCGGACCGCGAAGAACGAGCGCGTGCTGGTCACCACGCTCACCAAGAGGATGTCCGAGGACCTCACGCGCTACCTCATGGAGCTCGGCATCAAGGTCAATTATCTCCACTCCGACGTCGAGACCCTCGAGAGGATCGCGATCATCCGCGACTTCCGCTCGGGCGTCTACGACGTTCTCGTCGGCATCAACCTGCTGCGCGAAGGGCTCGACATCCCCGAGTGCTCCGCCGTCGCGATTCTCGACGCCGACAAGGAGGGATTCCTCCGCTCGAATACCTCGCTGATCCAGACGATCGGCCGCGCGGCACGGAACGTCAACGGCGTCGCCATCCTCTACGCCGACAGAATGACCGACTCGATGAACAACGCGATCGGCGAGATGAACCGCCGGCGCGAGATCCAGAAAGCGCACAACCAGGAGCACGGCATCGAGCCCGCCACCATCATCAAATCGATCGATTCGGACCTGGTCCGCATGGCGAACCTCGATTACTTCGAGCCGTTCGCGGCGGGCGTCGGCCGGAGAAAGGACGACCTGGTGGCCGACGACGACATCGACGCCACCATCGCGCGCCTGGGCAAGGAAATGAAGGAAGCTGCGAAGAGCCTCGAGTTCGAGCGCGCCGCCGAGCTGCGCGACCGCATTCGCGAGCTTCGCGAGCTGCGCATCTTCGTTTGAAACGGTACGTGTGGGGGAGAGGGGGATTTCGCCGCCCAGCCCGGGGGCGGGCGGGACGCCCGCACCACACCCTGAGGAGTCATCGATGCCGAGCCGCCCGGAGGAGCTGATTCGCCTTCTCGATCTGAAGCCTCATCCCGAGGGAGGCTTCTATGCCGAGGTCTATCGATCGTCCTCGCCGGTGACGACCGCGGCCGGCTCGACGCGGCCGGCCCTCTCCACCATCCATTTCCTCCTCACGATCGGCCAGAAGAGCCGCTGGCACCGCGTCGACGCCGACGAGGCATGGCATTTCTACGAGGGAGCTCCTCTCAACCTCTACTGGGCTCACGATCTCAGGAGCGTCCATCGCGCCTCGGTCGGTCCGCCCGACGTCGACCGTCAGCCGGTCGCGGTCGTCCCGGCCGGCGCATGGCAGGCCGCCCACTCCACGGGCGAGTACACGCTCGTCGGCTGCTCGGTCGCACCGGGCTTCGACTTCGCCGGCTTCCGTCTTCTCGCCGACCATGAGGGCTGCGAGCAATGGATGCGTGATTGCCCGCCCGAGCTCGCGCGCTATCTCTGATCCGGATCGGATTCCCGGACGCTCCGAACGATTCCGAGGCTGCGTCGCTCTACTCTTCGTAGAATTCGGGTAATCCCTCATCCCGGTGAAGGCGCCGGTGCAGATACACCATCGCCCACGCGGTCAGTCCGAGACCGGCGAGACCGACGATCAACAGGAGGATGTAGCTGCCGCTCATGAGGCTCGCCCCGAGAAAGACCGCGCCGACGGCGAAGGGGAGCTCGGCCAGGGCGAGAGCCGCGAGATAGGTGAGGAAGCGGTAACGCGCCGTGCCGAGAACGTAGCCGGGGATCTCGGAGGGGACGGCGAGCTGAAACAGGAGGATCAGCGGAAAGCCCGCCTTTCTCGACAGGCGCGTTTCGTAGTAGCGAACGCGATCCTCGGAGACGAGGAGCCGGACGGCGGGGCGGCCGAGAAACCGGCCGACGGCGTAGGTCGCCATTCCGCCGAGCAACCAGCCGATCCAGAGAAGGACGAAGGTGATCCCTTCGCCCCACGCCTTCACACCGACCGGAACGACGATGGCGCTGGAGAAGAAGGCGAGGATCGCCGACAGGGCGGAGACGGCGACGAAGGCGATCATGCCGAGACGGGGATGCCGCAGCACGATCTGCTCGGCGAGCGCGACGAGCTCGTTGAGCCCCTGGCGGGACCATTCGCTCGCGGCCGCGACTGCGGCCAGCGCGAGCAGCGCCGTCACGATCAGAAGGCGCTTGCGGAGACTCGCGCGGTGGGCGTCGTCCAGGCTCATTCGAGCAGAGGTCATTAGACCACGCAGCGGGCGCGGCTGAAACTTTTCCTCTTCCCTCCGCGTTGTCCCCCGCGTGAGTTCCACGCCCGATTCGTTCGAGCTCCGCCTCCGGCGGCTCAAGCTCCGCCTTCCGGAGATTCCGGAACGGCCGGGCGTCTATCTCCACCGCGGAGTCGGCGGGGAGGTCATCTACGTCGGCAAGGCGAGGAATCTGCGGAGCCGGGTCACCTCGTATCTGGTCGGCCGGGGATTCCGCGATCCGAAGACCCACGCGCTGATCTCCGACATCGACTCGATCGACTTCGTCGAGACCAGGAACGAGCTCGAAGCGATCCTGCTCGAGAACAACCTCATCAAGTCGCATCAGCCCCGCTACAACGTCCTGCTCCGCGACGACAAGACGTATCCCTACATCAAGGTCACCACCTCGGAGGACTACCCCCGGGTCGTCTTCACGCGCAGGGTCGACCGCAGGAAGGGCGACGTCTACTTCGGCCCCTTCTTCGCCGGGACCGCCCGGCGCATCCTCAAGCTCGTCGGCGACCAGTTCCGCCTCCGGAGCTGCGATCTCGACATCAGCATCGGCTCGAGCGCGCTGGCTCGTCCATGTCTCTATTACGACATGCACCAGTGCCTCGGCCCCTGCGTGGTCGGCCTGACCACGCCCGAGGCCTACCGGGAGATGGTCGACGACGTGGTGCTGTTTCTCGGCGGCCACCGCCGGGAGCTGGTCGAGCGGCTCAAGCAGAAGATGTACCGAGCGGCGGGGGAGGAGCAGTTCGAGCTCGCATCGTACTACCGCGACCTGATCCGGACGACCGAGAGGATCCAGTCCGAGCAGCAGGTGGCTTCCGCGGGGGGGGAGGACGCGGACGTCTGGGGGCTGTGGGAGGAGGGGGGGGACGTGGCGATCCAGGTGTTCATCCTGCGCGACGGCAATCTGGTCGACAGGCGGGAGCTGTTCTGGGAAAAAATCGACCGGTATCAGCCGTCGTTCTTTCTCGGCGAGGTCGTCCAGCGCTATTACCAGGACAATCTCTTCATCCCGGCGGAGCTGCATCTGCCGTTCGCGATCGAGGAGCAGGAGCTGGTGGAGGAGTGGCTCGGCTCGCAGAGAGAGAAAAAGGTCGTCGTGCGGGTCCCGCAGCGGGGGAGGGGAGTCGACCGGATCGAGCTGGCCACGCGCAACGCCCGGCTGGCCCACGAGTCGAGATTCCGCAAGTCGACTCAGGACCGGCTGCAGATCGCCGCCGAGCGTCTCGGCGCGCTGGTCGGCTTCGAAGGCGACGAGCTCGCCACGATCGAGTCGTTCGACATCTCGAACATTCAGGGGACCGACTCGGTGGCCGGGATGGTCGCATTCGGCCGCGGGCGGTTCGACAAATCGAAGTACCGGATCTTCAACATCCGTTCGGTCGACGGGGCGGACGACTTCCGGTCGATGGCGGAGGCGGTGGAGCGTCGCTACCGCCGGCTGATCGAAGAGGACAAGCCGCTGCCGGACCTGATCCTGATCGACGGCGGCCGCGGCCAGCTCAACGCAGCGCTCTCGGCTCTCGCGAAGCTCGGCCGCGACCAGATCGCCATCGCGGGGCTCGCCAAGCGCGAGGAAGAGATCTACCTGCCGCACCTCGACGAGCCGGTGCGCCTCGAGCGGAACGACCCCGCGCTCCACCTGCTCCAGATGATCCGCGATGAGACGCACCGCTTTGCCGTATCATCGCATCGGCGGCGGCGCGCGCGCCGTACGCTCACCAGCGAGCTCGATCATCTCGCCGGCATCGGGACCAAGAGGAGAAAGCTCCTGCTCGAGCACTTCGGAAGCCTCTCCGCGGTCCGACAGGCTTCCGAGCTCGATCTGGCGAAAGTTCTCGGGCCGAAGATCGGCAGAGTCGTGTACGACCAGTTGCACGCCTCCCCGTGACCGGCCCCAGCTTGAATGAGCCGCCGCGCCCACGCGCGCGGCGGGGAGGGTGGGAGACCTGATGAAGCTCGAAGGCGATCTTCCCGACATCGATCTGATCCGTCAGTTGCTCGAGCTCGCGGACACCCGCTTCACCGGGGCCATCCGCTTCGAGCACGACGGCATCATCAAGATCCTCTACTTCCGCGACGGCGACGTTCTGTCCGCCAGCACCAACGACCGCAACGACAGCGTCGACGAGATCCTCCACCGCGCCGGAAAGGTCAACCGCGACCACGTCCGCCAGGCACTCGGCAAGCGGAAGGAGAACGAGACCCTCGGCGACGCCCTCCTCTCCCTCGGCTTCATCACCAGGAAAGAGCTCGCCTGGGCACGCCGCGTCCAGATCGTCGGCATCATCCGCTCGCTCCTTGCCTGGGATGCCGGCTCGTTCCAGCTCGTCCAGGACTACCTCCCGAAGCGCGAAGAGGGGACCCTCTTTCACCTCCCCCAGATCATCCTCGAGCTCGCGGTGACCGACCCCGACCGCACCGGAGTCGAACGTCGCACCGCCGGCGGCGAGATGGTCTTCCGCAAGGCTCCGCTCTTCCCGGAGAAGTACGCCCGGCTCGCCCTCAACGAGGACGCCGACGCGATCGTGGAGCAGGTCGACGGGATGCGCACCGCCGCCGAGGTCGCGGCCGCGACCCGTCTGGAAACCTTCGCCGTCTACAAGCTCCTGCTCGCCCTCCACACCCTCGGGCTGCTGGAGGGAGACGAACCTGAAGTAACACATGAGGTTTTGCGTCCCGCCGAGACACCGGCCGCCCCTCCGCCGTTCGAGTTTCCGGCCGAGCCGCACGCGCCGCCGCCGCGACGCCTCGATCCCTCTCGCACCAATCTGGTTCCCGGCATTCATCCCCCGCCCGAAGCCGGCGCATCGTGGGAACCTGAGCCGCCCGATGAGGAAGTGACCGGGCCGGCTGCCGAGCCGGTCGGGGATCCGCTCGTCCGCGAGATCGAGCCCGTCGCCGGCGCCGACGAGCTCGGCGAGGCGACCTCGGATCAGACGCTCCGGAGGCGAGCCGGTCGGAACTCGACCCTCCTGCTGGCGCTTCTTCTGATCGTTCTGGCGGCAGCGGCCTGGGGAGGGTACCGGTGGTTGCGCTCGGGCGGAGGGGAAGAGACGGCGGCCACGATCGCGGATGAGGGGGCGACGATTCGGGACGATCCGGAGTTCATCGCGGCGGAGCCGGATCCCCCGGACGAGACGGCACCGGCGCCGACCACGACTCTGTCCCCGGGCTCCGTCCCTGCGTCTCCACCGCCTGCCGCTCCGTCGGCCGAGCCGGAAGCGCCGCCGCCACCCCGTGCCGTCGAGGCGGGCGACCCGCTGCGGCGCCGATATCAGGAGATGGCGGAGCGGTGGACGCGAGAGAACCGGACGGTGCCGTTCTCGCTGCAGTTCTCGATCCTCTGCCGGACGGATTCGGTAACGCGCTCGCTGGGGGCGGGCGATCGCGTCTGGTTCATTCCGATCGCATATCGGGGAGAATCATGCTTCCGGATGTTCTGGGGAACGTATTCGACGCGTGAAGCGGCCGAGGCGGCGAGGAGCGAGATTCCGGGAAGCCTGCGCGGAAGCACGCCGGTGGTCGTCCGGCCGGAGGAGATCCTGCGATGATCGAGACGATCGGAACGCTGTTGACTGCGGTGGGGCTGGGAGTCGGAGCCGGGGTGAACGCCTGGGCGACGTTCCTCGTGTTCGGCCTGCTCTCGCGCTTGTATCCGGCGATGTTCAGCGGGACGCTTGCGGAGTTCTTCTCGTCGACGCCGGTGCTGGTCGTCGTCGCGGTGCTGTACGTGATCGAGTTTCTCGCCGACAAGTTCCCGCTGATCGATCATGCGTGGGACGCGGTCCATACGTTCATCCGGCCGCTGGCGGGGGCGCTGATCGGGTTCGCGGCGTCGTCGAACGAGGTGCCGCCCGAGCTGACGGTGCTCGCGTCGGTTTTGGGTGGGGGAGCGGCTCTCGGGAGCCACCTGACGAAGTCGGCGATCCGGGCGACCAGCACGGCGACGACGGGGGGGATGGCGAATCCGGCGATCTCGATCTTCGAGGACGTCTTCGCGGTGCTTCAGGCGCTGCTCGCCGTCTTTCTGCCGTACCTGTTCCTGGCGCTGGCGGTAATCGTGATCGTCGGGCTCGCGATCTGGCTCGGGTCGGGGCGACCCGGGCGTGCGGTCTCATGACGGCGGATCGATGCGGGTGCTGGTCGACGGGAGCAATCTCCTCGGGGCGCTCCGGCTCGATCGTGAAGGAGTCGAGTCGAAGCGGAGCCTGCTCCGGACCCTGGCGGCGTTCGCCCGCGCGCGAAAGGCGAAGGTGGTCTGCTTCTTCGACGGGAGCGCGCCCGGTTCGTTCGCGACCTCGCTCGGCAGCGTCAGCGCGCGATTCACGCATCCGCGGAGCGCGGACGATGCGATCGTCGAGGAGGTCGAGCGGCTCGGCCGCGATCCTTTCCGCGTCGTGACGTCCGACGGCGGGCTCGCCGCGAGGGTCCGCCGGCGGAACGTCGAGATCGTCGGCGCGGCGGCGTTCGCGCGGGAGCTGGAGGCGCTGGGGGAGGGGGGCGGGGAGGGGGAGGGGGAGGGGGAGGGGATCGACTGGGCGGAGTACTTCTCCGATCCGAAAAACAGGAATGTTTAACGTTGTCGGCAGGCCGACAATTAATGTAAGTGATTTAGATGTAGTGATTTGCAGCAAGAATTCGGCGATCGCGAGTCGGGCGCGCGGAGTCGGAGCTCGACGAAACCTCCCGCGGCCCGCCCGACCGGCTCTCCCCCCGCGACCCCGACTCGCCCCGCGAGAATCGTCGCGTCTCCCGCGCTGTTCTCCTCTTCATCGTGGAGTGGATCGGAGGATCGCTGCGGCTTTCGGGCCGGAGAGGAAAGTCCGAGCTCTCACGGGCAGCAGGCTGGATAACGTCCAGGCGCGGCAACGCGACGGAAAGTGCAACAGAAAACATACCGCCGCGGCTTCGGCAGCGGTAAGGGTGAAATGGTGCGGTAAGAGCGCACCGCATCGCGGGTGACCGTCGATGGCATGGCAAACCCCCTGCGGAGCAAGATCAAATAGGGAAGCGATGGAGCCGCCCGTCTCCGTTCGAGCTTCCGGGTAGATCGCTCGATCCTCGCGGTAACGCGGGGACCAGAGGAATGATCCTCGCTCCTTCGGGAGCACAGAACTCGGCTTACAGATCCACTCCACGATCTTTCCCCTTCTCCCCCCAGCGTCGGGCGCCCCGCGGTCGCCTCTGGACTCCGCGCGCCGGCCGCGCTTAAACTCGCCGATTCCCGACTCGACTGCTCCGATGCGCCGCCCTGCGAGACCGCTCGATCCCCCGCTCCCGCTCGTTCCCGGCGGGACGATCGCCGTGCTCGCGATCTCCTCTCCATCGAAGCGCGATCGGATCGAGGCGGGCGCCCGCGCCCTCGAACGGAAGGGGTATCGCGTCCGCATCGCGCCGAACGTCGACTCGGTCGAGCGGCGGTATCTCGCCGGGAGCGACGCCGCCCGCCTGGCCGCTCTCAACGAGGCGCTCCGCGACCGCTCGGTCGACGCCATCGCCTTCGCCCGCGGCGGCTACGGCGCGATGCGGATCCTCGAGGGCGTCGATTACCAGGCCCTCCGCGACCACCCGAGGCCGGTGATCGGCTACAGCGACCTGACCGCGCTCCATCAGGCGATCGCCGTCGAGACCGGCATCGTCCCGTTCCACGGTCCGATGCTCAACCTCGACTTTCACGACGGCCTCTCGCCGGGGAGCGAAGTCTGGTTCTCGGCGATGCTGGCCGGCCAGGCTCCTCTGACGCATGCGTTCGACCCGCGACAGGTCCTCGCCCACGGCCGCGCGGAAGGCATCCTCTTCGGCGGCTGCCTCTCGCTCACCTCCGCCCTGCTCGACACGCGATGGGACTACTGGCTCGACGGCGGAATCTGGTTCTGGGAGGACGTCGACGAGCCGGTCTACCGCATCGATCGAATGTTGACCACCCTCAGGCTGTCTGGTAGATTTCGCTCGATCCAGGGCGTGATGATCGGCCGGCTCAAGGACTGCGGCGAGGAGAGTGAGCTCGGCATCCTTCTCAGTGAGTTCTTCTCCGATCTCGGGATTCCGGTCGTGCGCGACCTCCCGTTCGGCCATCACGGCGACAACCTTCTCCTCCCCATCGGACGTCCGGTCCGCCTCGACACGGCGGCCGCAACCATCGAGTTTCCGGAGCCGGCCGTTCGGACCGGGGCCCGTTCATGAAAGCCGTGTTCAAGACCACAGGCGGTAAAGAGCCCGTTCGGGAGCAGGCCCTCTCGTTCACCGCCGGAGACTTCATCTTCCGCGAAGGCGACCTCGGAACCGAGATGTTCATCATCCAGGAGGGGACCGTCCACATCCTCAAGAAGCTCGGCGCCGAGTCGCGCATCCTCTCCCGCCTCGAGAAGGGCGATTTCTTCGGCGAGATGGCCGTGCTCGAGAACATTCCCCGCAGCGCCGACGCCCTCGCTCACACCGACGTCCGCATCATCGCCATCAACGGCAGCCGCTTCGACGAGATGATCCGCAGGAATCCCGAGATCTCGGTCCGGATCATGCGCAAGTACTCCCGCCGACTGCGCGACGCGAACGTGCTGCTCCAGCAGTTCGCCGGCGCCGACAAGATCGACCTCGAGCATGCCGCTCTCCCCCCCGACGCCCCGAAATCGCCCGAGGCCGTCACCCGCCATCGCCTCGTCGACGTCGCGACGGGCACCGCCTTCTTCTTCTCGAAGGGACCCGAGACGACCATCGGCCGATCCGATCCGGTCACCGGCATTCTCCCCGACATCGATCTGACTCAGGTCGACAGCCACCGCTCGGTCTCCCGCCGCCATGCGAAGATCGTCCGCCAGGGCGAGGGGTGGGGCATCCTCGAGGAAGTCGGGACGGTCAACGGCACCTACGTCAACGACGAGCGGATTCCCACCGGAGTCGCCGTCCCGATCAGGCACGGCGACCGCGTACGGATCGGCCTGATCCAGATGAAGATCGTCTTCGAGTGACCGCCGCCGCCGCGGCGCTCCTCCACGCGCAAGAATTCCACCACTGGTAGACACCATTCCCCATTCGCCCGCGCCGAGGGACAATGAAGGGGTGAGAAGCGCCCGACGCGTCGATTCGACGGTCGCCCCCGACACTCCGGTGCAGTATCTCCGGGGAGTGGGCGACGAGCGGGCGCGCCGATTCGCCGCGGTCGGGGTCGAGACCGCGCGCGACCTTCTCGACTGGCTACCGTTCCGCTGGGAAGACCGCCGCTATCCGACGCGCATCGCCGAGATCCGGCGTCCCGACGCCGCGATCGCGGTCCGCGGCCGCGTGATCGCCGCCGGTGCCAAGACCACGCGCGTCCGGCGCATGCAGATCTTCGAAGCGGTCATCGACGACGGGAGCGGAACGCTGCTTCTGGTCTTCTTCCACCAGCCGTGGCTCGGCGAGAGGATCGCCCGCGGTGACGTGCTCAGCGTCTGGGGCACTCCGCACGTCAACGCCCGCGGAAGGCTCCAGATGCAGAACCCGGAGTGGGAGAAGCTCGAGGGCGAGCAGGGGGACGAGGAGGGAGCGATCGTCCCGATCTATCCGCAGATCACCGGAATCCCGCCGAAGGTGGTGCGCGCTACCGTGCGGCAGGCGCTCGAAGCGATCCTCGACCTCGACGACCCGATGCCCGAGCCGCTGCGCCGTCGCCTCGGCGTGATCGGGCTGAGCGAGGCGATCGCAGGGCTCCACGCCCCCGCCGCCCTCGGACCCGAGCTCGAGCAGGGGCGCTCCCCCGCTCACCGCCGCCTGATTCTCGACGAGTTCTTCGCGTTTCAGCTCGCGCTCCGCATCCGCCGTTGCGGAGAAGAGCGCAGAAGGAAGAAGCGGAAGATCGTCGTCGACGAACGGATCCGCGCGAAGGTCCGCGAAGTGCTCCCGTTCCGGCTCACCGCCGCGCAGAAGCGCGTGCTGCACGAGATCGCCGCCGATCTGCAGTCCGAGCGGCCGATGTACCGGCTGCTCCAGGGCGACGTCGGATCGGGGAAGACCATCGTCGCCCTGATCGCGGCGATGCTGGCGATCGAGAACGGGCATCAGGCGGCGCTGCTCGCACCGACGGCCATCCTGGCCGAGCAGCACTACCAGCGCGTTCGTCAATACGTTGACCACCGGGTCCGCCTCGCCAGGCTCGCCGGATCGACCCCCCCGTCCGAGCGGAAGTCGCTCCTCGCCGCTCTCGCCGCCGGCGAGATCGACCTGCTCGTCGGAACGCACGCCCTGCTCGAGAAGCCCGTCGCCTTCCGTTCTCTCGGCCTCGCCATCGTCGACGAACAGCACCGCTTCGGCGTCGCCCAGCGACAGAAGCTCTTCGAGAAGGGCGAGCTCCCCGACATCCTCGTCATGACGGCGACGCCGATCCCACGCTCGCTCGCGATCTCGATGTTCGGCGACCTGGAGCTGTCGGTGATCGACGAGCTTCCTCCCGGCCGCACGCCCGTCCGCACCGTCGTCCGCGGAACCGCCCGGCTGCCGCGCGTCTGGGAGTTCGTCGAGAGCGAGCTCGCCGCCGGAGCTCAGGCGTACGTCGTCTTCCCGATCATCGAGGAGTCGGAGAAAGTCGATCTGAAAGCGCTCACCGCCGGGGTCGATGCGATCCGGAAGGCATTCCCGACGCGGCGCATCGGGATGCTGCACGGCCGGCTCCCCGCCGAGCAGAAGCGCGTGACGATGGATGCCTTCGTGCGGGGAGAGCTCGATCTTCTGGTCTCGACGACCGTGATCGAGGTCGGGATCGACGTGCCGAACGCCTCGGTGATGGTGATCCTCGACGCCGACCGCTTCGGCTTTTCGCAGCTCCATCAGCTCCGCGGCAGGGTGGGGCGGGGGAGCCGCCGCTCCTGGTCGATCCTCATCCGCGACGAAGGGACGAGCGAAGAGGCGAAGCGGCGCCTCCAGAGCTTCGCCGCCACGCGCGACGGATTCGAGGTCGCCGAGAGGGATCTCGAGATGCGCGGCCCGGGCGATTTCTTCGGGACGCGCCAGTCGGGGGCCGTGCGCTTCCGCGTCGGAAGCCTCATCCGCGACTTCGCCCTGATGGAGCTCGCCCGGGAGGTGGCCATCGAGGCCGTCGAGGCGCGCGCCTGGGGAGATCCGGAAGCGCTGCTCCGACTCCTCTCGGGCGCCGAGGAAGCCACCCCGGCGCGCGACTGAGCGCCATGTGGCCGGGGATCTCATCGCGGCATGTGGCCGGGGATTCCATCGCGGCATGTGGCCGGGGATTTCATCCCCGGCGGGCGGTGGTCCCGCGACGCTCCCGCCGCCTCGGCCGGGTGTCGGTGGCCGGTAGAGGGTGGGCGGCCGGAGGCGCTCGAGATCTCGCCCGCGGGTCCACATGACGTGGAGCGAATGCAGAATGCAGAATGCAGAATCCAAAAAGGGCGGGTTCCCTGGTTACCGTACGCGAATCCAGCCATCGGCCATTTCTGGATTCTTCATTCTGCACTGCATTCTGCATTTCGTCCTGTGCTTTCTGAGCAGTCTCGCGAGTCTGGACTCTCTGGCAACAGTACGCAAAAAGCAGCAGAGAGAGGGTCACCGCGTCCGCCAGGCTGGGCGCAGGCGATTTCCCTGTGACCGGGGAACCACGAGCGCCTGGGCCTCAAGAGCAACCCGCGACCACCCTCCCGCCGGGGATGAAATCCCCGGCCACATGACATCCCCGGCCACACAATTCCCGGCCACATTGGGTTACACTCGCCGCTCTTCGCGGGGAGAGCCGTGGCGCGCCTCCCGATCCGGATCATTCGAAAGGCAGCACGTTGACCCAGCAGCAGGCGATCGTCCTCAGCGGCCTCCGGCCGACCGGCCGAGTCCACCTCGGCAACTACTTCGGCGCGGTACGCAACTGGATCCGTCTCCAGGACGAGTACCGCTGCTTCTACTTCATCGCCGACTGGCACGCCCTGACCTCCGACTATGCGGATCCATCGGGGATCCGGGACGCGACCTTCGAGGCGGTCGCCGACTGGCTCGCCGCCGGAATGGACCCGGAGAAGTCGACGATCTTCGTCCAGTCGCAGGTCCCGCAGCACGCCGAGCTGCAGCTTCTGCTGTCGATGATCGCCCCGCTCCCGTGGCTCGAGCGGGTCCCGACCTTCAAGGAGCAGCAGCAGCAGCTCGCCGACCGCGATCTCAACACGTACGGCTTTCTGGGCTATCCATTGCTCCAGACGGCCGACGTGATCATCTACCGCGCGAACTTCGTTCCGGTCGGGGAGGATCAGGCGGCGCACCTGGAGCTGTCGCGCGAGATCGTTCGGCGGTTCAACAACATGTACGGCGAGGTGTTTCCGGAGCCGCAGGCGCTGTTCACCGAGACGCCGAAGGTGCCGGGGCTGGATGGACGTAAGATGTCGAAGTCGTACGGAAACACGATCGGCCTGACGGCCTCGGCCGACGAGATCCGCGAGGCCTGCATGAACATGTTCACCGATCCGAACCGCATCCGGCGCAAGGACCCGGGGAATCCCGACATCTGCAACCTGTTCCAGTTCCACAAGCTCTTTTCGGACGACGAGACGCGGGAGCGCGTAGACCGCGAGTGTCGCGCGGCCGCGATCGGCTGCGTGGACGACAAGAAGCTGCTCGCGGAGATCATGATCGAGAAGCTCCGGCCGGTCCGGGAGCGGCGCGAGGCGATCGACCGGGATCCCTCGCAGGTCTGGGAGGTGCTGCGCGCCGGCAACCGGAAGGCGCGAGAGAGCGCCGAGACGACGATGGAGCAGGTTCGCAGGGCGATGAAGCTGGATTACGATCATTTCCGCGCATGACCGACCCGACCCCGATTCCCGACGCCGGGACCGGCGATACGATCGAGCCGGGCGAGGCGATTCTCGACGCGGCCGACGAGCTCGAGCCGAGCTATCGCGTCACTCTCCCCGCCTTCGAGGGACCGCTCGACCTGCTCCTCCACCTGATCCGCAAGCACAAGGTCGACGTCTACGACATCCCGATCCTGCTCATCACCGAGCAGTACAACGCCTATCTCGATGCGATGGAGCAGCTCGACCTCGACGTGGCGGCCGACTACGTCTACATGGCGGCGCTGCTGATCCACATCAAATCGAAGATGCTCCTGCCGCGGGACGAGGAGAGCGGCGAGGGAGACGACCCGCGCACCGAGCTGGTCGACCGCCTGATCGAGTACCAGCGGTTCCGCACGGTCGCCGAGACCTTCGCCGAGCGCGATCTGGTGCGGATGGGCGTCTGGTCGCGCCCCCACGTGCCGCTTCCCGGCTCCGAGGCGAATCAGGTCGACATGAGCCAGATCTCGCTGTTCGACCTCATCGGCGCGTTCCGCACCGCGCTCGAGCGCTATCGCTATCACCATCCCGAGGCGATCGAGCTCCAGCGCGCCGAGTTCAAGGTCTCCGAGAAGATGCGCGAGCTCTACGACAGGCTCAACGAGACGAGTCCCATCCGCCTGCGGTGGTACCTCGAAGGGCGCGAGCGCGGCGAGCTGGTCGTCATCTTCCTCGCCACGCTCGAGCTCGTCCGTCTCGGCGGCATCTCCCTCCGTCAGGCCGGAACCTTCTCCGAAATCCTCGTCCACCGAACCGATCGGGAAGTCGATCCCGCTCAGTTCAGGCTCTACGACCACTGAATCCGACCAGCGAGGAACCGACCACGCGATGACGATGACTCCCGCCGAGCTCCGAGCCGCCATCGAGGCGATCCTGTTCGTCTCCGCCGAGCCGGTCACACTCGAAGACCTCGTCGAAGCCTTCCCCGACGCAGTCCGCGGGGAGATCGAAGCAGAGCTCGCCGCGATCGAGACCTCGTTCGCCGGCCGCGAGGGAGGCTTCCTGCTCGAAAGGGCGGCCGGCGGGTTCCGCTTCGCCACCCGCCCCGAGCTCGATCCCTGGCTGCGCAGGTTCTACGCGAGGAGGAACGAGGGCCGCCTCTCCATGGCCGGCCTCGAAACGCTCGCGATCGTCGCCTACCGCCAGCCGATCACCGTTCCCGAGATCAACGACATCCGCGGAGTCAACTCCACCGGAGTGATCCGGACCCTGCTCGATCGGAAGATGCTCCGGATCGCCGGCCGGAAGAGCGTCGTCGGAAGCCCGTTCCTCTACCGGACCACGCGCGACTTTCTCCTCCACTTCGGTCTCGAGTCGATCCAGGACCTCCCGCGCCTCGAGGAGTTCACCGAGATTCTCGGCGAGAGCTTCACCGAGGAGCTCCTGAGCGGGGCGCGCAGGGAGGAATGGGACGAAGAGGAGGCGCGCGAGGCGGCGGAGGACGAGCACGATTCCGGCGCGGAATCCGCACATTCGGATTCGGAGCGAGCGGCGCACGCCGCGCCGGTCGATCGCGAATCCGAACCGGAGGACGCGGGTGAATCGGTGGAAGAAGCGATAGAATCCGAGCGGAACTGATGCCGACCGAGCGCCTGCAGAAGATCATCGCCCGGGCGGGACTCGCCTCGCGCCGCGAAGCGGAAGAGATGATCCTGGCGGAGAGGGTCCGGGTCAACGGGCGCGTGGTCACGACGCTCGGAACCAAGGCGGATCCGGCCCGGGATCACATCAAGGTCGACGGCAAGCTGATCACCCGGGCCGAAGAGCCTCGCTACATCCTGCTGTACAAGCCGAGAGAAGTCATGACCACGCTCGACGACCCCGAGGGTCGCTCGACGGTGCTCGATCTGCTGCGCGGAGTGAGGGAGCGGGTGTTCCCGGTGGGCCGGCTCGACTACCACTCCGAGGGGCTGCTGGTGCTGACCAACGACGGGGAGCTCGCATTCCGTCTCTCGCACCCGAGTCACGGCACGATCAAGACCTACCACGTGAAAGTCCGTGGAATCCCCGCCGAGCGGCTGCTCGAGAAGCTCCAGCGCGGGATCGTTCTCGACGGCAGGAGGACGCGGCCCGCCGAGATCGAGCGGCTGCGCACGACCGGCCGCGGAGAAGAGGGCAACAGCTGGTTCGAAGTCAGGCTGCAGGAGGGGAGGACGCAGCAGATCCGCAGAATGTTCAAGGCGATCGGTCACCCGGTGGCCAAGCTCAAGCGGGTCGGGATCGGCGCTCTGAACGATCCCACGCTTCAGCCGGGCCAGTGGCGCGACCTGACGCCTCGCGAGATCCGGATGCTCACCCGAAAGGATTCGCGCCCCGCGCGCGCCCGACCGAAGGCCGCGGCGAAGAAGGGGAAGGCGCCGGCCGCCGGAAAGAGCTCCGCGCGGCGCTCCGCCACCACGGCTCCCGGAAAACGGGACGCGAGAAAGTCGTCGCGCGCGAAACCCTCCCGATCGGCGCGGAGGGGCTGATGGAGCCTGTCGTGGTCGCGATCGACGGCCCGGCGGGAGTCGGCAAATCGACCACGAGCCGCCGCGTCGCCGAGGAGCTCGGCATCCCGCACATCGATACCGGAGCGATGTACCGGGCGATGGCGCTCAAGGCGCTCCGCGCGAACGTCCCCGCCAGCGAGCCCGAAGCTCTCGAGCGGCTCGCGCGCTCGAGCCGGATCGATCTCGAGGGCAGTGGGTCGGGCCAGCGCGTGCTGCTCGACGGCGAGGACGTCTCCGCCGCCATCCGCACCCCCGAGATGAGCATGGCCGCGAGCGTGGTCTCGGCCGTTCCCCAGGTCCGCAGGATTCTGGTCGGCATGCAGCAGAGCCTCGGACTGAGGGCCGGCGGAGTTCTCGAAGGGCGCGACATCGGAACGCGTGTCTTTCCCGAGACCCCGTATAAGTTTTTTCTCACCGCCACGCCGGAGGTTCGGGCGCGGCGGCGGCAGCTCGATCTGCGCTCGCGCGGGATCGAGCAGCCGCTCGACCAGGTCCGCCGCGAGATCGAGACGCGCGATCGCCAGGACTCGACCCGCGACGACTCGCCGCTGACGTGGGACGCGACCTACACCGTGCTCGACACCTCCGGCATGTCGCTCGAGCAGGTCGTCGAAGCGATCGTCGGCCGCGTCCGCGGGGCGCGAACCGCCCGGTGAAAGGCGCCCGGCGCGGGGCGTTCTTGACTTCGCTCCGAGGGCGTCGCTAAACTCCATTTCGGCACGTATCAATAAGTTAGCTGACATCGACCCCGCCGCCGGCCCGGCCCGGCCCGGCCCTTCCTCCGGTAGAATCCGCCGCCGGAAGAGCATTTCCGGCCGACGGGGCGGCGCGAAACCGGAGAAGCTGCTTGCGTGGCCATTTCGACGTCGCAGATTGTGATCGAGGGAGGTTGGTTCCCGAATGCCCCCGAGCGATGAGCGCAAGACTCCCCGGCCGAGCCGGCTGCCGGCCGACGACGGCGAGCTGGAGTCGGTCGGCATGGAGGAGCTTCTGCGGATGTACGACGAGAAGATGGCCGAGTTCGCCGAGGGCGACATCATCCGGGGCCGGGTTCTCAAGGTGACGCAGAGCGAAGGGATCGTCGACATCGGATTCAAGTCGGAGGGGATCATTCCGATCTCGGAGGTGACCTCGCACGAGGGCGATGTGACGATCAAGGCGGGGGACGAGATCGACGTCTACGTGGAACGGCTGGAGACGGCGACGGGTCACGTGCTCCTCTCGAAGGAGAAGGCCGAGCGTGTCCGGGTCTGGGACGATCTCGAGAAGGCATATCGCGACGGAGCTCCGGTGAAGGGACGGGTGATCGATCGCGTCAAAGGGGGGCTTTCGGTCGACGTCGGAGTGAAGGCGTTCCTTCCCGGATCGCTGGTCGACGTTCGCCCCGTGAAGAACCTCGAGGGGTGGAAGGGGCGGGAGCTCACGCTGAAGGTGATCTCGTTCGACAAGAAGCGGAACAACGTGGTCGTCTCGAGGAAAGCCCTGGTGGAGGTCGAGCAGGGAGAGAAGAAGCGCGAGACCTTCTCACGGCTCGAGGAAGGGAAGCAGATTCACGGAGTCGTGAAGAACATCACCGACTACGGCGTATTCGTCGATCTCGGCGGCGTGGACGGGCTGCTGCACATCACCGACATCTCGTGGGGCCGTGTGAATCATCCTTCCGAATACTTCAACGTCGCGGACGAGATCGAGGTGGTGGTCCTCAAGTTCGACGCGGAGAGCGAGAGGGTCTCGCTCGGCTACAAGCAGCGAACCACCGATCCGTGGCTCGACGTCGCCGTCCGCTATCCGATCGGCAGCAAGGTCCACGGCAAGGTCGTCTCGCTCACCGACTACGGGGCCTTCGTCGAGCTCGAAGAGGGCGTCGAGGGTCTGATTCACATTTCGGAGATGTCGTGGACCCGCCGGGTCCGCCCTTCCAAGATCCTGTCGGTCGGCGAGGAGATCGACGCCGTCGTGGCCGACGTGAACGTGCAGAACCGCCGCATCTCGCTCTCGCTCAAGGCCCTCGAGCAGAACCCCTGGAACACCATCGAGCAGCGCTATCCGGTCGGATCGACGCTGACCGGGAAAGTCCGCAACATCACCGACTTCGGAGCGTTCGTCGAGGTCGAGGAAGGCATCGACGGGCTGGTGCACATCTCCGACATGTCGTGGACGCGGCGCCTCAAGCATCCGAGCGAGCTGCTCAAGAAGGGCGATCAGGTCACCGCCAGAGTCATCAACGTCGACGGCGAGAACCAGCGGCTCTCGCTCTCGATCAAGGAGTTCGTTCCGAATGAATGGGACGAGTACGCCCGGAAGCATCAGGTCGGCGACGAGGTCGCCGGCACCATCACGAAGATCACCGACTTCGGGCTCTTCGTGAAGCTGGAGGAGGGCGTCGAAGGGCTCGTCCACGTCTCGGAGGTGGAGCGCGAGGGCCGGGTCAAGCTCGACCGGATGTTCCAGCCCGGCGAGGTGGTTCGGGCGAAGATCATCAAGATCGACTGGACCGAGAAGAAGCTCGGCCTGACGATGCGCGACGTTTCGCAGGACGATCTGCCGGGGCCCGAGGCCGCACCGCCGGACCAGCGCACGGCCGCGGAGCCGGAGGCGGCCGTAGAACCGGAAGTGGCCGTAGAACCGGAAGTGGCTGTGGAGCCGGAAGTGGCTGTGGAGCAGGGAGTGGCTGTGGAGCCGGAAGTGACCGTGGAAGACGAGACGGGGGGGGAGGACGAGGCCCCCGAGCCCGAGGAGGAATCATGAACGAGCCCGAAATGACGGCGCCGGATACGCCGCCGGTCCGCCAGGCGGCCTCCGCTCCGCCATCCCGCCGCGGGCGGGGGGTGTTCTGGGGTCTGCTGGGGGGATGCCTGCTCCTGTTCGTCGGCTTCACGGTTCTCGCGAGCCTGATGGCGGTGGTCGGCAACCGTCCGCAGCAGTGGTGGTCGATCGGGCCGCGCGTCGCCGTGGTCCCGCTCGAGGGGGAGATCTTCGAGTCGCGGCAGACGATCGAGCGGCTGCGCGACTATCTGAACGACGGCAGCGTCCGCGCCGTCGTGGTCCGGATCAACAGCCCGGGCGGCGCGGTCGTTCCCGCGCAGGAGATCTTCTCCGAGATCCGGAAGCTGCGGAAGGAGAGCGGAAAGCCGATCGTCGCCTCGCTCGACAGCGTCGCGGCTTCGGGCGGATATTACGTCGCCGCCGCCTGCGATCAGATCGTGGCGAATCCCGGATCCATCACCGGATCGATCGGGGTCATCGTGCAGTGGTTCAACCTCGAGGAGCTGCTCGGCTGGGCTCGGCTCGAGCCGCAGACCATCACGAGCGGCTCGATGAAGGACGCCGGCTCCCCCTTTCGCGAGCTGACTTCCGACGAGCGCGCCTACCTGCAGTCGATCGTGACGCAGCTTCACGGACAGTTCGTGCGGGCGGTCATCGAGGGACGCGAAGGGAAGCTGACCGCTCCGGAAGTCGAGCGGCTGGCCGACGGACGCGTATTCACCGGCGAGCAGGCTCTCGAGCTCCGGCTGGTCGACCAGCTCGGAACGCTGCAGGACGCCATCGAGCTCGCCGCCAGGGAAGGGGGGATCCGCGGAACCCCACGCACCATCTATCCGCGGGAACGCACGCCGGGCCTGCTCGACCTCCTCGCGAACGGGGAGGCGGCGAAGGCGCTGCTCGGCAAGGTTCGGCAGCGTGTCGAGCAGACGCGCTTTCTCTATCGCTGGTACTAGATCGAGGGGGAAGGAACGTGGAACATCAGAGGGAATCGGACGAATCCGCCAAACCGGGCGTGATGACCAAGGCCGAGCTCGTCGACGAAGTCGCCCGCGCGATCCAGGTCACCAAGAAGCAGGCCGAGACCATCGTCAATGTCGTATTCGACTCGATCGTCGACTCGCTCCGCAGCGGCGAGAAGATCGAGCTTCGCGGGTTCGGCAGCTTCCGCCTCCGAAGCCGAAAGTCCCGGACCGGACGCAATCCCAAGACCGGCGAGAAGGTCGAGGTCCCGTCCAAGAAGATCCCCTACTTCAAGCCGGGCAAGGAGCTCAAGGAGTT
Organism: Thermoanaerobaculia bacterium; assembly: GCA_035544735.1. Lineage (GTDB taxonomy): Bacteria > Acidobacteriota > Thermoanaerobaculia > Gp7-AA8 > Gp7-AA8 > DATKCD01. The sequence goes on from DATKCD010000035.1 coordinate 27,774, forward strand.
GATCAACGACGGCGGCGGCGAGGATCCCGACCTCCAGACCTCGGCGGCGCGGGAAGGAGCCGAGTGAGCGCGCCCCGTGCAGCGACTGTTCACTCCCTGGAGGTATCCCTACTTGACCGCCGCGAAAGGTGAGTCCCGCGGCTGCATCTTCTGCGCGGCCGCCAGCTCGTCGGACCCCGAGACGACACTCACGCTGCACGCCGGCGAGCGCGTCCTCGTCATGCTCAACCGCTTTCCCTACACGAACGGCCACCTCATGGTCGCTCCCGTGGCTCACGTCGCGCGCCTCTACGAGAGCGATCCCCAGAGCCTCGGCGCGATCATGCGCGCATCGGCCGAGGCGCAGAAGATCCTGTCCGACGTCTACCGTCCCGAAGGGTTCAACATCGGGATGAACTTCGGCGAGGCGGCCGGTGCGGGAGTCGTCGACCACTACCACGTCCACGTGGTTCCGCGCTGGTCCGGCGACACGAACTTCATGACCGTGACGGCGGAAACGCGCATGATCCCCGAAGAGCTCGGGACCACGTGGGCCAGGCTGCGCCCGAAATTTGCCGAGCTCGGTTCGGTTTTCTCATAGCTCGATGAATCGCCGGAGCGCCATCGCGGTCCTTCTCGCCTTCGCCATCCCCGGCGCGGGTCATTTCCATCTGGGGCGCAGGGCCCGCGGAATCGCGTTCTTCGGCATCGTGATGTTCATGTTCGCCGCCGGACTCCTGCTCGATGGAAAAATCTACACGATCGAGCCGGGCAGGCCCCTCACGCTTCTCGCCACGCTCGCCTCGATGGGCCTCGGACTTCCGTACTTCATCGCTCGCGCGGCAGGACCCTGGGGCAACGTCATGTCGATCACCTACGAATACGGCACCGCTTTCGCGCTCACCGCGGGCCTGATGAACCTGCTGCTGATCCTCGACGCGTTCGACATCGCCAGGCAGAGGAAAGCATGACCTTGTTCCAAAGCCACATCGTTCTGATGTTCGTCTACGCCGTCGCCACGGCACTGTTCTTCGCCCTGCTCTGGAAGCACGAGCGGAAAGACCGCACCCGGCTGTTCGTCATCATCTTCTGCTCGCTGTTCTTCGGGGGAGTCGCCCTCTCGTGGCTGATGTATCCGTTCCCGATGAAGTGAGCCCTCCGCGGATCGGAGCGCCGGTCGAACTGGCCCTGCGCGTCATCCCGGTTCTGCTCTATCTCGTCTTCACCTGGATGATCTCGGCGACCCCGGGAGATCGGATCCCGGCCGGATTCGACGACCGGATCGCACACTTCGGGGAGTACGCTCTGCTGGCATTTCTGATGGTCTTCGCGATGACGCGGTTCGATCCCGCGCGCACGACCGCGCGCCCTCTCGTGAGCGCCGCCCTCCTGTCGGCGGCGTGGGGCGTCGTCGACGAGTGGCATCAGTCGTGGATTCCCGGAAGGGACTCGTCTCTGAAGGACCTCGGCTTCGATGCGCTCGGCGCCGTCGCCGCGTGCGCGGTCGTCGGGCTGCTCGCGGCGCGCGAACGGAGATCGCCATGAAGCTCTGCGTCGTGGCGGGGGAGGCATCGGGCGACCTCCATGCTTCCGGCGTCGTGAGGGAGCTGCGAAAGATCGATCCTTCGCTCGAGCTGTTCGGGATCGGCGGGGCGCGCCTGGCCGCGGAGGATGTGCGCCTGGTGCGCGACGCGCGCGATCTCGCCATCGTCGGCCTGTTCAACGTCCTGCGCCACCTCCCCATGTTTTTCTCCGCCTTTCGCGCGATCGTTCGCGAGATCCGCCGCGAGCGGCCCGACGCAGTCCTGCTCGTCGATTACCCCGACTTCAACCTCCGCCTCGCCCGCACCTGCCGCCGCATGCGCATCCCCGTCGTCTACTTCATCTCGCCCCAGATCTGGGCCTGGCGCCCTCGCCGCGTCCGCCAGATCGCCGAACGGGTCGACCACATGCTCGTCCTCTTCCCCTTCGAGCGCGACCTCTACGAGCATCACGGCGTGCCGGTGACCTACGTCGGGCACCCTCTGGTCGAGCAGCTCGAAGGGATCGCTCCCCGATCCTTCGATCCTCCCGCGGAGAGCGCGAACGTCGCGCTGCTTCCCGGAAGCCGCCGGATGGAAGTCGAGACGCTGCTCGGGCCGATGCTCGACGCTCTCGAGGTCCTGGCGCGGGAGCGCCCGCTGGCCGCCCGCGTTCTGGTGGCTCCCGGCATCGCGCGCGAACGGATCGAGAGCCTCGTTCGGAGACGAAGGATCGCGGTCGAGATCGTCGAGCGGGGGAGAATGGAGGCGCTCGCCCGCTCGGACCTGGCGATCTGCTCGTCCGGAACCGCCACGCTCGAGGCGGCGGTTCTCGGGGTTCCTTCGGTGGTCGTATACCGGCTCACCCCGCTCACGTACGCGCTCGCGCGGAGGCTCGTCCGGCTGCCCCACTTCAGCCTCGTCAACATCGTGGCGGAGACGCGGGTCGTCCCGGAGCTGCTGCAGAACGAGGTGAGGGGAGAGAGGATCGCGGCAGAGGCGCGCTCGCTCCTCGAGCCGGGCCGCTGGAGCGAGGTTCGCCACGAGCTCGATCGGGTGCGACGCGAGCTCGGCGAAGGGGGAACGAGTCGTCGCGCCGCGGCGAAAATCGCTACACTGGTCGGGCTGCCGGGCTCTTCGAGCTCTCCCGGCGGAACGGCATGAAAATCCTGCGACGGCTCTTCCGGCACGTCCTGCCCTATCGCGGCTGGGCGATCCTCGCACTGGCGAGCATGCTGCTCGTCGGCCTGACCACCGGCGCGCTGATCGTCCTGATCCAGCCGCTGTTCGACGAGGTTCTGACCCGCGACGCGCCGGGCGACGCAAATCGACTCTCGGGGCGGGTGGTCGATCCCGGCGGCCGGCCGATCCCGCAGGCGCGAGTCGTGATCTCCGGAGAGGGGGGGAGCGAGGCCGCGGTCGCGGGACCCTCGGGCGAATTCGCGATCGCTCCGCCGTCCGCTGCGCCGCCGGAGAGCGACGAACGGGCGAAGAACGCCCTGATCGATCACCTGCTCCGCCGCGACCGGCCGGAAGGTGAGCGCGGTCCGATCGTGAACCGGATCGACGCACGGACCCGCCAGTTCCGCTCCTGGTGGGACGCGCACGAGGACGCCCGCTGGAAATACATCCTCGCCCTCCTGATGGTCGTGTTCGTGGTCCGCGCGATCGCTTCGTTCTTCTCGGAATACTCGTTCCAGAAGGTCGGCCTCTCGACGGTCCGCGATCTGCGCAACGCTCTGTACGGGTCGATCATCGGCCAGAGCAACCGGTTTTTCGCCGAGCGCTCGACCGGCGAGCTGCTCAGCCGGATCGTTTCCGACGTCGAGCAGGTACAGGCCGCCGTGTCGGTCCGGATCGGCGATCTGTTCCAGGAATCGGTGAACCTGTTCGTCATCGGAGGGGTGATCGTTCTGGTGAACACGGAGCTGGCCATCTTCACCTTCGTCATCGCTCCGCTGATCGTGGTCCCTGTCGTGCACTTCGGCAAACGGCTGCGGCGTGCAACGCGAGTCTCCCAGGAGCGGATGGCCGACATCGCCACGCTTCTGGAGGAGACGATCAAGGGAGCGCGGATCGTCAAGGCGTTTTCGATGGAGCCGTTCGAGATCCGGCGGTTCCGCGAGGCGACTCGGCGGCATCTCGCGATCAATCTGAAGGCGCAGCGAATCCAGGCGCTGACCTCTCCCGTCATGGAGCTCCTCGCCGGAATCTGCATGGTCCTGCTCTTCGGGTACGCCGCGCTGAGGATCCGTGACGGGGCGCTCACTCTGGGCCAGTTCATGAGCTTTCTCATCGCGCTCGCCGGGATGTACGCGCCGATCAAGCGTCTGAACAAAGTCAATCTCGCCGTGAACACGGCGCTGTCGGCGGCCGAAAGGGTTTTCGACATTCTCGACGTCCGGAACGAGGTGGTGGAACGGAGCGATGCGATCCGGATCGCGAGTCTGGGAAGCGGAATCGCCTACGAGAAGGTCGGCTTCGCCTACGGCCAGAAGGAGGTGCTGCGGGAGGTCTCCTTATCGGTCGCTCCCGGTGAGGTCGTCGCCCTGGTCGGGGGGAGCGGGGCGGGGAAGTCGACGCTGGTCAACCTCCTTCCGCGGTTCTACGACGTTTCGGCGGGACGGGTCGTGATCGACGGGCACGACATTCGGGATCTCACGCTCGAGTCTCTGCGCGGGATGATCGGGTTCGTCACGCAGGAAGTGATCCTGTTCAACGATACGGTGCGGAACAACATCGCGTACGGGCGGGCCGACGTCGGCCGGGAAGAGATCGAGCGTTCAGCCCGCGCGGCGAACGCGCACGAGTTCATCATGCAGTTGCCGCAGGGATACGACTCGATGATCGGTGAGGGAGGAGTTCTCCTCTCCGGGGGGCAGCGGCAGCGTCTGGCGATCGCGAGAGCGCTGCTGAAGGACTCGCCGATCCTCATCCTCGACGAGGCGACCTCCGCGCTCGACACCGAGTCCGAGCGCCTCGTCCAGCAGGCCCTCGCGAATCTGATGGAGGGGCGCACCACGCTCGTCATCGCGCACAGGCTGTCCACCGTGCGCAACGCGAGCAAGATCGTGGTTCTCGAGGCCGGCGCGATCGTCGAGTCGGGAACTCATGACGAGTTGATCGCACGCAAGGGCCTCTACCGCAAGCTCTACGAGCTGCAGTTCCTCGAAGACGAGGCGATGAGCGAAGCAATGGCGTGAGACGCGACCTCGGCACCCTCGTGATCCCTCCGCTGGCGGCTCTGCTGATCCGCACCCTGCACGCGACCCTTCGCGTCCGGCACGTCCACGCCGAGCGCATCGAGCGCCTCAACCGCTCTGCCGGAAGCTACGTCTTCTCGTTCTGGCACGCCCATCTGCTCGTGATGGTCTATGCCCGCTTCCGCTGGCCGCTCACGGTCATGATCTCGCAGCACCGCGACGGCGAGCTGATCGCCCGCACCATGGCTCGTTTCGGCGTACGCTCGGCCCGCGGGTCGAGCTCCAAGCGCGGCTCCGAAGCCTTTCGCGACATGATCCGCGCCGCGCGCGAGGGCGACGTTCTCATCCTCACCCCCGACGGGCCCCGCGGTCCTCGACGCATCGCCCAGCCGGGCGTGGTCCGCGCGGCCCAGATGGCCCGCATCCCCATCATTCCCGCCGCCGTCGTCGCCGAGCACCGCAAGACACTCCCTTCCTGGGACCGGTTCGAGATCCCGATGCCGTTCTCGAGAACGATCTTTCTCTACGGCGAGCCGGTGACGATCCCGAGGGACCTCGATGCCGAAGATCTCGAGCGGTGGAGGGAGGAGATCGAGCGCCGGATGAACGCGCTCGTCGAGGAGGGGGAGCGAGACTTCGACCGGCTCTGGAGCGGAGCCCCGGAACGCTGAGCGCGCCCGCGGCGGCCCCGGCGGATCGTCATCGTCCACCCCTCGGGATCCGCCGAGCCGCATCGAGCGGCTCGGCGGGCGGCCGGTCGCTTCGCCGCCGCCCTCCGTTCGGCACCGCGTCGGCATCGCCCCGGCCGGGAACGATCTCGACTCCTCCCTGACCCCGACGCCCCGCTCCACCCCGGCGCGCCTTCTCCAGCGTCATCAGAAACCCGAGCGCAGGATCCTTGAACTGACACTGCCGGAGCATCGTCCAGTTCCGCCGGACGTATTCCTGCAGATAGCGCAGCACGTGCCCGAGCGCGATGATGCGGCACGGCGGCACTTCGTCGCCGGGAGGCATGGTGCCGAAGGCGACCAGACGCACCTGATGGCCTTCGGGCGTCGACACGGCTCCGCACTCGCGGAGAGCGTCGACCACCCGCGGCGCATCGCCGGCACCGCACCCGAACCGAGCGAGCACCGTCGCCAGCACGTCCGGATCCGTCGCCGAGTGGTTGAAGTTCACTCGCCCTTCCTTCACTTCGCCGATGATCATGTCCACCCGCTCCTCGGGAATCGCGAGACCCGGGTCGAGCTCCGCCACTCCTCCGGCCGGCAGCGGCCCTCCCTCCCGCACCACGCGCGCTCCGCCCGGAAATCGGAACGCGAGCACATCGATGTCGGTCACCGTGCGGAATTTCCGCGAGCCCGCGGTCGCCGCGACGACGGGATACTCGGCCGACGTGAAGTAGCCGTTGAGCTGCAGATACGCCTGCACGAGCGAGACCGCGTGGTCCAGGTTCGAAACCTCCGGGCATCGCCCATTGCGAATCGGATTCCAACACGTCGGTCGGCCTGCGGATCACCTCCGGGACCCGAGGCGGCGCCTTGCTGCGGTCCGCGAGCGCTACGGCAGGTCGAGCTCGCGTGCCGACGATCACCAAACGAACGGTGACGGTCGCGGCGATCGGTCGCCGACGGCTCCATTCGACTCTATAATGCGCCGCATGCTGCGTTCCCTCGCCCTCCTGTCAGCGACCACGATATTGCTGCTCGTCTCGTGCGCGATGGAAGGGGTTCCGGAAGCGCGCGAGGGTGACCTCGCGGCGGCCGACGACCCGACGCTTCGCCCGCGGCAGCGGATGGTCACCGATCAGATCGTCGCGCGCGGAGTGACTCATCCCGCCCTCATCGAAGCGCTGCACAAAGTCCCGCGGCACCGCTTCGTCCCGCCGAGTCAGTCTTCGCACGCCTACGAGGACCGCCCCCTCCCCATCGGCCTCGACCAGACCATCTCGCAGCCTTACATCGTCGCCTACATGACTCAGGCCCTCGATCCCGGGCCGCGCGACAAGGTGCTCGAGATCGGGACCGGCTCCGGATATCAGGCGGCCGTCCTCGCCGAGATCGTCCGCGAGGTCTATTCGATCGAGATCGTCCCCGAGCTCGCCAGACAGGCCGGGCGGACCCTCGCCGAGCTCGGTTACGAGAACGTCCACGTCCGTGAAGGAGACGGTTACCGCGGATGGCCTGAGGAGGCACCCTTCGACGGCATCATCGTGACCGCTGCCCCCCGGACGATTCCGAAGCCTCTGATCGATCAGCTCGCCATGAACGGGCGTCTCGTCATCCCCGTCGGCGACTGGTATCAGGAGCTGGTCGTCATCACGCGAACACCGGAGGGTCTGGTGGAGCGTCGCACGATCCCGGTGCGGTTCGTGCCGATGACGGGAGAAGTGACCCGCGACCCCTCCATGCCGTAACATGGCTGCGGCAGCAGGGGAGGGGATCGATCACGCGGGAGCCGCCGGTCCGCGATTCGGAGTCCGTCCTGCAACGAAAGAGGGAAACCGATTTGGCCGATGGAAACGGCAGTACGAGGCCGATGCGCAAGCTGAAGCCGCTCTACGACTGCCTCAAGTGTCCGGCGTACTGCTGCAGCTACGAGCGGATCGACGTGACCCGGCGCGACCTGTCGCGGCTGGCGCGTCACTTCGGCATCAGCGACGATGACGCCGAGCGGCGGTTCACCAAGCAGGTCGAGGGCCATCGCGCGCTGCGCCACCAGAAGGACCAGATCTTCGGCTCGATCTGCACGTTCTTCGACAGGGAGACGCGGCGCTGCACCGTCTACGAAGCCCGTCCGAACGTCTGCCGCTCGTATCCCGACGGACGCTCCTGCGGGTACTACGACTTCCTCACCTGGGAGCGGGAGCATCAGGACGATCCCGACTTCATTCCCTACGAGCTCGGTAAGTAACGAGGGCCCTGCGTCTCCTCCGGGTGCTATATTGGGCTCAGGAGGTGACACATGGGCAAGCACTGGCACCTCTCGCCCGAGCAGTGGAAGGTCGCGCAGGCGGTCATCCGGGGCGAGCCGGTCTCGCAGACGTGCGTGCGGCTCGGCATCAGCGAGCCGCGCTACAAGAAGGATCTCCACGCCGTCGCGGAGAAGGTCGGGGCTCGATCGCGGACCGAGCTGATCGAGACTCTCCGGCGTCCCTCAGCGGGCTGAGCGTCTGAGCCCCCGCGTTCGATCCCCCATTCCCGGCGTCATTTTCGAGGGGCCGGGGGAGCTCCGGCAGCATGGCAGGCCTGTTGCTCTTCATGAATCGACGGATGGACCGTCCGTTCATGAATCGAATCAGGAGGCCTACGTGAGAACACTCGCAACCCGATTCGCGCCGATCGCGGCGCTCCTGCTCCTCGCCGGATGTGCGTCCGGCGGAGGCTTCAACCTGGTCTCGCTCGAGGAGGAATGGCAGCTCGGCCAGCAGCTCCACGCCGACATCGCCCGGCAGATGCCGCTCCTGAGCGACGCGACCGCAAACGCCTACATCAACCGGCTGGGCCAGCAGATCGTCTCGGAGACCGAGATGGCGCAGCTTCCCTGGCACTTTCACATCATCGACAGCCCGGAGATCAATGCGATGAACATCCCGGGCGGACACGTCTACGTGACGACCGGGCTCATCGGAGCCGCCGACGACGTTTCCGAGCTCGCCGGCGTCGTCGCGCATGAAGTCGCGCACGGCGTCGAGCGTCACGCCACCGAGAACATGACGAAGGCCTATGGGCTCAACGTCCTCGCCTCGCTGCTTCTCGGTCAGGATCCGGCGATGTACCAGCAGATTCTCGCTCAGATCGTCGGCGGCGGCGCGATGGCGAGCTTCGGGCGCGACGCCGAGCGCGAAGCCGACACCCTCGGCACGCGCTACATGTACCAGGCGGGCTACGATCCGAGAGGAATGGTGACCATGTTCGAGGAGCTGCTCCGCCGGCGCCAGCGGGAGCCGGGGGCGGTCGATCGTTTCTTCTCGACTCACCCGCTGACGGAGTCGCGCATCGCCCAGGTTCGGAGCGAGATCGCCACCCTGCCGCAGCGAGCCAACCTGATCAGCAATACCCGGGATTACAACTCGTTCCGTTCCCGCTTCGGGCGGGGCTGACCCCGAATCCGCGGGCACCGATGAGCCTCGCGCTCGTCGGCGCCCGCGAGCCATCTTCCGGCGGCGTGCTACGATCGCGCGATGCGGCACCTCGCGTCGTTCCTCCTGCTGCTGTCCCTCTCTTCATCCGCGGCAGCAGGCGTCGCCGGCTACGAAGCGGTTCGCTCCTCGCGTCCGGACGGGCGCTCCATCGCCGTTTCCGGACTGATCCTGGAGCGCGACGCATACAGGATCGAGCTCCGGTCGAGAACGATTCATCTGCTCGCCCCTTTCGGCGAGGAGACCTTCGGCGCCGTCTTCCTCGGTCACGGAAGCTTCCGGCTGGCGCCGGCGCTCCCCTCCGAGCGTCTGGCGGAGTGAAGAGCCGATCCGGGTGGCCGGCTTCAATTACGGCGATTTCCGGCGCCTCGATCGCACCGACGAGACGACCGGGCTCGCCTTCGAGGTCTACACCGGACGGGAGCGGACGCGCAAGGCCGAGGATTCTGACGGTGGTCCCGGTCTACCTCGATTTCGGGAAGAACGTCCTGCTCCGGATCGCCGCGGTGCGTCTCGCGGGCGGGACGTCCGAGAAGGTTTCGCTCGAGCTCGCGCTGCCGCGCGCGCCACGGCGCGCGATCATCAACAGCATGCACGACGTGCTGAGCCGATGAGCGATCCCCGTCCGGATCGTCTCCCCTCGAGCGTGGTATAAACCGCCCGGCATGATCCGCAGCATGACCGGGTTCGGCCGGGCCAGCGGCAAGGTCGGCGACCGCCTCTTCGTCTCGGTCCTCGCGAAGTCGGTCAATCACCGCTACCTCGAAGTCTCGCTCCGTCTGCCGGAGGTGCTCTGGGAAATGGAGCCCGCGCTTCGTACGCTCGCGTCCGAACGATTCCACCGCGGCAAGCTCGACCTCTCGATCCGCGCCGAGCGCCTCGTCGACCCTGACTACGAAGTGCGCCTCTCGCGAAACATCGCCGAACGGGTCCTGCCGGGGCTCAAGTCGCTGATGACGGAGTTCGGCATCGAAGCGAACTTCACCGCCTCGGACCTGCTCCGCATTCCCGACCTGCTTCAGGTCCATCCCCGGGAGGCCGAGCTCGACGAGTCCGAGCAGCAGGACATCGTGCGCATCGCCGGCGAAGCCTTCGCGATGCTCGCCTCCATGCGCGAGAACGAAGGCGAGGCGCTCCGCCGCGACGTCGAAGGGCGGATCGATGAGGTCCGCCGCGGGTTCGACGCCATCGCCTCCTCCGCCGACTCGATCCGCGCCGAAGCGATCGATGCCTATCGCCAGCGCGTCGAAGAGCTCGCACGCGTTTCCGGCGTCGCCGTCGATCCCGACAGACTCGCCCAGGAAACGGTCATCCTCGCCGAGAAGAGCGACATCGCCGAGGAGCTCGCACGCGCCCGGAGCCACATCCGCCAGATCGAAGCGCTCATCCCCTCACCCGAGCCCGCCGGAAAGAAACTCGACTTCCTCTCCCAGGAGCTGCTCCGTGAAATCAACACCTCCGGCCAGAAGTCCCGCTCTGCGGCCATCCGGAGCGTCGTTGTAGAATTGAAGACTGCCGTCGAGCGCATCCGCGAGCAGGTTCAGAATGTCGAGTAGCCTCAATTTTCACCCCGACGGCACCCTTTTCATCCTCTCCGGACCCTCCGGCGCGGGGAAGACGACCCTCATCACCCGCGCCCAAACCGATCTCACGCGCCTCGGGATCCAGCTCCATTTCTCGGTCTCTCACACGACACGTCAGAAAAGGAAAACCGAGGAGGAAGGGCGCGACTACTACTTCGTCGAGCTCCCCGCCTTCGAGCAAATGATTCGAAACGGGGAATTTATCGAATGGGCGCACGTTCATGGCCAGATGTACGGGACCTCGAAGCAGGAGGTCCTGACGCGGCTCGAGCAGGGGGAGGACGTGATCCTCGACATCGACGTCCAGGGGGCGCGCCAGATCTCGGAGAATTCCGAGCTGCGGCCCCACTCGCTGAGTCTGTTCCTCTTTCCTCCGTCGTTCGAGGAGCTGGAACGGAGGCTGATCGAGCGGGGGCAGAACACGCCCGAAGAGATCTCGGTGCGGCTGGAGAAGGCGCTGCACGAGGTCGAATCGGGGATGCCGTTCTACGATTACGTGCTCATCAACGACGATCTCGAGATCGCGGTCGAAAGTCTCAAAGCGGCGGTCATGGCACGCAAGCTCCGGTCGAAATCGGCCATGGAGGCGCTGCACCAGATGGCGCGCAGGTTCAAGGAGGAACGGAGTGGATCGTTTACCCGAGGGAGTGGATAGCAAGTTCCGGTACGTGCTGCTGGTCTCGAAGAGGGCCGAGCACCTGATCCAGGGATCGCCGGCCAACGTGAAATCGAAGCACTTCAAGCCGACGCGTGTCGCGATGGAAGAGATCGAGCGGAAGGCCGTGGAATGGTCGCTGACGCCTCCGGAGCTTCCGTCGGAGGACGACGCGGACGAGATCGAAGAGTGAACATCGTCCTCGGGATCTCGGGCGGCATCGCCGCCTACAAGGCGCCGGACCTGGTCCGGCGTCTCCGGGATGCCGGGGCGAGCGTTCGGGTCCTGATGACGCCGAACGCGACGCGGTTCGTCTCCCCCCTTTCCCTCGCCGCGGTCTCCGAGAACGGCGTGATCCACGACCAGTGGGGAGACTCGGCGCACGGGGGAGTCGATCACATCGAGATCGCCCGCTGGGCCGAGCTGCTTCTCGTGGCCCCCGCCACGGCGAACGTCCTCGCGAAGATGGCGACAGGCATCGCCGACGATGCGCTGAGCACCTACGCGGTGGCGCACCGCACCGACGTCATGGTCGCACCCGCCATGAACACTTGGATGTGGATGCACCCGACCGTCCGCGAGAATCTCGAGCGCCTCCGCGGACGGGGAGTCATCGTCCTCGATCCCGACTCGGGGCTGCTCGCCTGCGGCGACGAAGGGCTCGGCCGGATGCCCGACGTCCCGGCGATCGTCGAGCAGGTCCTCGCCGTGTTCGCCTCCCAGGACCTCGCCGGAAAGAGAGTCCTCGTCACCGCCGGCCCGACGCGCGAGCCACTCGATCCGGTCCGATACCTCTCGAACCGCTCTTCGGGAAAGATGGGATATGCGGTCGCGGCCGCCGCACGGCGGAGAGGGGCGGAGGTCACTCTGATCTCGGGGCCCGTCTCGATCCCCGTCCCCCCCGGCGTCCGCCTGGTCCGCGTCAACACCGCCGCCGAGATGTACGAGCGCGTCCTCGAGGCGCTTCCCGGACACGACCTCGTCGTCAAGGCTGCCGCGGTCGCCGACTTCACCCCCGCAGACCCCGCCCGGCAGAAGATCCGGAAGACCCCCGGCTCGGACGAGCTGGTCCTGACGCTCAGCCGCACGCCCGACATCCTCGCCGAGATCGGGCGGCGCGATCCCCGCCCGCTCCTGGTCGCGTTCGCGGCGGAGACCGAGAACCTCGAGGAGCATGCGCGACGCAAGCTCGAGGCGAAGAACGTCGATCTGATCGTCGCGAACGACGTCGCCGACCGCTCGATCGGCTTCGACTCCGACAAGAACGCCGTCACGATCCTCGGACGCGACGGCTCCTCGGTCACGGTCGATCGCGCCGACAAGACGACCGTCGCGAACCGCATCCTCGACCGAGCCGTCGCCCTTCTTCCTCGGCGCGCCGCGGTTCCCAGGGTATAGCCGGGAGGCGCCCCCCCGGTGTGGTGCGGGCGTCCCGCGCGCCCCCGGGCGGGAGGCCGGTTCCGCAACGCCCCGGGAATCACAGAGTGACCGTGAACGCCGGAACTGATCCCGGCCCGCGCATGTGGCCGGGGAATTCATCCCCGGCGGGAGGGCGGTTCCGCGCCGAGACACTCCGCCTGTCAGGCAGTGGGGAGGAGCGAATGCAGAATGCAGAATGCAGAAGGAAGAATCCAGAAAGGGCGCGTGGCACGATCACGGTACGGCGAAGTCGCCATCGACCATTTCTGGATTCTTCCTTCTGCATTCTGCATTCTGCATTCCTTCTATTCCTTCTCAACGACGTCTGATCTTTCGACAGCCAGGAAGATCTTCATCGTTGTCCTGGACACTCCGACCTCCCGGCGCCCCTGGCCGGCGATTTCACGTGGCCGGGGATTTCCTGTGGCCGGGACGCCCGCACCACACCCCGAGGTAGACTCTCTGCCGCGATGTTGCGCCCCGACCTTCGGACCGAGCTGGAACTGCTTCGCGATCTCGGCCATACGCATCTCGATCTCAGGCGCGCGCGCGCGGCCCGGGGCGACGAGGCCGACTCCGGATCGCTCGACGAGCTCCCGGCGGGTGAGGCCTCGACGCGCCTGCTCGAGGGCGTACCGCGCCCGGAGGACGTCGCTCCGATACCACTCCTCAGCCAGCTCGAAGCCGCCGCAAAGCGCTGCATCCTCTGCCGTCTGTCCGGAACGCGCACCCAGGTCGTGTTCGGAACCGGCAACCCCGCGGCCGATCTCCTGTTCGTCGGAGAGGCGCCGGGTCGCGACGAGGACCTCGAGGGAGAGCCGTTCGTCGGCCGCGCCGGAAAGCTGCTGACCGACATCATCGGAGCGATGAAGCTCTCCCGCGACGAGGTCTACATCGCCAACGTGATCAAGTGCCGGCCGCCCGGCAATCGCAATCCCGAGCCCGACGAGATGGCCGCCTGCCGTCCCTGGCTCGACCGGCAGATCGAGCTCATCGCCCCGAAAGTCATAGTCACCCTCGGCAAGTTCGCCGCCCAGCGTCTGCTCGGCCGCTCGGTCGCCATCACGGCCGTGCGCGGGGAGTGGCAGATCTGGCGCGGCATCCGCGTCATGCCGACCTACCACCCCGCCTATCTGCTTCGCACCCCCTCGGCCAAAAAGGACGTCTGGAAGGACATGCAGCAGGTGATGGTCGAGCTCGGGATCGCGCTCTGAGCCCCCACGAGCGCCGCACTTGACGGAGTCGGTTCCTCCGCGGACCATGCCCCCGTCGCATGACTGCCGGAATCTCCCGCTGGATCGAAGTCGCCGTCCCCCTCGGAGTGCAGGGGACCTTCACCTACGCCGTCCCCGAGGCGCTGCAGGCGGAGGTGAGGCTCGGCTCGAGGGTCGAAGTGCCGTGGGGAAGAAAAGTGACGACGGGATTCGTGACCGCGATCCTCGACGCGCCGCGCATCGAGCGGGAACGGGTGAAGGAGATCCGCGGGCTGCTCGACGAGGAGGAGCCGGCGCTGCTTCCGGAGATCCTCGAGCTCTGCCGGCGCGCCGCAGACTATTACCTGGCGCCGGTTGGGGAGATGCTGCGGGCGGCTCTGCCGCCGAACATGGCGGCTCGGGGCCGCCGGAAGGCGAGGGTGGTCGGGGGGGAAGAGCAGGTGCGCAGGGCGGTGGAGGCATCGACGGTGCTCGTCGGCGATCTCGAGCTGCTGGAACGGATCCGAGGGGGCGAGGGGGATCCGGCGAAGCTCGTGGCGGCGTTTCGCGGGGCGCGCGGCGCGCTCGCGCGGCTCTCCGGAAGCGGCCTCGTCTCGATCGATGAGGCGCTCCGGGACGCCCGAGGGGTCCGCTACGACCGGTGGATCAGCCTCGGCGCACCGATCGCCGATCCGACGCCGAAACAACGGATCGTCCTGGAGCTGCTGGGCGCGCGGGGAGGGGAGGCGACTCATCAGGCGCTCGCGGCGGCCGGGGCGAGCCTCTCCGCGATCGATACGCTGGTCCGAAGGGGAGCGCTGGTCGTGGAGCGGCGTCACCGCCGGCACGCGATGGAGGGCTACGCGGCGGGCCTCGACGGAATCGATCGAGGCGCGCTGCGCTACTCCGACGAGCAGCGGAGTGCCGTCGAGTCGGTGCGCGCGCGTCTCGGCTCGTTCGCTCCCTTTCTGCTCGAGGGGGTGACGGGCAGCGGGAAGACCGAGGTCTACGTCGAGCTGATGCGGGAAGTCGTGCGGGGCGGCCGCCAGGCGATCGTGCTCGTGCCCGAGATCGGGCTCACCCCCGTATTGGCCGCGCGTCTGATGGAGCGGTTCGGCGACAGGATCGCGATCCTCCACAGCGGGCTCTCGGCCAGCGAGAAGTACGATCAGTGGTGGCGCGCGCGGCGAGGGGCGGTCGACGTCGCCATCGGCCCCCGGTCGGCGATCTTCACCCCCTTCCAGCGCCTCGGGATCGTCGTGGTCGACGAGGAAGGCGACTCCGCCTACAAGCAGGAGGAGTCACCCCGCTACAACGGACGCGATCTCGCCGTCCTCCGCGCCCAGATCGCGGGCATTCCGGTCGTTCTCGGCTCCGCCACCCCCTCGCTCGAGAGCCGCGAGAACGCCGAGACGGGGCGCTACGGCCTGCTGCGCCTGACGAGCCGCGTCGAGGCCCGGCCGCTGCCGGAGGTCGAGGTCGTCGACATCCGGAAGGAGAAGGGAGAGAAAGAGGACCGCGGGCTGGTGATCTTCAGCGAGCGCCTCCGGGAGGAGCTCGCTCGCGTCTTTTCTGCCGGCGAGCAGGCGATCATTCTGATCAACCGCCGCGGCTACGCGCCGTTTCTCCTCTGCCGTGAGTGCGAGAACGATTTCCGTTGCCGCGACTGCAGCGTCACGATGACCGTCCATCGCAGAGTCGGCCAGCTCATCTGCCACTACTGCGGACTCAGGCGTCCCATCCCCCCGAGCTGCCCCCTCTGCCAGGGAGAGGTTCTCCAGCCGATCGGCTACGGGACCGAGAAGGTCGAGGAGCGTTTCCGCCGCTATTTTCCCGACGTCGCCTGCGAGGTCCTCGACCGCGATTCGATCCGCCGTCGTGGAGAGCTGGTCCGGATCCTCGACCGCTTCGGCAGCGGAAGGACGCGCGCGCTCATCGGAACTCAGATCATCAGCAAGGGGCATCACTTCCCCGGCGTCACGCTCACCGCCGTGATCAGCGCCGACTCGATCCTCGGCTATCCCGATTTCCGCTCCGCCGAGAAGACGTTCTACCTTCTGACGCAGGTCGCCGGGCGCTCCGGCCGAGGTGACCGACCGGGGAAGGTCGTGATCCAGTCGGCCTTCCCCCACCACTACGCCATCCAGCATGCCATCCGGCAGGACTACGAGGCGTTCTACAGGGCGGAGATCGAGTTCCGCCGCCGCTTCCACTACCCGCCGACCAGCTCGATGATCGCCCTCCTCTTCCGGGGAGAGGAGCTGGAGGCGGTGGAGAGGGCGGCAGCGCGGGGAGGAGAGCTCCTCGAGAAGGCGGTGGCTGGCATCCGCGACGTGCGGATCCAGGGGCCGGCTCCGGCGCCGCTCGCTCGCATCAAGGGCGTCTGGCGCTACCAGATCCTCGTCCGGAGCGCGCACCGCCCGGCCCTCCGCCGAGCCGTCGAGCGCGCCGTCCTCGCGGAGTCGTTCCGCGGCGCCGACCTGGTCGTCGACGTCGATCCGGTGAACATCCTCTGACCGCCTCTCCCGCCCGGCGGAAGGGGGGATCACTGCATCATCACCGGTTCGGGCGCATTCGGATCGAGCAGGTTCCACCAGAGATCGCGATCGAACGCAGACAGCGTCTCGAGAAGGAGCGTGATCGTGGTTCCGGTCGCGAGAACCGCCTGCCAGAGCGGCTCGGAGCCCGACTGCTCGAAACGCCGGGAGGGAGCGCGACGGCCGAACTGCGCCCGGTCCAGCCGCTCGAGCGCCTCGACCGCGCCGTCGAGCGCCCCCTGGACGCGGCTGATCGGGTCGGCCTCTTCATGGCGATGCGGATGGCCTCCCCGCGGCGTCAGCTCCGCGACCCGCCCGAGCCATCGCGTCACCCGCGCCAGCTCCTCCTCCCCCCGCTCCCGGATCGGTCCCGGCAGATCGGGATGCGTCAGTGCCGTCAGCGCCCGATCGAGCCGGCTTCGATAGATCGATCCCACACGCCTGCGGACCTCCTCGAGCGAGGGAATGTGCCGCATCGTCTCCGTCTGGTCCGCTCGCTCCACTCAGTCTCCCTTTCCGCCCCGGGCCGCATGCGGTTTCAGCATTTGACCGGTCGGCGAACGCTCTGCTAGGTTCCGCGCGTGACCAGCGATCCGGCGCAGTTCGAACAGCCGATTTTGGAACTACGGCGCGAAATCGACGAGATCACCACGTCGGGCGACCCTTCCTCCCTCGCCCGCCTCGACGATCTGCAGCGGAAGCTTACCAGAGTCTCCAAAGACATCTATTCGAGCCTCACCCCCTGGCAGAAGACCCTCGTCGCCCGGAATCACGGACGGCCGTATACGCTCGATTTCGTCCGGTGGCTCTTCGAGGACTTCGTGGAGCTCCACGGCGACCGGAAGTTCTGGGACGACCACGCGATCGTGGCCGGGATGGCTCGGTTCGTCGACACGGCCTGCGTCGTGATCGGCCACCAGAAGGGACGCGATACGAGGGAAAAGCTCGTGCGCAATTTCGGCATGCCGCGCCCGGAGGGGTATCGGAAGGCAGTCCGGATCATGCACCTGGCCGAGAAGTTCCGCCTTCCGATCTTCTGCTTCATCGACACGCCGGGGGCGTATCCGGGGGTCGGCGCCGAGGAGCGCGGGCAGGCGGAGGCGATCGCGGTGAATCTTCGCGAGATGTCGGCCCTGACGGTCCCGGTGATCGTCACGGTGACGGGGGAGGGGGGGAGCGGCGGGGCGCTCGCCATCGGGGTGGGGGACCGGATCTTCATGCTCGAGCACGCCGTCTACTCCGTGA
Organism: Thermoanaerobaculia bacterium; assembly: GCA_035544735.1. Classification (GTDB taxonomy): domain Bacteria; phylum Acidobacteriota; class Thermoanaerobaculia; order Gp7-AA8; family Gp7-AA8; genus DATKCD01. Next base: position 45,249 of record DATKCD010000035.1, read on the forward strand.
TCTCGCCGGAAGGGTGTGCCGCGATCCTCTGGAAGAATCCGGCGGCCGCTCAGGATGCGGCGGCGGCGATGCGAATCACCGCGCGCGACCTCAAGGAGCTCGGCGTGATCGACGAAGTCGTTCCGGAGCCGGAGGGAGGGGCGCACACCGATCACGCGGCCACCGCGACGCTGCTCCGGCCCCATCTCGAGAAGGCGCTCCGCGAGCTCTCGAAGCTCAAGCCGGCGGCGATTCGGGAAGAGCGGTACCGGAAGTTTCGGAAGATGGGTGTCTTCGAGAAGCGTTGAACGCCGCGGTCGCACCGACCCGGGGGTCCCCGTGACGCCCGGTCGCGCGGGCGCTACACTCGAAGCGACGATGCCGATCCACCAGAGCTGGGATCTCGCGCCCGACCCGGGAGGGGAGGCGGACCTTCCCGTATCCGAGGCGCTGATCCCGCTGTTCGCGCGGCGCGGGGTGCGCGACGCGGCGCAACTGGAGGGGTTCAGCCGGCCGACGCTCGCCTCGCTGCACGACGCAGCGGCGATCGGCGGGATGGATTCCGCCTGCGAGCGGATCTTCCGCGCGATCCGCGACCGCGAAGCGATCGTGATCTACGGAGACTACGACGTCGACGGCGTGACCTCGATCGTGATGCTGCGCGCGGTACTGAGGGCCCTCGGGGCGGACGTCGGGTTCGTGGTCCCCCACCGGCAGTTCGACGGCTACGGGCTCCGGACCGAAGTGCTCGACCGCGTTCTGCGCGAGCGAGCCATTCGGCTGGTGATCACGGTCGACTGCGGCATTACCTCGGTCGAGCCGGTCGCGCGGGCGATCGAGCAGGGCATCGACGTGATCGTGACCGACCACCACCTTCCTCCCGATCTGCTGCCGGAGGCGGCAGCCGTTCTGAATCCGAGGAAGGAGGGATGCGACTATCCGTTCAAGGAGCTGGCGGGAGTGGGGGTGGTGTTCAAGCTCTCGTGCGAGCTGCTGCGGCGCGCGGGGCACGGGATGTCGATCGAGTCGCTGGCGAAGATCGCGGCGATCGGGACGGTGGCGGACGTGGCGCCGCTGGTGGGAGAGAACCGTGCGCTGGTACGCATCGGGCTCGACGGGCTGGCCGATCCGCGCAACCCGGGTCTGCGGGCGCTGATGCGCTCGCTCGGACTGCTCGGGCGACCGCTTCGGGCGGCCGACGTCGGGTTTCGCATCGGGCCGCGCATCAACGCGGCAGGACGCGTCGCCTCGGCCGACACGGCGATCGATCTGTTCGACGCTCCGAACGAGGGAGCCGCATTGCCTCTGGTCGAGGAGCTCCACAGGCTGAACCGGGAGCGCCGCGCGCTCGAAGCCGCGCTGCTGCGCGAGGCGGAAGAGCAGATCGCAGCGATGGGAGGGCTTCCTCCGATCCTCGTCCTCGCCGGCGAGGGGTGGCACAAGGGGGTCGTCGGACTCTGCGCCGGAAGGCTCGCGCAGAAGTACAGCCGGCCCACGCTCGTGATCGCCCGCGGCGAGACGGAGTGCGTCGGCTCGGGACGGAGCATTCCCTCGATCGATCTGCACGCGGAGCTCGCGCGCGCCGGGGATCTGTTCACGCGGTTCGGCGGGCACAGCCACGCCTGCGGGTTCTCGCTCGAGGCCTCGCGCCTCGACGCGCTCCGCGAACGGCTGATCGACGGGCTCGCCGGCATCGACGCCTCGGCGTTCATCAAACGCCTCCCGATCGAAGCGGAGATCGAGCTCGATTCGATCGACGCCCGGCTCCTCGCCGACCACGCGCTGCTCGAGCCGTTCGGACAGGACAACCCGCAGCCCGCGCTGCTCGCCCGCGGCGTCCGCGTCGAGCAGACGAGGGAGTTTTCACCCGGCTGCCACCGTTTGCTGGTCCGACAGGCTTCCCGGCGGATGACGGCGGTCTGCTGGCCCTCGACCGCGGCGCTCGAGCCGCTCGTCGGCGGGGGGCGGACGATCGATCTGGCCTTTCGTCTGGAACCGGACCGCTACGAGGGATTCCGCCTCGAGGTGGTCGACGCTGCCGCGGCGGGCGAAGCCCCCCTGGACGGCCCGGCAACCGCGACCGACGTCCCCGATCCTCGACCATGGTTCGACGCGTAAAGATCCTCAGGATCGCCCTGGCGATCCTCTTCGTCGCGTTTCTCGCGCTTCTCGGGCTGAGCTTCACCCGAAACAGCCAGCGCCAGCGCGCGGTCAGCGATCCGGTCACCTCGCCGATGCGGCAGGGCGAGACGCCTCAGCTCGTCGCGTGGGCCTTCGAGGACGTGCAGACGATCGGCGGCCGCGTCGTCTCGCGGATTCGCGCCCGGCGCACGATGGGGTTCGGCTCCGGCTGGTACACCCTCGAGGACGTCCACCTCACGATCTACCGCAGCGGCGATCAGACCTGGGAGATCGCCGCACCGGAGGCACAGTTTCAGATCGACACGCGAGCCGCAGAAGCGAAGGGAGGCGTCCGCATCTCCTCGGGAGATCGCGTCCGGATCGAGACCGACTCGATCGACTTCGACGGCACCCGTCTGGCCAACCGGATCCCCGTCCGGTTCCTCGTGGACGAGTGGGAGGGGAAGGCCGGCGCGGTCGATCTCAACGTGGCGACCGAGCATCTGCGGCTCCACGACGGCGTCGAGGCGACTCGGCGCATCGCGAACGAGCCCCCTCTGATGATGCGCGCCCTCGAAGCCGATTTCGACCGCCTCTCGAACGAGGCGGTGTTTCGCGGCCAGGCACGGATCGAGCGGCAGGGCGACACGCTCGAGACCGAGGCGATCACGGCACGGGTCGATGCGGAGCGCAGAGTGCTCAGTGCTCTCGAGGGTTGTTGCGGTGTGGCGTTTCATCTGTCCTCGGGCTCCGAGCTCGCCTCGGGCTCGTCGGTCGGGGAGACCACGGTCCGGGGCGAGCGGTTCTTCACCGACGTCGGTCCGGAGGGGAAGGTCCGGGCGATCTTCATCGAAGGGGCGGAGAGCCCGGCGCGAGCGGTTCTCGCCGGCCCGCCCCCGCGGACGCTGACGGCGGGGCAGTTCCGAATCGTTCTCGCCGACCAGGGGGTAGCGGAGATCGAGGCCTCGGGGAGGGCGAAGATCGAAGAATCGGGCCAGACCCCGCGCTCGGTGAGCGGGTCGAAGATGGTGGCGTACTTCGACGCGGCGCGGCAGCGGCCGACGAGCGCGGTCGTCGAGGGGAATCTCGAGTACCGGGACGCGCGGAACCGGGCGACGGCGCATCGGGGGACATTCGACTTTCTGGCCGACCGGGTGGTGCTCGATTCGGTCCGAGGGTCGCTTCCGTCGATCGAGTCGGACGGCCACCGTCTCACGGGGCAGAAGATCGAGCTCTCGCAGCGCGCCGGCCTGCTTCGTGCCGAGGGGTTCGTCAAGGCGCGCTTCATCGACCGCAAGGGCGGGTCCACGCTCGAACGGAGCGGCGTGTTCCCTTCGAGCCGCAGCCCGGTTTACGTCAATTCCGACTCGGTCGTGCTCCAGCAGCAGGCCGAATCCGCCCACTTCCGCGGGAACGTACGCGCCTGGCAGGACGAGAACATCCTCCTCTCGAAAGAGCTGAAGATCGAGCAGGGAGGAAAGACACTCGTGGCCGAGGGTGAGGTGCGCGCGGTGCTTTACAATGCGCGCGAGGAGAGCTCGTCCTCACCGGTCAAGGCGAGCGCGGAGACGCTGACGGCGCGACGGGACGAACGAACGGCGAATCTGCGCGGCGGAGTTCGAATCGAAGACCAGGGACGAGTGCTCACCTCGGAGAGCGCGACGTTCTTCTTCGATGCGGCGCAGCGCCTCGAGCGCGTCGAGGCGGCGGGAGGGGTCGAAGTCGCCGAACGGGCGGCCTCCCGCTCGGGCAAGGGAGAACGGCTCGTGTATCACGTTTCGAGACGAATGATTCACCTGGAGGGCTCGCCGGCGACGGTCACCGATCCGCAGGGGAGCGTCGAGGGAAGCGAGATCGTGTTCGATCTGGCGCGCGATCGCGTGGAGGTGCTCCGCGGTGAGGGGCAGACCGAGGCGACTTATCGCCCCGAGGGAAGTCGATGAGCGAAGTGAAACGGGCGGTTGCCGTGCCGGATCCGTTCGAGACCGATCCCGATCGGGGTCGCGGGCCGGATGCCGAGCCCGATCCGATCGTCCTCGCAACGCGCAACCTCGTGAAGATCTACCGCGGACGCACGGTCGTGCGCGACGTCTCGCTCGACATCGGGCAGGGTGAGATCGTCGGACTTCTCGGCCCCAACGGTGCGGGAAAGACCACGACGTTCTACATGGTCGTCGGGCTCGCCCAGCCCGACGCAGGGAGCGTGCTGCTGGGAGACGAGGAGATCACCACGCTGCCGATGTACCTTCGCGCGCAGAAAGGAATCAGCTATCTCCCACAGGAGCCGTCGATCTTCCGGAGGCTGACCGTGGAGCAGAACCTGCTGGCGGTGTTCGAGACCATGGGGCTGGTGGCGGCCGAGCGGGAGCGGCGGGCGCGGCGACTGCTCGAAGAATTCGGGCTGACCCACGTGGCGAACAACCGCGGGTACGCCCTCTCGGGGGGCGAACGCCGGCGGGTCGAGATCGCGCGGTGCCTCGCGATCGACCCGGCATTCATTTTGCTCGATGAGCCCTTTGCAGGAATCGATCCCATCGCCGTTCTCGACATTCAGCGTCTGGTCTCGCAGCTCCGGGAGCGGGGGATCGGCATCCTCATCACTGATCATAACGTGCGGGAAACATTGAAGATCACGGACCGAGCCTATATCATCAAGGAGGGCGAGATCTTCCGTCAGGGGCCGCCCGGCATGCTGTCGACCGACCCCGAAGTCCGCCGGATCTACCTCGGGGAGGCGTTCAATCTCCACTAGGACCGACCCCCCCGCCCGGCCGACCGCCCGAGCCGTTCCAGGCCGCGTCGGCGCCCCGGCGTTATGTTGAGACACTGAGGAGTCCGAGCCGGAACCACCCCCTTATGGCACTCGAACAAAAGCTCCATCTGAAGCTTTCGCAGAAGCTGATCATGACGCCTTCGCTGCAGCAGGCGATCAAGCTGCTGCAGTTGAGCAAGCTCGAGCTTCAGGAGGTTCTCAATCAGGAGCTGCTCGAGAATCCGCTGCTCGACGAGGCGCAGGAGCAGGAAGAGACGAAGGCCGAAGAAGCAGAATCCGAGGACGCCAAGGAGCAGGAGAAGAAGGCCGAGGAGGAAAAGAAGGAGGAGGAGCAGAAGGCCGAGGAAAAGGACTCGTTCGACGAGATCGACTACGACGCCTACTTCCAGGACTACATCGAGTACGGGTACAACCCCCGGATGTCGGAGGAGTACGAGGAGTTCCCGATCGAGAACACGCTGACGCGTCCGCCGGACCTGACGGACCATCTGAGCTGGCAGCTCTCGATGTCGGACGCCTCGCCGGAGATCAAGGAAGTGGCGACGTTCCTGATCGGAAACATCGACGAGGACGGCTACCTCCGGGCGACGGAGGAGGAGATCGGGGAAGGGACCGGAGCGACCGGCGAGGAGATCGGGGAGGCGCTGGGCCTGCTTCAGACGTTCGATCCGATCGGGGTGGGGGCGAGGGACCTGCGGGAGTGTCTGCTTCTGCAGCTCGCGCAGCTCGAGCTCGACGATCCGCTGGCCGAGAGGGTCATCAGCGAGCAGTGGGACATGGTGATGAACCGTCACTTCGTCCAGCTCGCGAAGCTGCTCGGGATCGAGCTCAAGCAGCTCGAGGGCGTCATCGAAGTGATCAAGAGCCTCGATCCGAAGCCGGGCCGGAAATACAGCAACGAGCGGGCGATCTACGTCGAGCCCGACGTGTACATCCACAAGATCGGCGACGAGTACATCATCCAGCTCAACGAGGACGGCATGCCGAAGCTGCGCATCAACGGCAGTTATCGCCAGATGCTGCATTCGATGGACTCCAAGAAGGACGGAGAGACCGTCAACTACATCAAGGAGAAGATCCGCTCGGCGGTCTGGCTCATCAAGTCGCTCGACCAGCGCCAGCGGACCATCTACAAGGTCGCCGAATCGATCGTCAAGCATCAGCGCGAGTTTCTCGACAAGGGCATCGACTTTCTCCGCCCCCTGGTCCTGCGCGACGTCGCCGACGACATCCAGATGCACGAGTCGACCGTCTCCCGCGTCGTCTCCAACAAATACATGCACACCCCCCGCGGCCTCTTTCTGATGAAGTACTTCTTCCACAGTGGAATCGACTCCGACTTCGGCGGCGACATCTCCAGCCTCACCGTCAAGCGCAAGATTCAGGCGTACATCACCGAGGAGGATCCCCGCAAGCCCCTTTCCGACTCCAAGATCATGAAGATCCTCAACGACGAGGGGATCAACATCGCGCGCAGGACCGTCGCCAAGTACCGCGACGAGCTCAATATCCCGTCCTCCACGGATCGCAAGCAGATTTTCTGAGCCCCCGGGCAGGAGGAGCAGACATGAACATCGAGATCTCAGGCCGCAACTACGAAGTGCCCGACCGGATCCGCGAGCTCATCCTCAAGAGACTCGATAAAGTCACGCGCTTCTTCGAAGACGTCATCGAGATCCGTTGCGTCCTGAACGTCGAGAAACACCGGAACATCTGCGAGATGATCATCATCGGCAAGAACCAGGACGTGAAGTCGATCCAGGAAGCGGACACGATGGAGGATGCCATCACCACCACGATCGACCACCTCAAGACCCAGGCGACGAAGAATCGCAAGAAGATCACCGATCATCGGAAGAAGGGGAGCACGCAGCCGGCGGGCCGGACGGCCGGCTCGGGCGAGCGGTCCGATCGCAGCTCCACCGACCGCAAGACCGCCCCCCGAATCATCCGGCAGACCGCCCTTCCGATCCGCCCCATGTCGGTCGAGCAGGCCGCGATCACCCTCGACGACTCCAGAAACGAGTTCATCGTCTTCCGCGATCTCGACACCGACAAGGTGACGGTCATCTACCGGCGGCGGGACAACGACTTCGGGCTCATCGCTCCCGAGTTCTGATCGCACGGCGGCCGCGCGCACGGACCGGCTCCCGGAAACGGCTACAATAGGCCGCTGGTTGCGGCCTCATGAACCAGGAAGACTTCGTTCAGGCCCCCGTTCAGATCCTGCTCTCCCCCGAGCTCGAAGACCTCCACCTCGAGCTCGTGACGGGAGGAGACGGGCTGGACCGCACCATCCTCCGCCCGCGTATCCAGAAGCCGGGTCTCGCCTTCGCCGGATATTACGAGTACATCAAGCCGGGGCGGGTGCAGATCATCGGGGAGTCGGAGACGAAGTATCTCCAGGGCCTGCCGGCCCGGCTGCGGGAGAAGCGTATTCGCGACGTGGCCGGTCTCGACGTGGCGTGTTTCATCGTGACCAAGGGGATGCCTCCGCTGCAGGAGCTCATCCACGAATCGGAGAACCGCTCGGTGCCGCTGTTCGCCACGTCCGCGCTGACGTCCCACACGATCACGCGGATCACGTACTTCCTCGAGGAGTCGATGGCCCCGCACATCACGCTGCACGCGGGGCTGCTCGACGTCTACGGGATCGGCGTTCTGCTGATCGGCGACAGCGGCATCGGTAAGAGCGAGTGCGCGCTCGATCTGGTGTATCGGGGACATCGGCTCATCGCGGACGACATGGTGATCGTCCGGCGGCATCCGAACGACGTGCTCCTCGGCTACGCCTCGGAGATTCTTCCGCACCACATGGAGCTCCGCGGCATCGGGATCGTCAACATCAAGGATCTGTTCGGCGTCTCGTCGACGCGCGACATCAAACCGATCGACATCGTGGTCAAGCTCGAGAAGTGGATCGAGGGGACCGAATACGAGCGCCTCGGCGTGGAAGGGGAGCGCTACGAGTGCCTGGGCGTTTCCAAGCCGCTGGTCCGTCTTCCGGTCGCTTCGGGGCGCAACCTCGCCCTGCTGGTCGAGGTCGCCGCCCGCAATCATCTGCTCAAGCTCCAGGGATACCATTCGGCCGAGAATTTCGCGCGGCAGCTCGACGAGTACCTCGCGCGCAAAGCGGCGGACGTCATCGAAGTCGAGCCCGAGCTCCCACCGCCGGGGGACGCGGCGGCGGCCACCTCGCAGCTCCGCAGCCTCAAGAGCCGCGAGCTGATGATGCGCCAGAAGAACCTCGAGATCGACCACGCCCGCCGCCGGGGACGCGGAAACAAATGAGTCCGGAGTATCTGGTCGTCATCACCGGCCTGTCCGGCGCCGGCAAGAGCTACGCGCACAGCACCCTCGAGGACCTCGGGTTCTACTGCACCGACAACCTCCCCGTGCACATGATCGACTCGCTCATCGAGCACGTCACGCGCGAGGGGTATACCCGGATCGGAATCGTCGTGGACGTCCGGACCCCGGGATTCGCCGAGGACTTCCCCACGATCTATCGGGAACGGATCAAGAGAGCGAATCCCGAGGCGATGCTCATCTTTCTGGAGGCCTCGAACGAGGTGCTCGCGCGCCGCTTCTCCGAGACCCGACGCCCGCACCCGTACGACCCCGAGCTTCCGATGACCGAAGCCATCGAGTCGGAGCGCCGGACGCTCGACGACGTCAAGGCGATGGCCGACATGGTTCTCGACACCTCCCAGTTCTCGGTCCACGAGCTCAAGGCCGAGGTCATACGCCGCTTCGGCCTTTCGGGCTACGAGCGCGAGATGCTCATCAACATCGTCACGTTCGGCTACAAGTACGTCCTTCCCTACAATCTCGACCTGATGTTCGACGTCCGCTTTCTGCCGAACCCTCATTTCGTCGACGAGCTTCGCCCGAAGACGGGCCTCGATCTCGAGATCATCGAGTATCTCGAGGCGCAGCCGGAGTACCGCGAGTTCGTCGACCGGCTCTCCGATTTCCTGCTCTACGTCGTGCCTCGGTACGAGAAGGAGATGAAGAGCTATCTGACCATCGGCATCGGCTGCACGGGGGGAAGGCACCGCTCGGTCGCGGTCGGCGAGCGCCTGAGGCGAGCTCTCGGCGACGCCGGATATTCGGTCGAGGTCACCCACCGCGACTGCAACCGCTAGGTTCACGCCGCCGGCGCCGGCCGGCGGGTTCCGTCGCTTGGCAAGCTCTTCGAATGTCGAAGGAGCTCCTGATGCGCGCCCGGATCCTCCAGCTGCTCGAGTCGCTGCGAACGAGCCTATGGTTCGTTCCGACGTTCATGATGAGCGCCGCGACGGCTCTCGCGTTCGGGCTCCCCCGTTTCGACCGCGACTACGTCGACACGGACGGGCTGCTCGGTCCCTGGGTTTACGGAGGAGGACCGGAGGGAGCGCGGCAGGTGCTCTCGACCATCGCCGGGTCGATGATCACGGTTGCCGGCGTGGTCTTTTCGGTCACGATCGTCGCGCTCTCGCTCGCTTCGCAGCAGTTCGGGCCGCGGATGCTGCGCAATTTCATGACTGACCGCGGAACGCAGGTCGTCCTCGGCACTTTCACGTCGCTGTTCCTCTACTGCATTCTGGTCGCTCGGACGATCCGGAGCGGAGACGAATCGGCGAGGGTTCCGCATCTGTCGATCACCGTGGCGGTTCTGCTCGCGGCGATCGCCCTTCTGGTCCTGGTCTATTTCATCCATCACGTGTCGCGGTCGATTCAGGCCGATTCGATCATCAGCCGGGTCGGGCGGGAGCTCGATGCCGCGATCGATCAGGCGCACGCCGAAGCGGGGGAATCGGCGCGGGGAGACGAACCGCTGCCGGATCGGGGTTGGGTTCCAGTCGAGGCGCGAGCGACCGGATACGTTCAGGCGATCGATTCGTGGCAGATCGTCCGGGAGGCGTTCGCGAGAGGGGCGGTGGTGCGGTTCCGCCGCGCCCCGGGAGAGTTCGTGTTCGACCGCGCGTCGCTCGCCGACGCCACGCCGGTCGAAGCGGTCGGGGATGGGGAGTGGATCCGGGCCGCCGTCGCGGTCGGACCGATCCGCACGCCGACGCAGGACCTCGAGTTCTCGGTCTCCCGGCTGGTCGAGATGGCGCTGCGCGCCCTCTCCCCCTCGCTCAACGACCCGTTCACCGCCGATGCCTGCATCGACCGCCTCGCCTCCGGCTTCGCGCGGGCCGCCGAGGGCGACCTTCCGACGGGAAGGTTCACCGATGGGGAAGGGACGCTTCGCCTCGTCGTCCCGCTGACCAGTCTCGAGCGGATCGCCGACGCCTCGTTTCATCCGATCCGGCAGGCCTCGGCCCGCCTTCCGGCGGTCGCCCTGCACCTGCTGTCCAGACTCGCCCAGGTCATCCGCGCGACCTCGAGCGAGCCGGGACGACAGCTCCTTCTCCGACACGCGGTGCTGGTCCGCCGCAGCCTCGAGAGCTCCGGCCTCGACCCGGCCGATCTCGAGGCGATCGACGGGCGATTCCGCGACGTCCTCGAGGCGATGGCCGCCGAGCCCGAATCGCCGCCCGGCGAACCGCTGTCGGAACGCATCATGAACAGCGGGAGTTGAGGCTAATTTTGGTAGCAGCCGACCCGTTCCTCCCGACTCGCCAACGGTCCGCGAGTCGGCCTCGGTGGCGGCGCCGGGGAGGGGAGGGGGGAGGGGTGGGGCGCGAATGGCCTAACCCATTCGGATGTTAGAATTTGCGGTTTGTCGGCCGGGTCACCCGGCGCGGAGCGCCGCGCGCGTTCCGCCGAGGAGGTTCACCCATCTTGATCGGCGGTCTGATCGTCACTCATGGAAGGCTCGCGTACGAGTTGCTGCATGCCGCGGAGACCATCGAGGGAGAGCTGGCTGGAATCGAGGCCGTTCCTCTGGAGTGGACCGAGACGGTGGAGCAGGCGCGGGAGAAGATCCGTCAGGCTCTCGAGCGGATCGGTCGCGAATGCGGAGTCATCATCTTCACGGACATGTTCGGTGGCACGCCGAGCAACATCTCGCTCTCGTTCCTGGAGAAGGATCGGGTGGAGATCGTGACGGGCGTGAACCTTCCGATGATCATGAAGTTCGTATCGCTCAAGGATGGGGCGGGGGACCTTTCCGAGGCGGCGCATCTGATCCGGGAGAAGGGGTCGAAGTCGATCCGCGTGGCCTCGGACCTGCTGGCGATGGAGGATCGGAACGACGGGGAGGAACGTGATCAGCAGGGAGATTGAGATCCGGAACAAGCTCGGGCTCCACGCCCGGGCGGCTGCGAAGCTGGTTCACGCCGCGGCGCGGTTCAAGAGCGACATCAAGGTTCGGAAAGGGAGCGACCAGGTCGACGCGAAGAGCATTCTCGGGATCCTGCTGCTGGCGGCGGGGCAGGGGACGAAGATCACGGTGACGGCTTCGGGGGAAGACGAGACCGAGGCGGTGGAGTCGATCGAGAGTCTGATCGACTCGAAATTCGACGAATCGGAGTAGATGGTGCTGGTTCCGAAACAGCGTAAGTCGTCCCGCGACGTCCGGAGCGAGATCCGGACGTACAAGGGGATCGGCGTGTCGCCGGGGATCGCGATCGGCCATGCGCTGATCGTGGAGAAGCTCACCTCGGTGTTCCGGGTTCCGATCAAGGAGGACGACGTGCCTCGGGAAGTCGAGCGATTCGTGGAGGCGCTCGACCGGACCCGAGGCGATCTGTACGAGCTCAAGGACAAGGTGGCGCGCTCGATCGGGGACGAGTATGCGTCGATCTTCGAGGCGCACGCGATGATCGCCGGCGACCCCGCCTTCGCCGACAAGGTGATCCAGAAGATCGAGCAGGAGCGGGTCAACGCCGAATGGGCCCTGTTCGAAGTCCAGGAAGAGCTCGAGGCGCGGTTCGAGAGCTTCGAGGACGAGTACCTCCGAGACCGGGGAGAGGACGTCAAGGACGTCGGGATGAGCCTGCTGAAGAACCTGCACGGTCTCTCGCACCACGATCTGTCCGAGATCGACCACGACGTGGTGATGCTCGCCGACGACCTCACGCCCTCGGACGCGATTCACTTCAACCGCAAGCCGATCGTCGGCTTCGCCACCGAGAGCGGCGGCCGGACTTCGCACACGTCCATCATCGCGAAGTCGCTGTTCCTTCCCGCCGTGATCGGCGTGCCCCGCCTGACCGAGGTCATCGACAACGAGGAGCTCGTGATCGTCGACGGCTACGAAGGCACGCTGGTGGTCAATCCGACGCCCGCGCTGATCGAGGAATACCGGAGCAAGGTGACCCGCCACGAGGAGTACGAGAAGCGTCTGCTCGAGAATCGGGACATCCCGGCGGTCACGCGCGACGGGCGGAAGGTCGCGCTGCAGGCGAACATCGAGCTGCTCGAAGAGCTGGACGACGCGAGAAAATACGGCGCGGAGGGGATCGGGCTCTACCGCTCCGAGTTTCTCTACATTTCGAAGAGCCCCGCTCTGCCGACCGAAGAGGAGCACTTCGAGATGTACCGCAGGATCGCCGAAAAGGTCAGTCCCGAGTGGGCCGTGATCCGCACGTTCGACCTGGGCGGCAAGAAGCTGGCCCGCGAGGTGATGGGCTCGCGCGAGGACAACCCCGTGCTCGGTCTGCGGGCGCTGCGGCTCTGCATGAGGCACCGCGACATGTTCCGGACTCAGCTCCGCGCACTGCTCCGCGCCTCGGCCCACGGCAGGATCAAGATCATGTTCCCCCTCGTGTCGGGGATCCAGGAGCTCCGGCAGGCCAAATCATTCCTGCGCGAGATCCGCAACGAGCTGGATGCCGAGGGGATCGAATACAACCGCGAGCTCGAGGTCGGAATCATGATCGAGGTCCCCTCGGCGGCGATGACGGCCGACATCCTGGCGACCGAGGCCGACTTCTTCGCCATCGGCACGAACGACCTCATCCAGTACGCCCTCGCGATCGACCGCTCGAACGAGAACGTGAACTACCTCTACGAGCCGCTCCATCCCGCGATCCTGCGCCTGATCAAGTTCGTCATCGACTCGGCACGCGATGCCGGAATCCCCGTCTCGATGTGCGGCGAGATGGCCGCCGATCCGCTCTACGCCGTCGTCCTGGTCGGGCTGGGGCTCGAGATCCTCTCGATGAGCCCTTCCTCCATCCCGATGATGAAGGAAGTCATCCGATCGGTCCGCCACCGCGACTGCCGGCGCATCGCCGCCCAGGCCCTCCAGAAGAGGACCGCGCAGGAGATCGAGGAGTTCGTGATCGAGAGCGTCGCCATGCGTCTCCCCAGCGGATTCGCCACGCGCACCTCCTGAAGGCGCAGGGGGCGCTCGGGCGCCGAAATGACCTCGTGGCCGCTGGTGTTGTCCACCGCAGGGGCCGAACCGGCTGGTATCATCAGGAGGACCGCATGATGGGACGACTGCTCGCGATCGCGCTGCTGATCCTCTGGGCGGCGACACCGATCGGCGCCGACGAGGCGGCCGCGAAATCGAAATCGGATAGCCGGAAGGGCGCTTCGTCCGGGGACGCGAAGAGCGCGTCCGCCGGCGCGAAGGATTCCGCCGCCGGGAAGGGCGAAGAGGACTCGCCCCTGGTCCAGGCGGCTCGCCGGGGGCGGCTCGCACGCGAGAAGGGCGACAAGTCGCGCGTGGTCATCACCGACGAGACCGTGAAGCAATCCACCGGACGGGTGACCGTTTTCGAGGGCCAGCCCGGGGAGATCCGACATCAGGCCGAGCCCGCCGACCAGGTCTTCACCCGCATGGCCGCGGAAAAGAAGGCGAAGGAGCAGGCCGCCGCGGACGCGAAGGCGAAGATCGAGCGGCTCGAGGAGGAGATCGCGCGGCTCGATCGCGACCTCCGCCGCACTCAGGACGAGTACTTCGACGAAGGGGACCTGAACTATCGCGAGGAAGTCCTTCAGGACCGCTGGAAGGACGCCCGCGACCGACTCGCCGAGAAGCGCGAAGAGCTCGAGCGCGTACGGCGGGACTACCAGCGGCTGTCGCGCGAGACATCGAACGTCTACAAACCATGACCGCTTCGACCAGCGAGAAAGCGTTCTTCATCGAGACCTGGGGCTGCCAGATGAACGACCTCGATTCGCAGCGCCTCGCGGGACAGCTCCGGCTCCGCGGCTGGCGACGCGTCGAGGATGCCTCCCGGGCGAGCCTGATTCTGCTCAATACCTGCAGCATCCGGGACAAGTCCGAGAACAAGGTCTTCAGCCGGCTCGGCGAGCTCCGCGGGGTCGGGCGGTCCGGCGTGAGAGTCGGCGTCGCCGGCTGCGTCGCGCAGCAGGAAGGAGAAGCCATCCTCGCCCGCGCCCCCTGGGTCGACTTCGTCATGGGTCCGGGTAACGTCGGCGCCCTCGATCAGCTCCTCGACGGGACGCGGAAGGTCGCGGTCGACTTTCCCGCCGACAGGCGATACGACTATCTCTCGATCGACCGCCCCTCCCGCGTGCGCGCTCAGGTCACGATCATCGAAGGGTGCAACAAGAACTGTACCTTCTGCATCGTTCCGACCACGCGCGGCCGCGAGGTCTCGCGCCCGATGCGGGAGATCGTCGGCGAGATCCGCTGGGAGCTGCGGCAGGGGAGGGCCGAGGTCGAGCTGCTGGGACAGACCGTCAATGCCTACCGCTGCCCCGAGAGCGGAACCGACTTCGCCGGCCTGCTCGAGACGATCGCCCGCCTTCCCGGGCTGCTCCGCCTCCGGTTCGTCACCTCCCACCCCGCCGAGGTGACCGACCGCCTCATCGAGGTGATGCGGGACTACCCGGTGATCTGCCGTTACCTCCATCTTCCCGTCCAGTCGGGCTCCTCGCGCGTGCTGCGCCGGATGAAGCGCCTCTACACCCGGGAGCAGTATCTCGACGTGATCGAGCGCATCCGGACGGCCATCCCCGGGATGAACTTCTCGACCGACATCATCGTCGGATTCCCGGGAGAGACCGAGGAGGATTTCGAGCAGACGCTGAGCCTGGTCGAGAAGGTCGGATACGGATCACTCTTCGGCTTCCTCTACTCGCCGCGGCCGGGAACGCCGGCGCCGCGGCTCGGGCCCCCCGTCGAGCACGGCGTCGCCGCGGCGCGACTCGGGCGGCTGTTCGCTCTGCAGGAGCGATTCGAGCGGAGGACGCTCCGGAGCTGGGTCGGCCGGATCGTCCCGGTGCTGTACGAGGGGTCGAGCGCGAAGAGTCCGGAGGTCCTGGCCGGCAAAACAGAGCACAACTGGACCGTGAACTTCACGAGCGCCCGTCCCGCTTCGATCGGGGAGCTCGTTCCCGTGCGGATCGATCACGCGCTTCATCACTCGTTGCGAGGGGAGGCCGTCGCGTGAGCACTCTGATTCCGATGACCATCAAGGGGCTGATGCTCGACCCGGTCTCCAATTCTCCCATCGTCGTCCTCAAGGACGGCGAGGAGAAGGTCTTCCTGCCGATCTGGGTCGGCGTGTTCGAGGCCAATGCCATCGCCCTCCAGCTCGAGAACATCGACACCCCGCGGCCGATGACCCACGACCTGCTCCGGAACGTGATCTCCACGGTCGAGGGAACCGTGGAGCGGATCGTCATCAGCGAGCTCCGCGAGTCGACCTTCTACGCCCTGATCCTCATGACCGTCGGAGGGAAGAGCCTCGAGATCGATGCCCGTCCCAGCGATGCGATCGCCCTCGCACTCCGCACCGCCTCGCCGATCTTCGTCGAGCAGGCGGTCCTCGAACAGGCTCAGACCATCGTCCCCGAAGAGGACACCGACGACCGGCTTCGGAAGTGGTTCGAGAGCGTCAGCCCCGAGGACCTCGGAAAATACAAGATGTAGGGGCGTCTTGGGCGTCTAGGGCGTCCTGGGCGTCTGGAGCGTCTGGAGCGTCTGGAGCGTCTGGAGCGTCTGGAGCGTCTGGAGCGTCTTGGGCGTCTGGGCTGTGCCAGCCGCGGTTTCCGCCGGATGAGAGCAAACGTCGAACCGCCGAAGAAGACTTCAGCGAAAGATGACGCCCCAGGCACACCGGACGCTCCAGACCCTCCAGACGCTCAAGACGCTCAAGACGCTGTAGAATCGGACTCACGGAATGATCATCACCGTCGCGAACCAGAAGGGCGGAGTGGGAAAGACCACGACCGCGATCAATCTCGCCGCAGCCGTCGCCAACAAGGGGTTCAAGACCCTCCTGATCGATCTCGATCCCCAGTCGAACTCCACGATGAGCTACGTGGACGTCCGCTCGATCGAGAGGTCGATGTTCGACGTGCTGGTCTCCGAGGAGCTCGGATTGAGGGAGGTCATCATTCCGACGTCGGTGGAGAACCTCCATCTGGCTCCCTCCCGGATCGCCCTCGCGAAGCTCGAGTCCAAGCTGATCGGCGAGATGGACGGTCATTACCGCCTCAAGGATCGCCTCGGCGACGTGGGGAGCGAGTACGACTACGTCTTCATCGACACCCCACCGACGCTCGGCATGATCACCGTCAACGCCATGGTCGCGTCGACCCACGTCCTGGTGCCGATCCAGTCGTCCTATTTCGCTCTCGAAGGGACGGACGACCTGCTCGAGACCATCGACAAGATCAAGTCCAGGCCGAACCCGAATCTGCAGCTTCTCGGCGTCGTGATCACCATGCACGACAAGCGGACGACTCTGGCCAAGGACATTCACGACCAGATCCGGGAGGTGTTCGGCGACCGCCTCTTCCAGACGATGATCACCAAGTCGATCCGACTCGAAGAGAGCCCGGCGTACAAGGAGTCGATCTTCACGTTCGCGCCACGATCGAGCGGCGCGATGGAGTACTACTCGCTCTCCGAGGAGATACTGTCCCGTGTGTAGCGCGGGTGGATGGACCGACCCGCGGGTCTCTCCGCGGTCCGAGGCTGGAGCTCGAAGACGATGAAACGTGGACTTCCCGAACGCGCACGCATGCGACACGACGCCCACTTCGTCGACGAGCTCGCCAAACGATCCTCCGCCCACGTCGGATCGATGATCCCGCTCTCGCTCATCGAGCCCAATCCCGAGCAGCCGCGAACCAACATCGGGAACCTCGACGAGCTCACCGCATCGATCCGCGAGAAGGGGGTGCTCGAGCCGATCCTGGTCCGCCAGCTCGGCCCCGGCCGCTACCAGATCATCTCCGGAGAACGCCGCTTCCGCGCCGCCACCGCCGCCGGCCTCGAAGAGATCCCCGCCATCGAGTTCGACGCCGACGACCGCGAAGCCCTCGAGATCGCCCTGATCGAGAACATCCAGCGGAAGGACCTCACCCCCTTCGAAGAAGCCGAAGGGTTCCGGTTCCTCCAGGAGAAATTCGGCTACACCCATGAGAAGATCTCCCAGGTCCTCGGCAAATCCCGCACGACCATCACCGAAGTCCTCCAGCTCAATGAGATCCCCGACCGGATTCGCGTCCTCTGCCGCGAGGGGGGGATCGCCAGCAAGTCCGTCCTGGTCCAGATCGCCCGGGCGGGGAGTGAGGAGGCGATGGAGGAGCTGGTCGACCGCTTCTCCCGCGGCGAGATCACCCGCCAGGATGTCCGGAGAGCGACCTCCAGGAGGGTCGAGCCGAAGAAGGCCGGCCGCCCCCGGAACTACCGCTTCGATCTGAAGGACCGGAGCCTGCCGTTCACCCTCAGCCTCCGCTTCCGGAAGTCGGAAGTCGACAAGAAGGAAGTCATCGCCGCCCTCCGCGCGGTCATCGAGCGACTCGAGAAGTAGGCGTCTCGAGCGTCTAGGGCGTCTGGGGCGTCTGGTGCGTCTGGAGCGTCTGGAGCGTCTAGGGCGTCTGGAGCGTCTGGAGCGTCTTGGGCGTCTGGAGCGTCTTGGGCGTCTTGGGCGTCCTGAGCGTCGTGGCGGTATGGGGGGGGTGTCCCCTCGGAGAGTGCCGTGACGGCCCGGACGCCCAAGACGCTCCAGACGCCCAAGACGCCCAAGACGCCCAAGACGCGACTTAACATAATCTCTCTTATGAGACGCTGCGGAAATCGGGCGGCCGGCAACAAATCTCCCTCGCCGCGCGTTCTTCAACCCATTGCGGCGCGGCCGCTTGCGGCTGATCCGCCCGCTCGGCACCGATGCGCATCCTGACCCGTTACGTCCTCCGCGAGCTTCTCCCGCCGACCCTGCTCGGGTTCGGCTTCTACACCTTCATCATCCTGATGAAGAACCTGTTCGACTTCGCGGAGATGATCATCAAACGGTCGCTGCCGTTCTCGATCGTCCTCGAGCTGCTCGCCCTGGCGCTCCCGCACATCGTCGTGCTGACGATCCCGATGTCGCTGCTGGTGGGGATCCTCATCGCCATCGGCCGGCTCTCGGCCGACTCCGAGATCATCGCCATGCAGTCGGCGGGTCAGTCGCCGGCGGCGATCTACCGGCCGGTCTTCTACTTCTCCGTCGCGGTGTTCCTCGTCAATCTCGTCCTGATGATCTGGGTTCTTCCGTGGGGCAACGCGGCGCTGCAGAAGCGCCGGGTCGATCTGCTGACCTCGGCCGTGGAGCGCGAGATCAAGCCTCGGGTTTTCTTCGACGAGTACGAGGACCGGGTGATCTACATCGACGACGTCGAGACGGCCACGGGACTGTGGAAAGGGATCTTCATCGCCGACACGAGCGATCCCGATCAGCAGCGGATCATCGTGGCGGATGCGGGACGTCTCTCGGTGACGAGCGGGACGCGGCAGGTCTGGCTGGACCTCGAGGGACCCGAGACGCACGTGCTGTCACCCGACAAACCGGAGCGATACGATCTGAATCGGAACGAGGCGCAGCAGATCCTGCTGGACGATCCTTCGCTCGGCGAGCTCGAGACGCGGTCGCTCGCGAAGTCGCTCAAGGAGATGAGCCTGACCGAGCTGCTGGAGCGGCTCCGCCGCGCCCAGGCCGAGGGTGACGCGCTCGACGAGCGGTTCATCCGGGTGGAGATCCACACCCGGTTCGCGATCCCGTTCGCCTGCATCGCATTCGGCGTGCTCGGGCTGCCCCTCGGGATCACGAACCGCCGCGGAGGCAGGAGCTCGGGCTTCTCGCTGAGCATCGCGATCATCCTTCTCTACTACATCCTGCTGAACAACGGCGAGGATCTGGCGCGCTCGGGCCGGCTCCCTCCAGGGATCTCGATGTGGCTGGCGAACGCGGTTCTGCTGGGGGCCGGACTCTGGCTGCTCGGGAAGACGGGGACGGACCGGAGGGCGGGCGGGCTGCGGCGGCTGATCGCTCCCCTGCGCCGGCTGGCGCGATGGAAACGCCCCGCGGACCGGAAAAAGGAGCTCGCGCGGGACGAGGGATCTCTGCTGCAGCGTCTGGACATTCCGTTCCCGAACACGATCGACCGCTACGTCCTGATCGAGTTCGCCAAGATTCTGGCGCTCGTCGTGCTCTCGACGGCGGTGTTGTTCGTGGTGGTCGATTACACGGAGATCGCCGGGCACGTGGGCGAGAACGACATCCCCTTCGACGTGGTGGCCTCGTACTACCGATATCTGATGCTGCAGATCCTGAGCTGGGTCCTTCCGATCTCGGTTCTCGTCGGGACGCTCATCACGTTCGGGATCCTGTCGAAGAACAACGAGGTGACGGCGATCAAGGCCAATGGGATCTCGCTGTACCGGATCGCGCTGCCGGTCGTTGCCGTCGCGGCCACGATCAGCGTGGTGTCGTACTTCCTCCACGACTTCGTGCTGCCGTACTCGAACCAGCGTGTGGCGGAGCTGCGCGCGCACATTCGCGGAAGGGAGACGGCGAGCGCGTACTCGCCGGAGCAGCAGCGGCAGTGGGTGTTCGGGAAGGGACGCTACATGTTCAACTTCCTCGGCTACGATCGCTCCTCGCGGACCCTGTCGGAAATCCAGGTCTTCGAGTTCCATCCGAGCGAGTTTCGCCTCACGCGGCGAGTCTGGGCGGACGAGGCGCGCTTCGACGGCACCGGCTGGGTGTTCCTGAACGGCTGGATGCGCTCGTTCGGAGACGACGGTGGCTCGTCCTACACGCCGCTCTCGCGTCCGGTCCGGCTGCACTATCCGGAGCGGCCCTCCTGGTTCGAGGTCGAAGCGAAGGCGCCCGACCAGATGACCTGGGCCGAGCTGCGCCGCTACATCGCCAATCTCAGACGTCTCGGCTACTCCGCCGACGAGCTGACCGTCAGGCTCTGGGAAAAGACGTCATGGCCCTTCATCAGCGTGGTCATGGCGCTGATCGCCCTCCCCTTCTCGTTCAGGATGGGAAAGAAGGGGGCGCTCTACGGCATCGGAATCGCGCTCTTTCTCGCGTTCGTCTACTGGAGCCTGTTCGGCGTGTTCAGCAAGCTGGGCGAGGTCGGCAACCTTCCCGGCATCCTGGCCGCCTGGAGCGCGAACGTCCTGTTCATGATCGCCGCGCTCTACATGTTCCTCCACGTCGAGACGTGAGGCGTCTGGAGCGTCTGGAGCGTCTGGAGCGTCTGGAGCGTCTTGAGCGTCTGGAGCGTCTGGAGCGTCCGGAGCGTCTCGGCGGTTCGAAGACCGCGAGAGAATCACTCGAGACGCCCGAGACGCCCGAGACGCCCGAGACGCCCGAGACGCTCAAGACGCCCGAGACGCTCCAGACGCCCGAGACGCTCCAGACGCTCCAGACGCTCCAGGCGCCCCGGTCAGATCGCTTCGACGATCCGCCGGTCGAGCCCTTCCCATTTGCGGAGGTACTCCTTCCGCTCGCGGAGGTAGCGCTCGACCAGCTTCTGGTACTCGTCCATCCGCCCCTGGCGCTCGTAGAGCCGTCGCGGCTGGAGATAGTCGGCGTCGTCGATTCCCGGCACGCGGCTGGCGACTCGATAGCCGAAGTCGGGGTCCGTTTCCCACTCGATGGTCCCTTCCGCGATGGCCTTGACGATCGCCGAGGAGTGCTGAATCCGGACCTTCTTGGCGCGGTCGTCGTCGTCGCCGCCGCCGATCCGCCCGGTGTTCATCAGGTAGACCTCCATCGGCGAGCTCTCGAACAGCTCGAGGAAGCGGTTGCCCTGGAGAGCGTGCAGCAGGGGAAAGAAGGGGTTCGTGCCGGGAACGCGGAGGGACTTGCCGGCCTCGGCCGCGCCGCCGGCGCTCGTTCCTTTCGTCTCACCGAGCATGAAGAACGCGGCCGCCTGAGCTCCCTCGAGCTTCGCGACGGCCGGAATGATGTTGTCGTTGCGGTTGAGGATCAGGAGGAAGTCGGCCTTGTCGATCCTGCGTGCGTCGTAGCTCCCGGCCACGTCCTGCATCCGGATGACCGCGCGGCCGTTCTTCGTGTAGGACGTATCGAAATAGTCGATCTTCCCGTCTTCGTCCAGCGAGACGTTCTCGAGATAAGCATGGCGCGAAGCGCAGGCGCGGTAGATCGTCGGCTCGTCCTTCTCGTTGAGCCCGAAGGTCTTGGCGAAGCAGCCGTTCTCGGTGGCGACGACCTTCCCTCCCGGCATCAGCGCGGCGAAATCGTCCTGCACGGGCGAGGAGTCGTTCTGCTTGGTGAAGGTCGTGGTCGTCTTGCCGGTCCCCGAGAGGCCGACAATCAGCCCGACCCGGTGTTTGCCGTTCACCGGGATCACCTTGCATCCGGCGTGGAGCGCGAGTCCGCCGCGCTCGTAGACGATCTTGTTCCACATCCGGAGGCCGCCTTTTTTCGACTCCCCGAAGTAATCGGAGTTGAACACGCGCGTGATCTCGTTCTCGAGATCGACGGCGATCAGGCGGTCGTCGGGGTATCCGGGCATCGGCAGGTTCGGCGTGTAGACGACCTGGAGCTTCGGCTCGAAGCTTTCGAGCTCCTCGGGCGTCGCCGGGTAGTAGAGGTGCTGCTGCATCGCCGCGATGTTCGCGTTCCGCTTCTCCATGACGAGTCGAGCCGGGACCCGGTGCTGCGGGTCGTTCCCGATGAACCCCTCGACGACGATCATCTCCTGGCCGCGGATGTAGTCGTCCTGGAGCTTCGAGATGCGGTCGTACTCGGCGCGGGTGATGGTCTGGTCGGAGTGGCGGGAAGGATCGTCCGTCGCAATGAACGTCGAGAGCTTGGAGCGGGAGACCACGCGCGTGGCGACGTTGTAGTTGTCGAACTCGGTCTTCCGCGCATTGGGCATCTGCGCGGTCAGCTCGCGCAGCTCCCGGGGAGAAGGATTCCATAGGACCGATTTCGGCTGGACCGGAAGCGCTTTCGATTCCCGTGCGATTTCCGTCATGATCTCCCCTTTGCCGTTGCGGACGCGTGGTTTGCGCCGCGCCCTCCGGTTCCGCTCGCGCAGCAGCCTCGCGCGGAGGGCCATGGCGGCCCTGCAGACGCCGGGTTTCGCCAGTTTATCGATTTTCGGCTCGCGCCGTCCACCCAGGAGAATGCGAAGAGCGTACCTCCGGGCGGGCGCGGGTGCCGGGCCTCTCCCGCCGGCGGAAGAGCGGCTTCACGGATGAAATCCCCCGCCCGAGTCCGCCGCTTCGCCGGGCCGCCCTCGAGGATCGG
Source organism: Thermoanaerobaculia bacterium (assembly GCA_035544735.1). Classification (GTDB taxonomy): domain Bacteria; phylum Acidobacteriota; class Thermoanaerobaculia; order Gp7-AA8; family Gp7-AA8; genus DATKCD01. The sequence continues at coordinate 67,542 of DATKCD010000035.1, forward strand.
ATGCCCTCCGATGCCCGGCGCGCCCTCCCCTCCCCTGCTACAATTCACGCCGCCATGGGCAAGCCCGAGCGCCGGCAGGGGCCGGCGGAGATCCACCCATCGATCCTCGAAGCGCGGCGCGTTCTCGAAGTCGAAGCGAATGCAATCCTCGGTCTGATCAACCACCTCGACGAGCAGTTCATCGCGGTCGTCGATCTGATCCGTGCGTCCTCGGGGCGGGTGGTCACCATGGGGATGGGGAAGTCGGGCATCATCTGCAAGAAGATCAGCGCCACGCTCGCCTCGACGGGAACGCCGTCGTTCTTCATGCACCCCGGCGAGGCGCTCCACGGCGATCTCGGAATGCTCGTCCGGGGCGACCTGGTGCTGGCGATCTCCAATTCGGGCGAGACCGAGGAGATTCTCCGTCTGATGCCGGCGATCAAGCGGCTCGGCGTCTCGCTCGTCTCGATCACCGGAAATCCCGCGTCGAGCCTGGCGCACCATGCCGACCACCATCTCTCCGCTGCCATCTCGAAGGAGGCGTGCCCCCTCGGACTCGCTCCCACCGCATCGACCACCGCGACGCTCGCGCTCGGAGACGCGCTCGCGATGGCGCTGCTGACCGCACGCGGTTTCCGTGAGGAGGACTTCGCGGTCCTGCATCCCGGAGGAAAGCTCGGCAAGCGCTTCCTCAAGGTCCGCGACCTGATGCACTCGGGAGATGACGCGCCGCGCGTGGTGCTCTCCACTCCCATGCAGGACGTGATCTACGAGATGTCGCGCAAGGGGTTCGGCATCACCGCCGTGGTCTCCGAGGACGGGCGGCTCGAAGGGGTGATCTCCGATGGAGACCTCCGCCGCCTGCTTCAGCGCGACGAACAGGCGCTCCGGCGCAACGCTCAGGAATCGATGAAACGCGATCCCTTCACGATCGATGGAGATCAGCTCGCCTCGGCCGCCCTTCAGGTGATGGAGGAGAAGAAGATCACCTCGCTCTTCATCGTCGACGATGCCGGGCGCGCCGAAGGAATCCTCCACATCCACGATCTCTGGGGGCTGGAGCTGTTTTGACCGACGCCCGTCCGAGCGCCGTTCCCGTCGTTCTCCACTACCTCGGCGGCCGCACCGAGCACGTCTGGGCCCCGCCTCAGATCGACCCCGACCGGCAGACCGTCGCGGTGACCAATCAGGACGGCACCCCGCGCGAGGTCTCGTTCACCGAGCTCAAGGCGGTGTTCTTTCTCCACGACAGCGAGGTGGCGGACCCGGGCGAGACGCCGCCCGGCAGCACGCTCGCGGTCGAGTTCGCCGATGGCGAGCTCATCCGAGGCATCACGAACCAGTACAATCCTTCCGCCGGCGGATTCTGGCTCTACCCTCACGACCGGAGCAAAAACGACCGCGTGTTTGTTGTCAACTCCGCCGTCGTTTCCATCGACGTCGAGAAACTCTGAAGCGTCCCGCCGGGAGAGTCCCGGCGCGACGCCACACCAGACGCGCCGGCACCGCCCGCGCGAAGCACGGAGGAACCCTTGAAGATCGCGTTCATCTCGAGCACTCTGCTGTTCGCCCTGACCACGAGCGCGCCCGCCGCCGAGCTGTCCGTGGAACGGGCACTCGCGGCGACGGCCGGAACGAAAGCGGAGTTCGTACAGAAGTTCACCCCGAAGGGATTCACGCGCGACCGCGTGGAACGAGGGGAAGTGATATTCGGCCCGGCGCCGCAGATGCGATGGAGCTACCGGAGTCCCGAGTCGAAGCTTTTCGTGTTCGACGGCGAGACCTCGTGGCTCTACGCTCCGGACGACCGGCAGGTGACGGTCGCGACCCTGAGCGAGGAAGATCGGAAGGCGTTGCCGTTCGTGCTCCTGGCGGACGCCGTCGCGCTGCAGCGTGAGTACGCGGTCCGCGAAAGCGTCGAAGGGGGGTCGATCCGCACCGAGCTGACGCCGCGGAGCGAGGCGGCCCTGGTGCGGGACCTGGTGGTGGTGACGGGGGCGAAGGATCACCGGATCCGCCGGATCGAGTATTCGGACCGGCAGGGCAACCGGACGGTTTTCGAGTTCGCGAACCACACGCCGGCGCGGATCGCGGCCGAGACGTTCCGATTCACCCCTCCCCCGGGTGTGGAAGTCGTCCGGAACTGAAATCGCGGGCGGGAAGGGAACGAGCGACATGGCGCAGGAGTTCTCGTTCGACATCGTGTCGAAGACCGACATGCAGGAAGTGGCCAACGCCGTACAGCAGGCGGCGCGCGAGCTCGCGAACCGCTTCGATTTCAAGGGGAGCAGGAGCGAGATCACCCTCGGCGAGGGGGAGATCGTCCTGGTCTCGGACGACGCACAGAAGCTCAAGAGCGTCCGCGACGTTCTCGAGGAGAAACTGGTGCGGCGCAAAGTCTCGCTCAAGGCGCTCGACTACCAGAACGTGGAAGACGCCTCGATGGGGACCGTCCGGCAGCGCGCGAAGATTGTGCAGGGAATCGAGTCCGACAAGGCGAAGGCGATCGTCCGCATGGTCAAGGACGCGAAGATTCGAGTCCAGGCCTCGATTCAGGGCGATCAGGTCCGGATCGCGGGAAAGAACAAAGACGAGCTCCAGAGGGTCATCGCCATGGCCCGCGAGCGGGACTTCGGCATCCCGCTGCAGTTCGTCAATTACAGGGGCTGAATCGGCTTTGCGCCCCGGTTTGAATCGGATATTCTTGCAGCCGTGAGCACGCCCGGAACCCGCATTCCGACGCCGCCGGCCGGCTCGATTCGCCCCGAACAGTTCCTCGACCTGATCGCACCGAAGCTCCTGCGGGTCGAAGCCGAGCTGCGTGATCATTTCAACTCGCCGGTCCGGACCATCGGCGAAGTCGGCGACCACATCCTGGACGGCGGCGGAAAACGCCTCCGTCCCGCGTTGCTGCTCCTCGCTTCCAGCATGGTCGAGTACGAGGGGGATCACGACGTGATCCTCGCCGCCGTCGTCGAGATGATCCACACCGCCACCCTCGTCCACGACGACATCATCGACGACGCCGAAGTCCGCCGCGGCAAGACCTCGATCAACTACCGGTGGGGCAATCACCTCACCGTGCTCGTCGGCGACTATCTCTACGTCCGCGCTCTCGACACCGCCCTCGAGGCCCGCAGCATCGACGTCCTCAAGACCCTCTCGACCGCCACGATCCGGATGACCGAGGGGGAGATCCTCGCCCTCGAGCTCAACGGCCGTCCCGATCTGACTCGCGACGAGTACTTCGACGTCATCGAGCGCAAGACCGCCGCGCTGTTCGGCGCCTCCTGCCGCCTCCCCGGCCACCTGGTTCAGCATCCCGCCGGAGATCTGCTGTTTCAATACGGCAGCAATCTCGGCATCTGCTTCCAGCTCATCGACGACGTGCTCGATTACACCTCCTCCACCGCCGTTCTCGGCAAGCCCGTCCTGTCCGATCTGCGCGAGGGGAAGATCACCCTTCCTCTGATCCTCGCCCGGCCCCGCGCCACCGACCCCGAACGAAGGATCATCGACCGGGTGGTGGCCGAAAAGAGCCTCGGCTCGACCGATCCCCGCGATCTGGTCGACATCGCGAACCGATACGACGCCATCGACGAGAGCCGCGACATCGCCCGCGACTACGCCGACCGCGCACGCGCCGCCCTCGACCCCTTCCCCGACTCCCCCGCTCGCCAGGCGCTCGCCGCGGCCCTCGACTTCGTCCTCTCGCGGGAGCGCTGAGGCGGTTCGTAAACATCTTGACGACCCGCCTCCCGGCACCTAAAATAACGTCAGCAACCTGGGAAGGGGTGTGAAGGGATGGAGCGGATCCAGGTCAAAGGTCCTCACGGCATCCAGCGCGGTCGCCTTCTGTCCGCCCTCCGCACCTGTCTCCCCGGCGCCTGGCTCAGCCCCGAGCCTCACGAGCTGATCTCCCTCTACCGGCTCCGCTACCGGATGGCGCTCGAGGACGGCAAGTACGACGCGGCCCTCATCTTCCTGAACAAGATCCTCGAGGTCGATCCGATGAACCCGGAAGCGAAGCTCTGCCTCGCGGAGATCTACCACCGGCACCTCGGAGACCTCGGACGGGCGGTCGAGCAGTACAACAAGGTCATTCGGCTGACGGCGAGCCGCCCCGACGATCAGGTGTCGCAGCGCGCCCGGACCTCGCTCACCGAGATCCTCGAGCTTCTGAGCTGAGCTCCGGCTCGCATCGGGCGCCGGTTCCGATCGGGCCGACTCCCTCGACCGAGACCGGAAGCCGCCCGGCCGCGCAGCGCTCGCCCTTCAGCACCTCCAGAGCAGCCCGCTGCGACTCCGCCCGGAATCCGTAGGCGAACACTCTCGCCTCGGCCGCGATCCCGGCCGCGTCGTGGGGCGATCCGAGAAGCACCAGCACCAGACGTGCAGACGGTCGCCTCGCGACCACGCCCGCGATGATCCCGGCCTGCGAGCGATTCTGGATGGCCGCGATCCAGCGCGAGTCCGGCTTCACCATTTCCGCGATCTGCTCGGTCAGCAGCCGGATCTGGTTCGTACCTGGTTTCAAGGGAAGAAGGATCCGCCGATCTTCGGCGAACGCATCCGCCAGGGGCCCGCTCACGCCGATGAACAACTCCGCCGGGAGATCGAGCACGGGAACCGGCGGCGCCACGGTGACCGCTCGCCGTGCCAGGTCGAGGGCGAGGCCGGGATCCGGCCGGCAATCGGGCGCCGGCAGCGCCGCCCTTCTCTTCGCCTCGAGGACTCGCGCCACCGACGCGTCCACCCGCGCGCGCGAGAGCCTCCCCGATCGCATCGCTTCCAGGAGAGCCACGTAGCCGGAGTGGGCCGATCGTGGACTCACCACCAGCACCACGTCCGCTCCTGCTTCGATCGCCCTCACCACCAGCTCCCCCTGCTCCCCCTCCTCGGCGATCCCCCGCATGTGCATCGCGTCCGTGACGACGAGCCCGTCGAATCCGAGCTCCCGGCGGAGCAGCGACTGGAGCAACCGAGGCGAAAGCGACGCCGGGATCCCGTCGCTCCCCGCCCAGGCCGGATACGACACGTGCGCGGCCATCACGCCGTCGAGGGCGCCTGACTCGATCGCGGCGGCGTAGGGAGCCAGATCGGTCCGGCGCATCAGCTCCGGCGAACGGTCGACCTCGGCCGCGCCGAGGTGAGGATCGGCGGTCGCGAATCCCTGACCCGGGAAGTGCTTCGCGACTCCCAGAACTCCCGCGGAGCGCATTCCGTTCAGGAACGCGGTCGAGATCCGTCCCACCAGGTCGGGATCGTCGGAGATCGCGCGAGTCCCGAGATCGGACGAGTCGGCGGCCGAGCTCAGATCGAGCGTCGGCGCGAAGTTCATGGTGATTCCCGCCGAGCGAAGCGCACAGCCGACGTGCGCCCCCGAGATTCTTGCAATCCTCTCGCTTCCGATCGCGCCGAGGGCCATCGCGCCGGGAATGGCTGCCGGCTCGTAGCGGATGACGCTTCCCCCTTCCTGATCGACCGCGACGATCGGCGCGAGCGAGGGCGTTCCCGCCAGCTCGCGGATCTCCGCGGTCAGCTTCCGAACCTCCGTTTCGGATGCCAGATTTGAGCGGTAGAGCACGACGATTCCGACCTTCCGATCGGCGATCCAGGGGCGGAGTGCCGGCGTAACCGACGGCGATGGAAGGCCGATCCCGAGAATCTGCGAGGCCCGCTGCGAGTCCGTCATTTCTCCGTCCGCGGGCGGCGGCGGGGCTGCGGAGGCGATCGCCGAACCGAGGAAAAGAATGGAGTTTCGGAGAATGGCTGAGCGGACCATGCGGCAGAGTTGAGCTAGAATAACGCGGAATCCGCCCAGACAGGAAGGTCACGATGAGACGAATGCCCGCTCGCCCGCTCGGACTCTGTCTTCTGTTCGCGCTGCTCGCCGCATCGGCGAGCGCCCAATTCGTCGTGACCAATACTCTCGACATCGGAGCCGGGTCGCTGCGCCAGGCGATCCTCGACAGCAACGCCTGCCTCGCGACGTGCGACATCGAATTCAATATCCTGGCCGGTTCGTGCCCGTCATCCGAGTGCCGGATCGAGGTCGCGTCCGCCCTTCCTTCGATCAGCGGGATCGGAAGCCCCACGGTGGACGGTACTACGCAGCAGATCTTCAACGGCTCGTTCGTAGTCGTCGACGGAAACGGGATCGCGGCCGACGGACTCACGCTGGCTGCGGCGAGCGTGACGGTCGACGGGCTGGCGGTGGTTGCCTTCGGAGGAGCGGGAATCCGGCTGACCTCTCCGGCGGGAGGAGCCGAGATCCTCAGCTCGAGAATCGGGACGTCCTTTGCGGGCTCCGTCGAAGGAAACGGCGGGGACGGGATCGCGGCCGACAGCGGGCTGCTGGGGGCTCTGATCTCGGGGAACACGATCGCGCACAACGGCGGATCGGGCGTCCGGATCGGGACCGACGACGGCGACCTGACTCCGAGCGGGGTCGAGCTCATCAGCAACTCGATCTTCGACAACGCTCTTCTCGGCATCGATCTCGGCACCCAGGGAGTGCTGGCGAACGACGCGCTCGATCTCGACGCCGGCCCCAACGGTCTTCAGAACGCTCCGGTGCTCACTTCGGCGAGCTCGACTCCGAGCGGGATTCAGGTCGTCGGCCAGCTCGAGTCCGAAACCTCCCAGGACTATCGAATCGAGATCTACGGCAGCGCCGTCGCCGACCCGAGCGGTTTCGGCGAGGGAGAGATCCTGCTGAACTCGTTCAACGCGGCCACGGATGCGTCCGGTGTGGCTCCCATCGATCAGGTTTTCTTCGCCTCCGGCTCCTCGTTCGACTCGATCACGGCCACGGCGACGAAAATCGACCTCTCCGGGGGAGTCAACGAGACCTCCGAGTTCTCGAACGCGGTGCCCCTGCCGCATTCGTACATCGTGACGAACACCAACGACAGCGGCCTCGGGTCGCTTCGCGCCGCCATCGATGCCGCGAACTCGTTCGCCTGTGCTTATCCCTGCACGATTCTGTTCAACATCCCCGGGACCGGGCCGGTTTTCACCATCCAGCCGCTGACGCCCCTTCCGGCGATCGTCGTCGAGCAGGTGTTCATCGAGGGCTCGAGCCAGACCTCGTTCGGCGGCGATACGAACCCCTTCGGTCCCGAGATCGACCTCGACGGCTCTCTCCTCTCGTCCGGACACGGCCTGCTGATCGATGCGGCGAGCACGTTCGTGGGGGGGGTCGGCATCGAAGGGCTCACGATCCGCAACTTCCCCGGCGACGGCATCCGCGTCGACGCGCCCGGCTCCTTCTCGAGCTCCGGCAACGCGTTTTTCAACTGTTACATCGGAACCGATCCGACCGGCACTTCGGCCTCGCCGAACGGTGGCTACGGAATCGGCCTGTTCGGAGCCGCTCTGTCCAACTTCGTCGGCGATCCGTTCAACGACATCGGAAACCTGATCAGCGGGAACGCGGCGTTCGGCGTCTATGCCGGGATCTCTTCGGGCAGCCACATCGTGGTCTCGAATCTCATCGGCACCGATCGCACGGCGACGAGTCCGATTCCGAACGGGATGGGCGGCGTCTACGTCGACAGCGGCTTCAACCAGTTCGGATTCTTCAGCTCCCGCTTCATCGTCAATTCCGCGGGGGCGAGCGCCCTTTCCGCACCGGCCGATCCGTCCCGGCGGCTCGCGCGGCTCGCGGAGCGGGATCCGGCCTCGGATGAGCGGATCGCGTCGGCTCCGTGGGTCGTACGGCAACAGGCGCTCGCGGCGTCTCGGTCGTCCGCCCCGGCCGTCGCTCCTTCGTCGGTCGCTGCGCAGGGCGCGCTCCCCGCTCCGAGTGGAAACATCATCGCCTTCAACGACGGTCCGGGAATCGTACTCGACAACGGGGCGAGCGAGAACCTCGTCGCTCTGAACTGGATTCATTCGAACGACGGGGACGGAGTCCTGCTGACCGGCACCGCCGGCAACGGCAACTGGATCTCGGTGAACTCGATCCACGACAATGCCGGACTCGGAATCGACATCGACGCGGGCACGCAGAACGCCGACGGAGTCACCCAGAACGACGGCGCCGAGACGTTCGGCGAGCCGAACGACCTGGTCGACTATCCGACGATCGTGAGCGCGGTGTTCGACGGGACGAACACCGACATCACATACACGTTCGCCTCCACCTCCGGGGCGTACCAGACGTATTACTTCGATTTCCACAAGGGTCCGACGCCCGACCCGAGCGGCTTCGGCGAAGGGGAGACGTGGTTCGACTTTGACGCTCAGACGTATGGAATCACACCGCCGGACGGCACGACCCCGCACCTGCTCCGCTTCCCGATGGATCTGCGCGGAAACTGGATCACCGCGACGACCGGAAGCGAGGTTTTCACGAGTACTTCGTTCTCGGTCTCCGAGTTCAGCGCAGCCGTCGCGGTTCAGGCTCTCGACCTCGGGATTGCCAAGAGCGGCCCCGCCACCGTCCTGGCCGGCCAGCCCTTCAGCTACACCCTCACCGTCACCAACTTCGGCCCCGACACTTCAGAACCCGTCGACGTGACCGATACCCTCCCCGCCGGCACCGCCTTCGTCTCCGCTTCCGCGTCGTCCAGCACCCCGACGATCTGGTCGTGCAGCGAGACCTCGCCCGGGGTGGTCCTCTGCACGACGGGCGTCATGCTCGAGCTCGACGTCACGACGATCACGATCAACGTCGTCGCGCCGGGAAGCCCCGGCACGATCACGAACACCGCCGACGTGGCGACGGGCGGAACCGACATCGACCCCGCGAACGACTTCTCGGCCGTCTCGACGACGGTCCTCCCCCCCGAGGCCGATCTCAAGATCGAAAAGAGCGGGCCGGCTTCGGTGCAGCCGGGACAGTCGTTCTCCTGGACGCTCGTCGTCACGAATCTCGGACCGGAGAGCGCCCTCGACCTCGGCCTGAACGACGTCCTCCCCGGCGGGGTGACGTCCGTCTCGTTCTCCGCTCCCGGCTGGACGTGCGCGTTCACTCCCTCGTCCGCCCCCTCCAGCGCCGGTTCGTTGAGCTGCTTCCGCCCGAGCCTCGCCGCGGGAGTCTCCTCCAGCATCACCATTCAGGTGACGGCACCGAACGGCTCCGCCACGCTCACCAACACGGCCGACGTCTTCTCGGAGACGACCGACTCCAACCAGGCGAACAACGGCGCGACGGCGGTGACCGTGGTCGAGGATCCGTGCACCGTCGGCCGTCCGATCTCCGTCAGTCCGGTCGGCGAGACCGCCGGTCCGCCGGTCGAGTTCGTCTTCGAGGCCGTCGCGGAGGCTACCGGCTATCAGATCATCCTCATCGGGCCGGACGGAGTCTCGCGCCAGCTCGCCTCGATCAGCGGCTCGGCTCCGGCGGGCGAGCAGATGCGCGTCACGGTGGAATCCGGAATTCCGAGCGGGCGCAACATCTGGTTCGCCCGAGCGCTCTTCAAACCTCCGTGTCGTACGGTGGATGGCAACCAGCTCGTCTTCTTCATCGACAGTTGCCCTACGGCGGTGCCCGAGCTGCTCGAGCCGGCGGGTGGCGTGGTGAACAGCCCGACGACCGTGTTCCGATGGACGCGGGTCGACGAGGCGACTCGGTACGACCTGTTCACCTCTCTCGACGGCGGCGGGTTCGTATTCGCCGGCTCGGTGAACCAGCCGGCCGATCCGAACGAGGTCCCCTCGCTCGAGCTCGCCGTCCCGGCCGGCGCCGCGATCGGCTGGTTCGTCGAGGTCTTCTTCGGACCCGACTGTCCGGTCGGCCGCTCCGCGACGGAGGGCTTCGACGTCGCCTGCTTCGCTCCGGTCCTCTCGGTCCCGGGAGAGCTGAGCTCCGGCGAGCCGTATCAGGTGCGCGCGACGATCGTCTCCGTGGGACGCGGTTACGAGTTCCAGGAGTCGACCTCCCCCGACTTCGACGAGAATCTGGTCGTCAGGGACGGGATCGTCGACGAGAGCGGCGAGTTCATCTTCGCGGAGTTCGAGCACGAGATCGTCGATGCGACCGCGTTCTTCTACCGCGTCCGCGTAGCGCAGACGGGCTGCCAATTCTCCGATCCGCCGGGACGCATCGTCATCATCCCGATCTCGCTCGACTCGGTCGCGCAGTTCGGCTTCGACTCGCCGATCAGCCGGGCGCTGTTCGTCCCCTCCCCCGACCCCGATTCGGAACTGAGCTTCAACTTCGTCGCCACGACGGATCGCGACTGGCTGACGGTCCAGCCGAATTCCGGCATCGTCGGACCCGAGGGCGTCACGCTCACCGTCGTGATCGACCCGGTCGACCTGCCGGTCGGCAGCACGATCGGCACGGTGCTCGTCGAGTTCACCGAGGTCGGCGCCTCCGGCAAATCGGCCCAATCCAATCATACGACGACGACTTCGACCTCGGTCTCGCTCACGCTCGTCACGCCGGTGACCAACACCGGCAAGTCCGGGCCGGTCGCCGAGTCGCTCGTCATTCCCGCGGTGGCGCACGCCGGCGGCGTGGCCTCCGCCTGGCGGACCGACGTCCGCCTGATCAACCTCGGAACGAGCGTGAAGAAATACGCGCTCAATCTCACCGAGTCGGGCCAGGACGGGACCCAAAGCGGGAAGACGAGCGAGATCCAGCTCGCGCCCGGGCAGATCACGGCTCTCAACGACGTGGTCAAGCACTGGTACGGCATCGGATCCCTCCCCGGTGAGTCGGGCACGGGGACGCTCGAGATCCGGCCGCTCGACGCCGCCGGCAAGACGGCAGCGCAGACTCCCGTCACCCGCACGCTCGTCTCGCTGGCCTCGTCGCGGACCTACAACCAGACCACCACCGGCACGCTCGGCCAGTTCATCCCGGCGATTCCATTCGCGGCCTTCGTCGGACAGACCCCACCCGAGGCCGAGCAGAGGAGCGTGCTCTCGCTGCAGCAGCTCGCGCAGTCCACCGATTACCGCACCAACGTCGGAGTGGTCGAAGCGGCCGGCAAGTCGGCCACCGTCACGATGCGTTTCTTCGACGCCGCGGGGGTCGAGCTGTTCACCCTTCCGGTGACGCTCCAGCCGGGCGAGCACCGGCAGTTCGATCAGATCCTCGCCAAGAACGGGGTCGCGAACGTCGCGAGCGCGCGGGCGGAGCTCGAAGTGACCGGCGGAGACGGAAAGATCGCCGCCTACGCGTCGGTCATCGACAACCGGACGGGCGATCCCCTTCTGGTCCAGGCCGTCGATCTGGCGACGCTCGGCGCTCAGAAGTACGTCGTCCCCGGCGTCGCGCACTTCGAGACGGGCCAGGCGAACTGGAGGAGCGACCTCCAGCTCTTCAATGCCGGGCTCGCCTCGGTTCGCGCGCGGCTCGCCTTCTTCCGCCAGCAGGAGACCACCGCGGCGCAAACGGTCGAGGTCGACCTCGAGCCCGGAACCGTCACGGCTCTGAACGACATTCTGCAGAACACCTTCGGCGAGTCCAACAGCGGCGGCGCCGTTCACGTCACGACCGACGTCGAGTCGCGGCTCGTCATCACCGGCCGCACCTACGACCAGCAGGAGGACGGCACCTTCGGACAGTTCATCTCCGCCGTGACCGAGGAGCAGGCGATCGGCCTCGGCGACCGGCCGATGCAGGTGCTCCAGATGGAGGAGTCGGCGAAGGTCCGGACGAATCTCGGCCTGGTCGAGGTCACCGGACAGCCGGTCCTGATCGAGATCACCGCCCACCCGGCCGAGTCGCGCGTGAGCCCGACGATCCAGCTCAACCTCGCCGGCAACGAGTTCCGCCAGCTCAATCAGGTTCTGCGGATCCTCAACGCCGGCACCACCTACAACGCGCGCGTCTCTCTGCGCGTCATCGGAGGCAACGGCCGAATCGCCGCCTACGGATCGGCCATCGACAACAGCACTCAGGACCCGACCTACGTCCCCGGACAGTAGTCGGACCGGTTTTCGCGCCGACACGTGCCTCCCGGCTTCCGGCCGGGCGGTACCCCTGCGGCGGAGAAACGCCGCCACGGGCCGCTGATCTCCCCGAGCCACGCCCCCCCCCCAGCGGCACCGCTCCGGGTGCTACCATTGCCGGCATGCGGACGGCGGTCTACCCAGGCTCATTCGACCCGATCACGAATGGTCATCTCGACATCATCCGGCGCGGCACGCGCCTGTTCGACCGGACCATCGTGGCCATCCTCGAGAACGAGGAGAAATCCTCCCTCTTCCCGGTCGCGGAGCGCATCGACACGATCCGGCAGGTCACGCGCGATCTGCCGACCGTCGAGGTGCGATCGTTTTCCGGGCTGCTCGTCAACTTCGTCAGGAAGGTGAACGCGAGCGTCGTGGTTCGCGGGATCCGCGCCGTCTCCGATTTCGAGTACGAGTTCCAGATGACGCTGATGAACCGCGAGCTGGCTCCCGACACCGAGACGATCTTCATGATGCCGGCCGTGGAGTACACTTTCGTCTCCTCCCGGCTGATCAAGGAGGTCTTCCGACTGGGAGGAGACGTCCATCGGCTCGTCCCCCCGCTGGTGCTGGAGCGTCTGGCGCAGCGTCTCGGCCCCTCGCCGGCGGCGCCTCAGCGCTGAGAGCCGGCCGGATCGAGGGCGTCTCTGAGACCTTCCCCCAGAAGGTTGCAGGCGATCACGGTGAGAAAGATCGCGATGCCGGGAAAGGCCGTCAGCCACCACGCCTGCAGAAGATAATCGTCGGCGCTCGAAAGAATCGTCCCCCACGATGCTCGCGGCGAAGAGATTCCGAATCCGAGGAACGAGATCGCCGATTCGGCGAGGATCGCGCCGGAGACTCCGAACGTGGTTGTGACGATCGCCGGCGCGAGGGCGTTCGGAATCAGGTGCCGGACCACGATCCTCCCCTTCCCCGCCCCCACCGCCTTCGCTGCCGTCGCATACTCCGTCTCCCTCACCCGGAGCACTTCTCCACGCACCAGCCTCGCCTCGGCGGTCCACGACGTGAGCGCGAGCGCCAGGACGATCGTCGCCATGCCCGGCTCGAGGATCGCGACGATCGTCAGGAGCAGGATCATGAAGGGAAACGCGATGATGGCATCCACGAGCCGCATCACCGCGCCGTCGATCCAGCCGCCGAAGTAGCCGGCGCATCCCCCCAGTGCGCATCCGATCAGGAGGGCGAACAGCGCGGAGCAGAAGCCGACGACCAGGGAGATCCGCGCGCCATGGATCACGCGGGCGAGCACGTCCCTGCCGAGCTCGTCGGTCCCGAGCCGATGCCTCCGGCTCGGCGGCTCGAGCCGTTCGGCGAGGGAGATGTTGCGCGGCGAGTACGGAACCGGGGCCGACACCACGCGCTCACCCTCCGCGGCCGACTCCGCCGGCGCCGGCGCGTCGAGAAGCGCGGGAAGCCAGTTCGCGAAGGCGGGAAATCTCCAGCCCGTGGCTCCACGCACCGCGAGCGGCAGATCCGTCGCAATCAGCGGCGAGAGCAGCGCGACGGCGGCGAGCGCCGCCAGCAGCGCGGCACCCGCTCGGAGCGCGAGACTTCCTCCTCTCATCGCCCTTCTCCCACGCGCACGCGAGGATCGGCGACCGCATAGAGCAGATCGGCGCAGAGCGAGACCGCCATCGTCACGACCGCCGTCACGACCGCAAGCCCGAGGACCAGAGGATAGTCGCGCGCGAGCACCGCTCCGAAGAACAACCGCCCGATTCCGTCCCACTGAAAGATCTGCTCCACGACGACGCTGCCCGAAACGAGCCACGGAATCACCAGTCCCGCGAGGGAGATCAGCGGCACCAGAGTGTTGCGGAAGCCGTGGATCCAGAGCACGCGAATCGAACCGGCCCCCTTGGCCCGGGCCGTCCGGATGAAGGGGGTGCCGAGGGTTTCGCGGAGCGCCGAGCGGACGAATCGGGCGAAGAAGGCGATCTGACCGTAGGCCAGCACCGTCACCGGCAGCACCAGGTGCTCCAGGCGGTCGGCGAGGCCCCCTGCGCGCCCCACGGACGCTCCGGAGGAGCTCATTCCCATCAGGGGGAGCACGCCCAGGCGGACGGCGAACAGCTCGATCAGCAGCAGGGCCACCCAGAACGCGGGAAGCGAATAGAGGAGGAACAGGACGACGGCGGATCCGCGATCGACCAGGGAGCCCGGTCGGGCCGCCGCGGCGACGCCGAGCGGAATCCCGATCGCGAGGGCGACCAGGAGTGCGAGACCGTTGAGCAGGAGGGTTGCGGGGATGCGCTCGGCGATCACGGTGCGCACGGGCCGGCGATGCGCGAGGGAGTCGCCGAAATCGAAGCGAAGCGCCGCGGCGGCCCAGGCGAGATACTGCGCACCGAGAGAGCGGTCGAGGCCGTGCTCGGCCCGGATCGCTTCGAGAACATCGGGAGGAGGAACTCTCCCCCCCCGAACGGCGCCGGTCAGGAGCAGCGCCGGATCTCCCGGCGCGAGGTGCATCAACCCGAACACCACGAGCGTGATGCCGATCAGCGTCGCTGCCGTCGTCAGGAGCCGCCTGCCGAGATAGCCGCTCATCGCCTCAAGGCTCGCGTCGCTCGCTCTCGCTCCCGCGATCCTCCGGCGCGATCCACCACTGCAGCGGTCCCGGGGACCATCCGAACAGGCCGAGCCCCTCGGCATGCTCCACGCCTCGCACCCGGCGGTTCACCGCCCACTTGGTCGACACCTGGATCGTCCACGCGTACGGCTGATCTCGCGCGAGAATCTCGTGCAGCTCCCGGTAGATCTCGGCACGACGGTTCCGATCGAACTCGGTCCGCCCCACTTCGATCAGCCGGTCGACCTCGGGATTGTCGTAATAGACGAAGTTCTGCCCGTTCGGGGGGAACTGCGACGAGTGGAAGAGCGAAAACAGGTCGGGATCGAGGTCGAGCGACCAGGCGAGCATCGTCGACTGAAACTCGCCGCTGAGCACCCTCGAGAACAGGGTCGCGGCGTCGAGCTGCGTGATCCGGAGTCTCACGCCCGCGCGCGCGAGCTGGTCCTGGTAGATCTGCGCCTGGTTGGCCGACGAGGTATCCCCCGCCACGAGCAGCATCTCGATCTCGAACGGCTCGCCTTCGCGGTCGAGCACTCCGTCGCGATCCGAGTCGCTCCACCCGGCCGCCGCGAAGACTTTCCCGGCGGCCGTCGGATCGAACTCGATCGGGCTCACCGAGGGATTGAAGGCCCAGTGGTTCGGCGTGAAGGGTCCCGTGATGATCCTCGCGGTCCCGTAGTACAGCTTTTCGATGATCAGGCGGCGGTCGAGGCACATGGTCAGAGCGCGCCGGATCGCCGGATCCGCGAGAATCGGATCGCGGTTGTTCCACGGAATGAAGTTGTACCCCAGCTCGTAGAAGCGATGAAACTCGATGGTCGAGGTGAACGAGGGGTCTTCACGATTGGCGAGCCACTGATCGGACGTAGCGATCGTCTCGTCGATCTCGCCTGCGCGGAGCGCGTTCCACGCCTGGTTCCGATCTTCGATGATCCGGAACAGGATCGACTCGATGTAAGGCTTTTCCCGCCAGTAGTTCTCGCGGCGCTCGAGCAGGATCTCGCTTCCCCGCACGCGGCGCACCATCTCGTAGGGGCCCGACCCGATCGCGCGATCGTGGAACGAGCTCGCGAAATCGCCCTTCGAATAGACGTGCTCCGGAAGCACCGCGATGTTGAACGCG
Source organism: Thermoanaerobaculia bacterium (assembly GCA_035544735.1). Classification (GTDB taxonomy): domain Bacteria; phylum Acidobacteriota; class Thermoanaerobaculia; order Gp7-AA8; family Gp7-AA8; genus DATKCD01. The sequence continues at coordinate 83,135 of DATKCD010000035.1, forward strand.
AGGAGCTGGGCGGGACGCGCCTGCGTGAATACCACCTGGACGGTGTGGTCGTCGAGGGCCCTGGTCTGGTCGAGCTTCAGCCCTGCGAACAGCCCCGAGAGCTGCACCGACTGCGACTTCGGATCGACGATCCTCCGGAGGGTGAAGACCACGTCCTGGGCGCGGACCGGGCGGCCGTCGCTGAACGTCGCCGCCGGCTCGAGCTCGAAGACCCAGGTCAGCCGGTCGTCCGACACGGTCCAGGAGCGCGCCAGCCCCGGGATCACCTCCAGGTTCCGGTTGACCTCGACGAGCGCATCGTGCAGATAGGAGAGGACCAGCTTCTCCGGCTGGGTCGAGTGCATCACGAAATTCAGCGTTCCGGCGTCGCCTTCCAGCCGCCGGACCAGGTGTCCCCCCTCGACCGGGACGTCCGAGCTCCCCTCCCCCTTCGTCCCCGCCGGGCGTTCCGGCGGCGCGCACGCGAGCGCGAGCGCGACGAGCACCCCTGCCGGAATTCGCCACCGCATGCGAGGTCCCCTCTCCATCGGTCTGCTCGACGGGCCGGTTCACTCGGACCGCCGGTCGCGACGCCGACTCTATTATAGGGAGTCTGCCGGATCAGGGCCGGATCGTCGCCGTCGCCACGTTCCAGGACGAATCGACCACGCGCAGCACGACGAACTGATCGCGGATCTCGGAGCGCCGGAATCGAAATTCCTCCTCACGCGAGTCGACGATCCCGTCCACCGGAGGGATCCGGATCCACCGCTCGGCATCCGCGGCGTATTCCGCGCGGACGAGCGGCGAAAGGGCATCCCGCACGGTGACGACCACCCACTCCCCCTCGATCCGGCTCACGATCGCAGGAGGGGTGTTGTCGATCGTGAACTCGACCCCTTCGGTCGAAGCCGTGAGCGGCCGCTCCGGATTCTCCCGCTCGTCCGAGGCGACCAGGCGCAACTCGTAACGCCCGTCCGGGAGCTGCGAGGTGTCGAAGTTGTACTGGCTCTCCTCGACGTTGTCGCGGAGCCGCAGCCACTCCTTCCCGCCGACGGGACGGAACGAGAGCGAGAACCGCAGCGGATCGCCGTTCGGATCGCTCGCCTTCCAGTTGACCGTCCGATACCCCTTCCGGAACAGGCGTTTGCCCGGATCGCTCCGCTCCCGGGGATCGTCCAGGCTGCTGAAGATGCCGTGCTCGTCGGGATTCGTCGCTTCGAGGACCTGAGGGGCGGCGGGGAACGAGGCGCCGACGAAGACGACTCCCGGTTCGAGGACCGTCAGACTCTCGATGACCGGGCTCGCGTTCCGATTCATGAATGACGCGCTCATCGAGTCGACGGCGAACCCCGGCGGCGGGCTCTCCACCGTCAGGCGCCACTGGAGAAACCGCGCCGGCGGAGCATCGATCCGGCCGCTTCTTCCCTTCGCCGGAAACCAGTCGCTCCATGTCTCATCCGGAGCGTTCGTGTTTCCGCTGCGAAACGCATTGACGGCCCCATCGAGCGCACTCCCCTCCAGCGAATAGGAGCCGAAGGTCGAAAAGCGCCCCGTGTCCTTCACGGCCGATCGATACTCGGCCCGGCCGCGGCCGCCGGCGGCGAGCCGGTAGACCGCTCCGGCGTTGGTCGTGGTCGCCACCGTCGACCCCCCCGCGGCGACCAGCGAGACGACCTGTTTCTCGGGAACCGTCGCGAGGAGGGCGAGCTCTCCATCCAACCAGCGATAGATCCGGCCGAGGGGGCCGGTGCCGAGCAGGATCGCTCCGTCCGCGCCGGCGATGTCGTAGATCATCTCGCGCTCGAGCTTGCGCACGGCGGTGACGTAGCCGTCCGGATCGATCCGATACAGCTCGGCGCTTCCCCCGCCGGCGGTGGTGACCGGCTGATCGAATGAGAACGAGATGTCGACGGCGGGCGTGGGAGCCGAGCTTGCGGTCCCTCCCTGCGGCTGCCCGCTCTGCTGCCGGCTCTCGGTCTGCCGCGGCTGCGGGGGCTGTTCGGGCTTCGGCGGCGCCGCCGTGGGAAGGGTGCTCGAGACTCCCGCCGCCCAGGCGGCTCCTCCCGCCGGGTCGATCCAGATCGAGGAAATCTCCGTGAAGTCGGAGTCGAACAGGGCCCGGCCTCGTCCCTCCGCATCGATCTCGTAGATGCGTCCCTCGGCCGCTCCTCCCGCCAGGATCCTTCCGCCGCCCACGGCGAGAACGCGGATATGCGTCTCCGGCGCGTCGTACAGCACTTCTCCCTTCCCGTCGGGACCGACCTTCCAGATCCGTCCTTCCACTCCGGTTCCGACGGCGAGCGATCCGTCCGAGAGCGGCTCGATCGCCCAGATGTAGGCCTCCTGCGGATCGAAGAACACGCTCACCGAGCCGTCCGCCGGATCGATCCGGTAGATCTTCCCGTAGGGGGACGAGCCGGCGTATACGGCGCCGCGATGCCAGGCGATCGCGTAGATCTCCGGCTCGGATGCCTGATGGAGCAGCGTGCTCTCGGTGCCGCGGACGCGATAGACGTTGCCGCTGTTGCCCGTTCCGAGATAGAGCGCCCCGGAGGGATCGACGGTCTGAGAGAGCACGAAGGGGTCGGGGAGCGATACGGCCCGGGTGAGCGCGGGACCGGGGAGGATCCGGCCGCGGGAGCTCACGGTGAGCCCTTCCGATTCGCCCGCCAGATACTCGTCGGCCGAGCGGAGACGCCAGAAGTCGGGCCTGGCGCCTTCGGCTCCGGCAGTGGCGAGAAGAAGAGCGATCAGGACCGTCGGCGCAACACGCATCTCACACCCTCATTTCCATTGGAATCGGACGACCGGAGCGAATCGGATCCGTCAGAGCCGGGGCCGGATCCGTATGTCGACCCTGACGGCGCCGTCGACGATGTAATCGAGCGTTCGGGACTCTCGGACCGGCGCATCGACGCGGACCGGAGCGGCGGAGGAGTTCGTCGAGTCGGCGGTGATCACGGCCTGCATGGACGGAGGCAGGCTCGGATGATAGACGCCGGCGGAGACGGCTCCCTCGGTGGGTGAGTAGAGTCCGACCGTCAGGTCGGTCGAGGAGCGGAGGCGCTCGATGACGCCGACCATCTGGGGAAGCGACCGGGGATCCGGGGGCACGAGCGAGAAGTCGAGACGGTTCGCCACGCGACCGCCGCCGACGAAAATGAATGCGTTCCCGGGCCGGGTCGTTTCGGGGATCTTCACCTCGAACGTCTCGAGGAACGCCTCCCCGCGGTAAGGCTTGAGCATCGCGTTCACGCGGATCGTGTCGCCCGGATTGATCTGCCCGTCGGAGGGCGTCTCGACGGACGCCTGCAGAAGGCGGGCGAGCCGGAGGTCGTCCTCGTGCCGGAGGCGGAGGCGGATGGCGCGGATCGGTGCGTCGACGTACTCGTTGGAGAGCAGGTAGCTGGAGATGACGGCGAGGTAGACGGGGATGGACTGGCGCGCCTCGGGGCCTGCCCAGCCGTCCCGGACCCGGATCGGCTCGGCGAATCCGTCGATGGTGATCTCCGAATCGAGCATGATCGTCCGCTCGCCGGCGGCCCGCTGCGCGACCGCGACCACGCTGTCGGCGACCATCGCGAGAAGCAGCGGAGACAGCATCGGGTGTCGCGCGAGCTGGAACTCGAACGTCTCCAGGCCCCGCGAGCCTTCGAGCGTCAGCTCGACGGGGATCATCTCCGCCACGGCACCGACCGTTCCGAAGATCCCCGAGGAGCGGTCCTGCTGCAGAGCCCCCACGACCTCACCCGAGTTCGAGAACTTGAACGAGCGCGCCACGCTCGACATCACCGCGATCACTTCCGCCTTCGCCATCGGAAACTCGATCGCTCCCATGTCGAGGAACGGATGGCCGAACGCCCAGACCCGGTCGCCATCGACGTGCGTCACCGTCCCGGTGGCCGCCACCGAGAAGTCTCCCTGCAGCAGCACGGCGCCGATCGCGTCACCCGGCTCGAAGGGAGCCTTCGCCGCATCACGCTCGAGCGCCGCACCCGATGCCGTGCTCCCGGCGGGAACGGCGAGGAATCCCCCGGCCTCGAACATCCGTCCGAAACGATCGAGGGTCTCGGAGGCGAAGTTTCCGAACGAGAGCGGCACGGCGATCGGAAGGGCGGCCGAAGTCCCGCCCGCCGGCCGCGCGAGCGCCGCGAACATCGGCTCGAGCGCTTCCGGTCGCGGATCGAGCAGCGCCTCGATCAGCGCCCGCGAGTCCGCACTCGCAGCCACCATCGGCGACCCCGACCCCGCTCCGTTCTGCGCCAGCCGCAGCATCTCCTCGATCGGCGTGATCCCGGCGATCGGATCCTTCGCGAACTGCCACGAGTACGCCAGCGCCCCGATCAGCTTCCCGTCGATGAAGATCGGCGACCCGCTCATCCCCGCGATCACCCCGCTGCGTTTCAGCAGCTCCGAATCCACTCTCGCCAGTATCAGGTCCTGCGACGGACCCATCTTCGGCAGCACCCCGAGGATCTCGACCTCGAAACGCTCGACCTCGTTCCCCTCGAAGATCGTCAGCCCGTATCCCTTCATCCCCTTCTTCACCTCCCCGACCGGCAGGATCTCCGCAGCGAGCTCCGCTGGGGGTACGAGCGCGAGGACGACGGCGAGGAGCGGAATGAATGTTCGGAAGTTCACGTCCGGATGAACAAGCGCCGAAATGCAGGCATTTCGCGGCGGCGCACCGGGGCCTCACCCTGGCTCCGGAGAGCCTTTCTGCTGTTACGATACGGAGTCCGTGCCCGCGATCCACTTCCTCTGCCGCGCATGCGAGCGGCGCCTCGCCGCCGACGACGGGAGCGATCCCGGCGTCGGCTGCGACTCCTGCGGTGTGAGCCATGCGCTCGCCTTTCCCCCGGCCGGGGCCCCCCTCGAGCGCTGCGGATCGTGCGGCGAGCGCGAGCTCTACGTGCAGAAGGACTTCAACCGCACTACCGGAATCGTCCTGGTCGCGATCGGTGCCGTTTTCGTCCCCTGGACCTGGGGCCTGAGCCTGCTCGCCGTCACGATCCTCGACTTCGCGCTCTACTCGCTGCTCGGGGACGTGACGGTCTGCTACGCCTGCCGGGCCGTCCATCGCGGCTTTCCGCGAAACCCCGCGCACGGAGCGTTCGATCTGGTGACGCACGACCGGCACGTTTACGGGGTGGCGCCTCCCGGAGCCGAGGAGGGGCACCGGTGAGGCGGGGTCAGACGGGCAGCCGGGCCCCGCTCGAGAGCCCGATCGCGAGCACTTCCCCGATGACGACCGCGACGACCGCGACGTAGAGGATCCCGGTCGCCGCCATCGTCGAGCGGATGCGAGCGGTTCCCCAGATCATCGGCCAGAGCGCCAGCGGAAACAGAAGACCCCACCCGACTCGCATCCAGAAGAAGATTCCCTGGCGCACGACGAGCTCCCAGAGCGGGGTGTCCCGTCCCCACCCCGCCGACCCGAGCAGGGCGATCGCCCCTCCCACCACGGCCAGCCGAACGATCGAGCAGGCCAGCAGCGCGCGGCAGAGCCGCAGCAGGGGATCGATCGACATCCCGCGGACCACGAGGTACCAGTGGCCGAGCAGCATCGCCTGGCTGACCGTGCCGAGCAGCGCGGTGGCGCTCCACGCCCCCGCCGCGCTCCACGCCGGCGCCAGGGGGAGCACCGCGTGATGCCACGCGAGCGCAGGGGCGGCCAGACCGGCGATCCCCGCGAGGAGCCAGACCAGCCGGTAGACCGGCCGCTTCGGATAGCGGAGGACGAGCCACAGCAGGCCGGCCGCGACGACCAGCGACGCGTCGGCTCCGGCGAGATCGGGGCGGCGCGCGGCGGCGTGCGCGACGGCCGCCAGGGCGCCGAGCGAGGCGACGACGATCAGGATCAGCCGGTAGTACTTCACCCCGGCATCTCTTCGTCTCACCAGCGGAAGGGTCAGCTGCAGCCCGGCCGCGGTCTCGATCAGGAAGAGCGCGAGATACATGTTGCGCCGCTACTCTCGAGCGCCCGCGGGCTACTGCACCGCTTCGCTCGCCCGCAGGAATCGATATCCCCGCTCCTCCAGCCGGGGAAGCTCGTCGCGCAGCACGCGAATCGTGGTCGGATAGAGATGTCCGATGCCGATGGCGATGTCTCCGCCGTCCGCCAGCCGCGCGAGCCGCTCGATCTGAGCGCGGATCGCCTCCTCGCTCGTGTCGGCGTCGAGGAAGACGTCGCGCGCGGCCGCCCGGACTCCCAGACGGCTGGCGAGCTGCCGCGAAACCGTGTGCGGCGTGGTCCGGGAGTCGATGAAAAAGACTCCCTCGGCCGCGATCGCTTCCAGCACCTTCTGCATCACCCGCGCATCGGAGGTCGCCGCCGATCCCATGTGGTTGTTGACTCCCTTCGCATGAGGCACGCTCCGGACCATCGCCCGCGTGCGAGAGTGGATCTCGTCGTCCGACATGCTGCGCAGGATCGCCCCTTCCCCCGGCGAGACCGCCGGATATCCCTCCGGCTCCATCGGCAGATGACAGAGGATCTCGAATCCGCGGGAAAAGAGGAAGGAGGCCGAGCTCGCCGCGTGCGGCGTCCCCGGAATCACGGCGAAGCTGATCGTCGTGCCGAGCGCGGCGGCCTGTTCGGCCGCGCCGCGGTCGTAGCCGACGTCGTCCAGAATCAGCACGATCCTTCCGGCCTCCGGCCGGCCGGGTGCTGCGGCCGGCGGGGGGCCTGGAGATTCGACGACCGCAGCAGCCTCGGTAGCGCGGGGGGCCTCGTCGAGCGCCGGGCCGGCATTCCCCGCCAGACGGACGTCACCCGCCACCCACTGATATCCGAGGAAGAGGAGGAATCCGAGAAGTGGCAGGGCGAGGGTGGCCGCGAGCACGCGGAAGGGCGGCCGCGGGCCGAGAGGATCGCTTCGCCGGATCGGGCCCCTTCTCTCCGAGCCCCGATCGTTCACGCGGCCTTCTTCTCCACCTCTGAGGATTTGAGAATCGCGATGGCGCGGTCGAGGATCAGGTCGGGCTTCTCGGCCGAGTCGTCCTCTTCCCCGAGGATGATGAGCGGGGTCAGATCGACGACCACGTCGGGGCGGACACCCTCCTGCCGGATGACCTGGGACTTCGGGGTGGTGTAGTCGCCGATGGTGACCATGAGGGCTCCGCCGCTCGGCAGATGGACGAGTCTCTGCTCGATCGCCTTGCCGTACGTGCGGGTTCCGACGACGCGACCGCGCTCGTTGTCGCGGATTGCGGCGGCGAAGACCTCGGCGCCGCCCGTGGAGCTCGAGTCGGCGAGGACGACGAGCTCGCCGTCGTAGACGGTCTCGGGATCCGCCGACCAGGTTCGCGCGTCCACGCGGCGACCTTCGAGCGACGCGATCGTCCCCTTTCCGAGCAGCAGATCGGCCGACTCGATCGCAGGCTCAATCGCTCCGTCGGCGTTGCCGCGAACGTCGACGATCAGCTTCCGCGCGCCGGCAGCAGCGGCGGCCTCGAGCGCGCTCGCGAGCTGTTCCGGCGTCTGCTCGCTGAAGAACGGGATCGCGATGTAGCCGACCCCGTCGACGGTCGTGAACACGGGGGCCGGGATGGCGAAGTTCTTCCGCTCGACTTCGATCGTCTCCCGCTTGTTCATCGATCCCTTCAGCAGGACCAGACTGACCTTGCTCCCCTTCTCGCCGTGGAGCGCCGAGCGAATCTCCCAGAGCGCCATCTCCTGCGTGCGGTCTCCGTCGATCATCTCGATGAAATCGCCCGCCTCGATTCCGGCGGCTTTGGCGGGAGAGCCGGCGAGCGGGGCGATGACGTAGGCGTATCCGAACCGGCGGCTGACGACGATCCCGGGTCCCGTCGTCTCGGGTTCTCGGTAATCGCGGTACGCCTCCATCCGGGTGGGAGGGACGTAGTAGCTGTACTCGTCGATCGCATCGGTCAGACCGTCGAAGGCCCCGGCGATGAGCTCGTCCGGATCGACGTTCTCGACGTAGCTGCTTCGCACCAGGGAGAACACCTCGGTGAAAATGCTCAGGTAACGGTAGACGTTGTCGCGGGAGACGGCCTGTCCGAACAACCCTCCGGCGAGCAGCGTGATCATGAGCGTGAGCGAAACGGCGAGAAATCCCAGCTTTCTGCGGTTCATGTCGGTTCCTATCGGAGCCACTCCTTCGGGTCGGTCGGCCTGTTGTCCTCCCGGATCTCGAAATAGAGCGATCCGGAGTCTCCCTCTTCGTCTTCCGCGACGAGCGCCACGCGCTGGCCGGCGGCGATCCGGTCACCCACGCTCAACGCGGCCCCCCGCGTGTTTCCGTAGAGCGAAAAGACGCGGTCGCCATGATCGAGGATGATCAGATTCCCGTATCCTCTGAACCACTGGGCAAATAGAACTGTTCCCGCGTAGACCGCGCGGACCTCGTTTCCGGGGGCGGTCCCGATGCGGATCCCATTGTTGACGATCCAGGTGTCGAACTCGGTGCTGCGCTGGCGGCCGTAGTCCTCGACGATGGCGCCGCGGACGGGCCAGTCGAGAGCCCCCTTGAACTCCCGGACGCTGACCGAGACCGAGGGGTGGAGGTTCTGACTGTAGAGGAGCTCGAAAAGGCGCTCGAGGCGGCGGGCCTTCTCTTCGAGCTCGGCGAGCCTGGCGGCCGAGCGGCGCGACTCGCTGCGCAGGCGTGCGAGGACTCGCTCCTTCTCGAGGCGCTTCTGCTCGGCTGCCGCCCGCCGGCCGGCCGCGAGCTTGCGAGTCCGCTCGATCTCCCCTTCCTTCTCCGCCAGGCGCCCCTCCTCGAGCACGAGCCGCTCCTGCGCCGCCTGGAACGCCGAGACCGCCCGCGCATCGCGTCCCACCAGATAGGCGAGCATCGCCGCCCCTTCGAGCGGATTTCGCCGCGGATCGATCGAAAGCAGCATCCGCAGATACGGCACGCGACCCATCCGGTAGAGCATCGAGAGGCGCGTCGTCAGATATCCGCGGTGCCGGCGGAGGTCCTGGTTGATCGCGAACACGCGGTCGGCGATCTCGCGCCGCTGGCTCTCGAGGCGCGAGGCGGTCTCGAGCGCCGCCTCGAGCTCCCGGGTGACGATCCCGAGCTCGAGATCGATCGTCTGAAGCTCGTTCTCCAGGGTCCCCGCCTGCCGGCGAACCGAGTCCAGACGCCCGCGGAGCTGGCGGATCTCGCCGCGCAGCCGGTCCAGCTCCGCTTCGTGATCGCGTCGCTGCCCGTGAAGCGATCCGGCGAGCAGGAGGATCGCGAGAGATGCGGCGCCGAGCCGCCTTCCCGGGAGCCACGCCGGCATCACGACCTCGCCCTGGCCGGGATCAGCTTCAGCGCCTCCCGCGCCGCCTGCTGCTGCGCCTCTTTCTTCGACGACCCCGTCCCCTTCGCGCTCACCCGGTTCGGAAGCGAGACCTCGACCACGAATCTCTTGTCGTGATCAGGGCCGATTTCCTCCACGACGGCGTACTCGGGAAGCGGCAGCCCCATTGCCTGCACCACTTCCTGGAGCGCGGTCTTGTAGTCCTGAAAGAGCAGATCGTTCTCGTCGAGCTCCATGAGGTCCGCCTCGAACGATCGCTCGATGAGCTCGCGGACCGGCTCGACCCCTCCATCGAGATAGATCGCGGCGATGACGGCCTCGAACAGGTTCGCGAGGAGCGAGTCCTTGTTGCGGCCGCCCGACTTCTCTTCGCCGACCCCGAGCCTCAGCGCCTCCCCCATGCCGAGGCTCCGAGCCTTGCGCGCGAGGCTGGTCGAGCTGACCAGGAACGCCTTCATCTTCGACAGCGCCCCTTCATCGAGCGCCGGAAACCGCCCGAACAGGATGTCGCCGACCAGAAACCCGAGGACCGAGTCGCCGAGAAACTCGTAGGTCTCGTTGTCGCCGACCTCGCGATCCTTCGACTCGTGGGAGAACGACTTGTGAGTGAGGGCCCTGCGGAGGAGGTCTCGACTGGCGAAACGATAGCCGAGCCGGGACTCGAAAGCGTCGAGATCGTTCTCGATGGTGCTCAACGAATCCCAGTATAGACGATCGGACCTCTCACACAGGACAAGTCCAGCGGATGAAGAGAGGATGGTGCCCAGGGACGGAATCGAACCGCCGACACGAGGATTTTCAGTCCTCTGCTCTACCAACTGAGCTACCTGGGCATCGGAGTGCGGAGGTCGCGAAAAGCGCGCGAACGATAGCGGCCCTTCGCGAACCTGTCAACGCCGAGCAGCGTCAACCCCCCCTCGGCGGGACAAATTTCGGGCGCCGCCCGCGCGCGCCCTCGCCGGTGCGGTGCGGACCGATGGGGGCCTCACCGGGTCCGGTCGCGGAGCAGGCGCGCGAGATCGCGGAGCGGAGCCGCCGCCGAGCCGAGCCGCGCGATGGCGGCGAGGGAGGTGTCGATCAGCTCGGCGTTGAGCTGGCGCGCTCCGTCGAGCCGGGCCAGCCGCACGAAGGTCAGCTTTCCTTCGTCCTTGCCGACGTCCTTGCCGAGCTGCTCCCGGGTCGAGGTGACGTCGAGGATGTCGTCGGTGATCTGGAAGGCGAGCCCGAGGTTCTTGGCGTACGCTTCGATCGCCCGCACGCGCGGTGCCCGCGCGTTGGCGAGCATCGCTCCGGTCGCCGCGGCGGCGACGAACAGGGCGCCGGTCTTGCGCGAATGGACGTACTCGAGGGTCGGGAAGTCGAGCGTGGCGCGCTCGGAATGGAGGTCGACGGCTTCTCCACCGACGCTTCCGTCCCATCCGATCGCGGCGACGAGCCGGTCGAGGATCTCGTGCAACGGCCAGCGGCGGGGCCGCAGCTCCGCGTGATTGCGCGCGAGCAGTCCGTACCCGTGGTTGAGCAGCGCGACCGCGGTCAGGATCGCGAGGTCCTCGCCGAATCTCCGGTGGATGGCCGGCTCGCCGCGTCGCAGGGCGGCGTCGTCCATCGCGGGAAGATCGTCGAGAATCAGCGAGGAGGTGTGGATCATCTCGAACGCGGCGGCGGCGTCGAGCAGGCGGTCGGGCTTCGCGCCGCAGCTCTCCCCGGCGGCCAGGGTGAGAATGCCGCGGACCCGCTTGCCGGCGGAGCGGAGGGCCGTCAGCACGGGCTCGCGCAGGGCCGGCGGCATGACGGCGTCGCTCGCGACCTGATGCAGCCGCGCGTCGATGCGCGCTCGTCGATCGGAGAAGTAGTCGCTCAACGGATCGGTCGGCCCCGCACTTTCTGCGGATGCCCCGCATCATTATGGTAGCATCCGAACCCAGCGGTCTATGAATGGTCAGCAGGCACTCCGATTCCGCCTCGCGATTCCGCTTCTCCTCGTCTTCCTCGTCCTCTTTCTCTCGCTGATCGCCCTGTTCACCGATCTCCCGGAAGCCGACTACTGGAAGACGTTTCTGGCGGGGATCCTTTCGGCCGGCGCGTGCGCGGTGCTGCTCTCGCTGGTTCAGTCGCGTCAGCGAAACGAGGAAGACACCACGACCGAGCTCCTGCATCGGATCACCTCGGGCGACCTCGCCGTGCCGACGAAGGAGATCGAGAAGCACGCGGGAACGGCCGAGATCGCGGCGGGAATCCGGGGGATGGTGCTGAACCTCGAGCGGACGATCAGCCGATTCGCGCAGCTTTCGGCCGACGTGCATCTGGTGAGCGAGCAGATCGGCAATCGGGCCCGCGAGCTCGCGCGGGCCGCCGAGTCGCAGGTGTCCTCCACGGCGGCGACGGCGGACTCGGTGACGCAGATCGATCGTTCGATCCACGAGGTCCGCAGGAGCATGGAGAACCTGTCGGTCAACGCTGAGGAGACCTCGACCTCGGTTCTCGAGATGTCGGCTTCGATCGAGCAGGTGCGGCGGATCGCGGAGACCCTGTCGGAGTTCGTGGAGCAGACGGCCTCGGCGATCGAGGAGATGGTCGCGTCGATCAATCAGGTGGCGACGAACACGGAGAGCTTTTCGTCGTTCGCGTTCGAGACGGCGAGCTCGATGGTGGAGATGAATGCGACGACGACCGAGATCGGGCGATCGGCGCAGCAGTCTTCGGATCTCGCGCGCGACGTGCGGAACGCGGCGAACGAAGGGCGCGACGCGGTGCAGGGCACCGTGCGCGGGATGCACAAGATCGACGATTCGGTGCGGAACGCCGTCACCGCCCTCAGCTCGCTGGTCGAGCGAAGCGAGGAGATCGGAGAGATCGTCCGCGTGATCGACGAGATCGCCGGGCAGACGAACCTGCTGGCGCTCAACGCCGCCATCATCGCCGCCCAGGCCGGCGAGCGCGGCAAGGGCTTCGCCGTGGTCGCCGACGAGATTCGCGACCTGTCGGAGCGCACTTCGGTCTCGACCGAGGAGATCCGCACGCTGATCCGCAACGTCCAGCAGGGAATCACCGCCGCCGTCGATCAGATGACCGTCAGCGCGGAGCGAGTGAGCGAGGGGGTCGACCTGACCGCGCGGGCCCACGAGAAACTGGAGCGCATCCTCGGGCTGACCGACCGCTCTCTCTCGTCCATCTCCGAGATCGCCAAAGCCACCGACGAGCAGATCCGCGGCAGTCAGGCCGCCACCGAGGCGATCGAAGAAGTCACCAAGATGGTCCAGCAGACCGCGACCGCCACCCAGCAGCAGTCGACCACCTCGCGCAAGCTCGGCGAGCAGGCCGCCATCGTGCGCGACTACACCAAGCATCTCAAGCGCGCGATGGAAGAGCAGGAGACCGGAAGCCGCGCCATCAGCCGCGCCATGGACAACATCATGAGCGCGGTCGCCAGCGTCAGCGAGTCCGCCGCGATCCTCGGCACCGAGAGCGCCGCCATCGTCAAGTCGATGCAGGCGATCGGCCAGGGAACCCGGCACACCAATTTCACCGTCGCCGATCTCAATCAGATGGCCAATAGCCTCCGGCACGAGTCCTCACTGCTCGCGCAGGAGCTCCAGCGCTTCCGCCTTCCCGTAGCCCGGAAGGGCGGCTCGGTGACGACGGCGACGATTCTGCCGACCCGCCTGACCCTCGATCCAGCCGAGGCGCAGTTCATGGCGCTCGGCTTCGTTCAGAACGCCGTGCACGACACGCTCGTCCGCTTCGGGGAGGGAGCGGAGCTGGTCCCCGGCCTCGCCGAGCGGTGGGAGGTGCTCGAACAGGGTCTGGTCTACCGGTTCTACCTCAGGACGAGCGCGCGCTTCCACAACGGCCGCGCCGTCGATGCCGAAGCGGTCCGCGACTCGATCCTCCGACTCATCTCACCCGACACGGACTCCTCCGGCAAGTGGATCTTCCGCAGCGTCGAGGGAGCCGAAGAGGTGATCGACGGGAAGAGCCCGACCGCTTCAGGCCTGACCGTCATCGACGCATCGACCCTTCAGATCCGTCTGAGCGAGCCGCTCGCGTTCTTCGTTCTCCTCCTCTCGATGCCGGAAAGCGCCATCGTTCCGGTCGACGAGACGCGAGATCGCGAGCGGTTCCGCCTCCGCTCCATCGGCGCAGGGCCGTTCACCGTCGAGGAAGCCGTCGAGAACAGCCACGTACGCCTCCGCAGGAACCACGCGTACTGGGACCCCGATCGCCCCCACATCGACGAGCTGACGTTCCGCCTCGACTTCAAGAGCTCGAAGGAAGCGACCGCAGCCTTCATGCGCGGCGAGCTCGACATCGTGCACGGAATCCCGCTCTCGATGGTCGGAGAGATCCAGCGCAACGAACGGTACGCCCCCTATCTGATCGACAACGTCCAGCTCCACACCTCGTATCTCACCTACGACTGTTCGGCCCCCCCGTTCGACCACCCCGAGGTCCGCAAGGCCGTCAACTGGGCCATCGACCGCGAACGGATCAACCAGCGGATCTTCTCCGGCTTCGGCGTGATCGCCGAGTCCCTCCTTCCTCCGGGGGTCATCGGCTTCGACCCGGCGCTCCGCGGATACCGGCACGACCCCGACCGCGCGCGCGCCCTGCTGCGCGATGCCGGCATCGGCTCCGGTTTCACCATCGAGTACTGGACCTGGGACACCGACGAGTTCTACACCTCCGGACTGATCGATCTCGTGATCGAGGACCTCGACCACGTCGGTATCCGAGTTAACGTTTCCCGGCATCCCGTCGAGGAGATCCGGCGCCACCGCACGCGACCCGAGCACGGGACGCTCTTCGCCGGCAACTGGTTCGCCGACTTCCCCGACTCGGACAATTTCTTCTACATCTTCTTTCACTCCGATTCCGAGGCCGTCGCCGGGGTCAACTTCCACCGGCCCGACATCGATGCCCTCATCGAGGAAGCTCGCCGCACCAACGACATCGAACGCCGCGCCGGCATCTACGCGGGCCTCAACCGCATGGTGCTCGACGAGGCCCCGCTCGTCTCTCTCTTCCACGAGCGCTTCTTCGTGATGCACCGCTCCAGGATCCGCGCCCTCCGCACCTACCTCGTCCCCCCTCCGGTCCGCTACAGCGGCATCTGGGTCGAGGACGAGGAGGGCGTCGGGGGCGTCGGGGGCGTCTAGAGCGTCTTGGGCGTCTAGGGCGTCTAGGGCGTCTTGGGCGTCTTGGGCGTCGGGGGCGTCGGGGGCGTTTTTAGGGCGTCTAGGGCGGCTGGAGCGTCCTGGGCGTCCTGGACGCGTAAACGGAATGCGCCGCCCGCCCGTCTCATGGGTGTGGCCGTTGCGAGCCTGCGGGTGAGCGAGCGAGATCCAACGCCGGAACGGGAGCTGATCGAGCGGGTGCTCGAAGGCGATCCGAGCGCGTTCGAGGTGATCGTACGGCGCCATCAGAAACGGATCTTCCGGGTGGCCTGGGCGATCCTGAGAGACGAAAGCGAGGCGGATGCCGTCACCCAGGACACGTTCGTCCAGGCGTACCTTCATCTCAAAGGATTCGCGGGAAGGTCGGGCCTGGAGACCTGGCTCACGCGCATCGCGATCAACCGCAGCCGTGACGCGCTGCGGGGACGGCGCCGGATCCGCCTGACAGGATGGACCGGAGGGGAGGAGGACGGCGGTCGGGAGTGGCCGCAGCCGGTCGATCCCCGGCCCGACGCCGAGAGAGAGGTGATGGGAAGGGAGCTGCAGGATGCGATCGACCGCGCCGTGGACCGGCTGTCGATCCAGCAGCGGCTCGTCTTCCGGATGCGCCACTACGAAGACCGCTCGCTCGAGGAGATCGCATCGATCCTCGGGTTGCGCGCCGGGACGGTTCGGGCTCACCTGTTCCGGGCGATCCATAAAGTCCGCAGGGAGCTGAGCGGCTGGTTTCCGTCGCGTAAGCCGGCCGAAGGAGAACGGAGATGAGACATTGCGCCGAGGTGGAACTGCTCGAGGAGCACTACGCTCCCGGCTCGTCGGGGGAGATCGGGGAGCACCTCCGCTCGTGCGCCGAGTGCGCGCGACGGCTGGACGAGCTCGTACGGCGGGTCGAGGGGATGCGGGCGGAGTTCGAGAGTCTGATCGCCTCGAAGCCGGAAGCGTTCTGGGAGCGGCAGACGGCAGCCGTGATGCGCCGGATCCACCGCGGCGCGAGCGGCCGCCGCGGAGGCGCCGCCGCACGCTGGGCGGTCGCCGCGACGCTGCTCATGGTGATCGGAGGGGGATGGTGGGTGCGCGGCCGGGTCGACACTCCCTCGGCCGAGCCGCCGGGCCGGACGGAGACCGCAGCACAGAGCACCGAGGTCGGCGTCCTCGTTCCGACGGCGGATCCGTGGGACTCAGAGCCGCTCGCCGGATGGGGGGAGGCGGTCGCGTGGGAGTCGTGGCTCGACCAGGGAGCACTCGAGACCGGAGGTCCGTCATGAACGCCACGAAGCTCTTCGCCGTCTCGCTCGTGCTCCTCGGCGGGCTCACCGCCCGCGCCCAGGAGCTTCCCCGAGGCGAATGGTGGCAGCGGCCCGAGCTCGTCCGGGAGCTCGGCCTCTCGCCCGAACAGCGGCAGCGCCTCGACCAGATCTTCCGGACGAGCGCGCCGGAGCTGATCGACCTGAAGGCGGCGCTGGACAAGAAAGGGCTCGCGTTGCGCGGCGCGATCGACCGCCCCGAGCTCGATCGCGACGCGATCCGAAGTGCCGGTTCGGAGCTCAGCGCCGCCCGAGCGCGGCTGTTCGAGCGCGAGCTCATGATGCTGGTCGACATGCGCGGCGTTCTCGACGAGGCTCAGTGGAACCGCTTCCGCCGGGTGATCGAGGCGCATCGGCAGCGGGGGCGGAGCGGCGTCCGGCCAGGCCTGCAGCCACCCGGCCGCGGGCCGGGAGGGCGGCGCCCCCGTCCGAACTGAAGCCCGGCCGACGCGTGGCGCGGGATCGCGTCCCCCGCCCGCGTAGAATGATTCGGTGATCGAGCTGGCGATCGAAGGGGTGGCGTACCGGCGCGGACGTCTCGACGTGGAGGGTCTGAGCGTCGCGTTTCCGCGCTCGACGCACACCTCCCTGGCGGGCCCTCCCGGAGGGGGCAAGAGCTCGATTCTGCACCTGCTGGAGGGCTCGCTCCGGCCGCGCCGCGGCCGGATCGTCGCCGGAACGCGCGACATCACGCACACCCGCCCCGCCGCCCGCCCGTTCGTTCACTCCGCATCGACCGCCGTGTCGCCGTCGCGCTGGAGCGTCCGGCACGCTCTGGTCGCGGCCGCCCGAACGAGGCGGGGGCTCGACTTCGAGGATCGCATCGCCGAGGTCCGGCGGCTCGCGGAAGAATGGGGGCTGACTCCTCTGCTCGACGCGCGGCTGAGGGAGATCTCCACACACGAGCGCCTCCGCGCGCGGCTGGTCCAGCTCCTGCTGATCCGTCCCGCGGTGCTGCTGGCGGAGCGCCCGTTCGCGCTCATCGGCACGGCAACCGGAGACGAAGACCGCTTCTGGAGGATGCTCCGGGCCGACGGCTGCACGATCGTCCACGAGATCTCGCGGCCGGAGGAGATCGGATGGGCCGATCGCGTCGTGCTGGTCGAGGGCGGCGCGGCCGTCGACGCCGGCAACCCGCGGCAGGCGCTCGCCGATCCGCCGACCGCGGCGCTCGGCGCGGCCCTCGCCGAAGCGAGCTCGATCCCGATCGAGATTTCCGGCACTACGGTCCGCTCGCCGATCGGCGAGTGGACCGCCGACCCTCCCCCCTTCCAGGGGAGCGGAACGGCGCTGGCGCGTCCCTGGAGCTTCGAGATCGCGCCGCCGGACGAGGAGTCCGATTTCCTCTTCGGAATCGAGGAGGCGCGCTTTCTCGGCCCGCGGTGGGAGCTCACCGGAATCGTCACGGGAGGCGGACTGCTTCGCATCTGGGTCGCGGCGGACGAGCGGCCGACCAAGGGGCGCCTGCTGCCGATCCGTTTCGATCCCTCGTCCCTGCGCCTCTATCCAGGCGGAGCGCCGCTCTCACTCGGCGCCCCCCTCGACGTGGTTCCGTCACGCCGTGACAGTCGTTGAGCCCGCAACTCCGCCGAGCCGCAGGGCGCCGGGTCTGGTACAATCGAATCGCGCGCTCCCCTTCCGGGGAACGTGGTTTGCAGACGGTTTTCGCGTCGCAACTTGCAACCCACAAGGAAGGACTCGGACATCGTGGCCATACGTGCACGGAGAGGACCGCAAGCGCTCAGGAAGCTACTCGTCATCGATGACGACGTGAGGCTTCTGGTCGCCTATCGCGACCTTCTCCTCCCCTACGGCTTCGAGGTCCTGACCGCCCCCGACGGCGAGAAAGCGATCGCGATCGTCGAACAGAACCCCGACATCATGCTCGTCATCCTCGACGTCGTGATGCCCACCATGGACGGACGCGAATGGCTCCGCTGGTTCCGCGGGCGGAAAAACGATTCGCCGGTGATCGTGATCTCCGCCTACAAATTCACCGAGGAGGACAGCGAGCTGCAGGTGACCGCCGTCCTCGAGAAGCCCTTCCACGTGGCCGAGCTGCTCGATCTGGTCGGGCTCTTCTGCGGCCTTTCCACTCCCAGCGCCTCGGTCGTCTGACCGCAACGCGCGGGCACGCTTCGCATCCGATGGGTTTTCCACGTGGCCGGGGATTTAATCCCCGGCGGGCGGGCGCGCATCGCTCCCGTCGCCCACGATCACTCCGACGCCTGCCGGCGCCTGCGGCCGGGGGTCGGTGGAGGGTCGGGGGCTTGGTGCACTCGAGATCTTGCCCGCGGGTCCGCAGGAGGTCGAGCGAATGCAGAATGCAGAGTGCAGAATGAAGAATCCAAAAAGGGCGGGTGGCCTGGTTGCCGTACGCGAATCCAGCCGTCGGCCATTTCTGGATTCTTCATTCTGCACCAGTGCTGTCCAAATTAACTCAGGCTGGGATCACCGGGTGAAGCAGACAAAGGGCTGAGCGAGGTCGGATCGAGGATTTTCAGAACAAGCGTCAGCTATCCAAATTGCGGGAGGGGGATCTGCTCGGGGGGTGGAGTGGGTGGGGAGCCTGGGTCGGCCAGCCAGGCCCATAGATCACGGTAGGCGAAGAGGTTGAAGCGAAGCAGGGCGAGCAGGTTCGAAAGGGACCATCCGGTCTGAGACTTGAGCTGGAGGTAACGGAGAACGAGCATCGCGATGAGCGCGGTCCAGATCTGGATGTGGACGGCATTCGCAGAGGTCCCGACAAAAGTCTTGATCCTGAGATTCTGCTTGATCGCGCGAAAGAACGTCTCGATCTGCCAGCGCTCTTTGTAGATGGCTGCGATGGTCGAGGCGGCAAGTGAAAAGTGATTGGTCAGAAAATGGAGCGTCTCGCCCTCTGGAGTGCGGAACTCAATCTGCCGCAGCTCAACGGGGTCGAGGCCCGGGTACTCTTTGACCATGACGATGCGTTCGTCGGCTAGCACCGCACCGGACTCAGAACGACGCGACAGGACATCGTAACGTGCTCGGTCCTTCAAGCGAGTGACGAAGAAAATCCCCCGTTCGCCGAGCTCGGCAAACCATTCGTAGTCGTTGTAGGCGCGATCAAAGACCAGGATGGAGCCCGTGGGAAACTCAAGGAAACGCGCGATCTTAGCCTCATGAAGCTTTGCTTCCCGAATCACAGCCAACATCGGCAGATGCCCATCATGGTCGAGCAGCAGGTGAAGCTTGATGCCTCCCTTCGTCCGGCGGAAGGTCGCCCAGTCGAAGGCACTGAGGCAAAGGTCGATGGTGGTGGCATCCATCGAGATCAGCTTGTTTTTGAACCGAAAACGATGCCCCGGGGCCACTTCCCGGCATCGTTCCAGCAGATGGTGGAACAGATCCTGATACACCTGCCAAGGCCGGTGAGCGTTCGCATAGCTCAAAGAAGATCGCTTTGGAGCTTGCGCTCCCAAGTGCGAAAGCTTTCCCTCGATCGAAGTCAGGCCGTCGCAAATCTCTCGAAGGCTCTGCGCCCGCCCGAGCTGACAAAACAGCATCGAGACGAACTGCGTCCAGCACGTGAATCCTCGGCTGTGTCGATCAGCTCGGTGCTTCCGCACCAGCCCCTCGAACTCCGATCGCGGAAAGAGCTTGAGAATCTGAGAGAAAACGGAAGAAAATGCTCGCACGGCGCTGGTTCCTCCTGTAGTTCTTGGCTTCGCACCTAAGAGTCTACAGGCCAGCGCC
>DATKCD010000036.1:0-37654 GCA_035544735.1 Thermoanaerobaculia bacterium
AGGAAGCTCGTTCCAGAGATCGTCCATCGAGTGGAGCAGCTTCGCCCCGTCCTGAATGAGCCGGTGTCCCCCCTCGCTCGTCTGCGAGAAGATCGAGCCGGGGACGGCGAACACCTCGCGTCCCCCCTCGAGCGCGAGCCGGGCGGTGATGAGCGAGCCGCTCTTCGCCCCCGCCTCCACGACGACGACCCCGTGCGCGAGCCCGGCGATGATCCGGTTGCGCACCGGGAAGTGCTCGCGGCGCGGAGGGGTGCCGGGGGGCAGCTCGCTGAGGACGAGCCCGCACTCGAGAATCCGGTCGCGGAGCGTCCGATGCTCGGGGGGATAGGCGAGATCGACGCCGGTGCCGAGGACGGCCAGGGTCGCTCCTCCCGCCTCGAGGGTCTCGCGGTGCGCGGCTCCGTCGATCCCGCGGGCGAGACCCGACACCACGGCGACTCCGCCCCGCACGAGCTCTCGCGCGATGCGCCGTGCCGCGGCCAGCCCGTACGTCGAGGCCCGGCGCGATCCCACCACCGCGAGGGCCGGCAGGCTCAGGAGCCGGCGATCTCCCCGGGCGAACAGCGCGAGCGGCGGATCGGCGATCTCCGCGAGCAGGGGAGGGTAGTCGGGATCGCCCAGCACGATCGCGTCGGCGCTCTCGGCCCGGGCGAGCGCGGCCACTTCAGGGAGGTTTAACGGTTCCCTCACAAGGGCGGCTTCGTGCGGCCGGATACTCAGGGCTCCCGCGATCTCAGCTGCGGAGGCCTCGAGGATCCGCTCGGGCGGGGTGAAGCGGGCGAGCAGAGCGCGCTTCTTCGCGGGTGAGAGGAACGGGAGAATCGACCACGCGAACAACAGGTTGCGGCGGATGGAATGGCTCATCGGACGACGGGTGCCGGAGGATTGCCCGCAGGGGCAGCGACCGAGCGAAGTCCGGTTGAGGGTGGGTTCGAACGGTCATTATAATGCCCGCACCTCGCCACGGCCACCCGTCGGCCGGAAAGGAATCGATCCGGCCCGACTGTTCTCCTGTTCCAGAGCCCGGGAGATGACGATGCGAATCTCGAGAGTCGTTCCAGCGGTAGCGATCGCGATCCTGCTGTTCGCGCTCGCGGGTTGCGCGAGTCGCGGGATCGATCTGACCCGATCGGCGGATCAGATGGATTTCGGAGTCCGGATGGCGCGCTCGAATCTCTGGCGCGAGGCGCTGTTCCGCTTCGAGCGCGCGGTCGAGATCGAGCCGGCCAACGCGATGGCTCAGAACAATCTCGCCGTCGCCTACGAAGGCATCGGAGAGTTCGACAAGGCGCGCGACGCGTACGCCGAGGCGCTCCGGCTCGACCGTTCGAACCAGTACATCCAGAAGAACTACAGCCGGTTCGTCGAGTTCTACTCCCGAAACCGTCGCCGCGAACAGCTCCTCCGCGAGAACGACGAGAAGAGCGCCGCGACGGCGCCGGCCGAAGAGGAGGAGGAGCGCTCGGAGCCGGTCGAGCTTTCGAGGCCGGAGCAGCCGCCGGGGCCCGGGGAGCTGCCGGTCTCGGACGTCCCCCCCGATCCGACTCCGCCGGTCCCGGCCTCGCCGCCGGTGACCGATCCGCCGCCTCCCGGAGGTGAGCTGTGATGCTCGGGCGGGTGCTGATGCTGGCGCTTCTGGCCCCGAGTCTGGTCGGGGCGGGGGTGATCGAGGTGGCGCTGAAGCTTCCCCTCCGGCCTCGGCTGACGGTCGGGGCGGGGGAGACGGTGGCGCTCGCTCCCTTCGTCATCGCGATGACGGACCAGGAGGCGCGAACCGACCGGGCGGGGCGGGTGGACGTGCAGTCGGAGTTCGCCCGCTACCTCCGCAAACAGGTCACGCGCACGACGGATCTGCACGTGGTCGACGACACGGGGCGGCGACTTCCGACCTCCGAATGGGAGGAGCTTCAGGCCAACCGTGACTTCTGGCGCGACATCGCCGACGAGACCGGCGCGGCGTTCGTGCTCTCGGGCGTGATCGATTTCGACATCGAGGACAAGAGTGGCTACAGGACCGAGGAGTTCGTCTCCCCGGTGGATGGTCGCACGTACTACCGCCAGGTGCTGGTGGAGAGCACGGGGTTCGTGTTCGACATCGTCATCGCGGTGTTCGACGGCGACACGGGGGAGAAGCTCGTGGAGGAGAACTTCCGCGACTTCAAGGAGTTCGATCAGAGAAACTACGATGAGATCCTCGGCCTGTTCGAGAACCTCCGGGCGCTCGAGCGTCAGCTCGTCGGGATATTCGTCTCGCAGGAGACCTCCGCGACCCGTTTCATGTTCACGAACTGAGTCGCGGCGGTCGCTCGAAAGCACCCGCTGGTCGGGTTGAAACGGCGCGCGGTCGGATGGGAAGCACCGCCGGCCACGCCCCGCTGGAGGTCGCGTGAACAGGACTCTGTGCCTCGCACTCGCTTCGCTGCTCGCGCTCGCCGCGTCGGACGCTCTCGCATTCGGGAAGAACAAGATCGTCTACGACGAGTTCGAATGGCACATCTACCATTCGACTCACTTCGACGTCTACTTCTACGAAGAAGAGCGGGACGCGCTGCAGAAGGTCGTCAGCTTCGCCGAGAGCGCCTACGACGATCTCGCCCGCAAGTTCAATTTCCAGATCTCCAAGAAGATCCCGCTGATCTACTATGCGACCCACTCCGACTTCGAGCAGACCAACGTCATCCTGATGTTCATTCCGGAGGGGGTCGGCGCGTTCGCCGAGCCCGCGCGCAACCGGATGGTCCTCCCGATCGACATGCCGGACGAGAAGCTGCTCCAGCTCATCACCCACGAGCTGACCCACATCTTCGAATACGAGATCCTGTTTCAGGGACGGCTCGGGAAGGAGCTGACCAGCAGCCCGCCGACCTGGATCATGGAAGGACTCGCCTCGTTCATGGCGCAGGACGAGGATGCCAAGGACCGGATGGTCCTCCGCGACGCCGTCGTGAACGATCAGATCCCCTCGGTCACGAGAAACGTCACCGGCTACTTCGCCTACCGCTTCGGCCACGCCGTGTTTCAGTTCATGGTCGACCAGTGGGGATGGGACGGGCTCCGGGACTTCATCTACGAGTACCGGAACACCCTGGGCGGATCGCTCGACCGGCCGATCAAGCGGGCGTTCGATCTGACCCCGGAGGAGTTCGACAGCCGGTTCCGCATCTGGCTGCGCCGTCAGTATCTCCCGGTCCTGGTCTCGCGCGGCGAGCCGATGGAGTACGGCGAGCCGTTCACGATCGAAGGCTTCAGCCAGGAGGTCTCGCCGATGCCCGCCCCCTCGGGCGACCTGCTCGCCGCCATGACCACGGTGAAGGAAGACCTCGACGTGGTCCTCTTCAACGTCCCCGAGCGGAAGCTGTTTCGGAACCTCACGACCGGCTACGCCGACCAGTACGAGTACATCATCGGTCAGATGCTCACGACCGGTCCGGTCATGGGACGCGACCTCGCCTTCAGTCCGAACGGTGACCAGATCGCGTTCTTCGTCAAGAAAGAGAAGGGGCGCAACCTGATGATCATCAATGCGCTCTCGGGCGATCTGATCAAGTCCGTCTCGATGGACGTCGAACAGCAGCTCAATCCCGCATTTTCACCCGACGGCCGCTCGATCGCGTTCCACGGTTTCTCGGGCAACCAGGCCGACCTGTTCCTCTACGACCTCCAGACCGAGCGAGTCCGCAACCTGACCAACGATTCGTTCTTCGACGCCGCCCCCGCCTTCTCGCCCGACGGGCGGTGGATCTACTACTCCTCGGTCGTCGACGGGTACGCCAAGATCTTCCGGCTCGACCTCGAGAACCCCTCGCTCCGCTATCAGATCACGACCGGCGCCTGGAACGACATCGACGTCTACCCGAGTCCCGACGGCGAGCGGCTGTTCTTCGCCTCCGACCGGCTGACCGCGCGCTCGGACGTCGAGGAAGAGGTTCGCCGGCAGGCGATCGAGCTCTCGCAGGACCTGCGCCGGACCGACGCCGAGCAGCGCGAGGTCGATCCGGCCAACTACGCCTCGTTCAACATCTACGCGCTCGATCTCGACGATGGACGGATCGTCCAGTACACCGACGTGGTCGGCGGCGCGTTCATGCCGGTGGTCTTCATCGGTGAAGCAGGGAAGGAGCGCTTCGCCTTCAACTCCTATTACAAGCAGCGCTGGGAGCTGTACATCGCCGAGACGGCCGACTATCTGGCCGAGGTCGGAACGGTCGAGATTCCGACCGACCCGATCGCCGACGACACCCGCATTCCCTTCCTTCCCCCAGTCGAGGTCGCCCTCGATCCCGACCGGCTCGAGCCGTACGGCGGGTTCAAGCTCCACATCGACGACGTCCAGGTCCAGGGCGGAGTCAACTCCGATCAGACCCTGGTCTCCCGATCGGTCATCTTCATGAGCGACATGCTCGGCAACCGGCGGTTCATCGCCTCGCTCGACTCGGTCTCGACGTTCTCGAACTTCGATTTCCTCTACCTCGACATGCGAAAGCGCCTGAACTGGGGCGTCCGGCTGTTCGACGACCGGACCTTCTTCGTCGCCTTCGATCAGGAGCGCGGGGAGGTCCAGCGCGTCCGGCGCCTCTACCGCCAGACCGGCCTCATCGGACTGCTCAGCTATCCCTTCGACCGCTACCACCGGATCGACTTGGGGGGCGGCTACATGCTCCGCGACATCGATTTCCCCGTCGGTGTCGACCCCGTCTCCGGAAGCCCGATCTTCTTCCAGCGCACCGACGAGTTCCCGCTCGTCAGCAGCACCTTCACCGGAGACAGCACTGTCTTCAAGAGCTTCGGCCCCGTGTCGGGGCGCCGCTATCAGCTCAGCTCCACCTACTCGTACGATCCCGATGGAGGCGGAACGCTCAGCAACGACTACGTCGTCGACTTCCGCCAATACCTCCAGCTCACCTCGAGGACGCTGATCGCGATGCGCGGATTCGCCGGCGTGTCGAACGGCAGCTTCCCCAACTTCTACTACTTCGGAGGGATGGACACGCTCCGCGGAGTCGACTTCCGCTCGCTCTTCGGAAACCGCGCCTTCTACGGCAACTTCGAGGTCCGCTTTCCGCTCGTCGATTACCTCGTCATGCCCGGCTTCACCCTGCAGCAGATCCGCGGCTCCCTCTTCTTCGACATCGGAGGCGCCTGGTTCCAGGGAGAGGACTTCGAGCTCCTGGACGACGAGAACCGCCTCCAGGACGCGATCGCCTCGTACGGCTACGGCCTCTCGGTCAATCTGTTCGGGCTGAACCTGAACTGGAACTTCGCGCGCCGCACCGATCTGAGAGACGTTTTCGACGAGGGATACAAGACCTCGTTCTGGATCGGCCAGACATTTTAGCGTCCTGGGCGTCTCGGGCGTCTCGGGCGTCTCGGGCGTCTCGGGCGTCTCGGGCGTCCTGGGCGCCCTGGGCGTTCTGGTGTCGACTGCCGGGCGTGATAGCCGGCCGACGAGGTGCGGCGGCGGCCGCGGCGGTCGGCGATGGTCTCGCGCAGGAACCGGAGCAGGGCTTTCTCTTCGGCGGAGAGGCCGAGCTTCGGGATCGGCGTCCCTTTGCGGCGCATGGCGTGGAAGGGGACTCCCATCTCGTAGTCGCGCAGCAGGCGGGGGCAGACGTACGAGGCGCGGCAGACGGCCGGAGTATTGCCAAGAAGCTCGGCCGTGGTCGCGAGGGCGTTCCGGAGTCTGCGAGTCCGCTCTTTCCGGCTCTCCGCCTCCTCCTGCCAGGCGAGGGCCATCGAACAGATCAGGGTCCCCGCCCAGGTCCGAAAGTCCTTCGCGCTGAACTCCGCGCCGATGGCGGACTGGATGTAGTCGTTGACGTGGCGGTCCTTGACGTCGATCAGCCGCCCCTCTTCTTCCCAGCGGAAAAGCTCCCCCCGCCGGCCGCGCCGCAGGAGCTCGTCGACCAGAGCGGCGATCTGGCGGTCGCGGATGGCCTTTCGGTGCGGCTTGCGCCACTTGCCGACGAAATCGAACTCGACCCGCTCTCCATCCACCGCGACGTGGGTGCCGCGTACGGTCGTGAGGCCGAACGTCGCCTCGCTCCGGGCGCTCCTGTCGTTTCCGAGACGGAAGAATCCCTGATCGATGAGACGGACCACGGCCGCGAGAACCCGGCTCCGCCCCAGGCCGTCCGCGGCGAGGTCGGCCCGCACCCGGCTCCTCAACGACGGAAGCGCCTCGCCGAATCGTACGATGCGGAGGTATTTCTCGTCGTCACGGCGCCTCCGGAACGCCGCGTGATAGAGATACTGCGTGCGCCCCCTGGAGTCGAGTCCGATCGCCTGGAGCGACGCTCCGGCGCCGCGGGCGATCCGCGCCTCCCGCCACGCCGGTGGAATGCGCAAGCGGCGGATTCGGCCGAGCGTCGCTTCGTCCTCGATCTTCGCCCCCTCCGGCGTGAGATAGGCGAACCCCTGCTCCTTCGAGCCGATTCTCCGGATGCCGCTCCGGAGCAGGGCGTCGCGTCGTCGCTGGCCACCAATCGGCATGCTGCCGCCCAGTTCGCAATTTCAGGGCCATCACCGAGGCGTCCTGGGCGTCTCGGGCGTCTCGAGCGTCTGAGATCCAAACGCAGAAACTTGAACCTCGGGATGTTCGCGTCTCTCCAGCATTCAGCATGAACGCCCCAGACGCCCCAGACGCCCCGGACGCCCAAGACGCTCCAGACGCCCAAGACGCTCCAGACGCCCCAGACGCGTCACCCTATCGGGGGAGCTGGAAGATCACGGGGAAGGCGATCCAGGTGCGGACGCGCACGCCGTCCTTCATCGGCGTGCTGAACTTCGATGCGCGGACGGCGCGGACGGCCGCCTCCTCGAAGCCGAGCTTGCGCGCATCGCCCCGCAGCACCCTGACGTCGCGGACCTCGCCGTTCTCGTCGACCAGAGCGCTGATGATCAGCGTGGTCTCGAAGCGCTGCCGGCGCGCGAGGGCAGGGTACTCCGGAAGGACGATCCGGACGAGGGCGGGCGGCTG
This sequence comes from Thermoanaerobaculia bacterium, assembly GCA_035544735.1. Taxonomy (GTDB): domain Bacteria; phylum Acidobacteriota; class Thermoanaerobaculia; order Gp7-AA8; family Gp7-AA8; genus DATKCD01. Next base: position 6,977 of record DATKCD010000036.1, read on the forward strand.
GTCGAGCGTGGAGAGATCGATCAGATCTCCCTCGCGCACGGCGGGAGCGGGAGGAGGGGCGGCCGGCTGCTCGACGGCTCTCTGCGCGGGCGGCGGGTCGGCGGCGGGCGCGGGAGGCGAGCTCGTGGTCGTGAGGCGCTCGTCCTCCGCGGAGGAACGCTGGATCTGATCGAGCCGCTGCCGGTTCAGACGATCGGGATCGAGAGCGGAGTCGGAGGGGGCGCTCGAGACGGGCTCCGCCGCGACGGTCGCGGTCTCGGCCGGGGGGGCGGCGGGCTCGGGACGGGGAGGGAGAGGTTCGATCCGCGCGATCTTCGCGCGCGCCGCGGCGAGCTGCCGCTCGTAATCGGCCTGAAGCCGGGCGATTTCTTCGCGGAGCCGCCGGCTGACCTCCTCCTCGAACGCCTTCTGCCGGAGCTCCTCGTCGGCCGTGGTCGTCCCCCCCTCCGCGGGCGGCTCGACCTCCTCCGGATCGGGCTCGGCGACGGCGGTGAGCACCGGCGTGTCGATCACCGCCGCGATGCTCTCGGTGTGAACGGGGGGAGCGGGCGTCGCGACGATCGATTCCGGCGGCGAGGGGCGCTGCCGGATCGCCCAGAACGCGCCGGCGCCGACGGCGGCGGCGAGCACCAGCGCCGCGGCGACGAGCGCCGCTCGCGATCCCTTCGCCCCGCTCGGCGCGAAGAGCGACGATCCGGCCGCCGCCGGCGCTGCGACTGCGACGGCCCCGCCGCGCGGGGGCGTCTCCCTCGTCCGCTCCAGATAAGGCGCCGGATCGACGCGCTCTTCTTCTTTCCGCTGCTCGGCTTCCTCCTCCATCTCCCGTTTGAGGAGCGTGTGAAGGTAGAACGCGAGATTGAAGGTCGTCGGGGCATAGCGTCCGCCGGCGACCAGCTTCGCGAGCGCCTGATGCAACTCGTCGGCCGAGCCGTACCGCCCGCCCGGATCGGGCGCGAGCGAGGTCTCGAGGATCGGCCGCACCTCGTCGGGGATCGGCTCCTCGTCGAACATCAGGACCGCTTCGCGGATCGCCCGCCCGAGCGCCGCGGGCTCGCCCGGATCGGGGGCGGGCCGCCCGGTCAGCGCCAGAAAGAGCGTCGCTCCGATCGCATAGACGTCGCTCTGCGGAGAGGGCTCCCCTCCGGCGAGGACCTCGGGCGGGAAGAAGGAGCCGATCTCGGCGCGAATCTCCGCGTCATCGAGCGCCGCGAGGATTCCCTTCGACATCTGATGGCCCGCCACCCGGACCTCCCCGTCTTCCGTCATCCAGACGAGCTGCGGGATCAGCGCGCCATGCACGAGGCGGCGCCCTTCGAGCCTGATTTCCTGGAGCGTCTGCGCCGACGCGGCGAGCCGCTCGGTGATGGCGAGCGCCTGGTCCACCGGGATCGGATGAGGCGCGCTCGCCGCCCGGTCGAGGATGGCCCGAAGCGAGCGCCCCCCCGCGTACTCGTGCGCCAGCACGACGACTCCCTCGGCCACCTCGACCACCTGGCCGCGCGCGATCGTCGCCCCCTCGATCCTGCCGACGATCCCCCTCGCAGCCGCGGCCGCCTGGCGCATCGCCTGGCGGTTTCCACCCGTGAACCGGTGAAGCGCCACCGTCGGCCCCAGCCCGTTCCCCTCGATCCGGGCCGCGCGCCAGACCTCGTCCAGCTTCCTTTCCTCCAGTTTTCTGAAGAGGATGTATCTGCCGAACGCGACGTACGGTAGCGACCGATCTGGCATGGGCACCGACCCCCTCACTTCCCGCCGGGAATCCGCCAAAATTACGCCGTCGTCAGGGTGGAGTCAAACCCCCCCGGACCGTCCGCCCCGGCGTGAGCCGGGGTCCGGACGGGGGAGCGTGAATGCGGGAACCGGATTCGGAAAGGGAGCCCGACTCGCGATCGCCGGGCGTGGCGGATCGATCACTTTCCCTTCGCCGCTTCCTGGCGCTGCCGCCGGAAGTAATCGCGCTGGTGCTCCTGCACGTTGCGATTGTGCTCGGCGAGGGAGCGGGCGAAGACGTGCGAGCCGTCGTTTCGGGAGACGAAGTAGAAGAAGTCGGTGTGCGCGGGGTTGGCGGCGGCCTGGAGCGAGGCGAGGCCCGGGTTGGCGATCGGCCCGGGAGGGAGGCCGGCGACGCGGTAGGTGTTGTAGGGGGAGTCGATCTGGAGGTCCTCCTTGCGGATGTTGCCGTCCCACCGCTCTTCGCGCTTGAGTGCGTAGACGACGGTGGGATCGGCCTGGAGCCGCATTCCCTTCCGGATCCTGTTGAGGTAGACCGAGCCGATGAGGGGGCGCTCTTCGGGAAGGCGCGCCTCGGTCTCGACGATCGAGGCGAGGGTGACCGTCCCGTGCACCGACAGCCCGGTGGAGATGAACGCGAGCTGATCGCCGAACTTGTCGCGGAAGTTCCCGACCATCTGCGCGGCGATGCGGGCGGGAGGAGTCCCGGGGGCGAGCTTGTAGGTGTCGGGGAAGAGGTAGCCTTCGAGCGATTGGGTGTCGGCGCTGAGGTCGCGGATCAGATCGGGCTCGCCGGTGATGCGGTTCCATTCCTCGGGGCTTCCGAAGCCGGCTTCGGACATCAGGCGGCCGACCTCGAAGCGGTCCAGGCCCTCGCGGACGACGACGGTGCGGAGGATGACGTCGCCGCGGACGAGCTTGTCGATGACGTCGACGGGGCTCAGGGGGGAGGAGAACTGGTAAGTGCCCGCCTTGAGCGAATCGCCGCGCCGGAGGAGCTTGAGGTAGATCAGCGGGACGAAGTCGTCGCGGAGCACCCCCTGGCGCCTGAGGCGCTCGAGGATCGTGCCGCTGTTCCACCCCCGCTCGACCTCGACCAGCACGTGCGGCCCGTCGAAGCCCTGGTAGGGCTTGTTGAGGGCGTTCCAGAGGAACACCGCCAGCCCGACGGCGAACAGCACGCCGAACAGCAGCAGGGTGCCCGCGGAGCGGGCGAGGGCCGCCCCGCATCCGCCGCGCCGCGCCATCAGCGGCCCTCCCCCGCCGCGTCGAGATAGGCCTGGAGGATCACGGCTGCAGCCTCCCGGTCGATCGGGTCGCGTCGGCGGCGCCCCCCCCGCTCTCGCCGCAACGATGCCGCCTCGGTCGTCGTATGGCTCTCATCCCAGAGGACCACCTCCTTGCGGGTTTTCTGCCCGAGAGCCTCGGCGAGGCGCCGATAGGGCTCGAGCGCGGGATCCGCCGACCCGCTCCGGGACCGCCGCGGCAGGCCGACCACGTAGCGCTCCGCCCCCACTTCCGCCCCGATCTCCGCGATGCTCGCCACCAGGGCGGCGAGATCTCCCGGGTGCGCGAGCACCGAGTGGGGGCTCGCGAGCACCCCCGAGGTGCTGACGGCGACGCCGATGCGGCGGGCTCCGTAATCGATCGCCACGATGGCCATCGACCGGATTGTACGGGAAGCGCGGGGGAGGACCGCGCCCCCTCTCGGGCCCTGCCGGGAAACCCGATACAATGCCTCTCTCGAAGCAGCGGAGGTGCCGTGCCTGCGGCTCGCCGGGACGACTCTGGAGGAACGGTCCCATGAAGAACTTCAATCTCGACGCCATTCTCGAGGCGATGCTCAAGGTGTCGGACCGCGTGTCGGACCTGAACTTTTCGGTCGGCCGGCCTCCGCAGGTCGAGGTCGACGGGCAGCTCACGCCGGTCAACTTTCCCGGACTGCCGCGTCTGACTCCCTATCAGACCGAGACCATCGCGCTCCATCTGCTCCGGGGCGACCGGGAGCTGACCGAGACGCTGATCCTGAACGGGTCGGTCGACCTTTCGTACTCGATCCCGCAGAAGACGCGGTTTCGCGTGAACATCTTCTCGCAGCGGGGGACGTACGCGATCGTGCTGCGGGTAATCCCGGAGGGAATCCCGACCCTCGACGGGCTGAGCCTGCCGCGGGAGCTCCACAACGTCTCGAAGCTGAAGAACGGGATCGTGCTGGTGACCGGACCGACCGGGTCGGGGAAGTCGACGACCCTGGCGGCCCTGATCAACCAGATCAACCAGGAGTTCGCCTACCACATCGTGACGATCGAGGATCCGGTCGAGTACATGCACAAGCATGCGAAGTCGACGGTGAACCAGAGGGAAGTGGGCTCCGACACGAAGTCGTTCGCTCTCGCTCTCCGGGCGGCGCTGCGGCAGGCTCCGAAGGTCATTCTGATCGGCGAGATGCGCGACGTGGAGACGATCGAGATCTCGATGGAGGCGGCCGAGACGGGACACCTGGTGCTGTCCACGCTACACACGATCGACGCCTCGAAGACGATCGACCGGATCGTCGGCGTCTTTCCGAAGGAGCAGGAGGCGCAGATCCGCACGCGGTTCGCTCAGTCGTTCCGCTACGTCGTTTCGCAGCGGCTGGTGCCTCGCATCGGCGGCAGCCGCATCGCCGTGCTCGAGATCCTCAAGTCGTCGATGAGGACGCGCGAATACATCATGCGGGGGGAATCCGAAGGGCGGTCGCTGACCGATGCGATGCACGACGGCCAGGTCGACGGCATGCAGACCTTCGACGACGAGCTCGAGAAGCTCTGGTCGCAGTCGGTCATCTCGCGCGAGACCGCGCTGGTCAACGCCAGCAACCCGACGAACCTCGCCCTGCGGCTGACCGACGACCTGGCGCCCACGGGCGCCAAGGCGAGGAAGAGCGACGAGGACGACATGATGTCGCTCCTGGAGTAGACGAGTGAAGATCCACTGCCCCTCCTGCAGGAAAGCGCTCTCGATCGACGAGACCAAGCTTCCGATGAAGGAAGTCCAGTTTCCGTGCCCCGCATGCAAGGCGCGGATCACGTTCGACCGGACCGCGATCTCCGCCGACGCCCCGACCGTCCTCGCCCAGGACGACGACGACGAGCAGTTCGCCGACAAGGCGCTGATCGTCGGCGTCGATTCCCCGGCCGTTCGCCAGGCGGCCAAAGCCCTCGGGTTCACGCCGACCTTCCTCGCCGACCCCGTCGCGGCTCGCGACTTCTATCTCCAGGAGTATCCGCCGCTCGTCTTTCTCTGCCCTCGCCAGATCACCCAGCCGCCGCTTCAGGATCTGGCGCCTCTGACCTCGGTGAGCCCGCCCGACCGCCGCCGGGCCTTCTTCATCCTGGTCGCCGAGGCGCTCCGCTCCCTCGACGGCAACGCCGCGTTCCTCTACAACGTCAACCTCGTGGTCGCGAGCAAGGACCTCGGATCCCTCCCCCACATCCATCGCGACGCGTGGGGCTTCCACCAGAAGCTCTACCAGAATCTGCGCCGCGCCGAGGCCTGACGGTTCCCCGACGGGTCCCGCGACGGGAGCGCTCACGGCTCGAAGCGGCGCGGGATCGCGAGCTGAACCGGCTCGTCGCTCTCCTCGCCCGTCGGCGCGTACGGCTCGTAGCAGAACCGGCATCGCGCCTCGTACGAGGTGTCGCCCACTTCCACCTGGGAGCTTCCTCCCGAGATCCTCTGCGAGTAGTGGGCCGACCCGGCGCAGCGGACGCACACCGCATGCATCTTCGAGACCTCCTCGGCGAGAGCGAGCAGCTCGGGCATCGGACCGAACGGCCGCCGCAGGTAGTCCTGGTCGAGCCCTGCGGCGATCACCCGGATCCCCGCGTCCGCGAGCTGCATGCAGACCCCGACGATTCCGCCGTCGAAGAACTGGATCTCGTCGATCCCGACCACCTGGATCCCGATCTCGACCTTCGCGAGGAGCTCATCCGAGGTCGCGACCGGCATCGCCTTGAGTCGGCGATCGTCGCGGGAAACGACTTCCGCGATGCCGTCCCGGTCGTCGATCAGCGGCTTGAACACCTGAACGCGCTGTCGCGCGATCACCGCCCTGCGCAGCCTCCGGATCAGCTCCTCCGATTTGCCCGAGAACATTCCCCCGGTGATGAGCTCGATCCAGCCCCCTCTGTAGCCGTCCAATGTCTCTCCTGAGCGCCGTGGCGGTCGTTCGGGCAAGAATAACAGGGAGCGGGGAAGAGCGGGAGGGCGGGGACGGGGAGCTCGAACGCAGAACGCGGAACGCGGAAGGGAGTCCGTTCCAGGCGACTCGCCGCGCAAAGACAGGCCCCCGCGGTTTCCCGCGGGGGCCTTGTCGGGTTGGACTGCAGATGCGGTTACGGGATCAGGAGCCGGATGACGACGCGACGGTTGCGGAGGCGGCCCTCCGCGGTCGCGTTGTCGCCGACCGGATCGCTGGTTCCGCGAGCCTCCACGGTGATCCGTGAAGGATCGATTCCGTGACGGCTCACCAGGTAATCGCGAACGGCCTGGGCCCGGCGGCGGTCGAGATCGCGGTTCGGTCCGGTAGCCTCACGGTTGTCCGTGTAGCCGATGACCACGGCGGTGGCCCGCGGCTCCTGCCTCATGCGGAGCGCGACGTCGTCCAGGATCGCCTTGGCGATGTTGGTCAGACGAGCCGAGGCCGCTTCGAAGTGGATCTCGTCGGTCCGGATCAGCTCCGGCCCGCGCGGCGGCGCCACGGGGGGCGGGGGCGGCGTGACCGGAGGCGGCGGCGGCGCGATGGGGGGCGGAGGCGGCGGCGGAGCCGCAACCGGGGTCAGCGCCATCGGCGCGAAGCCGAAGCCGAAGATTCCCCCCCACGGACAGGAGTTGTTGTCGCTGCCGAGCATCGTGGCGTTGAGCCGGACTCCGGCGCTCATCGACCAGCCGCTCGTGCCGAACCAGTGGCGCAGGCCGGTCATGAGATAGACGATGTCGTCCGGCTCGCGGTCCGCCCCCTGGAACAGGATCGCGTTGATCTCGCTGACCCAGTTGGTCGTTTCCCAGAAGCTGAGCGGAACGTTGAACCCGAGGTCGAGCCCGAGCTCGTCAGCGACGTCGACGACCGGAGGGACGCTCGCCAGGGAGCCGCTCGGATCGCCGGTCAGCTTGTAGGTGGCGGCGAACGTACTCATGCCGCGGGTCCAGTGCAGCCCGAGTCCCCAGTCGGCCTCGCCCGTGGTCACGTCGTCGTCTCCGGTGCCGAGATCGGCGAACAGTGACAGCGCGACCCGATTCCGGCTGTCGATCGGGGTGAGGCGGAACTTTGTTCCGAGATGGAGATTGCCGATTCCGCTGTCGTCGAACTCACCGACCCGGAGGGTGCCGTTCACGAACCCGGCGAGATCGCCGGCGTTGTTCTCCAGCGTGATGAACGGAATCGATGCGACGACTTCCCACCGGTCGGTCAGCCCGTAGCCCACCGAGAGCGACACCCGCGTGTCCTCGAGGTCCATGTCTCGATAGCTGCGCCGCGCGGGCGGGCGGAATTCCGGCGCCGGAGCCGCGAGGTAGTCGTAGTTGTTGTAGTAAATGCTGAACGACCAATCGCCCTGGCGGAGCGTGTCGCCCGTGATCGCCGAGAACAGGCCGATCTCTCCACTCGTCGAGGGAGCGATCAGCCGTAACTGGTCCTGGTAGCTGACGAGCTGCGCCGACGAGGAAGGGACCACCAGAAGCGTCAGCAACAGCAGAGCGGGCATCATCCGGACTTTCCTTAACATTCACTCCTCCTGACTCATCGCACCGTTTCGCCGGGGCCGCACCCGATGCCCCCGAAACATCCGCCGCCAGCTACAAAACATATGCCAGAGACGGGCGAAACCACTCCCGATGTTAAGATTCCGACCATCAAAAGTTTACTACACGACTCGCCGACCCTACTACTGGCGGCTCCAACCGCCGGGATTTCCGTTGCCGCGAGCCGGATGGAGCCGTGCGTGAGATACCTCCGCTGTTTCCTGGCGTTCACCGTTTTTACAGGGTTCGCCGCGCTGGCGCGGCAGACTCCCGAGCCCCCGGCTCCTCCTCCCCCCTCGTCCGAGGAGGAACGCCGCGAGTCGGGGCCGGCCCGGCCGGCCGAGGCGGACGACGCGACGGCCGATCCCGACCGGCCGGCCGACGAACGGGAGGTTCTGATCGATCCGGCGCCCCCCCCGGCTCCCCCGACGGCCGATCCGGTCGTCGAGCCCGAGGGGGCCGACGACCCCGGCGTGGCGGCCCGCGCCGCGGCCGCGAGGCGCGACAGCGGATTTCCCGACGCGAACATCTACCTGCCGGAGGGAGAGCTCGACATCAAGGTCAGGAAGCTGATCAAGAACTCACTTTTCGAAGGTCAGGTCAACTACAACTTCGTCGACGGCGACGTGTCGACCTTCCTTCGCTACAAATATTACTCGCGCAACTTCAGCTACAAGCTGGGCGTGTTCGACGAGCTCGAGTTCGACCAGCTCGGCGGGTCGACCGAGGAGTTCGACCGGACCCGCGGCGGGTTGTTCCTGATCGGATATCCGAAGAGCTACGACCAGCGCTATACGCTGCTGACCCAGGTCGACTCGCTGGCCTTCGGCGATCTGACCCGGCCCGACAACGACACGACGAACGTCTACGCCAAGCTCGGCTATCAGTTCGGGACCGAGAGCGACGAGCGGCTCAACTCGATCGTCGGGGAGGCTCGGGGACGAATCATTCCGGTCCTGACGGCCTATCGCGACATCGGTCCCCGCCAGATGGGATGGGCCGCCGCCCTGACGTGGTCCTCGGAGGCGGCCGGAAGCGACTTCGACTACCTCAAGGCCGAGGCGGAGATGCTCAAGCGCCTCGACCTCGGCAACGACGCGGTGCTCGTCAACCGTATCCACCTGGGAACGTTCCTTCAGAGGACCCGCCTCTCCGATCTCGAGGAGGTCCCCGACCGCGACGAGTTCCTCATCCCCCGGTACGAGCTGTTCAAGTTGGGGGGGCGCGACCTGCTCAAGGGAGTCGACGGCGACGTGCGCGGCACCGACGAGATCCATGCCACCAGCGAGTATCTCTATCCGATCTTCCGCGACCGCGATCTCCGGTCGATGGGGGCGAACTTCCGGGACTTCTATTCGATCCTCTACGCCGGGGTCGGAACGGCCGCGTTCGAGACCGGCGAGCTGGCCGAGCCGGACAACTGGGTCCTCGACGCGGGAGTGGGATTCGAGACCAGCTTCCGTGTCCGGAACTACGACGTGATCCTGACGGCCCTCTACGCGATGCCCGTCGTCAGCCCCTCCGGGATGGACGACGGCGGAGAGTTCCGCGTGGCGGCGCGCGCGGTGCGCTGAGCGCTGAGCGCGCGCGGGCACCACTCGAACCTCGATCACCCCTTCGATCCTCGGAGGCGCTGGGCCTCCCCGGAGCGAGCGACTCAGAATCGCAGCAGCGCGCCGACGCCCTGCGCGTCGTCGAGCAGGCTCTCGCCGGGTGCGACGAAGGCGATGGCGGCATCCTCACGCTGAGCGGCGGCGATGAACTCTTCGACGAGCTCGACGGTGACGACGGCCTCTCCGCATGCGGGGCATCCGACGGGGATCGCTTCGCCGAGAGTCGAGCAGTTGGTGCAGCGCCAGCCGCGTGCCAGGGCGTTCTCGGAGACGAACAGTCGCGCGAGGCGTCGCTGATTGCATGCATCGACGACGGCCGCGACGCCGAGGGCTCCATGGCCGCCGGAGCGCGCGGCCTGTTCGAGCTCGGCGAGCCATGCGCGGAGCCGGCGACTCTGCTCGGTCTCGAGGAGCCGCGCGCACGACTCGGCGACTTCCTCCTCGGAGCTGCGGATGTCGAGGTGGAGCGAGCCGATCACTTTCTCCTCGACGCGCCTGGGGAGGAAGCTCCGGAAGTTCGCGAGGTTGCGCTCCTGTCCCGAGAGAATGACGTACTCGAAGTGACCGCGCTCGACCATGCGGGTGAGAGTTTCGGCGACTTCCTTCTGATGGCGGTCGATGTGGTCCTGCACGTGGCGCTGAAAGCGGGCCTGCGACCACCCCCCCTGATCGTGTCTGCGGGGCATGTCGGGGTCGCTCAGGTCGAGCTCACTCAGGACGCGGCCGAACTCCAGCGCGAACAGCCTCGCGTACTTCGCATCGACGAGCGCGAGCGCGACGCGCGGATTGCGGCCATGGATCGCGGCGAGCTGCCGCAGGTGCGGCCGCGCCCCGATGGCGAGCTCGGTTTTCACCTCGACCGGGAGCTGCAACGGAATGAACACGTCCTCGCTCGGGCAGGAGAAGATGGCCACTCCACGGGTCTCGGGCTGCAGATCGTTCTCCATCCACGTCTCGATCTGCCGGATGCCCTTTTCGATCTCACGCCCGTGCCCGTTTCCTTCGAGGTTCACGCGGATGCGATGGGTCTCGTTCTTCAGAAACACGCGGATCCGGTCCTTCTGGGCTTCGTCCCGACGCCGGGTCTCGAGATAGAGGCTCAGAAACGGTCCGCGGCTCTGATGGCTCGCGAGCTCTCGAAGGCTGGTTTGCAGCATGTGCGTCCTCCTTGAAAGTTCAAATCCGCGACGGGATGGCGATCGAGACGCACCTCGGCCTCGACCGGGTCGCTCCAGGTTCGGCTGCGGTGCTCGTGCACGGCCCAGGCGAGAGCGACCAGGACGGCGGCGAGGAGGAGGATCCCGAGAATGGCGCTCAATCGTCGAACCATCGCGGTGGGTACCGCCTGAATCGAAGCAACCGATATGACACGCGGCATGTGTCGTGAGCCGGAGAGTATCACCGTCGGCGCTCCGTCGAGCCCCCCAATCGTGACGACTCGCGTAGATTTCGTTCGCACCGGCTCGCGCCGCATTTCCGCCCGCCGGGGCGGCGGCGAGCTCGTCCATCCCCGCGGCTGCATTGATGGCTTCGCGGAGCGGAAGTCCCTCGCCGGACTCCACTACAATGCGGCGTCATGAGAGCCGTCGTGATCCGCGCGCACGGAGGACTCGAGCGCCTCGAGCTCGCCGAGGTTCCGCCCCCCGACGATCCGACCCTCGCCGTGATCGAGGTCCGGGCGGTCGGGATCAATCATCTCGACCTCTGGGTGCGTCGCGGCGTGCCCGGCCACGAGTTTCCGCTTCCGATCATTCCCGGCTCCGAAGTCAGTGGAGTCATCGCGTCCGTCCCGCGGGGAACGGAAGGGTGGAGCGTGGGAGACGAGGTCGTGGTGGCGCCCGGGCTCAGCTGCGGCCGCTGCATCCAGTGTCTCAGCGGGAACGATCCGCTCTGCCGGGAGTTCGGGATCCTCGGGGAGACGCGCGACGGAGGGTGCGCGGAGCGGATCGCGGTGCCGGTCCGCAACCTGGTCCGCAAGCCCGCGGCGCTGTCGTTCGAGGAGGCGGCTTCGATCCCGCTCGATTTTCTGACCGCGTGGCACATGCTGGTCGCCCGCGCCCGGCTGCGGCCGGGGGAGAGCGTGCTCGTGCACGCGGGAGGTTCCGGAGTCGGAAGCGCGGGCATCCAGATCGCGAAGCTCTGGCAGGCGCGCGTTCTCACGACCGTCGGTTCGTCCGGGAAGAAGGAGCGCGCCGTCGCTCTCGGCGCGGACGAGGTCATCCTCTACCGCGAGGCCGACTTCGCCGCGGAAGTCCGGCGGCTGACCGGACGGCGCGGTGTCGACGTGGTTCTCGAGCACGTCGGGGCCGACACGTTCGAAGGCTCGATGCGCTCGCTCGCCCGCGGCGGCCGCCTCGTCACGTGCGGCGCGACCACCGGAGCGGACGTGACCATCAACCTCAGGCTCGTCTTCTTCAAGTCGCTCTCGATTCTCGGCTCTACGATGGGTAGCCTCGCCGAGCTCCACGAGCTCTTCGCGCACGTCGAGGGGGGGCGCCTCCGCCCAGTCGTCGACCGCGTACTTCCCCTCGAAGAGGTCGCCGAGGCCCACCGCATCCTCGAAAATCGCGAGGCCTTCGGAAAGATCGTGCTTCGAGTCGGAGACCGATAGGTCGCGAACGAGGAACGTGGACGGAACGGACAACGGGAGAACGCGGAACGCGTTCTCTCTCTGCGTTCTGCGTTCTCGTCTCTGCGTTCCAGGATCGAATCCCCCCCGCCCCCCCGCCTCCATTAAAATGGCGGCGTCATGACTTCGTTCCCCGACCCGGGGAGGGGGCAGGGGCCGCCGCCGCGGATCCGCGTGCTTCCTTCCGATCTGATCAACAAGATCGCGGCGGGAGAGGTGGTGGAGCGGCCCGCCTCGGTCGTGAAGGAGCTGCTCGAGAACGCGCTCGATGCGGGGGCGAAGGTGATCGACATCGAGCTTCGCAACGGGGGAAAGAGGCGGATCGAGGTCTCCGACGACGGCTGCGGCATGAGCGCCGCAGAGGCGCGCCTGGCCCTCGAGCGGCACGCCACCTCGAAGATCGGCAGCTTCGAGGATCTCGGCTCGATCCGGACCCTCGGGTTCCGCGGAGAGGCGCTCCCCTCGATCGCGAGCGTGTCGCAGTTCATGCTGCTGACCTCCTGTTCCGACGACGGCGAGGCATCCGAGATCCTCCGCACTCCCGGGCGGGAGCCCGAGCTCAGGCCGGCGGCGCGCGACCGGGGAACGACCGTTCGCGTGGACGATCTGTTCGAGAACGTCCCGGCGCGGCAGAAGTTCCTCAAGAGCGCGGACGCGGAGTTCCGCGCGATCGTGGCCGTGGTCTCCTCGTACGCGCTCCCCTTTCCCGAGCGCGCGCTCCGCCTCTCGCACAACGGACGGGTCGTGCTCGACCTCGCGCCGGCCGTCTCGCTCCGCGAGCGGGCTCTGCAGGTGATCGGATCGCGGGCCGCCCGCGACCTGGCGCCGATCGAGCTCGTCATCGATGGATGTGCGGCGAGCGGCTTCGTCTCGCGCGAGGCCTCGCTCGGCAGCCGCAGGAACCAGTACTTCTTCGTCAACGGCCGCTCGGTGCGCGACCGCGTCCTCACGCACGCCTCGACCCGCGCCGTCGACGCATTCGACGACGACCGCTTTCCGGCGCTCGTGCTGTTCATCGATCTCGATCCCGCGATGGTCGACGTCAACGTCCACCCGGCGAAGAGCGAAGTTCGATTTCGCGACTCCCGGACGATTCATCTCGTCGTGGAAGAGGGGATCCGCCGGGCGCTGGGAGCGCCGGCGCGCGGCTCCTCGCTTCTCGGTCCGCCGGCCCCCGATCCCCCCCGCGGCGGGTGGAATCCGGCGATGATCCCCTCGGCTGCGGCCCGGGAAGCGAGCCTGCTGTCCGACGCTCCGGAGCCGGGCTCGGCATGGGGAGCGACGCCGCTGTTCCGCGGCCGCCCGCTCGTCCAGCCTCCGCCCGCGCGCTACGAGAGCTCGACGGTCGGCGCGCTCGCCGGCCGCGTCATCGGCCAGTACCGCGACAGCTACGTCCTGCTCGACACCCCGGAGGGGCTGCGGATCGTCGACCAGCACGTCGCGCACGAGCGCGTTCTGTACGACCGGATCGATGCGGGCCTGGCCCGGGCGACCCCGGTCCAGCAGCTCCTCGAGCCGATCCTCTACGAGACGGGGGCCGCCGAGGCGGCACTTCTCGACGCCCATCTCGACGCGCTCCGCGAACTCGGTTTCGACCTCGAGCGCTTCTCGGGAAACAGCTTCGCGATCTCTTCAGTCCCGACGCTGCTCCGGCGCGAGAGCGTGTCGAAGTTCCTCACCGGCGTCGTCGATGCCGCCGCCGAGGAGAAGGGCTCCCATGCCGGTCGCCTCCGCGAGCGAATCGTCGCATCGCTGGCCTGCCAGGCGGCGATCAAGGTCCACCGCCCCCTCTCCGGCGACGAGATGGGATCGCTCGTGGCCGACCTGCTCGCCTCGTCGAATCCGTACGCCTGTCCGCACGGGCGGCCGATCATCGTCGACATCCGGCATCTCGACGTCGAGAAGCATTTCCACAGGAAGTGAGGCCGCCACGCTCCGGTCCGCCAGAGATCGAGGCCGGCCCGCGCCGCGGAAGGCGACGGGGGCGCTCGGCCGCGCTCTCCGCACCGCGTTCGGTCCGGCCGATCTCGGACGCGCCGGAGAGAGGCGAGCGGCCTGGTATCTCCGGCTGCGCGGCTATCGGATCCTCGCGCGGAACGTCCGCTTCCGCGACGGAGAGCTCGACCTGGTCGTTCGGCGCGGGCGGCGGGTCGCATTCGTCGAGGTGAAGACGCGCCAGCAGACGCGCCGGGGAGAGGCGCTCGAGGCGGTCGATCGGCCGAAGCAGCTCCGGATCGCGCAGCTCGCCGAGAGGTATTGCGCCGCGAACCCGCTCGAGGCGTGCCACCTCCACTTCGACGTCGTGACGCTGTTCTGGACCGGATGGCGGTTCCGGATCCGGCACCTGGAGGACGCGTTCGTGGTCCTGAGCGAGCCTGGAAGGCCGTGGAGGATGCGGTGAGACGGAAAGGACCGGCGCGAGCGCCGGTCCCGGATGGAGTTCGTGATGGAGCGGGAAACGGGGATCGAACCCGCGACATCAACCTTGGCAAGGTTGCGCTCTACCGCTGAGCTATTCCCGCACGGCTCGGACAATCCGACGCTACAGGACACTACGAGATCGCCCGCGAGCGTGTCAAAGGTAACGGGGCGTTCGGGAGCGGTATTCCGGAGCACCTCACTTGCGCTCGACCCGGATCCCGTACGCATGAAGCTTGCGGTAGAGGTTCGAGCGCTCGACGCCGAGGGCCTCGGCGGCGCGGCTGACGTTGCCGCCGTACTCGCGGAGGCGGCGGAGGATGAAGGCGCGCTCGAACTGCTCGCGGGCGTCGCGAAGGGGAAGGCGGTCGAGATCGGGGAGTGCGGCGACGGTGCGGCCACCGAGGACGAGCGCGTCGGGATCGACGGTCTCGCCGGGAGCGAGGATCGTGAGGCGCTCCATGAGATTGCGCAGCTCGCGCACGTTGCCCGGCCACGAGTAGGCGAGGAGCTTGCGCTCGGCGTCGGCGCCGAGCCGTTTCGGGCGCTGCCCCGTCTCGGCCGCGAACCGGCGCAGAAAATGATCGGCGAGCAGCAGGACGTCGCGGCCGCGCTCGCGAAGCGGAGGGACGCGGATCGGGATCACGTTGAGCCGGAAGTAGAGATCCTCGCGGAAGCGGTGCGCCGCGATCTCGTCCTCGAGCTCCTTGTTGGTCGCGGCGACGACGCGCACGTCGACCTCGATCGTCTGCTGCCCGCCGACTCGCTGGAACTGCTGGGTCTCGAGGACGCGGAGCACCTTCGCCTGGGTGCGGAGCGACATGTCGCCGACCTCGTCGAGCAGGAGGGTCCCTCCGTCCGCGAGCTCGAACTTCCCCTTGCGGTCCTCGTTCGCGCCGGTGAACGCCCCCCTTTGGTGGCCGAACAGCTCGGATTCGATGAGCTCGTCGGGAATCGCCGCGCAGTTGACGGCGATGAAGGGGTGGTCGGCGCGGGGAGAGTCGCGGTGGAGCATGCGTGCGACGACCTCCTTGCCGCTGCCGTTCTCGCCGGTCAGGAGCACGCGGGCGCCGGAGCGGGAGGCGTTGCGGACCTGCTGTTCGAGCTGCTGAACCGCTTCGCTCTCGCCGATGAGGATCTCGTCGGACTGCGGGGTGCGGCGGAGGTCCCGGACCTGCTGGCGGAGGGCGCGGTCGGCCAGGGCGTGGCCGACGGTGAGGAGGACGCGCTCGAGCGAGAGGGGCTTTTCGAGGAAGTCGTACGCGCCGAGGCGCGTCGCGCGGACCGCCGTCTCGACGCTGCCGTGGCCCGAGATCACGATGACGGGCGGCATGGAGCCGGCCGAGCGGAACCGCTCGAGCAGCGCCAGCCCGTCCATCCCCGGAAGCCAGACGTCGAGCAGAATCAGATCGAAGTCTTCCTTCGCGTACGCCGCGAGGCCCTCTTCGGCCGACTCGGCCAGGGTGCAGCGGTGTCCCTCGTCCACGAGGATGTCGCGGAGCGTGTCGCGAATCGATGGCTCGTCGTCGATGATGAGGATCCGTCGCATGGTCGTCCCGGCGGCCGCGCTCAGGCGGGAATCTCGATCTGGAACCTGGTGCCGCTCGGCAGGTTGTCGTGGACGGAGATGGTGCCGTCGTGGTCGTGGACGATGCGGTGGACGATCGCGAGGCCGAGTCCCGTCCCGCTCCCCTTGGTGGAGAAATAGGGGAGGAACAGGCGTTCCTTGTCGCTCTCCGAGACGCCGCGGCCGGTGTCGGAGACTTCGATCAGCAGAGAGCGCTCGCCGGCGCGCGCGACGACGGTGATCGAGCCGGAGTCGGTCGCCTCGATCGCGTTGTCGAGCAGGTTGATCAGCGCGCGGCGGATCTGCTCGGGATCGACCACGGCGCGGAGGGTGTCGGGCGCCTCGGCCTTCACCTCGACCCCCGGCTTGACGTCGGCATAGAGGCGGACCAGGTCGCGGAGGATCTCGCCGAGGTCGCTCTCGCGCAGATGGACCGCAGGCATGCGGGCGAAGCGCGAGAACTCGTCGACCATCCTCTTGAGCTGAGCGACCTCGGCGACGATGGTCCTGCAGCCGTCCTCGACGGCGCGCTCGAGATCGGGGTCGTTCCGCTCGTACTTCCGGGCGATCCTCTCGGCCGAGAGCTGGATCGGAGTGAGGGGGTTCTTGATCTCGTGCGCGATCCGTCGCGCCGCCTCGCTCCAGGCGGCGAGCTTCTGCGCCTGGACCAGCTGGGTGAGATCTTCGATCGCCACGACCCATCCGGCGCCCCGCTCGAGGTCCTGCATGCGGGAGGCCGAGACTTCGAGATAGCGGACCTCTCCTTCCCGCATGATCGAGAGCTCGCGCGAGCGCAGGGTCCGCTCGCCCGGGTCGGCCAGGTGCTCCCCCAGCGGTGCCAGCTCCTCCGTGAACACCTCGGCGATCGGCGTGCCGGGCTCGGGCCTCGGGATCTCGAGGATGCGGAGGGCCGCCGGGTTCACGCTGAGGATGCGCCCCTCGTCGTTGAACGCGAGGATGCCTGTTGAGACGCTGCCGAGGACCGTGGAGAGATACGCCCGCTCCTCGACCAGCTCGAGGTTCGATTCGGTCAGCGCCTGCCGCTGCCGCTCGAGCTGCTCGGCCATCGAGTTGAACGAGCCGATCAGGACGCCGAACTCGTCGGTCGCCGCGACTCCGATGCGGTGGCCGTAGTCGCCCTGAGCGAGGGTGCGCGTGCCGGCCGCGAGCGCCGCGACCGGGACGGTGATGCGCCGCGACACGTAGATCGCGACCAGCAGCGCGAAGAGCAGGATCGCGAGCGTGATCGTCAGGAACAGCGAGGTCTGGGCGGCCTTGAGAGCGGGGCGCTGGTTCTCGAGCTGCTGAAAGTCGTGCCACGCGATCACGCTCTGGTCCAGCATCCGGCTGATCGCCGCCGGGACGAAGATTCCCGCCACCGCGGCCCGCTCCGACGGCATGCGCGCCGCGACGCGGATCCATTTTCCCTCGGGGCCGGGATCGATCCGGCTCGCGCTGCCCCCCTCGCGGACCTGATCGAAGAACGATGCCGGCGGCTCGGAGATCGCGTGCACGGGCGAGCGGGGATTCGCGACGATCTTCACGACCGAGCCGCGCTCGTAGATCCCCACCAGGTCGACCTCGTGCCACTGCCGGACGTGCTCGAGCGCCTGATCGGCCTCGTCGCGCGAGGCGGCGATCTCGCGCGCCGCCCCCGCCGCCTGGCGCATCGCGCGGTCCTCCGCCCATCCGACCACCGCATCCGCGTTCTCGAGAATCGTCCGAACCGGCGTGTTGAACCAGCGGTCGATCGAGACGCGCAGCAGGTCCGTCGCGATCACGAACAGCAACGCGATCGGCAGGATCGAGATCACCACGTACGTCGCCACCAGCTTCGCCCGGAATCGCGACCCCAGAATCCCGCGCTGCCTCTCGAGCAGCACTTTCACCAGCCCCCGGAGCAGGACGAACAAAACCCCCACGATCAGCACGAGGTTGATGTTCCACAACACGAACAGCAGCAACCGGCTCCCCAGCGCCTCCGGCGTCAGCTCGTTCGCCCGCTGGATCAGGTAGTAAATGAAGCTCGTCACCAGAACGATGACGAGAGGCAGACCGACCACGATCCGCGGATCCTTGCGGTACTGCAGCAGGTCGCGCGGCTTCATGGGGCCGCCCCTTCCGCGGCATCCCGCCGCCGCACTCGCTCCTCCTCCCACGGCGTCGCCACGTCCCACGGAATGATGTACCAGACGTAACGCCGCATCAGCTCCGCCCGCGTCCGTACGCGCAGCTTCCACGGCTTGTGATCCCCGATCGAGAACAGATCCGCCTCACGGACCGTCGCCATCTTCCGCTGCAGCTCCTCGATCGTCGGGACGATCTCCGAGCGAACCAGCTTCCGGTCCCGCCGGTAATTCAACAGATACTCCCGCGTGACCGAGTTGTACGTCGCGATCACTTCGATCCGCGAGCGCGCCACCCGCGCGTCGAACCAGTTCGGGTACTTCCGGATCAGCACCACCTCGTAGGTCAGCACCGTCGGAAGCCCCGACTCGATCGCT
This sequence comes from Thermoanaerobaculia bacterium, assembly GCA_035544735.1. Lineage (GTDB taxonomy): Bacteria > Acidobacteriota > Thermoanaerobaculia > Gp7-AA8 > Gp7-AA8 > DATKCD01. The sequence goes on from DATKCD010000036.1 coordinate 25,220, forward strand.
CTCCGGATCTCCGGAGCCTCGAATGCCCCCTCGAGCCGGAACTCCACCGAGACCAGCCCTTCCGATTCCACCGCCGTGAGATCGCGGATCCGCGGCTCCGCCGCGGCCGCTTCGGGCGCCGCCGCGAGCAGCAGCAGGAGGAGGATCGACGGGAGAGGCCGCATGTGTGGCTGTTTTACCACACTCCGGGGCGGCTCGGAGGGGGTGATCGAAGCCGATCCCCGGATCAGGCCCAGCTCTCGGAGGCGGTGGGGGCGGCGTGAACGGGAGCCGGGTCGTCGATCAGCCACGACTCGCTCGCCTCGAGGATCGCGGCGACGAGGCGGGCGTGCAGGGCGTGTCCGCCGCGCTCGGCCGTGATGGCGCCTGCGAGCGGATGACCCAGCAGGGCGAGGTCGCCGAGCAGGTCGAGGACCTTGTGGCGCACGAACTCGTCGCCGAAGCGGAGCGGACCGTTGAGCACCTCGTCGTCGTCCAGGATGATGCAGTTCTCGACCGATCCGCCGCGAGCGAGGCCCGCCGCGCGGAGTCGCTCGACGTCTCGCATGAACCCGTACGTTCGGGCGGGAGCGATCTCGGAGGCGAAGGTCCGGTAATCGAGTTCGACCGCGATCGCCTGCCGGCCGATCTTCGGATGCGGGAAATCGATCCGGTAATCGATCGAGAGCCTCTCCGCCGGCTCGATCCGGATCCGCTTCGCCCCCTCGATCACCTCGATCGTCCGCCGGATGCGCAGCACGCCGACCGTCTGTCCCAGCTCGCGGACTCCCGCCGCCTCGATCAGGTGAATGAAAGGCAGTGCGCTCCCGTCGATGATCGGGATCTCCGGTCCGTCGATCGCGATCTCGACGTCCGTCAGGCCCGCCGCGTGCACCGCCGAGAGCAGGTGCTCGACCGTTCCGATCGATACGTCGTCCCTGCCGACGCTCGTCGCGTAATCGAGCGCCGTAGTCGAGGCCTGCAGCGCCGGGATCCGGAGATTCTGCAGGTCGGTGCGGACGAACGTCAGGCCCGTGCCGGCATCGGCCGGACGGAGCTCGACTTTCGTGTAGATGCCGGAGTGGAGGCCGATCCCCTCGATGGCGACGGCGGTGGAGAGAGTTTTTCGTTGAGCGCGCATGGACCTTTCCGAGAACCCGGGCGTTTTCTGGAGCGACGATGGTGCCACTCGCGCCGATCGGGCTCTTCCGATCGAACCACTTGATTCTCAAAGACATCGGCCTGTCGGGCCGCCAGCCCGTCTCCTCCGGAGTGTGGCTTCCGAGCCACACTGTCGTATCCAAAGGGCGACAGCCGGGCGCGCGATTTCTTCCCCGAGGCGGCGCTGCGTAGAATGCGCGCGATGAACGCGACCGCGAAGGGGGCGCCGGGCGAGAAGCTGATCGCTTCGAACCGGAAGGCGTTTCACGACTATCACGTGCTCGAGCGATTCGACGCGGGGCTGGTCCTTTTGGGGACCGAGATCAAGTCGCTCCGGGAGGGGCGGGCGAATCTGTCGGACTCCTACGTGGCGTTCCAGAAGGGAGAAGCGTATCTGCTGAACGCGCACATCTCTCCCTACACGCACGGCAACCGGGAGAATCACGAGCCGCTGCGTAGCCGCAAGCTGCTGCTGCACAGGCGCGAGCTCGACAAGCTCGAGGCGCAGGTGAGGGACAAGGGGCTGACGATCGTGCCGCTGCGGCTCTTCTTCCGCGGGAGCGTGGCGAAGGTCGAGATCGCGGTCGTCCGCGGGAAGCAGCTGCACGACAAGCGCGAGACCGAGCGGACGAAGGAGGCCGATCGCGAGGCCGCGGCGGCGATGAAGCACGGGCGCCGCTGAGCGCGACGCGATTCGCACTCCGGAAGAGCGGGGCCTGCCACCCCCTTCATTTTCAGCGAGATGTGAGAGTCGCGCCGGTCCGCGCGCGCGTTGACGACGACCGGCACGCTGCGGTTTACTGGCGGCACGAATGGCCTGGTTCAAGAAGGAGAAGAAGCCGAAGGAGCCGGTCGAGAGCTCCACGCGCATCCCCGAGGGGATGTGGATCAAGTGCGAGGAGTGCCGGGAGATCATCCTCCGGAAGGAGGCCGAGCAGAACCTGATGGTCTGCCCCAGGTGCGGCCACCATTTCCGGGTCACGGCGGCGGAGAGGCTGGCGATGCTGTTCGACGACGGCGCGTACAAGCTGTTCGCGACCGAGATCCGCTCGGCCGATCCGCTGCGCTTCCGCGACACCAAGCGATACCGCGACCGGCTGAAGGTCTACGAGTCGCGGGTCGGTCCGGGCGACGCGGTCCTCTGCGCGGAGGGGAAGCTCGACGGAATTCCGGCGATCGTCTGCGCGATGGAGTACGCCTTCATGGGCGGCTCGATGGGCTCGGTCGTCGGCGAGAAGATCACCATCGCCGCCGAGCGGGCGGTCGAGAAGAAGCTTCCGCTGATCGTGGTCTCCTGCTCGGGGGGAGCGCGCATGCAGGAAGGAATCCTCTCGCTGATGCAGATGGCGAAGATCGCCGCCGCGCTGCGGCGGCTCGCCGACGCCCGCCTTCCGTTCATTTCGGTGCTGACCGATCCGACGACCGGCGGGGTCACCGCCTCGTACGCCATGCTGGGCGATCTCAACGTGGCCGAGCCGAAGGCGCTGATCGGGTTCGCCGGCCCGCGCGTGATCGAGCAGACGATCCGGCAGACCCTCCCCGAGGGGTTCCAGCGGGCCGAGTTCCTCGTCGAGCACGGAATGCTCGACTTCATCGTCCCCCGCACGCAGATGAAGGCCACCCTCGCGGGCGCCCTGCGGCTTATGCTCTCCGGCTGACACTCGCGTGAAGGGGGAGCTCGATTATCTCGCCTCGCTCGAGGGAAGCGGCATCCGGCCGGGTCTGCAGCGGATGCGCGCCTTCCTGAGGGAGGCCGGACACCCCGAGCGCGCCTGTCCCGCCATCCTGGTCGCGGGAACCAACGGGAAGGGATCGACCGCGGCGGTCCTGGCGTCGATTCTCACGGCGGCGGGATACGCGAGCGGCCTCTACACCTCGCCTCATCTGGTGTCGATCTCCGAGCGGTGGATGCTCGACGGCCGGCCGGTCGCCGCTCCGCTGCTGCGCGACGCGATCCGCCGCCTCCGCCGCATCGCCTCGAGCCTCCGGTTCGAGCCGACGTACTTCGAGGCGCTCACCCTGCTCGCCTTCTTCCTGTTCGAGACGACGCGACGCGAGATCGCCGTGCTCGAGGTCGGGATGGGCGGCAGGCTCGACGCCACCAACCTGGTGCGCCCCCTCGCCTCCGTCATCACCGCGATCGGCCTCGATCACACGGAATGGCTCGGCACGACGGTTCGCTCGATCGCGCGCGAGAAGGCCGGCATCATCCACCGCGGCTCGGTCGCCGTCACCTCCAACGACGAGCCGGCGATCGTCGGCGCGATTCGGCGGCGCGCCGAGAGCGTCGGGGCGGAGCTGCACGTTCTCGCCGAGGAGGTCGAGATCGCCGTCCCGCGGGTCGAGCGGGACGGGGTGAGCTTCACCCTCCGCTCGCCGGCCGGCCGGATGCGCCTCAGCTCGCGGCTGAGCGGCGAGCACCAGATCGAGAACCTCGCGCTCGCGGCGCGGACGGCGGAGCTGCTCGCCCCGCGGCTGAGACGAATCACGCGCCGGGCGATCGCCGAAGGTCTCGCCGCGACGCGGTGGCGCGGCCGTCTCGAGGCGTTCGCGATCGGCGGGCGGACGGTCTGGGTCGATGGCGGACACAACGCGCACGCGCTCCGGCGCATCGCCTCTTGGGTCGAGCGCCACGTCCCGGCTCCCCGCACGCTCGTGTTCGGCGTGCTGCGGGAGAAGGATTTCGACGAAATGGCGGCGATCGTCTTTCCGCTCTTCGACCGCGTGATCGTGACCGAGCCCGAATCGGAGCGCGCGCTCCCCGCGGCCGAGGCGCTCGCTCGCCTCGCTCCGCGGCACGCCGTGCCGATGCGGGCCGTCCGCCGTCCATCCGACGCGATCCGTGCCGCGCTGGCGACCGAGGGGGAGATCGTGATCTGCGGCTCGCTCTATCTCGCCGGCGAGGCGATCACGACGCTCGAGAGGATGCAGGCCCGGATCGAGGCCGGCGGGGGAGGCCCCACGCGGCGATCGAGACGACGAGGGTGATCCAGCTCGCGAGGGCGGCGGCCGCGATCGCCGCGCGCCGCCTCCCGAACGTGAGCTCCACCCGCCGGGTCCCCGCCGGAACGGCGACGCCGAGACGATCGAGGTTGGCGGGGAAGGTCGCGAGCTCGCGCCCTCCCTGGTCGCGCGCGCGCCAGGCGCGGAACCAGCTCTCGTTCACGACGATCGCCCCGGGCTCGCTCGCGTCGATCTCGACGAGCAGTCCCCATCGAACCGGAGAGGAGCCGATGACGGCGATCCGGCCTTCGCGCTCCCATCCGGGAGGGGCCAGGGCGGTGTCGTGTGGATCGAACTCCGGGCTCTCGAGCAGGTCGACGGCGGCGTTGACGTGAGGGACGGAGACGACGCGCCGGGGGGCGATGAGGTACGGAAGCGCCCGTTCGACGCCGTAGACGTGGATGCGGCGTGCGGCGAGAGGCATGCTGGCGCGCGGGACGAGCCGCGGGTCGTCGAGCGGGCGGTCGCTGACGATCGCGTCGCATGCGGCGAGCGCGGCCCATCGCGCTTTCCGCGCGGCGTCCCCCGCCGCGAAGCGCTCGTGCGCGATGCGCGAGAGCAGCGAGTACATCCCGTCGGGAGAGCGGTCGAGCGCGTAGCGTACCCCGAAGGCGGAGCCCCATACGGGGTCGATCGCCGCGGCGGCGGCGCGGTATCGCTCACGCGCCGAATCGAACCCGGCGTTCGCCAGCAGCGGATCGATCTCGCGGGCGATGCGCATCCCCGCGAGGGGCTCGGCCAGCATCGGCGGGCGGCGGTAGGGCTCGAGGCGGTCGAGAGGGATGGCGAGCGCGGCATGCGCCGCGAGCGGGACGATCGTGACCGTCGCGAGCAGCACCGCGCGCGCGCGGGACACCGGCGTCAGAGCGATCGCGAACGAAGTCGCGGCGACCAGGGCGCCGAGGAGCGTCCGCTCACGCATCGCCGCCGACCAGCCGCCAGCGCCGAGAGCGGCGATCGCCAGTCCCGCTGCGAGCGCCACCCCGCCCCACGCCGCGACCACGTCCCCGCGGCTCCGCGCCGGCTTGCCGAGCCAGCCCGCGATCAGCAGCGCCAGAAGAGCGCTCGCCGGAATCGCGAGCTTCTCGGGGTACCGAAGCAGCCGCGCCCACTCGAGCTCGCGCACCACGCCCTCGACGACGGGATTGAACCGGCCGAGCGCGAGGGCGAACAGGACGATCGCGGCGATCCATTCGCGCCGCAGAGCGCGCGGCGGCGAGACCATCGCCGGCAGGGCGATCGCCCCGAGCATCACCGAGACCAGCAGCGGCGGCCACGCTCCCGCCGCCCCCGACGCCGCGAGCCCCCCCGCCGACAGGTCGCTCGCCAGCCCACGCACCGGCCCGAGGAGCATCTCGACCGCCTGCCATGGCGAGAGCGACGCCGCCAGGACCGTCTCGGCGCTGTACGCGCGCATCCCGCGCTCCACCTCCGCAGCGATCTCCGACCAGGCGACGAGCAGCGGCGAGGCGATGACCAGAGCGATCGGGACCGCCGCCGCCACCCGCCACCACCGGATCCGGCCCGCGACCAGGATCAGAGCCGCCAGCGCCGTGCCGAGAGCGGTCACCGGCTCCCCGGCGAGTCCGATCAGCCCGAACACGCCGCCGAGCATCACGATCTCCCGCGCTCCGGCCGCGCCGCTCGCCCGCTCGGCGGCCAGCAGCGCGAGCGGCACGAGCAGCACCGCCGTGGAGAGGTTGTAGAACGCCAGTGCCGAGATCGCCGCCCCGCTCAGCAGCCAGAGCGCCCCGGCGAACCGGGAGAGCTCCGGCGAGAGTCCCCGCCTCCGGGCGAGCGCTCCCATCGCGACCGCTCCTCCGAGCCAGTGAAGAAGGAAATGGAGATTGAATGCGACGAACAGCGGAAGCGCGAGGTAGAGGACCGAGTCGGGATAGAAGGCGAGCGCGTTCGGATTTCCGGCGAGCGGCTGTCCTCCGCCGACGGCCGGATTCCAGAGAGGGGGGACGAGCGAAGAGGCGAGCACGGCGCGGTAGGGGAGATGGGTGGAGAAGTTGTCGCGCCAGTAGAAGAAGAGCCGTCCGGAGACCGCCGCGCAGGCGAGGAGGATGAGCCCGGCGGCCAGCAGTCTCGCCCCGCGATCGCGCATGCTGCGAGCCATCGTAGCGGATGCGCATGCCGACTGCACCCGCGCGCGGGCGGGCCGCGGCACGCGGTTGCGCCGGAGTCGGGCGCGGGGGAGAATGATCGCTCGCGAAGGCGCGCCGTTTCCTTCGCTCCGATCACCGGAGGTGCCGAATGACCCGCGTGGAGACCGAGGCGGCGACCGGCCGCGAGTTCCTGCATCGCACGCTCGCCGAGATCGATCCGAAGATCGCCGAGGCGATCGCGAGCGAGACTCGCCGCCAGAACGAGACCCTCGAGCTCATCGCCTCGGAGAACCACGTCTCGACGGCCGTCCTGACCGCGATGGGGTCGGTCTTCACCAACAAGTACGCGGAAGGGTATCCGGGGAGGCGCTACTACGGCGGGTGCGGCCCCACCGACGTCGTGGAGAGCCTGGCGATCGAGCGGGCGAAGGATCTCTTCGGCGCGGAGCACGCCAACGTCCAGCCGCACTCCGGATCGCAGGCCAACATGGCGGTCTACTTCGCCGTGCTGAAGCCGGGCGACACGATCATGGGGATGGACCTCTCGCACGGCGGACATCTCACGCACGGTCATCCGCTCTCGTACAGCGGCCGCGATTTCCGCGTCGTCGCTTACGGAGTGGACCGCGAGAGCGAGACGATCGACTACGAGCAGATGGAGCGCCTCGCGGCGGAGCACCGCCCGAAGATGATCATCTGCGGCGCCTCGGCGTACTCGCGCGTGATCGATTTCGCCCGCATCCGGGCCATCGCCGACTCGGCCGGCGCCCTCATGATGGCCGACATCGCCCACATCGCGGGGCTCGTCGTCGCGGGCCTTCATCCCTCCCCGGTCCCGCACGCCGACTTCGTCACGACTACGACCCACAAGACCCTCCGCGGCCCGCGAGCGGGCCTGGTCCTCTGCAGGGAGAAGTTCGCGAAGGATCTCGACCGGGCGCTCTTTCCCGGAATTCAGGGAGGCCCGCTCGTCCACATCATCGCCGCCAAGGCGGTGGCGTTCGCCGAGGCCGCGGCTCCCGAGTTCCGCGAGTACCAGAGGCAGATCGTCTCCAACGCCAGGGCGCTCTGCGAGGCGGTTCGCGAGGCGGGGTTCCGGATCGTCTCCGGAGGCACCGACAACCACCTGTTCTCCACCGACGTCTTTTCGAAGGGGATCACCGGGAAGGACGGCGAGAAGATGCTCGAAGAGGCGAACATCACCGTCAACAAGAACACGATTCCCTTCGATCAGAACAAGCCGATGGTCGCCTCCGGCCTCAGGATCGGGACTCCGGCCGTGACCACGCGCGGGATGCGCGAGGGAGAGATGAGGGTCATCGGCGGACTGATCTCGCGCGTGCTCGATGCGCGAGGCGATGCGGGCGTGGTGAGCGAGGTTCGCGCGAAGGTGCTCGAGCTCTGCCGCGGGTTCCCGATCTACTGACGCGCCATGGACGAGCGTCGCTGGTACCCGCTCTTCCTCGATCTCGAGGGGAAGCGGGTGGTGGTCGTCGGCGGCGGGGCGGTCGCCGAGCGGAAGATCGAGGCGCTCGTCGCGGCCGGCGCCAGCGTTCTCGTGGTCGCCCCCGAGGTTACGGAGGGGATCGTCCGTCTCGCGGCGTCGGCGCCGGTCGCGATCGAGCGGCGTGCGTTCGAGCAGGGCGATCTGGAGGGGGCGGCGCTGGCGTTCGCGGCGACCGACCGGCCGGAAGTCAACCGCCTCGTCGCATCCGAGGCCTCCGCCCGCGGCGTTCCGGCGAACGTCGCCGACCACCCCGAGCTCGGGTCGTTCATCGTGCCGGCGACCATCGAGCGGGGAGCGATCCGGATCGCGTTCTCGACCGGAGGGCATTCCCCCCTCCTCGCACGGCATCTGCGCGAGCGTCTCGAGCGCGAGATCGGTCCCGGAATCTCGGCGCTCGCGGAGGTCCTCGGAGAGCTGCGCGAGGCGGCGCGTGCGGCGCTGCCGGACGAAGCGGGACGGCGGGAGTTCTTCGCGGCGGTTCTCGCGAGCCCGGCGGCCGCGATGCTCGAGCGGGGTGAGGCCGCCGCGGCGCGGAAAGGGCTCGAGGCGCTCTGCCGTAAATGGGGCGTGCCGTTCGGCGGCCGAGACTAGTGGACTGTAACGACAGAATCAGTACCACCTGGCTTGGTCTCGACGCCGTGAGCTTCGTTGCGGCTCCTCAGCATAGTCCCGCTATGCCTGCGTCGCCGCGCCTCGCTCACGCCGCCGATACCGGCGCCATCTGGTACTGATTCTGTCATTACAGTCCACTAGTCCACTAGCGCCGGGCGGCGAGGCCGACGCCGAGCTCGTCCAGCCGGCGATCGATCTCGCGAATCGTGCGCTCGGTCTCCGCCGCCTGCCGCTCGCGTCCGCGCCTGCGGAGGAACTCCAGCTCGTGAGCGAGGAGCCCCCGCGCATCGATCAGCGGGCCGGCCGCGGCCGCGGCGGGGCGATCGATCCGGAACCGGCGGATCTGCTCTTCGGCCCGGGCGCGGGTCGGCGCGATCGCCGCGAGCGCGGCGGCGAGCGAGAGAGTGCAGAGAACGACGAGCGCGATCGCTCCTCGCCTCGCCCTGCGCGCGAGCGGAGCGAGAGCCGCCGCGACCGCGACGACGATCGCGAGGGCGCCGAGGGTCGTCGTCGGCGCACGCACGAGGGCGGAGGCTCCGAAGAGCGCGCGAGCGAGCCCGCTCCAGTCGATCGATCCCACCGCCGCGAACAGCTCGCGCGGAAGGACGTCGCGGTCGAGCGGAAGCGAGCCGCCCGCCGCGGCGAACGTCAAAAGGACCGTCCACGCGGTCGCCGCCGCGGCGGCGATCCATCCCGCCACCCCGCTGCGCCGGAGCAGCCACCCGAGCCCGAGCATCAGGGGGACGGCCAGATCGACGAACCGCCGCGGCCCGAACGAGAGCCCGCCCCAGAAATAGCGGTCGAACAGGCCGTTCGCGATCCATTCACCGGCGAACATCAGGAGCATCGCCGCGGCGAGCCGGCTGCGGCGCAGCTCGAGCACCCAGCCGGCGATCGCCAGCGCGGCGACCGGCGACCACGGAAGGAGGCCGTGCCAGCTCGAGAGCAGCACCTCGTCGAGCGCGATCGTTCGGAACGCCATCCACGTCCCCCCCATCGGGCTCGATCCGGCGAGCAGCGGACCCAGCGGTTGTCCGTACACCGCGTGCCACGCCGCTCCCTGCACGGCGAGCGGAAGCGCCGCGCCGATCGCCGCCGCCGACAGCCCCTTCGATCCACGCCCCGATCGCCAGAGGTGCAGAGCCACCGCGGGAGCGAGCATCAGATGCTGCAGCCGCGTGACGATCGCGAGCCCGAGCAGCAGCCCCGCGAGCAGGTCGAGCGCGCGGTCGGGCTCCCGCTCCACGCGTGCGAGCACGAGCGTCAGGGCGCCGATGCAGGCGATTCCCGCGAGATGCGTCCCGAGTGGGAACCGCATCTCGTACCAGAACATCGGCGTGCCGAGCCAGACCAGGGCGATCGCCCCGAGCGCGGCGGCCGGCGGAATCGACCGGCCGTGCATGAGAGAGAAGGCGATCGCGCACGCCGCCGCGCCGAACAACACGCTGGTCCAGGCGAGCGTCAGCGCGTAGAGCCCGGTGAAGCCGTTCGGCGATCCGCCCAGGCTCGCCGCCAGGTGAGCCGCGAGATAAAACGGCGCCGTCACGATCGAGGTCCCGACCCACCAGTGGTTCGCCAGCGCTCCGGTCCGCGTCACTTCCTTGTAGAGCGGGATCCCGTCGACGATCATGCCGAACCCGGCCCATTCGTCGTAGAAGAGGAAATCGCCGTCGAGCACGAGCGAGCGGATCCAGGCGAACGTCGCGACCGAGTCGGGCTCGAGAAATCCCGGGGTGAGCGCGACCGCCGCCGCGAGATGAGCGGCGACGATGAGACCGATCGCGGCGCGGGAGGACCTCACGCCGGCTCCCTCCGCTGCGCGAGCCCGGCGCGCGCCCGCGCCACCGCCCACCCCCACCCCGCCCCCCCGAGCAGCGCGAGCGCGGGCATCAGCGGAAGGACGTATCGCGGCCACGCCAGCGGCAGCCAGGCGAGATACGGCAGCGCGATCGCCGCCGCATACACGAGTGCCGACCGCCCCTCGGCCGCCGTCGAGCGCCACGTGAGCGGGGCCAGCGCGATCGCGGCTACGATTCCGGCCATCAGCGCGATGCCGGAGAGGTCGCCGAACGCGATCTCGGCGAGGTAGCCGAGTTTCGCCACCGGCCCCCGGAGGTCGTCCGTTCCGGATCGGACGCGATCGAGGAGCATCCCGAGCTCGCCGAGCTGTCCGGCGAAGCGCGCGAGGATCCGCGCGGGGAGGATCCGACTCCCTTCCGTCGCGGAAGGCCCCGCCGCCGCGGCCCAGTAGTACGGATTCATCGCGACGGCGGTGGTGAGGAAGGTGATGCTCGCGAGGATCGACCATGCCGCGAGGCGCCTCGGCTCACGCCGCATCGCGAGGGCGGCGACGACGAGTACGGCGCCGAGCACCACCAGACCGCTCATCCGGATCTGGAACGCGAGCGCGGCGAGCGCTCCCGCAGCGCAGGCGCGCCACCAGAGCCCGCGTCCCGTGCTCGCACGGCCGAGACCGAGGAGCAGGGGGAGCGGCGCGAGGAACATCAGGGCGAGAAAGGGATCGAAGATCGCCGTGCCGCCCCATCCGGCGACCGGGAAGCTGGTCGCGAACAGCAGGATCCCGGCCGCGGCCGCTCCGGCGCCGAATCCCTTCGCGAGCGTCCAGGCGAGAATCGCCGCGGCGAGCGAAGTGGCGGCGATCGCCGCGATCCTTCCCTTCCGGAGAAGGGGAGCGTAAGGCGCGGACGATTCGGCCGGATGCGTCGGAGGGATCGATCCGTCGAGGCTCTCGTGCGAGAGGGGGGGCGCGTCGGGAAGGCGTCCTCCCTGCAGGGCGATCCCTGCGCCGAGAAGATATTTCCCCGCGGGAGGATTGGTGCGGTCGACCACGTGTGCGAGCCAGAGTGGATCGGAGACGCGCCCTTCGAGGAGGAGCCGGAGGAAGACGGTCTCGGAGATCTTGTGGGCCTCGTCGATTCGGAACGGGCCGCGGTGGGCGCCCTGGAGCAGCAGCATGCCGGCCGTCAGAGCGAGAGCGACCGCCGCCGCCGCTGCCGGTGTGAGGCGGGGTGAGAGGTTCATCCCCATCAGTGTAGGTCAGCGCTCGTCGCGCGGGAGCGGGGAGGCCGCCGGAGCGGCTGCGGGGCGGGAGGCCGGATCGCGGAAGATCGGGTGCGACCAGATCCTCTTCCGATGGAGCTTGTAGCGCACCATCGTCCGGAGGATCTCGAGTCCGTAGCGAACCGATCGCCAGAATCCGATCTGGGAGGCTTCCGGGAAGTATCTCGTCTGGATCGGCACCTCGCGGATGCGCAGGTTCTTCGCGACGCCCTGCGCGATGATCTCGGTGTCGAACACGAAGTCGTCGGAGTTCGCCTCGAAGTCGACCGATTCGAGGAAGCGCCGCGAGTATGCGCGGAAGCCGGAGTGGTACTCGGACAGAAAGACGTAGAACGTCGCATTCTCGACCATCGTCAGGAGGAGGTTCGCGAAGTACTTCCACTTCGGCATTCCCCCCTCGATGGGGCGGCCGCCGAGCATGCGGGAGCCGAACACCGCGTCGCACTCGCCGGCGAGCAGGGGCCGGATGAGCTGCGGGATGATCGTCGGATCGTACTGATGATCGGGATGGACCATGACGACCACGTCGGCCGCCATCTCGTCGATCGCCGTCCGGTAGCACGTCTTCTGATTCCCGCCGTAACCGCGGTTGGCCGGATGAACGACGGTGCGGATTCCGAGACCGCGCGCCACTTCGACGGTCCTGTCGCGGGAGGCGTCGTCGACGAGAAGGATCTCGTCGACCCACTCCTTCGGAATGTCCTCCCACGTCGCGAGGAGCGTCTTCTCGGCGTTGTAGGCGGGAAGGACGACGACGACTTTCTTCTCGCGCTTCGGCATCGTGAGGCGGACGATCGGACCCCTGCGAGAATAGCACAGGGGATTCGCAGACCGGCGCCGAGTGGACTGTAACGACAGAATCAGTAGCACCTGGCTTGGTCTCGACGCCGTGAGCTTCGTTGCGGCTCCTCAGCATAGTCCCGCTATGCCTGCGTCGCCGCGCCTCGCTCACGCCGCCGATACCGGCGCCATCTGGTACTG
>DATKCD010000037.1:0-9075 GCA_035544735.1 Thermoanaerobaculia bacterium
CTTCCTTGTTGCCGACGCGGTAGTAGAGCATCGCCTTGTTCACCCCGGCGCGGCGGGCGATCTCGTCGATGCGCGCCCCGGCGAACCCCTGCTCGGCGAACACGGCCGCCGCGACGTCGAGAATGTGGTCGCGGGGATTCGCGGAAGAGCGGAGGGTGGCGCTAACCATACGGTTTAACCAAACGGTTGACATGATAAGCCGGAGCGCCTCACACGATCAAGGGCGCCCGGGGCGTTTCGGGGCCGTGGAATGCGAACCTCGGAGCGGCTCTTTTCGTCTCTGTTGGAGAGAACCCGCGATTCCGGAGGATCCCCGATGCCCGACCGCCGCTTTTTCGCCGAGATCGCCGCGCTGATCATCGCGGCGACGCTCTGCGCCGCCGTCGCCAACGCCGTCTCCTCGCGCGAGCGGAACCTCGCCTGGGCGGGCGAGTATCCGAATGCGCGGGTGATCCCGCAGGGCGCGCCGGCTGCGATTCTCCTCCCCACCGCTCCGGAGAGCGAGCCGGCGCCGAGTCCGGCGCCCGACGCCGGGCCGGAGAGCGGCACCGCCGCCGGAGCGCAGCCCGAGCCGGCCGCGACGCCGGCCGCGACCGCAGCCGCGAAGCAGCCCGCCGCTCCTCCCCCCGCCGCGAAGGCGCCGCGGTTCACGCTCGCCGACTTCCCCACCACCCCCTCCCACCCCGCGGTCGAGATCACCTCCGAGCAGGCGCGCGCGCTCTACCAGCTCCGCGCCCCGTTCATCGACGCGCGCCGCACGCAGGTGTACGAGCAGGGTCACATCGCCGGCGCGCTCAGCATGCCGGTGTGGGAGTCGGACGTCGACGAGCGCGTGGTCGGGTTCTACGAAGAGGGGCATCCGGGCGAGGCACCGATCGTCGTCTACTGCAGCGGGGGGGCGTGCGAGGACTCGCACATGCTCGCGCAGAAGCTGTGGGGTCTCGGCTACAACAACGTGCTCGTCTACAAGGACGGCTGGCCCGACTGGCAGGCGCACGGGATGCCGGTGGAGCGGGGCCCGGCGCGATGAGGAGGATGAGCGAGATGCTCCGCTCGCCGTGGCTCACGGTCCGCGTGCAGATCGCCCTCGGCGTGATCTTCGTCGCGGCGGCGCTGCCGAAGATCGTCGACCCTCCCGCCTTCGCGCAGATGATCTACAACTACCGTCTCGTGCCGGGCTTCGCGGTGAACGCGCTCGCGCTCGTGCTGCCGTGGCTCGAGCTGCTCGCCGGGCTCGCGCTGATCCTCGGGATCTGGCGGCGGAGCGCGGCGGCGCTGGTCGGCGCGATGCTCGTGGCGTTCATCGTCGCGATCGGCATCAATCTAGCGCGGGGGCACGCGGTCGACTGCGGCTGCTTCGCGGTCGACGCGGTCGCGAAGACGCCTGCCCAGCTCTTCGACGAGATGCGCTGGGTCGTGATCCGCGACATAGGAATGCTCCTGATGGTCGCGCAGATCGTCTGGGCGACGCGCCAGCCTCGAGCCGAGACCGAGGCGGCGGAAGCGCTCGAGCCGGCCCAGGCCCACCGGACCTGAGCCTCGCCACCTCCCAGCAGAGTGCCTGAGAGCCCCTCGATGATGCGTCGCAGGCGGGAGATCGTTCTCGAGAGGTAGGAAAAGTGCCGTTAACCGGTACTCCTCCTGTGTGAGGCTCGCCGGTACAATCGTCTGCTTCATCGACAGGACGCTCGCGAAGGAATGCCGTCGTCCTACAGTCATGGAGCTCGCGGATCACGTCGGAATGTCCCGCTACAAGTTGATCCGCGAGTTCCGGGGCCGCACCGAGCTGACGATACGCGAGCTCATCCAGCAGAGGGTGATAAACCGCGCCTGCCGCCTGCTGTTGCGAACGAGCATCCCCATCAAGGAAGTCGCGTTCCGCTGCGGATACGCCAGCCCGAGCGCGTTTACGGTCGCGTTTCGGCAGGCAACCGGGCTCAGCCCTTCCGACTTTGCCGCACAAAATCGAAAGCGAAAGTTATTGTAATAGCGAGACGCTCCCTGTAAGGTCCGGTCCAGTAGTCACTACAGCGTCAACTCCGGAGGATCAATGAAACGAGTTTTCTCGCAATATCAATCGCCCTGGTGTGCGCCGCGTCTGTGATGGCGACACCCGGGAAGATCAAGCGCCATCCCCTCTCGGGCGTTCCAAATGAGTACATGATCGTTTTGGACGAGAGTACCCCGCGATTCGCAGTGGAAGGGATCGCGGTGAGCCTTGCCCGGTCCTACTCACTCGAGCTGAAGACCACCTGGAAGAACTCGCTGCGCGGCTTTCTCGTCTCTGGTGCCGAGGAGAACATCGAAGCAATGGTGGGAGACCCGCGAATCAAATTCGCGGAGCAGAACTTCAGGACTCGCGCAACCGAGCCGCGCCTCTCGGCGACCCAGTGGACGTGGTGGAATGGTGACGAGGAGTACATGTGGCATCTCGACCGGATCGACGAAGTGCTCTTTCCGGGCGACAGCCAGCACAACATGTGCACGGAAGGGCGCACCGTTTATGCATACGTGATCGACACGGGCGTCCAGTCGGATCACGAGCAGTTCGAAACGCCCACGCGGGTCGTGATGTCGAAGGATTTCTCGCCGAATCGTTCCAATCAGATGCTCGACTTCACCGATGACCAGACGAACGGATGCACGGCTTCCGGATTCGTGAACTGGCGGATGACTCATGGGACGGCCGTGGCTTCCGTTCTCGCAGGGACACAGGTTGGGGCAGCGAAGACTCAGGTGATCTCTCTGAAAGTAGGAGAATGCGGGAGCATGGAGATCCGCACGGGCGACGTGATCGATGCGCTCGAGTGGGTCGGGACCGATGGATCCAGCGATCCGTCAGGCGCGAGCGGCAACCCATTTTTCCATGATCCCGGTGTCATCAACCACAGCGGCTTCGTTCCGCATTGGGATGATGACCTGGGCGGTACGCCGACTGATTTCTCTGCTTACAGCGATGCGGTGGAAGGTCTGGTCCAGCAGGTCGACAAGCCGTTTTTCACGTCGGCGGACAACTTCTCCACCGACGCCTGCCTCTTTTCGCCGAATGATAACGCGCGGACGAATTACCGTCAGGGGACGGTGTTCGTGGTGGGCGGAACCACCATGGGCGGCTCCGAGGAGACCGAGAATACCGATTACCGATCGCAGACCTGGATCGATTCGACCACGCCCGACATCGGGCAGGACAGCGGCTCCAACTCCGGGGCATGCGTCAGCGTCTATGCGCCGGGCACGGCGATCTTTGCCGCGCGGAGCGAGGCATACTTCGACGAGTTCGGCGTCTGGTATGACAGGGCCACCGGCACCTCATTCGCCTCTCCGATCGTCGCCGCGATCGCGGCACGACACATGGAGATCCAGGAGGACGCCACCGGGCAGACGCCGGGAGCGCAGGCGGTCTACCAGTGGCTGCTCGACAACACGAATGCCACGATTCATGGAGTGGATACGCCGGCTTACTGGTACTGCGGGAATGGCGACACAACCGGACCGAGCACCTATCGGTCCAATCCTCCAACGAACTGCCCCGGGGACAGTTGGGGCCGCGATCAGAATGGAGTCTGGGGCTCCGGCTTTCCTCCCGCATATTTCCCGACCGTCGGGAACGATTCGGACGCGGCAATGATCTACTTCGACGAGGGGTACTGCCCATGACGTGCACGAAACCATTCTTGATCTCGCTTCTCTGTCTCGCCGCGTCGGGAGCCGCGATCGCTCAGGATACGAACGATGATGGCCTCGCGACGATGCTCGTACCCATCGCGTTCGGCCATAACCAGCGACTGCCGGGCGCTCACGGAACAGAATGGGGAGGAGAGTTGTGGGTCCACAACGCATCGGACCGAGGCCTCACGAATCTCCAGCCTGGCTCGTGCCTTGGCGGGGGATGCCCGATTACGATTCCGGCTGGTTTTTTGGATCGGCGCTCAATCGACAGCAATCAGAACCACGGGGGTGCCCTTCTTCACCTCCCAGCCGATATAGCCCCTGACATTCACCTGAGCGCTCGCCTGTACGAGTTCACACGAAACTCGCAGCCCACCGGCGTCGAGATTCCGATCATCAGTGAAGACGAGTTCCTTTCCGGCGAAGCGTGGCTGCTCGGCATTCCGAATGGCATCGAGACCCGGTCGGCCCTCCGCATTTACGACCCGAGATACATGAAGAAGACGGCCCTCAATGTCGAGTTCTTCACCCCTGAAGGGGAGCTCGTCGCGTCGACGGTTCTGCGGCCCGGAGACGATCCGCTCGTCCCTTCGGGGCCCGATGCTCCGAGCAGCTACCGCTTTCCCGGGTTCGCATCCGTGCTCGACCTTCGCGCCGCCTTTCCCGAGTTGAACGGGCTCCCCCTTTTCCACATCCGCCTCACCCCGGCGGTCGAGGGGATCGAGTACTGGCCGATGGTCAGCGTGACGGACGACGTGACCCAGCATGTTCTGCTGATCACCGCACAGCCGTGAACCAGCCAGGCCGATGCCGGGAGCATTCCCGGCATCGGCCCCAACCTGTCGGAGTCTCGTCATCTGAAACCGTAAATATGCTTCCGGGGTCGATCTCCGCCCCCGGTGATCGCGCGCTCGAGCCGGCCCAGGCCCACCGGATCGTAGAAAGGAATTCGGTCCCCCATCTGCGTCCATCTGCGTCATCTGCGGATCTCCGTCCTCCCATCTGCGTCCATCTGCGTCATCTGCGGATCTCGGTCCCCCGATCTGCGTCCCTCATTCGGCGCAACCCCGCGCTACAATCGCGCCGTTGAAACGGGCTCTCCTGTACGGCGTGATCGGCGGAGCGCTCATCGCGCTTCTGAAGCTCATCGAGTACCAGCACTTCGTCCGCGCATATCCGACCGAGATCTACGGGGGCCTCGTCGCCGTGATCTTCACCGCCGTCGGCGCATACCTCGGGCTCCGCTGGACCCGCCGGAGCGAGAGAGTCGTCCTCAGGGAAGTGCGCGTCCGGGACCACGGCCCCTTCGTCCTCGACAGCGAGATCCTCGCGGAGCTCGGCCTCACCCCGCGCGAGCACGAGATCCTCGGGCTCATCGCCCAGGGACTCAGCAACCGGGAGATCGCCGAACGACTCTTCGTCTCGGAGAACACCGTCAAGACCCACTCCTCGCGCCTCTTCGAGAAGATGGGCGTCGGCCGCCGCACCCAGGCCGTCCGAAGAGGAAAAGAGCTCGGCCTCATCCCGTGAGCCGCGGTCAACGAAAGAATGACTCTCGCGGCCGGAGGGCGAAAATCATACGAAAGGACGACGACGGATCGCTCGTCCGACCCTACCCTGTGCGAAGAATCGGGGAGGAATCGATGAAACGAATCGTATGGAAGTACGGGCTCATATCCGGGATCATCCTCGCGGCGCTGACCGCGGTCCTTCTTCCGCTCTGCATGGCGCGCGGGATCGACTTCGACCACAGCGAGATCATCGGATATTCATCGATGGTGCTCGCGTTCCTTCTCGTCTTCTTCGGGATCCGCAGCTACCGCGAGAGCATCGGCGGCGGCTCGATCTCATTCGCGCGCGCGTTCCGCGTCGGCATCCTGATCACGCTCGTCACCTGCGCGTTCTACGTCGTCGCCTGGGAGATCGTCTACTACGGCTTCCTCCCCGACTTCGCCGAGACCTGGTCCTCCTTCACGATCGAGAAGATGCGGGAGGAGGGGGCGACCGAGGAGGCGATCGCGGAGACGGAACGGAAGATGGCGCAGTTCCGGGAGCTCTACGCGAACCCGCTCTTCAACGTCCTCATCACGTTCATGGAGGTCTTCCCGGTGGGGCTGATCGTGACGCTCGTCTCGGCGGCGATCCTCCGGCGCAAGCCGGGCGGAGGCGCCCCCTCCGCCGCAGCGGCAGCGGCGTGAGAAGGGGGCGCCATCGAAACGAATGTCACTCGCACCGTTTGGGCGACATTCCGGCGGTGAGAGGGAATGCGTGGGTGAGAGGTCGCCGTGAGCCCTCTCGATTTCAGCAGCCACGGAGTGAGGCTCGTGCCGGGGATCGTGCAGAGCGGAGAGCTCGTGCAGCGGCTCCGCCACGATCATGATCAACGGCTCGCGGCTTCGTCTCCCTCTCCCCGTCCGGGATCGAGCAGGTTTTTTGCGCGGGTGTTTCTTCGGGGAGAGGGTCGGGGTGAGGGGTCGACGTGAGCCTTCTCGATTCAGCAGCCACGGAGCGAGGCTCGTGCCGCGGATCGTGCAGAGCGGAGAGCTCATCCAGCGGCTCCGCCACGATCATGATCTCCGGCTCGCGGCTTCGTCTCCCTCTCCCCGTCCGGGATCGAGCAGGTTTTTGGCGCGGGCGTTTCTTCGGGGAGAGGGTCGGGGTGAGGGGTCGACGTGAGCCCTCTCGATTCAGCAGCCACGGAGCGAGGCTCGTGCCGGGGATCGTGCACAGCGGAGGGCTCATCCAGCGGCTCCGCCACGATCATGATCTCCGGCTCGCGGCTTCGTTCTCGCGTCTGCACGGACGCGACGCGAGCTCCGCGCTTCGGGTGGCGCCAATCGCGGCTGCGGCCGGCGACCCCTCACCCTGACCCTCTCCCCGAATCTCACTCGTACCCGTTTCGGCAACATCCCGGCGGGGAGAGGGAATTGGCTCCGCCACGATCATGATCTCCGGCTCGCGGCTTCGTTCTCGCGCCTGCACGCCACGCGACGCGACCCCCTCCGCGTTGCTGCCGGTCGGCCCGCTCCGATGGTAGAGTTCGGCGGTCCGAAGGAGGGCAGATGCGATTCCGAATCGTCCCGCTCCTGATTCTCGTCGTCGCGGCGCCCGTCGCGGGAGAGGCCGCCGGATATCAGCGCCCGCCGGAGTCGCTCGCGCGCCTGGTCGACGCGCCGCTGACTCCGTTCGTTCAGGCGAGCCCCGACCGGGCGACCCTCCTCCTGCTCGACCGGGCGGCGCTGCCGCCGGTCGCGGAGGTGGCCGAGCCGGAGCTGCGCCTGGCCGGGCTGCGGATCAACCCGCGCATCCACGCCCCGAGTCGCGCGAGCTCGTTCGACGGCCTCCGCTTCGTCGCGGTGCGAGACGGCCGCGAACGGCGCGTGGAAGGGCTGCCCGCCGAGCCCCCCGCCAAGCCGCGGATCCGCAACGTCGCCTGGGCGCCCGACGGCACCCGCATCGCCTTCACGCTCGACACCGACTCGCGCGTCGAGCTCTGGACGGCCGACCTCGCCTCCGCGCGCGCCCGCCGCCTCCTCGACGCCCCCCTCAACGACGCCTATCCCGGAAGCCCCTTCCACTGGCTCTCCTCCTCCTCGGCGCTTCTCGTCCGGCTCCGCCCCGCCGATCCCGGCGAGGCCCCCGCCGAGCCGCGCGCCCCCGAGGGACCGGTCGTCCAGGAGAACCTCGGGCGGACCGCGCCGGCGCGCACCTATCAGGACCTGCTGAAGAGCCCGCACGACGAGCGGCTGTTCGATCATTACGCGACGGCCGAGCTCGCGCGGATCGGCGTCGACGGCGCGATCACGAAGCTCGGCCGCGCCGGCGTCATCGCCGGCTTCGAGCCCTCCCCCGACGGCCGCTTCATCCTCCTCGAGTCGCTCCACCGCCCCTACTCGTATCTCGTTCCGCACTTCCGCTTCCCGCGGAGGGTCGAGATCCTCGACGCGGACGGGCGAGTCGTCAGGGAGCTCGTCGACCTTCCCCTTCGGGAGGAAGTTCCCCTCGGCTTCGGCTCGGTCCCGACGGGGATGCGATCGATCTCGTGGCGGAGCGACCAGCCGGCGACGCTCTGGTGGGTCGAGGCGCTCGACGAAGGGAACGCGCGGAGGGAAGCCGCGCTGCGCGATCGCGTGTCGATCCTGCCGGAGCCGTTCGAGGGCGAGCCGCGCGTGCTCATCGACCTTCCGCTCCGCCTCGACACGATCTGGTGGGGCGACGACGATCTCGCCGTCGTCTCGGAGTGGTGGTGGTCGGACCGGAAGGAGCGGTGGTACGCGCTCGATCCGAGCGAGCCGGGATCGGAGCCGAAGGTGCTCGCCGACTTCTCGTTCGAGGACCGGTACGGCGATCCGGGCGACCTCGTTCGGATGCCGGATCTCCGGGGACGGCCGGTGCTGCTGATCGATCGCGCGCGCAACCTCTATCTGTCGGGCGACGGCGGATCGCCCGAGGGGGACCGGCCGTTCTTCCGGCGGCTCGACCCGCGCAGCGGCCGGACGACCGAGCTCTTTCGCTCCTCGGGGGCGTGGTACGAGGAGGTCGTCACGCCGCTCGATTCCGCGGCGCGCGTCCTGCTGACGCGCCGCGAGTCGAAGACCTCGCCGCCGAATTACTTCGCGCGCGACGTCCGGCGGAATTCGCTCCGCCCGCTGACCTCCTTCCCGCATCCATATCCGGAGCTCGAGGGCGTCCAGAAGGAGCTGATCACCTATTCGCGCGACGACGGACTGCAGCTCAGCGCCGTCCTTTACCTTCCGCCCGGCTACGACGCGCGGCGCGACGGCCCGCTGCCGGGTTTCGTCTGGGCCTATCCGAACGAGTACAAGGACGCCGCGGCTGCGGCGCAGATCCAGGACTCGCCGCACCGGTTCAACTTCGTCAGTTACTGGGGTCCGATCCCGTGGGTGACGCGCGGCTACGTGGTGATCGACGACGCGGCGATGCCGGTCGTCGGCGAGGGGGAGGTCGAGCCGAACGACTCGTTCGTCGACCAGCTCGGGATGAATGCGCGGGCGGTGATCGCCGAGGGGGTGCGGAGGGGGGTGCTCGATCCGAAGAGGGTCGGTGTGGGGGGGCATTCGTACGGCGCGTTCATGACGGGGAACCTGCTCGCGCACACCGACGTGTTTCGCGCGGGCATCGCGCGGAGCGGCGCGTACAACCGCTCGCTGACGCCCTTCGGCTTCCAGGCGGAGGAGCGGACGTTCTGGGAGGCGCCTTCGGTCTACGCGACGATGTCGCCGTTCATGAGCGCGAACCGGATCAACGAGCCGATCCTGCTGATTCACGGCGAGGCGGACAACAACTCCGGGACCTTCCCGATGCAGAGCGAGCGGCTCTACAACGCGCTCAAGGGGATGGGGCGGACTACGCGCCTCGTCATGCTCCCGCACGAGAGCCACGGCT
>DATKCD010000038.1:0-10029 GCA_035544735.1 Thermoanaerobaculia bacterium
TCCCCTCCCTCTGCCGGATTCGCGCGAGCGCTTCGAGCGCCGGCAGCCGGCTCGGACTATCGGCGAGCGACTCCTCGAGAAGAGGCGCCGCCCGCTCCCATTCGCCGGTCCGGAAGTAATGGAGCCCGAGGTAGTGACGAACGTCCACCGACCGCGGCGCAATCGCCTCGGCGCGCCGGAATGCCGCCAGCGCCCGCTCGTTCCGTCCGAGCGCCGAGTGCGCCGCCGCCAGGCGGAGGGCGACCATGAGGTTCTCCGCGTCCTCCGCCAGGATCGCCTCGAGAAGGGGAACGGCCGCGGCGTACTCCCCGCGCATGAAGAGATCGGACGCAGCCTCGAGCGAGTCGAACAGGTGCGCCATCTCGCGAGGGGGGGGTGCGTCGGGCCGCACGGGCGGCCGCGCTTCCGACGCGACGTATCCGAGGCTCGCGAGCTGCTTCTTCTCGTCCTCGCTCAGCGCATCGGCCGCCGGTGCGTCGGGCGACGGAATCGGATACTCCCGCAGGGCACGGCGAAGCGCGCGCGAGAGCACCGCCGTGGCCGCCAGATCGGTCGTCTCGCCGGGATCGGCCACGACGTCGAAGACCTCGAGATCGCCCGCAAGGATCACCTTCTGCCGCCCCTCGATCGCCATCACCTGCGGCTGCCACCCGTAATGCAGAAACGGGATCATCCCTTCGCCGAGCACGATCTCCGGAGCGCCGTCGCGCAGGGTGTTCTCGCTGCCGAGACCGGCCCAGTCGAGCAGCGTGTGGAAGACCCGGCGGATGCTGACTGCAGAGTCGCTGACTCCCGGCTCGACGCCCGGTCCCGCGAGGACCAGCGGGACGTGCATGGCCCCCTGGTAGATCAGATGGCCGTGCTGCGCCTCGCCGTGATCGCCGCGGCTCTCGCCGTGGTCTCCGACGACGAGAATGGCGGCGTCGTCGCCGTAACGGGCTTCGAAGACGGCGGCGAGACGGCCGAGCTGCTCGTCCATCGCCGCGATCTCGCCGCGGTAGGGATCGTCGGGGTAGCGGCTGCCGAAGGGCTCCGGCGGTTCGTAGGGATAGTGTGGATCGAAGTAGTGGACCCAGAGAAAGAGCGGCTCGTCCGATGCATCGTCGAGGAAGGCGAGGACGCGGTCGGTCGTCTCTCGGGCGCTGCGCTCGGTGCGGTCCTCGCCGAGATCGTCGTCGTAGAGCTCGAACCCGCGCGCGAGCCCGAACCGCCGCGCGAGAGGAAACGCAGAGACGAATGCCGCGGTCCGGTAGCCGGCCGCCCGCAGCCGCTCGGCGAGCAGCTCGTGCCGGTCGTCGAGGACGCGCGCATTCTCGTGGACGCCGTGAGCGGCCGGATAGACCCCGGTCATCATCGAGCCGTGCGAGGGGAGGGTCTGGGGGGCTGGAGCGTAGGCCTGACGGAAACGGAGACCGCGCTCGGCGATCGCGTCGAAGCCGGGCGTGCTGACCCCCTTCGCCTCCGGTCCGATCGAATCCGCACGCGTGGTGTCGAGCGTCACGAGCAGGATCGACCGGGGAGGCTGCGGGCTCGCTGCTTCATCCGCCCCGCATCCGCCGAGTCCGAAGGCCAGGACGACCCCGGTGAGAATCGAAGCTGCGACTCGTGCGATCGGCATGTCGATGAATCGTGACGGGCGCTCGTCACGATCCGCGAGCCCGCCGGAACACTCCCAACATCCGAACTCGCGCTTTTGTTGCGCCGTCGTGTGGTGCGGGCGTCCCGCCCACCCCACACCTCCCACCCCACACACCCCACACCCGGCCCCTCGCCGTCCGGCCGGTTGCCCCGCGTGCGCATCTCCCGGAGAATGCTCGGGACCGGATGATCCGTCACGCTGTCCCATCCTCGAGTCCCAGGCGCAACGGCCGATGGGTAGCGCTTCTGGTGGCCGTCTTCGCCCTGAAGATGGCGGTGCTCGCGGCGCTCGGCGGCCATCCGCTGCTCGAGCCGCGCGGGGACGACGAACCGGGCGCCTACGTCGAGCTCGGGCGGCGGGTCGCGGCGGGCGACCTCGCCGCCGGAACGGATCCGCTCCCTCCCTCGCCGCTCTACGTCTGGTTCCTCGGAGCGGTCCTGGCGGCCTCGGGAGGATCGCTCGCCGCCGTGCGATGGGCTCAGATCGTCCTCGGCACCGCGGCGGTCGCGCTCGCCGGACGGACGGCCGAGCGGTGGTGGGGGAGGGAGGCACGCTGGCTCGCCGCGATCCTGCTCGCCGGAACGGGCGTGTGCACTCTCTACGAGATCACGATCCTCCCCACGGCTCTCGATCCCTTCCTGACTGCGCTGGCGCTCTGGGCGCTCTCGTGCGCGCTCCAGGACGATCGTCCCGCGGCGTGGATGGGCGCCGGAGCTTCGTTCGGTGCTCTGGCGACGAATCGTCCGGAGACTCTTCTGCTGGTCATTCCGGCGATCGCGATGGTCGCGTTCATTCTGCTCGTGCGGCCGGACGGGATGCGACGGGCCGCCGTCCGATCGGGGCTCCTGCTGGCTGGGGCGGTACTCGTCGTCATCCCCGTCACGCTGCGGAACTTCGCCGTGACGGGCGAGCCGGTGCTGGTCTCTCCATACGCCGGGATCTCGTTTCACATCGGCAACCGGGCGGAGGCGGACGGCGCATGGCGCCCGCTCCCCGGCATCCGTCCCTCGATCGAAGGGGGGCGGGAGGATGCGCGGAGGCTCGCCGAACGCGAGAGCGGAACGTCGCTCCGGAGCGGCGAGGTGTCGGCGTACTTCGCGCGCCGCAGCCTCGAATGGATCGCGAGCGCCCCGGCTGCTGCTGCGCGTCTGTACGTGCGGAAGCTGATCCTCGTGTTTTCGCAGATCGATCTGGCTCGCAACACGAGCTTCACCTACTTCGCGCGCGACGAGAGAACGCTGCTCGGCGCGCTCGTCGTCGGCCCCTGGCTGCTGGTTCCGCTCGGGCTGATCGGCATCGCGGAGCGTCTTCGCCGGGGGGACCGCCGCCGCGAGCTCGCCGTCTGGGCTTCGTTCGTTCCCCTCTTTGCGGCGGCGCTGGCGGTCTTCTTCGTCACGACCCGGGGGAGGGTGCCTCTCTACGTCGCACTGGCGATCGCCGGTGGCGGCGCGGCGGCGGCGATCGCGCGCAACGTGCGGAGACGGGAGTGGCGGGATCTCGCATGGAAGAGTCTCGCCGGCGCCGCGCTGGTCGCGGCGACGACGATTGATTTCGGCATCGACAGCGGCCGGGCGACGGCTCGCGCCACGATGATCGTCCGTCTGATCGAGCAGGGGATGGACGAGCGGGCTGAATCGCTGCTCCGAAGGACCGCGGCGGATCATCCGCAGCCGGCGCTGCTCCACTACCGGGCGGCGCTCGCATGGCGCAACCGGGGTGATCTCGCTCGCGAGATCGGGGAGCTCGAGCGAGCGCGGGCGCTCGAGCCGTCGAGTCCGGAGACGGCGCTGACGCTCGGCCGGGCGTATCTGGCGGCGGGACGGCCGGCCGATGCGGTGGAGCCGCTGCGCTTCGCCTGGTCGCGCCGGCTCGAGCCGGAGGTGGCGCTCCACGGGCTGGTCGCGGCGCTGGCGTCGACCGAACGGGGAGAGGAGGCGAGGGAGCTGCTGATCCGTCATGCGGTCTCGGCCGACGCGCCGGCTCACGTGCTCGGGTCGCTCGCGAATCTGGCACTCGACCTCGAGGCGCCCGAGAGCGCCGTCCGTTACGCCCGCGCCGCGATCGCCGCGGGCGTCGACATTTCAGAGACGAGGCGCATCGCCGGGCTGGGCCTCGCGCTGCTCGGGAGGAACGAGGAAGCGGCCGGAGAGTTCCGCCGCGCCATCGAGCTCGATCCCGGGAACGCGGACGCTCACTTCGATCTGGCGGTGATGCTGGCGGCCACCGGGCGCCTCTCCGAGGCGAGAGCGAGCGTGCGGCGCTCCCTCGAGCTCCGCCCCGACGACCAGCGCGCTCTCGACCTGCTCCGCACGCTCGAGCGACGATGAGAGAATGAACGAAGTCCTCCGGAGAAAGGAGCTGCGATGCTCAACTGGATCTGGTTCGGCCTGATGGCGGTCGCCTTCGTCGTCGCGATGTTCCGCGGCACCGCCGCGGAAGTGACCGCCGGTGCGATCGAGTCCGCGAAGGTCGCCGTCGAGATCTCTCTCGGCCTGATCGGGATCATGGCCCTCTGGCTGGGAATCATGCGCGTCGCCGAGGTCGCGGGCCTGGTCCAGCTCCTCTCGCGAGCGATCGCACCGGTCCTCCGCGTCATCTTCCCCGAGGTTCCCCGCGATCATCCCGCCATGGGCGCCATCGTGATGAACATCGCCGCCAACATGCTCGGCCTCAACAACGCCGCGACCCCGCTCGGCATCAAGGCGATGGAAGAGCTCCAGGAGCTCAATCCTCACAAGGACACCGCCACCAATGCCATGGTGATGCTGATGGCGATCAATACCGCGAGCGTCCAGCTCATCCCGGCCACCGTCATCGGCCTGATGGCCGCCGCGGGATCGACCAACCCCACGGCCATCATCTCGACCACGCTCATCGTGACGGGCATCAGCCTGGCCATCGCCATCCTCGCCGCGAAGCTGCTCGAGCGCTTCTTTCCCGTCAGGGACGGCGCCGAGCCGGCGGAGGTGAGCCGGTGAGAGCAGCTCTCGATCTCGTCTCGCTCTGGTCGATCCCCGTGATGCTCGTCGGGATCCCGCTCTACGCCCTCTTCAGGAAGGTCAAGGTCTACGAGGTCTTCGTGGAAGGAGCGAAGGAGGGATTCGACGTCGCCGTCAGGATCATCCCGTTCCTGGTCGCCATCCTGGTCGCGATCGGCATGTTCCGAGGCTCCGGGGCGATGGAGATGCTGACCGACGCCCTCCGTCCGGTCCTGAGCCTCATCGCCTTTCCCCCCGAGCTGTTTCCCCTGGCGGTCCTCCGATCGCTCACCGGGAGCGGCTCGCTCGCCTTCGTCACCGACGCGATCCATACCTACGGACCCGACTCGCTGCTCGCGCGCACGGCCGGGACGATGTACGGAAGCACCGAGACGACCTTCTACGTCCTCGCCGTCTACTTCGGAGCGGTCAGCGTGCGCAGGACCCGCCACGCCGTCGCCGTCGGCCTGATCGCCGACGGAGCAGCCGTCATCCTCGCGGTCGTCGTCTGCCGCTGGATGTTCGCGTAGGCCGGGCGCGACCCCGTGTGCCCGGGGACTTCGTGTGGCCGCGGATTTCATGTGGCCGGGGATTTCATCCCCGGCGGGTGGGGGTCGCGCGCCAACTGGCAACCCGCGTCACCGCCCGCCCGCCGGGGATGAAATCCCCGGCCACATAATCCCCGGCCACCTAGTCCCCCGCCCGCTACCCTTCCGGCTCGGGGGCTGCCGGCTCCTCGGCGACCCTGCCGCCGGCCAGCAGCGACAGCAGATACAGCGCCGCGCCGACGGCGAGGGCGATCAGGAGCGCCTGAAACTGGGCCGGCGCGAGGTTCACCAGGAAGTAGAGCGAGATCAGCGTCCCGAGGATCGGCACGGTCAGCCCGCCGGGCGAGACGAACCCTTCGTTCAGCTTCCGGAGTCGCGGCACGGCCGCGGCGGTGAACAGGTAGGTGGTGAGGCGCGCGCCGGCGCTGAGGAGGGCGAGTTTGACGAAGGAGCCGGCGACGGCGACCGGAATGGCGACGAGCACGAGCAGGGCGATGGCGAGGATCGGCGTGCGCGTCTTCGGATGGACGTAGCCGAGGATCCGGAACGGCCTGCGGTCGCGGGTGAGGGCATAGATCATGCGCGAAGCCTCGAGGGTGGTCCCGAGGTTCGTGCCGAGGATGGAGATGATGGCGCCGATGGTGATGAGGAGCGCGCCGGCGGGCCCCATGATCGCCGCGGCCGCGTCGGCGATCGGGGTGCGCGTGTCGGAGAGCTCGGGGAGCGCCGCCATGGCGGCGAGCTGGGCGAGCGCGTAGGTCGCGGCGATGGCGAGGATGCCGATCAGGAGCGCGAACGGCAGATCGCGGCGTGGATTCTTGTACTCGCCGGCGGGGATCCCGAGATTCTCGAACCCGGCGTAGGCGAAAAGCAGGAACAGCGCCGCTTCCGCCCAGTTGATCTCTCCGGCGGGAAGCTGAAACGAGCCCGGGATCGGATTGTGGCGGAACGCCACGATCGCCACGAGGATGAAGACGACGAGGGGGATCATCTTTCCCCAGGTGAAGACGTAGATGGTTCCGGCGCCGTAGCGGATGCCGAGCGCGTGGATGATTCCGAAGAGCAGCAGCGATCCGGCGATGAGGGATGCGCGGACCAGCCCCTCGCCCGCCTCCGGAACGAGCCGCGCGAGGGAGACGACGAAGCCGTTGGCGAGGGCGGCGAGCGAAGTGACGCGGGCCAGCGTGTTCATCCATCCCGTTTCGAAGCCGATGAAGTCGCCGAACGCCGCGCGCGTGTAGAGGTACGCCCCGCCCGGCTCGGTGAAGTGGCTCGCGGCTTCGGCGAAGCAGAGGGCGAGGATGAACACCGGGATCGCGAACAACAGCGGCGCCCAGAGCGAGAAGGGGCCGAGAAGGCGGTAGGTCTCGCTCGGAAGCAGATAGACGCCGCTCCCGACCACCGCGTTGATGCACATCGCGACCAGGCCCCAGAGCCCCACCGCGCGGATCAGCTTCACGCTCTGGCTCGCCATTCGCGTCCTCTCTCGAGACTCACTCGGATGACGCCGGCGCCGGGGAGACCCCGAGGGAGACGGCGTCGGGGAGGTCCTTTTGATCCGCGAGAAGCTGGTCGAGCTTCTGGCGGGCGCGGATCAGCCGCGCGCTCGACCCGTCGACCATCACCTCGGCCGGCAGCATCCGCGCGTTGTAGTGCGACGCCATCGTGAATCCGTACGCTCCGGCATCGCAGAGCGCGACCAGATCTCCGACGTGCGTCTCCGGCAGCCGCCGGGGCCGCAGCCCTTCCTCTTCTCGCGTGAACACGTCGCCCGACTCGCAGATGTTGCCCGCGACGATCGCTCCGGTGCCCGGGTCGTACGGCGAGACCTTCATGTTCTCGCGCAGCCAGCGATCCTCGCCGCGGCTCGCGTTCACGATGTGATGGTAGCTGCCGTAGCGGGAGGGACGGGCGAGGTGATTGAACCCGGTGTCACAGCCGATCCAGACGAATCCCGAGCTGATCCTCTTCGCCGTGACGGTGGCGAGCAGCACGCCCGACTCCGCGACGACGTAGCGTCCCGGCTCGAGGATCGCCTCGAGATCCCGGCGCCGCAGCAGCGGCCCGGCGATCCGTTCGAGCCCCGCTCCGTACTCCGCGATCGGGAACTCCGCGTCGCCCGGTCGGTAGGGCACGCCCATCCCGCCGCCGAAGTTGATCCAGCGAAGCTGCGTGAACGCTCCGGCGAGCTCGATCAGCTTCCGCGCCGCCTCGAGCAGCGGACCCGGCTCGGAGACTCCCGACCCGATGTGCGCGTGGATCCCGACGATCGAGCGCCCCGCGTCCTCGAGAACGACGCGCGCGTCGTCCAGCTCCGCGGCATCGATGCCGAACTTCACGCCGAATCCTCCCGTCACCACGTCGCGGTGGTGTCCGGCCCCGACGTCGGGATTGACGCGGAGCGCGATCGGGTTCGTCAGGTCGAGCCGGAGAACGCGGTCGATCTCCGACATCGAGTTCACGTTGACGACGATCGACGGATCCTTCAACGCGAGCAGATCGTCGTCCGATACGTTCGAGCAGGTGAACCAGATCCGGTCGGGCGGGAAGCCTGCACGACGCGCCAGGAAGACCTCTCCGGGAGAGACGGCGTCGCATCCGAATCCCGCCTCGCGGATCATTCCGAGAATCGCGAGATTCGAGTTGGCTTTCGCGGCGTAGAACGGGCGGAGGGGAAGCGACGCGAACGCCGATCGGATGCGCTCGATCTGCCTCCGGATCACCGCCGCGTCGTAAACGTAGAGCGGCGAGCCGAACTCCTCGACGAGGCGGACTGAGGGAATGTTGCCGATCTGGAGAACGCCATGCTCGAAATTCATCGGGAAGGACCGTTCAGGATGCCCCGCGGGCGGTCCGCGCATGATAGCGGACCCGGGGGACGAGCGTCGAGCCGCCGAGCTCCGCAGCCGCCTGGACTCCCGGACCCCGACGAGATACATTCGCCCGCCATGCTGGTGCGCGGCTACCGGGGAAAGCATCCCATGATCGGAGAGCGGGTGTTCATCGCCGAGACCGCGGCCGTGATCGGCGACGTGGAGATCGGCGACGACTGCTCGATCTGGTACGGGACGGTGATCCGCGCCGACGTCAATCAGGTCCGGATCGGCGCCCGGACGAACATCCAGGACAACTGCACGCTCCACGTCACGCGCGACACGTGGCCCGTGATCCTCGAAGACGAGGTGACCCTCGGCCACGGCGTGATCGCCCACGGCTGCACCGTCAGGCGCGGATCGCTCCTCGGCATCGGCTCGCTCGTGCTCGACGGAGCCGTCATCGGCGAGGAGTGCATCGTCGCCGCCGGGACCCTCGTCCCCGAAGGGACCATCGTCCCTCCTCGCAGCCTCGTGATGGGCGTCCCCGGCCGGGTCCGCAGATCCCTCGGCGACGACGATCTCCGCTTTCTCGCCAGGTTCCACAGGAACTATCTCGAGTACAAGGAGATCTATCTCGAAGAATCTCCGGGCGAGTTTCGCTGATGAGCAGGGACACGGAGATGCCGCGGACGGCGGCGGGAACGATTCGCACCGAACATGCCGGCCGGCGGGTGTGGCTCGAGGGATGGGTGCAGAAGCAGCGCGACTTCGGCGAGCTGGTGTTCGTCGATCTGCGAGACCGGAGCGGGATCGCTCAGGTCGTCTTCGATCGCGGGAGCGGGGTGGCGGCGGAGCAGGTCGATCTGGCCAAGGAGATGCGCTCCGAGTTCGTCGTCTCCGTCACCGGAACCGTCCGGCAGCGCGCGCCCGAGGCGCGCAATCCGCGGATGGAGACGGGGGAGGTGGAGGTGCTCGCCGAACGGGCGACGATCCTCAACCGCGCCGAAACGCCGCCGTTCCTCATCGAAGAGACCGTCTCGGCCAACGAAGACCTCCGCCTCGAATACCGCTATCTCGACCTCCGCCGCCCGCCGCTCACCCGCAACCTGATGCTGCGCAGCGACGTGACCTTCCGCGTGCGCGATTACATGCACCGGCAGGGGTTCCTCGAGATCGAGACGCCGATCCTGACCAGGTCGACCCCGGAGGGGGCGCGCGACTTCCTCGTTCCGAGCCGGGTGAACAAAGGGGAGTTCTACGCCCTGCCGCAGTCGCCTCAGCTCTTCAAACAGCTCCTGATGGTCTCCGGCATCGAGCGCTACTACCAGATCGCGCGCTGTTTCCGCGACGAGGACCTCCGCGCCGACCGGCAGCCCGAGTTCACGCAGGTCGACATCGAGGCATCGTTCATCGACGAGGTCTTCGTCCAGTCGCTGATCGAGGGGCTCTTCGCGGAAGTGTTTCCGGTCGCGGGAATCGAGGTGGCGACGCCGTTTCCTCGGATCACGTGGCAGGAGGCGATGGACCGGTTCGGGATCGATCGCCCCGACACCCGCTTCGGAATGGAGATCGTCGACCTGGCCGGTGCGGCGGGAGAGACGGAGTTCGCGCCGTTCCGCACGGCGCTCGCCGAGGAGGGGCTGGTGCGCGGCATCGTCGTACCGGGGGGCGCGGGACTCTCGAGGAAGCGTATCGACGAGCTGACCGAAGTGGCGAAGCAGTTCGGGGCGGGCGGGCTGATCTGGATGAAGTTCGAAGCGTCGGGCGCGACCTCGTCGATCAAAAAGTTCCTCGACGAGTCGGGTCACGACCGGTTCCGGCAGGCTCTCGGCGCGGCGGAGGGAGATCTCGCTCTGATCGTGGCGGGGAAGAAGACGGTCGTCTGGGACGCGCTCGGAAACCTCCGACTCCGGGTCGCGCGCGACGAGAAGATGATCCCGGAGAATCGCTGGGACTTTCTCTGGGTCGTCGACTTTCCGCTGCTGGAGTGGGATTCGGACGGCGACCGGTGGGCGGCTCGCCACCATCCATTCACTTCACCGCGGATC
>DATKCD010000039.1:0-2153 GCA_035544735.1 Thermoanaerobaculia bacterium
GTGATCGAGACGCCGGCGCGCGTGCTGCCGGTCGAGGTGAAAGCCTCGGCGCGCGTGACGCCCGCGGATGCGCGCGGTCTCGAGACCTTTCTCGAGGAGTACGCCGACCTGACGGACGGCGCGCTGCTCCTGTACGACGGGGAGGCGACGTACCCGCTCACCGGTCGCGTCCTCGCGGCGCCGTGGTGGCGGGTGATCTGAGGCCGCCCGAGTGGGGCGGGAAGAGGCATCACATGATGCATAGTTGGTGCATCCGGAGGCCGGTCATGCGTACGACGATCAATCTCGACGAAGCCCTTCTCGACGAGGCGCGCCGCCTGACCGGCGTGAGTGAGCGGACGGAGCTGGTCCGCGAGGGCCTCCGTGCTCTGATCGTGAGGGAAAAGGCGCGGCGGCTGGCGCGGCTCGGCGGAACCGAGCGGCGGATCGAAGCGCCGCGGCGGCGCCGCCTCTCGTGATTCTCGCCGACACGTCTCGTCGGCGCGCCGCACGAGGAGGGCGGGTGCGCCGTGAGGTGCCACCGCCTCGAGGAGTGTCTCGACGCGGTTGAGAATCCGGACGAGGCCTTCGACATCGGCTTCATTCAGGTCGACCACGGAACTGGCGGGCTCTCGAGAGGGGAGCGGCCGGACGTGCCGCGTGCGCCTGCGAATGCGCGGCAGCACGATGCGTGAGGCTCGGGTCGATCCGTGCCGCGCTGCCGGGACCGCTCCGCGAGCTCCCCCGCGCTTCAGATCGCCGAGCGCAACCGCATCCAGACCGTCGGATTGCTCCAGTGGTGGACGTGGGCGGCCAGCGGCACGTTCGCATCGGGATCGGGGACGTTCACCACGCGTGGCGGCGGAGGGGCGCCCGGAGCGTCGTAGAAATCGAGCTCGTCGCCGATGATGTCGTTGTGACCGGGGGCGTAGACGTTGATCCACTCGAAGTGGGGCGGGCGAAAGGCGGCGTCCCGGATGAGGGGCTGGGCCGTCGCCGCGAGCGCCTCGCGCACGGCGGTCGTCTCGCGGCTCTGATTGCGGAAGAGGAACGCCGTCTTGTCGAGCGGTGACGCGAAGGTGAGGAGGAACCGGGTCCGCCCCAGAGCATCGAGAGCGCCCTTGCGCAGATTGTCCTCGAGAAGAACGCGATTCAGCGTGTCGTACGCGATGACCGATCCGAGGGAGTGGCCGACCAGGCCGACGCGGTCGTAGAGGAGCGAGCCGTCGCTGTCCGCCGCGCCGTAGACGAGTCTCGCGATCCGGTTGGTCTCGTCCTTGATTCTGGCGCGGATCTCGTGGAACCGGTCGAGGTGGTACGGGTAGACGTATGCGGCGACGTCGCCGACGTACTCGATGAGAAACCGCCGCGCCTTCCACGAGCTCCCGAGCACCGCTGCCCAGATCAGCCCCATGACCCAGGGCCGTTCGAAGAAGGGGTAGAGCGCGCGAGGGTCTCCGGTGAAATGTCTCCAGGCGAACCAGACGATCAGGCCCGCCCCGGCGATGATCGCGACGACGAGGACGAGAAACGCGATTCGCATCGCATTCGTGAGGATGGACGGAATGGCGAGCGCTCCGGGTGGGGCGGAGCGTCTCCCTTCGAGCCCGCGCACCCATTCCGCGATGAAGTACAGGAGCACGAAGAGCACGGCCGCGGCCAGCGGCGGCGTGGCGGCGACCGTCAGGTCGGCGGCGAGCGGCCGGACGGACTCATCGCGCAGGAAACGCGTCAGAAACGCCGGTGCCATTGTCGCGTTGATCACGAACATCGCGGCGAGGGTCGCGAGCGTCACCACGATCCCGAACCGGCTGAGGTTGGGGACGTTGAAGGGAACCATCCCGCCGAAGATCCACCGCTCCCATCGCCTCGCGAACCCTCCCCTGATTCCGGCCCGCCAGAGGAACGAGGTCACGTCCTTCAGGCCGACCCGCCCCTCCGTGAACGGCGCCCACCACGCTTCGTAGACGTGGACCTCCCGCTCCTCGTCTCCGACGCCTTTGATCTCCACGCGGCGCACGATCTGGTCGCCGATCATGACGACGTTGGCCTCCGGCTCGAGCGCGCGACCCGTCGCGATCGTCTCCGCCCGCGCCAGTCCCTGCGCCACCTGATCGAGCGTCTGAAACTCGATCTGCTGTCCCATCCCGTGCATCACGATGAGCGCGACCGGC
>DATKCD010000040.1:0-38360 GCA_035544735.1 Thermoanaerobaculia bacterium
TGGGCGGCGTTCATCGCGCTCTTCGTATTCGTGACGCTCGCTGCCACGATCAACATTCTCGTACTCCAGCGCGAGAAGCGGCAGTACTCACGCGTGATCCGTGTGTTCGAGCCGCTGCTGGAATCGATGATGTCGATGGACGGGGCGATCAGCTCGATGCTGGCGGCGGCTCGTGCGTACACGGTGACGAGCAAGACCGAATTTCTCGCGCAGTACGACGAAGCGATCCGGAACTTCGAGAAGACGGCGGCGGCGGCGACGGCGGTGGCGATCGAGCCCCGCGACGAGCAGTTGATCGGCGGGATGCGGCAGCACTTCGAGCAGCTGCGACAGTTGTCGGACCTGCAGATTCAGAGGACGGACGAGGGACGGATCGCCGAAGCGATCCAGATCATGCTGGAGGCGGCGCGGACCCGTCGGTCGGCGCACGACTTCGCGGGAGAGTTCACGGCGAAGGAGCGCGAGAAGCGCATTGACGAGCTTCGCGAGCTCGACAACCTTCGGCTCGCGCTGACGTTTCTGCTGATCGGGGTGAGCCTCGCGATTCTGTTCGTCGGCGGTTTCCTCGTATTTCGGATCGAGAGGTCGCTCGACGCCTCGATCGCGCGCCAGATCCGGCGGACCGAGGCGATGATCGCCGGGATGGCGGACGGGGTGATGCTGGTCGACGGCGAAGGGCGGGTGGTGTTCATCAACCCCGCCGGGGTCAAGCTGCTCGGCACCTCGATCACCGGCGTCGAGATCGAGAAACAGGCGCCCACTTACGGGTTCCGCAGTCCCGACGGCCGGCCGCTCGATCCGCGCGAGATCCCAGCGGCGCAGGCTCTCGCGACCGGCAAGCCGCTCAAGGACACGACGCTGATACTCGACCGTGGCGACAAGAAGCCGATTGCGATCGCGATGAGCGCCGTCCCGTTCGAGGAGGAGGGCAGGGTCTCGGGCGTCATCGTGAGCTTCCGCGACGTCACCGAGCGCCAGCGCCTCGAGGAGGAGATGCAGCTTCAGGCCGAGCGCGCTCAGATCCTCGCCGAAGCCGGCGCCTTCTTCGCCTCCAACATCGACCCGGCATGGGTATATCAGGCGATCTCCGAGCGCGTCGCCGAAGTCCTCGGCGACTGGGCGGCGATCATCATCCGCGTTCCCGATTCGAAGGAGCTCCGCGTCGCGTCGATCTATCACCGGGACATGGCCGCTCTGGGCCTCGCATGGGCCTTCGTCTACCGCCAGCCCCTGGTCCTCGGCGAGGGGACCTTCGGCCAGGTCGTCTCCACCGGCTACCCCACCCTGACGACCAACTTCGAGCCGGTCGCCGAGGAGGAATCGCCGACCTATCACGCTACGCAGATGAAGCTATCCTCGCTGCTCGTTCTTCCCCTCAGGAGCCGCCGCGAGGTCCTCGGCGCCCTCGCCATCGCCGCCAACGATCCCGCCCGCACCATGACCGACGACAAGCTCCCTCTCGCCGAGCTGCTCGCCGAGCGCGCCGCGGTCGCCATCGAGAACGCCCAGTTGTTCACCCAGCAGGTCGACGCCCGCCGCAAGCTCGAGGATCTGTCCCGGCTCAAGGACGAGTTCCTCTCCATCGCCTCCCACGAGCTCCGCACTCCGGTCACCTCCATCAAGGGTTACACGCAGCTCGCCAAGACCCTCATTCAGGAAAACGACCTCGGAACCTCCTCCGAATACCTCGACGTGGCGCTCGACCAGATCGACCGCATGTCCCGTCTCATCCTCGAGCTGCTCGACGTCTCACGCATCGAGACCGGCCGCCTCGAGATCCGGCGGGAAAAGATCGACTGGCCCGCCTTCGTCCGGAACGTCGTCACGCGCCATCAGACCGCTCATCCGAACCGCCACTTCTCGAGCGTACTCCCCGACTCCTGCATCGACGTCGAAGGCGACCGCGACCGCCTCGAACAGGTCCTCGGAAATCTCCTCGAGAACGCGGTCAAGTACTCGCCGGAGGGAAGCTCGATCTCGGTCGCGGTCGAGAACGATTCCACCCGCGTGACCACCTCGATCAGGGACTACGGGATCGGCATCCCGAACGACGAGATCGGCCAGGTCTTCGAGCGGTTCCACCGCGGCCGCCAGGTCTCGTCGACCAATTACGGCGGCCTCGGGCTGGGACTCTACATCTCCAAACAGATCATCGAAAGGCACAACGGATCGATCTGGGTCGACAGCCGCGAGGGGGACGGAACGACCTTCTTCTTCACGATCCCGACCCAGGAACTCGCCTCACCGGAGCCGGAGGAGACGCGAAGCGCCTTCCTGACGATGTAGGGGCGGCGGCGGGACGGCTCGGGGTCGATGGGGCGGAGTTCGCGCCCGGTCCCGTCCTATCTCCCGGCCGCGACCTCGCGCTCGGCCGCGGCGATCCGTTCGACCGTCTCCAGGGCGAGAGCGACCTGAGCGGCGCGGCGCTTTTCCTTGTTCCGGATGCCGCGCGTACCGTCCTCGATCAGCGCCCACGTGACGTTGGACGGCTGGTAGCGTTCGGGGGAGGAGTCGGCGACGTGACGCCCGAGGGCGCCGAGAGCCGTGTGGTACGGAAACGGGAGGGGGTCTTCGCCGCGGGAGAGCGCGTCGAGATAGCGCGCCACCAGGTGTCCGGTCGCCGCCGACTCGAGGTAGCCCTCCACGCCGGTGATCTGACCCGCGAAGAAGATCGCAGGATCGGCGCGCAGCCGGAACGTGCTCGTCAGATGCCGCGGTCCGTTGATGAACGTATTCCGGTGCATCGATCCCCACCGTGCGACCGAGCAGTTCTCGAGTCCGGGGATTATACGCAGGACCGTCTTCTGTGAGCCGACTTTCATCTTCGTCTGAAATCCGACGAGGTTGAAGTACTCGTCGGAGAGGTCTTCCCTCCGGAGCTGAACGACGGCATGAGGCCGCTCGCCCGTGGCCGGATGTTCGAGGCCGACGGGCTTGAGCGGTCCGAAGCGCAGCGTATCGACGCCGCGCGAGGCGATCTCCTCGATGGGGAGGCATCCCTCGAAATGGGCGGCCTTCTCGAAATCGTGGAGGGGATACAGCTCGGCGGCGACGAGGGCTTCGACGAATGCGAGGTATTCGTCGCGGTTCATCGGCGCATTGAGATAATCGCGTCCGCCTCCCTTGTCGTAGCGAGATTTCCAGTAGAGTTTCGAGAGATCGAGCGAATCGGCGGAGACGATCGGCGCGATCGCGTCGTAGAAGTAGAGTCCGTCGTGCCCCAGGATCCGGCCGATCGCCCCGAAGAGGGAATCGCTGGTGAGGGGGCCGGTCGCGACGACGAGCCAGTCGGCGCCGCCGCGGTCGAGCGTGGTGATCTCGTCTCGCACGATGCGGATCGACGGCTGGGCCTCGACGCGGGCGGTCACGGCGGCGGCGAACCGGTCGCGATCGACCGCGAACGCGTCGCCCGCCGGGATCCTGGCGCCCGAGGCGGCGGCCATGATCGGAGAGCCGAGCCGCTCGAGCTCCTTCTTGAGAAGGCCGACCGCGTTGGTCGGTGCGGTGGAGCGGAACGAGTTCGAGCAGACGAGCTCGGCGAGTCGGTCGGTCTGATGCGCGGCGGTCGAGCGGACGGGCCGCATCTCGACGAGCTCGATCTCGTGTCCGCGCGCGGCGAGCATCAGCGCGCACTCGGAGCCCGCGAGTCCTCCTCCGACGATGCGGACGCCCGCCATCAGTTCGACGGCTCCCCTTCGGGCGTGTTGAACGCGGGTGGCTGCACGTGTACTTCGATCGTTCCGAACTTCCGCTCGTAGATCGTGACGTTCTGCGAGAGGGCCTGCAGGAACTGCTTGGCGTGCTGCGGAGTCATCACGATCCGGCTGCAGACGCGGGCTTCCGGGCGTCCCGGCATGATCCGCCCGAAGTCGATGACGAACTCGCTCGGTGAATGGATGATGTTCGCGAAGTTGGCGTACTCTCCCTGCGAGACCTTCTCGTCCAGGACGATCTGAATCGACGTTTTCTGTTCCGGCAAAGCGACCTCCCCGCCCCTCGGGGCTGCGGTTCACAACGCGCGGGCGCGTTGCGCGAATTCTCCGGGCGCGAACCTTCAGTCGCGGCGCGGACGGCGCATGCGGCGGAGCCAGCTCCCGCCCGGCCGCCGCGCGGACTGCGCGCTCTCGAGATCGCGTACGGCGCGCTCGGCGGAAGCGCCTGAGTCTTCCCGCTCGCGCAAGGCGTGCAGCCGCTCCATCACGTAGAGATACAGGTCTCCCTCGGTCTGCCCCGGGAACGAGGCCATCACCGCGCTCGCACGGATCGCCTCGAGGGCCGGACGCCAGACGCTCGCGACCCACGACCGCACCGCGTCGTCCCACGACGCCGGCCCCCCGCGCTCGATCCCGAGATAGTAACGGTGCACCGAGATGTGATCGAGCAGCCGCTCGTAACCGGCCGGCGAGGAGAGCGTGAACTCTCCGCGGGAGTCCGGAGGCAGCCGGGTCGTCTCCATGAAGCCGTCGAGCGCCCGCCGCTCGAGCACGGAGCGGGGCGAGTCGTCCGGGCGAAGCGTGCCCGCGGTGGGAAACTCCCGGACTCGGGCCTCGATCGTCGGCGCGCCGAGAGCGCGGGCGACCGAGACGCGGTGGTGACCGTCGATCACGAAATGGACCTCGCCGACCCTGTACACCTCGATCGGAAGGAAGCCCGCCTGGCTCAGGAACATCTCTCGCACGCGGTTCCAGCGCTGCCGGGCCGCCTCGGTACGGGGAAGGAACGCGCGGTTGAAGCCGTGTGCGCGGCCGATGGTTCCGACGATGCTGGCGACGGCGATCTCGACGACGCCGCGGTCGACCATCGTCGAGAGGGAGAGTGATTCGCGGATCTCGTCTAGCCGCAGCAGCTCGCTCGGCCGCCGCGAGACGGCGGCCACCAGGTCGCTGAGCATCGCCGCGCGCCGGGCGTCGTCGAAGTCGCTCACGGGACTCGCGCGAGGCGCGGCGCGTCAGGCACGCGCGTCGCCGCCGCGCCAT
This sequence comes from Thermoanaerobaculia bacterium, assembly GCA_035544735.1. Lineage (GTDB taxonomy): Bacteria > Acidobacteriota > Thermoanaerobaculia > Gp7-AA8 > Gp7-AA8 > DATKCD01. Next base: position 4,977 of record DATKCD010000040.1, read on the forward strand.
TCGAGGCGCTGCTCGCTCGCGGCATCGAACAGGTGGAGCCTTTCGAGCTCGATGCGGAGCTCGATCGCATCGTCGAGGCGCGGCGCCTGCGCCGGATCGACCGAGGTCACCAGCATGTCCTCGCCCGCGCGAACGTGGACCACGACCTCGTGCCCCAGAGGCTCGACCAGCTCGACCGTCCCCTCCACTCGTGCCGCCGGTCCCCTCGGCTCGCCCGGCGACGCCACCACGTGCTCCGGACGAATGCCCGCCACCACCTCCCCGTCGGGCCGGGCCCGCCCGCCCGCTTCCGCGAGCCGCACCGTGAAGGTTCCCGCCCGCAGTTCCGCCCCTCCGTCCGCGATCCGGCCCCGGAAGAAGTTCATCGGAGGCGTCCCGATGAAGTTCGCGACGAACAGATTCACGGGGCGCTCGTAGACCTCGAGCGGCGTGCCGACCTGCTGCAGCCGGCCCGCATTCATCACCGCGATCCGATGTCCCATCGTCATCGCTTCGACCTGATCGTGCGTGACGTAGACGCAGGTGGTCTCGAGACGTTGCTGGAGCCTGGTGATCTCGGAGCGCATCTGAACGCGCAGCTTCGCGTCCAGGTTCGACAGCGGCTCGTCGAACAGAAACACCGACGGCTTGCGCACGATCGCCCGCCCGACGGCGACCCGCTGCCGCTGCCCCCCCGAGAGCTGCCGAGGCTTGCGGTCGAGCAGATGCGCGATGTCCAGGATCTCCGCCGCTTCCCGGACCCGGCGCTCCATCTCTTCCTTCGAAGTCTTCCGGATCCTGAGACCGAAGGCGAGATTCTCGCGCACCGTCATGTGCGGATACAGCGCGTAGCTCTGAAACACCATCGCGATGTCCCGCTCTTTCGGCGCCAGCTCGTTCACGACCCGCTCGCCGATCCGGATCCGACCCGAGGAGATCTCCTCGAGTCCGGCGATCATCCGCAGCGCGGTCGACTTGCCGCACCCCGAAGGGCCGACCAGGACCATGAACTCCTTGTCGCGGATGTCGAGATCGAGCCCCTCGATCACGGAGACCGCGCCGTACTGCTTCGAAACGCCGTCGAACCTCACGCCCGCCATCAGCGATTCGACCTCCGGATCTCTCGTTCCGAGGGGGTTGACTGGTCGGGCAGGCGGGATTTGAACCCGCGACCACCTGAACCCCATTCAGGTACGCTACCAGGCTGCGCCACTGCCCGACTCGGGATAGGCTTCAGGCCGGCGGATCGTACCACAGCGCCGGGGAGGGTCCCGGAACACCGGGCCGTATCAAAATCACCGCTCCACGCGACTCATGAGCGGAGCACTCCGGCCGAGCCGGAATGTGACAACGTCCATGGATACCAAAAATTCTCCCTCTCGGGAGCTCTGGGACCAGTTGCCGACGGCGGTTCTGCTGGTCGATGCGAGCGGCCGGGTCCTCGAGGCGAATCGAGCCGCGGCGGAGCTGCTCGGCAGCGCGCCGCCCGGAAAGTCGCTCTTCGAGCTCGCGGGGGAGTCGCGAACCGTGCTCGAAGAGAAGCTCGCGTCGGTGCTCTCGACGGGCAGGCCGGCCGAGCTCGAGCTGACTGCCGGACGACCCGATGGAACCCGATTTCTGTTCGGAATGGGGATGAGTCGGGTCGGTCCGGCGGCGGACGGAAAGGTGCTGATCCTCGGCCGCGATCTCGAGAGCGTTCGCCTCGGACGCCGGTACCGCGAGCTGTTCGATCGATCTCCCGAGCCGATCGTCGTCACCCGCCCGGACACCGGTGCCTTCCTCGACTCCAATTCCGCCTTCGAGCGGCTCATCGGCCGCTCGCGCGAACAGATGCAGGCCGACGGGGTCTCGCCCGTGCCGGTGCCGACGCGTCTGGGGACCGGCGTCGAAAGCTGGCAGGAGGCGGAAGTCTCGGTCGAGACCCCCGACGGGCGAACCCTCCGCCTTCAGACCCGCACCGGCCTGTACACGCTCGAAGGCGAGCCGCTTCTGGTGACGTTCATCCGCGACGAGACGGCGATGCTCGCCGCGGAACGGCGGTATCAGCAGATCTTCAGGCAGGCGGCGGAGGCGATCGCGATCACCGACGATTCCGGTCAGCGATTCCTCGATGCGAACCCGAGTTTCGAGGTCCTGTCCGGCTATGCGCTCGAGGAGCTGCGCACGATGGACTGCGATCGGCTCTGGGAGCTGCCGGACGGGGAATGGCGGCAGGCTCTCGCGGCGAGCCGGGAGGGGTCCGTCTCCCGGGCGAGCTTCATCGCGAGAGCCTCGGGACGGATCCCGGTCGCGCTGCGATGGTCGCCGCTCGGCCATCAGAACCGTGGAGGGTGGATGGTCGTGGTGCACGACCTGCGCGCCGAGCTGAAGGCCGAGGAGCTGGAGCGGTCCCTCGCGCTGGTCCAGAGGTCCCAGGCGCTCGGTCAGATGGCCTCCGGCATCGCGCACGATTTCAACAACACGCTGATGGCGGCACTCCCATGGGCCGATCTGCTGTCCAGGAAGTTTCCGGAAGAGGAGACCATCCGGAAGGCGACCGATCAGATCCGCAGGGCGGTGCAGCGCGCCAGGGAAGTCACGCGACAGCTCCTCGACTTCGCCCAGCCCAAAAAACCGGAAAAGCGGCGGACCTCTCTGGCTGCGCTGGTTCGCCAGCAGTTGCGGATGATCCGCCCTGCGATCCCTCCGGAGATCGCGATCGAAGTGAGCGCCGCCGACGAGGGGTGGGTCGACGTCGACGCCGCCCAGATCGGCCAGGCGCTCCTGAATCTCGCGCTCAACGGACGCGACGCGATGCCCGCCGGGGGCGAGCTCCACCTCGAGATCCGCCGTCCGACTCCGTCCGAGGTCGTGCGATGGGAGGTCGACGCGGCGAGCACCGTGCTCCTGAGCGTCCGCGACACCGGCCGCGGCATTCCCGAGCACGAGCTTCAGTCGATCTTCGATCCCTTCTTCACGACCAAGGAGATCGGGAGCGGGCCGGGTCTGGGGCTCCCCGTCGCGCTCCGCATCATCCAGCAGCATGAAGGATCGATCTACGTCGACAGCGAGCCGGGTGCCGGGACGACCTTCTACGTCCTCCTTCCCGCCTCGGCCAAGGTCGACAAACCGACTCCGGGCCCGGCGGAAACAGGGTTGCGGGACGGCCGCGGCCGACTCGACGGAGTCCGCGTATTCATCGCCGACGACGAGGTGATCGTGCTCGAAGGGCTGCTCGCACTCCTCGAGATCGAAGGAGCGCACGCTTCGGGATGGACGACCGGCGAGGCGCTTCTGGAGCGGCTGGAGCGGGGAGATCCTCCCGATCTGGTCGTGCTCGATCTCGGGATGCCCGGCCTCGGAGGGAAGGAAGCGCACCGGCGGATCCGACTCCGCTTTCCCGAGCTTCCCGTCCTGATCTCGAGCGGATACGGCGACGGCGAGCGGATCGAGTCCGTCCAGGATGCCCGCACGCGGTACCTCCAGAAGCCGTACGATTCGGACGCGCTCTGCGCGGCGATCGGCGAGCTGCTGGGATAGGACGAACCCGTCGCGCCGTCGCTCGTCCCCCCACCCGCCTGCGCCCCGATCGGTTACCCTTGAGCGAACTGCATGACACCGAACGAGCGGAGAATTCTCGTCGTCGATGACGATGCCGACGTCGTGGCCGGGCTCGGCGCGCTGCTGGAACATGCGGGATGGAGTGTGGAGACCGCGGCGACCGGCAGGGAGGCGTTCCGGAAGTTCGAAGAGTTCAGCCCCGACCTGGTGCTGCTCGACGTGATGCTCCCGGACATGCCCGGGCTGGAGGTGCTCGACCAGATCAAGGGCGAGAGCGAGTCGACCGCGGTCGTCATGATGTCGGGGATGGGAACGATCGACATGGCGGTGCAGGCGATGAAGATGGGGGCCGAGACCTTCGTTTCGAAGCCCTGCGACTTCGACAGCCTCGAAGTGGTCCTCGAGCAGAGCGCGCGGATGATCGAGACTCGTCGGGAGCTCGCCGCGCTGCGCCGGAGCTCGGTGCCGCGTCAGAGCGGGTTCACCGGGGTCTCTTCCGAAGCGAGACGGATCGAACAGCTCATCGGTCAGGTCGCATCCGCGACCAGCCCGGTCCTGCTCACCGGCGAGTCCGGCACCGGAAAAGGAGTCGTGGCGCGGATGATCCACCTCCGCTCGGAACGCTCCCGCGCCCCGTTCGTCGATCTGAACTGCGCGGGGTTCTCGCGCGAGCTGCTCGAGTCGGAGCTGTTCGGTCACGAGCGAGGAGCCTTCACCGACGCCCGAACCGCCAAGCCCGGCCTGTTCGAGATCGCCGGAAATGGTGTGGTATTCCTCGACGAGATCGGTGAGATGGAGCTCGCGATGCAGGGCCGGCTCCTCAAGGCGATCGAGGAAAAGCGCTTCCGGCGGATCGGAGGGCTGCGCGAGATCAAGGCCGATTTCCGTCTGATCGCCGCGACCAACCGCGACCTCGAGGCGGACGTCGCCGCGGGCCGCTTCCGGCAGGACCTGTTCTACCGACTCAACGTCGTCGCGATCCGGATTCCGCCGCTCCGCGAGCGTCTCGACGACGTCCCGATCCTGGTCGACCATCTGCTCCGCGAGCTCGGCAGCGAGCTCGGCGCCCGCGGCGCCGCGAGCCTCTCCGAGCGCGCCATGGCCCGTCTGCAGAACTATCCCTGGCCGGGCAACGTGCGCGAGCTTCGCAACGTGCTCGAGCGCGCCCTGCTCGTCCGCAGGGGGGAGGAGATCCGCGTCGAGGATCTCCTGCTCGGCACCGGGGCCGCCGTTCCTTCCGCCGGACTCTCGGAGCCTGAGAACGAATGGGACATCCGGCCGCTCGACCAGATCCAGAGCGACTACGTCCGGAAGGCGGTCGACGCTACGGGAGGAAACATCCGGAGCGCCGCGAGGCGCCTCGGCATCAGTCCTTCGACCGTCTACGCCAGGCTCAAGCGGTGAGCCCCGCGGCGGTGTACTCGCCGCCGAGGGCTTTGCGCAGCTTCCGCTTCGAACGAATGTAGAGGGGGCCGACCGACCCGATCGGAAGGTCGAGCTCGCGGGACACTTCCTCGTAGCTCTTTCCTTCCATCCCGATGAGCGTGCAGAGCCGGCGCGAGCGCTCGTCGATCCGCCCGAGAGCCTGACGCACCATCAGAACCGAGTCGCTGGCCTCGCCCGGATCGGAGCTCGCGCTCTCCTTCTCGGAGTGGACCTCGAGACCCGCCGGGCGCATCCGGGTGTTGCGGTGGATCTGCTGCCGGCTCAGATTCACGATGGTGCCGGCGAGCCACGCCCCGGGCGTCGCGACGTACTGGCGTTTCTGCAGAAACAGGCACCACGCTTCCTGCACCAGCTCGTCGGTCTCGTCTGCCGTCAGGCCATACCGCCGCTGGGGAATCGAGAACAGGATCTTGTGCACGTCCGAGTAGAGCTGCACCAGATCGAGAGGTGCGCCGCTCTCCGCCTGCTGAGCCTCGGCCTCGCGCTCGATCTCCGCGAGCATCTCGTCGACGATCGCGATGATCGCTTCGAACTCCATCGGCTTGCGCAGCACCACCGACGACCCCATCGCGAGCAGCTTCTGCTCCACCGCGGGCGTCGCGAACGCCGTCAGACTCGCGATCTTCGAGCGGGGGCTCCGCTCCCGGATCGTCTCGAGCAGGCGGAACCCGTCGGCCTCCGTCACCAGCCTCAGATCGGCCAGGATCACCGGATAGAACTCGCGGTCGATCATCGCCTCGGCGCTCGCGCGATCGCTCGCTCCGAACGCCTCGATCTTTTCCATCTCGAACAGCGCGATCAGGCCTTCGGTGATCGCGGTCTCGTCGTCGACCACCAGGACTCGCTTCATGACAGGGATTCTCGACATGGTGCCTTTCTACAGATCAAAGATGCTGCCACGGCGGGGTCGAGCTCAACTCGAGCCCGGAGAGTCGTTTACGGAGAATCAGGGTGGAAGGTCCCGTTCGGATTTCGGACACCCGTCCGGAAATTGAACGGTTCAGGAGCGGGGGGTGGGGATCCAGACCAGGATGTAGCGGCGGGTTTCGATGCCACGGGGGGAGGGGGTGAGGACGACCTCTTCGACGGCTCGGGCGCGGGCATTGAGCTCGTCGCTCAGCACCTCGCGCTCCCGGTCCCACGATTTCTGAAGCTGGGTGATCTTGTCGAGGAACTCGATCTCCCCTGGGGAACGGGGGATGCCGGAGGTGGCGGGGCGGCCGCTGGTGATGTTGTAGAGGGCCTGACCCCAGGCGATTCCGACGTCCTGATGTTTGATGTCGGGGGAGCCGCCGGTGGCTTCGTCGATCTGTCGCCGGTCGCGCTCGACCCGTTCGCGCATCTGATCGAGTCGGCGGCGGTAGGTCTTCTCGAGCCGTTCGGATTCGCGCTCGAGGAGCTGATCGGCGTGCTCGAGGCACCTCTGGATGAAGTCGGCGCGGGTCTCGTCGGACTGCGAGAAGAGGCCGAAGCCGGGGTTCAACATCATGGTGAGCCGTTCGGACTCGAGAAGGAGCTCTCGGAAGGCCGCTTCCCCTTCGGCGATGCCCTCCTGGAGGCGCTCCGGGTCGCGGGGGGCGATGCTCTCGCGGCCGGGCTCGGGCGCGGTGTGGAGATCGAGCTCGTCGGACCGGACTTCCCTCGCGTCCGTCCAGCGGGGCAGTCCATTCTGGAGGTCGAGCGGGGCGAGGTAGGTGCGAGCGATCGTTCGGTGGACGCCGTGGCGCGGCGCGTCGAAGGTGATCGCGGCCTCGGCCAGGATCGAGGGGCGATAGGGGCCGGAGTCGTCCCCGGCGAGCCAGAGCTGCTCGATGGCCTGTTCGCCCGGCATCCCGCGCCGATGGATGAACGAGTAGGCCGACGGGTCGCCTTCCTCTTCGATGGAGAGTCCGTTGCCGACCGGGCTTACGTCGAGAGTCCTGCCCGGGGCGTTCCGGAGAGCGGCGATGACCGTCTCGCGCGCCTCGGCCGGAGTGAGAATGACGATGCATCCTCCTCCGCCCGCCCCGCAGACCTTTCCCGCCCACGCCCCGGCACGCTTCGCGGTCTCGATGACGGCGTCGACTTCGGGCGTGGAGATTCCGTCGACGAGTCTCTTCCGCGCCGCCCACTCCCGGTCGAGCGCGGCGCCGGCCGCCGCGAGGTCGTGAGCCTCGAGAGCCGCTTCCATCTCCATGGAGATTCGCGAGATCTCTCCGAGGCCATCCCGCACTCGCGGCTCCCCGTCGATGCTGCGTTTGTACATCTCCCAGTTGTTGGTCCCGGAGAAGTGGGCGACGCCGCTGTAATGGAGGATCAGATGCCTTCCCAGCTCGGCGAGTGGAAGGGTGAGGGGGTGGCGCTGGAGCACCCCTGGATCGAGGTGGAGGGCGGCGAGGCCTCCGTAGACGGCGGGATAGTAGTCCTGGATGCCGGCGGGGATTCCGAGCATGCGGGTCTCGAGGTCGCGAACGAGGTGAACGAGAGCCTCGCCGTCGAACGGCTTCTGGGCGAACGACGAGAGCGCGCGCACGAGTGCGACGGCGAGCGCGGAAGAGCCGCCCAGCCCCGAGCCGCGCGGAGCGTCGGTGCGGGTGGTGATGCGAAGGCCGGCGGCGTCGAAGTGCTGCGCGGCCCTGGCGACGAGCGACATCCGCTCGTCGGCGGCGAGCTCGCGATGCGATGCGTAGCGTCCCCGGATCTTCGCGTCGGTGAGCACGACCTCGATGGAGGGGTCGCCCAGCGGCTCGATCTCGCACTCGGCCCACATCGAGATCGCCACGTTCACCGTGCGCGATCCCGGATGGAACAGGTAGAGGGGCCACAGATCGAGAGTTCCGCCGGCCAGGTCGATACGGACGGGAGCGCGCGCGGTGATCCGGGTCATTGCCGCCTCGATCTGCGAAACAGGTGCCCGGGGATCGTCACTTTCCGGCGGCCCACTGCTCCTTCGCGGTGAGCTTCGGAAGGACTTCCGCCACGACGGTCTCGAACTCCCGGAGCGAGCCTCCGCGAAGCGGATCCGCCGTGATCGAGCGCAGCGTCTTCGGATTGATCCATCGCCCGTTCTCGCGGACGCGATAATCGAGATGCGGCGCCGTCGCCAGGCCAGTCGCCCCGACGTAGCCGATCACCTGACCCTGCCGCACCTTCACTCCGGGACGGATCCCCGGCGCGAACCGCGACAGGTGCAGATAGGCCGTCTCGATCTTCGAGCCGTGCCGCACTCGAATCCAGTTGCCCTCTCCGCTTCCGCGTCCGGCGAACGATATCACTCCGTCGGCGGTGCACATCACCGGCGTCCCGATCGGCGCTCCGTAATCGACGCCGAGGTGCGGGCGGAACCGCTTCAGGATCGGATGAAACCTGCGATGCGTGTACCCGGAGGTCACGCGGCTGAACTTCAGCGGCGATTTCAGGAACTGCTTGCGCATCGGCGTCCCGGACGAAGTGTAGTACCCACCGAAGCCGCCCGCCCGCTCGAAGTGAAACGCCTCGTAGGTCTCGCTCCGATGATCGAAACGCACCGCGGCGATCGGTCCGTATCCGACGAACTCCGCGCCGATCCATCGCTTTTCCACCACGAACGAGAACCAGTCGCCCGGCTGCAGCCTGAAGAAGTCGATGTCCCACTGGAATACGTCAGCGAGCTCGCTCGCGAGCGCCGGACTCTCCCCCGTGCGCATGAGCGCGTCCCAGAGCGAGGTCTCGATCTCGGCGGTCAGCACGACCTCGGCGCGCAGCTCGGGCGCCTCGACTTCTTCCACCTCGAATGCCGTCCCGTCGCTGCCGCGCGATCCCCGCAGGCTCCCGCGGCCGCGCACCAGCAGCTCGACCTGCCGCGTCACACCCCGACCGTCGCGCTCGTAACGGAGCAACTGCCCCGGCTTGAGCGTCCGCGGGTCGATCTTCCTCGCGAAGGCCGCCACGAGCGCGTTCGCGTCGCTTCGATCGAGCCCGCACGCCTCCAGCAGCACGTCGAGCGTGTCTCCGGGCTCGATGCTGAGATATCCGACGTGGGCCGGCAGCGGGATGGCGGCCAGTTCGGCGGACCGGAAATCGATCGGCGGCTTGTCGAAACGCGGCGGGGCGGTCTCCGGAGAGGGCGGCTCGCCGACAGCGAGCACGAGAACGATCGCGAGCGGAACGACGGCTAAGTAGGCCCGCCTCGCCCGAATCACCCCACGCAATCGTGCGCCTGCGGCGCGCAGCTTCTTCATTCGAAAGCGATTGTCCGTCGGACCCGAGGGTCTGTCGCATGGTAGCAACGGCGGGCCCGGGAGTCCAGAGCCGATTCCGGCGACGTGTCGGCGTCATCGGGTCGAATGGACCAGGCCGTACGCGAAAACGCGGAACGACGAAAGACTGCGACGAGGAGAACGCGGAAACGAAACTCGTGCCGTTCCGCGGCGCACGGCTCTACTGCGGCCTGGCCTCTTCGAGCGACAGCACGTGAACCCGCGTCTCGTCGGCTGCGGAGTCGCCGTGCTCGGCCTTCCTGAAGTCGTCGGGAATCTCGAAGGTCGCCGACGGAACCGACTCCATCCTGATGTTCGAGAGAAGGATCTCGGTCACGTGCGTGCGTGTGGGCGGCGTCGACACGCGGGAGCTCGATTGCGCCAGGCTTCCGGTTCCCTGTGCGGTGACCGTGGTGAGCTGGCGGAGGGGGAGGCCTTTGATCTTGGACGTCTCCGCCTCGATGAGCTGATCGAACGCTGGATCGCCCGTGCGGAGCGCCGACTCGTCGAGGAAGGACTCGGCGACGTCGCCGAACGCGTTCGTGGTCCACTTCTCGACCACGGTCTTCACGCTCTGGGTGAGCGGAAGAGGCCCGCCGGTCCAGGTGATCTGATAGGTGGTCTCGACGCGGTAGTGATCGGTCGGGAATCCCGAAACGGTGGGGTGGTCCGGAAGCTTGTCGACGCGCGTCTTGAGGTTCGTGATCTTCAGGTCGCCGGATGCGAGGCGGTTCGCGACCGCGGAAAGGTCGATCTCCGCGTACGATTTCCGCTTCGGATTGACCAGGAGGATCTGCTGGGCGCCCCGGATCGAAATGATGTAGCTGCCCTTCGAGTAGAGGTTCCCGCGGAGGAAGTCGACCCGGCTGCGGTCGCCGTCGATCACTCCTTTTCCCTCGATCTCTCCGGCGACGGGGCCGGTCGAATCGGTCCTCGCCGTCTGACGAAAATCGTACAGAACGGCGGCCTCGAGCGAAGCCGCGGCCAGAACGACGACGACCGCGAGAATCAATGATCGATTTCCCATCACGACCTCCCCTGAATCTCACTCAGAATAACACACCGCTGCACCCGGCGGGACGTTCCCGCCGCCCCGGGAAATTTTCGTTTCTTTTCGCTCTGTTGGGCAGCGCATCCGCGAGTCGTGGCGACGAGCGCTGCGGATCCCGCGGATCCCATGCGAAACCCTTGCGAAACCCGTGCGAAACCCATGAGGAGGCGGCTTGGTGACCAACGACCAGTTCCCCGATCTCCGGCCGGACGGCCTGCATCAGGCGGAGCGCTCCGAGCGTTCGCCTGCCGGAACCGGGGACCAGACGCCCGCGGCGGCGAGCTTCCGCTGAGCGCTCCTGCCGTGACTCCGCGCCTGAGGTTTCGTCTTCTCGGAAGTGAGGGAGAGGCGCGTCTGGGGGAGATCGCGACCCCGCACGGCTCGATCGCGACGCCGGTGTTCATACCCGTCGGCACCGCCGGCGCGGTCAAGGGTCTGACCTCCGATCAGCTCGCCGCACTCGGCCCCGACGTCATCCTCTGCAACACCTATCACCTGATGCTCCGCCCCGGCGCCGAGCTGATCGAGCGGCTCGGCGGGCTTCACCGGTTCATCGGATGGGACCGGCCCATCCTCACCGACTCGGGGGGATTTCAGGTGTTCTCGCTCGCCGAGATCCGGAACGTCCGCGAAGAGGGGGTGGAGTTCCAGAGCCACCTCGACGGCGCTCGTCATTTCCTGACGCCCGAGGGATCGATCGAGATTCAGGAGCGGATGGGAGTGGACATCGCGATGGCATTCGACGAGTGTCCGGCGGCGGGGCAGGGGCATGCCGAGGTGGAGCGCTCGATGGAGCTGACGCATCGGTGGGCCGAGCGCTCGCTGCGGGCGCGGCGGGGCGGGTCGGCGCTGTTCGGCATCGTGCAGGGAGGGCCGTTTCCCGACCTGCGGCGGCGAAGCGCCGAGGTGATCGGAGGGATGGGGTTCGAGGGGGTGGCGATCGGCGGGGTCTCGGTCGGGGAGCCGAAGCAGGCGATGCTCGACACGATGCGCCTGACGGCGCCGCTGCTCCCCGCCGACCGGCCGCGATATCTCATGGGGGTGGGGACCCCGGAGGACCTGGTCGAAGGGGTTGCCGCGGGAATCGACATGTTCGACTGCGTGATGCCGACGCGCAACGCCCGGAACGGGACGCTGTTCACGAGTGAAGGAAGGATCGCCATCCGGAATGCAAAGTACCGGAGCGATGGGGGGCCGCTCGATCCGGCCTGCGGATGTCCCACGTGCCGGAGCGTGAGCCGGGCCTATCTGCGGCACCTGTTCGTGGCGGGTGAGATGTCGGCGGCGGTCTACAACACGGTGCACAACCTCTGGTTTTACCTTGACTTGATGAGGCGGATTCGCCAATCTATCGCGTCCAATTCGTTCCGCGAGCTCCGGCGCGAGCTTCTGGCGAGGGGAGCCGGGCAGGACCCCGAAGTGGAAGGCGACTGAGAGGCGGGCGTGCCGCGGCCCGACTGGATTTATTTTGCGGGCTTGCCGGTTCAGTTACCGAGTCGGAGGCGCAGCCGGGAGGCCCGGCGGGAGTCCAGACGCCCCGATCCAAGAGACGTCCAGATGAGCATTCCGATCCTTCTGATGCAGAGCAGCGGTGCGGGCGCGCTGATCGTGAACTTCCTTCCGATCGCCGCGATCATCCTCATCTTCTACTTTCTCGTGATCGCGCCTGCGAGCCGGCAGCGCAAGAAGACCGAGGCGATGCTGGCGGCCCTCAAGAAGGGGGACCGGGTGATGACCAGCGGCGGGATCTACGGGCAGGTGCAGTCGGTGGACAACGACGTGGTCTGGCTCAAGATCGCGGACAACGTGAAGATCAAGATCGCCAGGAGCGCGGTGGCCTCGCTGGTCGAGGGAAGCGCATCCGAGTGACGCTCGACGCGGAGGAACGGCCTTGAAGAACATGTGGTGGAAGATCGCGCTGATCGCCGTGGTGCTGGTCGTCAGCATCGCGGCGATCGTACCGACGGAGGACGATCCGGAGACGATTCCGCTCGGGCTCGACCTGAAGGGCGGGACGCACCTGGTGATGCAGGTCAACACCGAGGATGCGGTCAACGCGGAGATCGATCAGGCGGTGGAGCGGGTCCGCTCGCGCGCCCAGGAGCTTCAGTTGCCGACGCCGACCGTGCGCCGGCTGCCGAGTCAGCCCGGAGATCCCCCATCGCGCTCGTTTCTCGTGGTGCCTCCGCCCGAAGTGCCGATCGCCGATTACGAGAAGCTTCTGGCCGATTCGTTTCCCGACTTCCAGGTCTCGCGGACGAGCGAGGGTCTGGTCGCCCGGCTCGCTGACGCGGCTGCGACCGCGATCGAAGAGCAGACCGTCGCGCAGGCGATCGAAACGATCCGCAATCGAATCGACGCCCTCGGCGTCACCGAGCCGATCATCGCCCGCCAGGGCGGACTGCGCGGCAAGCGCATCGTCATCCAGCTTCCCGGCGTCGACGATCCGCAGCGCGTCAAGGAGATCATCCGCACCACCGCCCAGCTCCAGTTCCGCCTCGTCGAGGGAAGCACGTACTCCGACCCGCAGGCGGTCTACGACTCACTGCCGGCGGCGATGCGCGACCAGGTCGACATCCTTCCGCTCGACGCGGTCGACGAGTTCGGCCGCGTCACCGGCCGCCAGTATCTGGCCGTCCGGAAGAGCGTTCCGGTCACCGGGCGCGACCTGAAGACGGCGCGCGTCCAGAAGGGGCAGCTCGGCGAGCCGATCATCGGGATGTCGTTCTCCCCCGAAGGGGGTGCGAAGTTCCACGCCCTGACCTCGGCCAACGTGGGGCGGCAGCTCGCGATCGTGCTCGACGAGAAGATCGAGTCGGCCCCGAGGATCAACAGCCCGATTCGCGACGACGGAGTGATCGAGGGATCGTTCACGCCCTCGGAGGCGGCCGATCTGGCGCTCGTGCTGAGGAGCGGCTCGCTCCCGGCCTCGCTCACGACCCTCGAAGAGCGGACCGTCGGGCCCTCGCTCGGGCGCGATTCGATCCGCCAGGGCGTGACCGCATCCCTGATCGGATTCGTGCTGGTCGTGATCTTCGTGCTGTTCTACTACAGGGGTGCGGGGGTCAACGCGGTGGTCGCGCTGGTGCTGAATCTCGTGATCCTGCTCGGCGCAATGGCCTACCTCGGAGCGACCCTGACTCTGCCGGGCATCGCGGGTGTCATCCTGACCCTCGCGATGGCGATCGACTCGAATGTGCTCGTGTTCGAGCGGATCAAGGAGGAGTTGCGCGCGGGCAAATCGGTCCGCGCCTCCATTGACTCCGGCTTCACGCTCGCCTTCGGCACGATCATCGACACGCACCTGACGACCATCATCGCCGGCCTCTTCCTGTTCCAGTTCGGAAGCGGACCGGTCAAGGGATTCGCGGTCACGCTGCTCATTGGTCTCGCGGCATCGGTGTACACGGCGTTCTTCGTGTCGCGCGTCATCTTCGAGCTCATCTACTTCCGGGGAGAGCGGAGGCCCGAGCGCATCAGCATCTGAGGCGCCGGCACGCGGTTCAGGAGAAGCCATGGAACTGTTCGTCAACTCGAAATTCAACTTCCTGCGGTGGCGCTACCACGCGCTCGCCTTTTCGCTCGCGTTCATCGCCATCGGCCTCGGCATGCTCTTCACACGCGGCGTCAACCTCGGGATCGACTTCGCCGGCGGCGCCAACGTCATCCTGAGATTCCAGGGCCCTCCTCCGATCGCCGAGCTCCGCTCCATCGTCGAGGGCTCGACGATCCAGCAGTACGGTCCCCCCGAGGACAACGCCGTTCTGATCCGCCTCCCGCAGACGGGAGTGGAGGGTGACTACGCCGGTCAGGTCGTGGCGCTGCTCAACGAGCGCCTCAACGAGGAAGGCGAAGGAAAGCTCGATCTCAACTTCCAGGGCCGCGCCGCTCTGGCCGACATGCTCAAGGAAGCCGACCCGGACGGGCGCGGCTCGTCCCCGGCGGCCCTCGCCTTTTACGACGAGCTCGCCCAGCGCGTCATCGACCGCCGCTCCGATCTCGGCATCTTCACCGACGTGGATCAGGTCACCTCCGTCGAGGGAGTCAGCCCGGCGACCGCCCGGATCCTGCGCGAGCGTACGTTCCTCGGCGCCTTCAACCTCCTCAGCCAGGAGACCGTCGGGCCTCAGGTCGGACGCGAGCTCCAGCAGAAGGCGATGTGGGCCATCATCCTCGCCACTCTCGCCATGGGCGCCTACATCGCCGTCCGCTTCGACTTCAAGTTCGGCATTGCCGCGATCCTCAGCCTCGTTCACGACTCGATGTTCGCCCTCGCATTCCTCGGGATGATCAACGGCCAGTTCGAGATCATCACCGTCGCCGCGTTCCTGATGATCATCGGTTACTCCATCAACGACACGGTCGTCGTCTACGACCGCGTCCGTGAGAACGTCCGGAAGCTCCGGATCCGCGACGACTTCGAGTCCGTCATCAACCGCTCGCTCAACCAGACACTCTCCCGCACGGTTCTGACCGGCGGATCGGTCATGCTCGTCCTGCTCTCGCTCATCTTCCGGGGTGGCGAGGTCATTCACGAGTTCGCGCTGCTCCTGCTCGTCGGCACGACCGCCGGCATGTTCTCGACCCTGTTCGTGGTGCCGGCGATCGTCCTCGCGTGGAACCGCAGGTTCCGGTCGAAGAGCGCCTACGGCGGAGGCGAGCGCCGCACCGAATCGCGCGTCGGCGAGCCCGCCACGGCCGGCGGCCGCAAGCGCTGAGCGCTCTCCCGCGTCCCGTTCGGAAAAGGAGGCCATCCGGCCTCCTTTTCGCGTCTCCAGTCGCGCGCTCGGCCGTAATTCGTTGTCGGCGAAAGACTTGCCGTGCATGGAAACCATCCCCGCCCCCGGTGTAGACTCGGGGCCGCCATGAGCTCCGACCAGACCAAACGCCTCGGAATCCAGCGGGAAGACGCGCTCGCCTACCACTCGGCCGGGCGCCCCGGAAAGATCGAGGTCGTCCCGACCAAGCCGACCGTCACCCAGCGCGATCTCTCTCTCGCCTACACCCCCGGCGTGGCCCAGCCGTGCCTCGACATCGCGAAGAATCCGAGCGACGTCTACAAGTACACCGCGAAGGGGAACCTGGTCGCCGTCATCTCCAACGGGACGGCCGTGCTCGGCCTCGGTGACATCGGAGCGGCCGCCGGCAAGCCGGTGATGGAGGGAAAGGGCGTCCTGTTCAAGCGCTTCGCCGACATCGACGTGTTCGACCTCGAGCTCGACACCCACGATCCGGAAGAGTTCATCAATGCCGTGAAGCTCCTCGAGCCGACCTTCGGAGGGATCAACCTCGAGGACATCAAGGCACCCGAGTGCTTCGAGATCGAGGAGCGGCTGCAGTCGCTGATGAACATCCCCGTGTTCCACGACGACCAGCACGGGACGGCGATCATCTCGGCCGCCGCGTTCGTGAACGCGCTGGAGATCGCGGGGAAGGACATCTCGAAAGTGCGCGTGGTCGTTTCGGGCGCGGGAGCGGCGGCGTTCGGATGCCTGAGGCTCTACCTGAAGCTCGGCCTGCGCAAAGAGAACGTGATGCTCGTCGACTCGAAGGGGGTCATCCATTCGGAGCGCGAGGAGGGGATGACCGATCTGAAGCGGGAGTATGCGCTGAAGACGGGGGCGCGGAGCCTGGCGGACGCGATGAAAGGCGCCGACGCGTTCATCGGCCTGTCGGTCGGCGGACTGGTCACCCCCGACATGGTGCGGTCGATGGCGAAGAACCCGATCGTGTTCGCGATGGCGAACCCCGATCCGGAGATCGGATACGAAGAGGCGAAGGAGGCGCGGCCCGACGTCATCATGGCGACGGGACGCTCCGACTATCCGAATCAGGTGAACAACGTGCTCGGGTTCCCATTCATCTTTCGCGGAGCCCTCGATTGCCGGGCGACGGCGATCAACGACGAGATGAAGCTCGCGGCCTCGCATGCGCTCGCCTCGCTCGCCAGGATGGACGTCCCCGATGCCGTGCTCCGCGCCTACTCGGTGACCGAGCTCAGCTTCGGCCGCGATTATCTGATTCCCAAGCCGTTCGATTACCGCGTCCTGCTGCACGTCCCGGTCGCCGTCGCGGAGGCGGCGGCTCGAACCGGCGTCGCCCGGGAGCCGATCCGCGACTACGACGAGTACCGCCTCCAGCTCGAATCGAAGCTCGGGCGCTCCCGGAAGCTGATGCACATCATCTTCGACCGGGCGAAGCGCTCGCGGAAGCGGATCGCGTTCCCGGAAGGCGACCACGAGAAGATCGCGCGCGCCGCCAAGATCCTCATCGACGACGGGATCGCCGATCCGATCCTACTCGGACGGGAAGAGCAGATCCGGGAGCGCCTCCGGGCTCTCGACGTCGACGAATCGCGCGTCACCGTGATCGATCCCGAGAAATCCGACCGCCTCGAGTCGTACGCGCGTCATCTGCACGACCAGCGAAGGCGCAGCGGCGTCACCCTCAGCGACGCCCGCAAGCTGATGCTCAACCGCAACTACTTCGGAATGATGATGCTCGAGTCGGGCGACGCCGACGGCGTGATCTCCGGCCTCACGATGTACTACCCCGAGACGATCAAGCCCGCCCTCCAGGTCGTCCGCACGCGCGAGGGAGTCAACCGCGCGTCCGGCGCCTACATCCTGATGTTCAAGGGACGCGAGATGGTGCTGGCCGACACGACGGTCAACATCGAGCCGACCGCCGAGGATCTGGTCGAGATCGCGCTGCAGACGGCCGAGACCGCACGGCGATTCGGAATCGAGCCGCGCGTGGCCATGCTCTCGTTCTCGAACTTCGGATCGACCCAGCACCCGCTGCAGGACAAAGTCCGGAGGGCGGTCGAGATTCTGCACGCCAGGGCGCCCGAGCTGCTGGTCGAAGGGGAGATGCAGGCCGACACCGCCCTGGTTCCCGAGATCGCCGCCGACTTCCCCTGGAGCTCGATCCAGGGCGACGCGAACGTGCTCATCTTCCCCGACCTTCAGTCGGCCAACCTCGCCTACAAGCTGCTCTGGCGCCTCGCGAACGCCGAGGTCATCGGGCCGATCCTGCAGGGCCTGTCGAGGCCGGTGCACGTGCTCCAGCGCGGAGTCGACGTCAACGACATCGTGAACATGGCGGCCATCGCCGTGCTCGACGCCCAGGAGCTCGACCGCGTACGCGAGAGCGAGCCGAAGTCCCCGAAGAGCCCCGCCTCGAAGCGGCAGCCGTCCAGGGTCTGATCCGTCTTTGAAACCATCGAGCGGCTCGCCCCGGAATGCCGCGCCCCCGGCGAGCATTCCTGTCCCCGGAACCATGACCAGAGTCGCCGTCGCGATGTCGGGCGGGGTCGATTCGTCGACCGCCGCGTACCTCCTGAAGAGGGAGGGGCACGAGGTCATCGGCATGTCGATGCAGATGGTGGATGCGCTCGAGCAGGCCGAGACCACGTACGGCGGATGCTGCACGCTCGACGACCTCGCCGACGCGCGCCGCGTCGCCTGGAAGCTCGAGGTGCCGTACTTCGTGCTGAACCTCGAGAGCCAGTTCCGCGAGAAGGTGGTCGCACCGTTCGTGCGCGGGTACCTCGCCGGCGACACGCCGAGCCCGTGCGTTCTCTGCAACACGCACGTCAAGTTCGCGCTGATGCACGACAAGGCGCTCGCGGTCGGCGCCGAGCGCGTCGCGACCGGCCACTACGCGCGCATCACACGCGCGGCCGGCGGCCGACTCGAGCTCCGCAAGGCGAAGGACCTCGCGAAGGATCAGTCGTACTTCCTGTTCGAGCTGACGCAGGAGCAGCTTTCCCGCACGCTCTTCCCCCTCGGCGATCTGCTCAAGAGCGAGGTTCGGAAGATCGCGGGCGAGGCCGGCCTGCCGGTCGCCGAGAAGAGCGAGTCGTTCGAGATCTGCTTCGTCCCGCGGAAGGACGGCTACGCGAAGGTCGTCGAGCGGGAGGCGGTGAAGCTCGCCGCGGGGGGGGAGAACGATCCGGTCGCGCGCATGGAGTCGGCCGCGGGCGAGATCGTCGACCTCGACGGGAAGGTGGTCGGAGAGCACCAGGGGTACTACCACTTCACGATCGGGCAGCGGCGCGGGCTCGAGCTCGGAGGCTCGTCCGGGCGGACGTACGTGATCGACGTCGATCCGATGAGTCGGCGCGTGGTGGTTGGTCCCGGCTCCGCGCTGGAGAAGAGCGAGCTCGTGGCGCGGCGCCTCCACTGGATCGCAGGCGAGCCTCCCGCGGGCCCGATCGAAGTCTCGGCGCGCGTCCGCTCGCGCCAGGTCGAGGTCGCCGCGACCGTCATGCCGGACGGCGACGGCTCCGCGCGCGTCCGCTTCTCCGCCCCCCTCCGGGCCGTCGCCCCCGGCCAGGCCGTCGTCTTCTACCAGGACGATCTCTGCCTCGGCGGTGGGTGGATCGCGCGCGGTTGAAGCACGCTCGCGGCGTCCCCGGAGTCGGGCCGCGCCTGACGGGCGCGCTGGATTCACTCGACGGTGACGCTCTTGGCGAGGTTGCGGGGCTGGTCGACGTCGCAGCCGCGGCGCAGCGCGATGTAATAGGCGAGCAGTTGCGTCGGGACGACGGTCAGGATCGGCTGGAGCGGCTCGACCGTCCAGGGGATCTCGATCACCTCGTCCGCCAACGCCTTCGCTTCCTCGTCCCCCTCGTCGCAGATCACGATCAGGATTCCCTCGCGCGCCTTCACTTCCTGCAGGTTGGACAGCACTTTGTCGCGGACGCGGTTGTGCGTGACGATCCCGACGACCGGGAGGTTCTCGTCGATGAGCGCGATCGGCCCATGCTTCATCTCGCCGGCGGGGTAGCCCTCGGCGTGGATGTAGGAGATTTCCTTCAGCTTGAGCGCCCCCTCGAGCGCGATCGGGTAGTGGACGCCGCGCCCGAGGAAGAGGAAGTCCTGCGCCTTGGCGTATTTGTACGCGAGCTTCTCGACGTGCGTTTCCTGCTCGCGGAGGATGCGCTCGAGCTTCTGCGGGATGACCGCCATCTCGTGCATGGCGTAGCGGATGTCGTCCCGGTTTTCGCCGCGAAGCTGCCGGACGTAGAGGGAAAGGAGGTAGAACGCGGTGAGCTGCGTGGTGAACGCCTTGGTCGACGCGACGCCGATCTCGGGGCCGGCGTTCGTGTAGATGATGCCGTCGGAGATGCGCGTCGCGGCCGACCCGATGACGTTGCAGATCGTCAGCAGCGTCGCCCCGCGCCGCTTCGCCTCCTGCATTCCGGCGATCGTGTCGGCGGTCTCGCCCGACTGCGTCACGCCGATGACGAGCGTCTCGGCGTCGGTCACCGGATCGCGATAGCGGTACTCCGAGCCGTACTCGACCTCGACCGGGAGGCGCGCGGCGTCCTCGAGGAGGAACTTTCCGACCAGCCCGGCGTGCCACGAGGTCCCGCACGCGACGATGTGGATTCTCCGGAAGCGGCTCCACTGCTCGGAGGTGAGCTCCAGATCGTTGAAGAAGACTTCGCCCGATTCCTCGAACATCCGGCCGGTGAAGGTCTCGCGGACCGCGCGCGGCTGCTCGTGGATCTCCTTGAGCATGTAATGCTTGTAGCCTTCCTTCTCCGCCGCGACCGCGTCCCACGTGATCCGCTTCGGCTCCCGCTCGACGGGGCGGTCCTTCGCGTCGAACAGGCGCACGCTCTTCGCGTCGACCAGGGCGTACTCGCCGTCGTCGAGATAGAGGATGTCGCGCGTGTATCCGAGGAGCGCGGTCACGTCGGAAGCGACGATGTTCTCCCCTTCGCCGACCCCGACCACGAGGGGGGGGCCGTTGCGCGCGGCGACGATCGTTCCGGGCTCGTCGGCCGAGAGCATCACCAGCGCGTAGTGGCCTTCGAGCTCTTTGAGCATCGCCTTCACCGCGTCGACGAACCCGCCGGCTTCGAGGTGCTTCTCGATCAGGTGCGCCACCACCTCGGTGTCGGTCTCGGTTTTGAACTCGTGTCCCGCGGACTGGAGCTTTTGCTTGATCGAGAGGAAGTTCTCGATGATGCCGTTGTGGATGACGACGATCTTCCCGGAGCAGTCGCGGTGCGGGTGCGCGTTGTTCTCGTTCGGCTTGCCGTGCGTGGCCCAGCGGGTGTGACCGAGCCCGAACCGGCCGCTCAGCGGCTCGCTCTCGAGCTTCTTCTCGAGATTCGACAGCTTCCCCTCGGCGCGCAGCACCCTCACCGAGTGGTCACTGACCACCGCGATGCCCGCGCTGTCGTAGCCGCGATACTCCAGCTTCCGGAGTCCTTCGACGAGAACCGGAACCACGTCCCGCTCTCCGACGTATCCGACGATTCCGCACATGCCGTCAGTCCTCCGTTCCGCGCCGGATGAGGGCGGCCGGACGGCTCCCGGATCTGCTGCCGGGAAATCCGTTAGAATGCGCCGCCGGGATGCGAAGACTCGTTCCGATCCTCGTCGTGGCGCTCGTGGTCGGGTGTGGAAAGGCCGGTCCACCGCGTCCTCCGGTGCCACAGATCCCCCGGGCGGCTTCGGACCTCGTTGTAGCACAGCAGGGGCCAACTCTGCTTCTCGCCTGGTCGTTCCCGACGCTCACCACGGCCGGCACCACGCTGCGCAGCGTCGAGCGGATGCACGTCGATCGCGTGGTCGAGGAGCTCCCGATCACGGCGATGACCGCGCTCACGAGTGACGCCGCTGTGCAGTCCGACGACGACCTCCCCCTGCCGCTCGTGCTCTTTTCGCGAATGCCGCCGCTCGCGCCGCCGCAGTTCCGCGCGCAGCGGATCCGGCTGGCGAGCCTCGAAGGGGACGAGATCCCGCGGGCAATCGCCGGAGCCCGCATCGTTTTTCGCGACAATCCGCCGCTCCAGACCAGCGACGGCCGACCCATCCGCCTGCATTACGCCGTGGTCGTCGAGAGCGACCAGGCGGAGAGCGAGATCTCCAACATCGCCTCGATCGTGCCGCTCGCGGTCGGGCTGCCGCCGCGCAGCCTCACGGCGAGCGCCGAAGCGGTCGGGGTCGAGCTCACCTGGAGTCCTCCCCCGACCTCGATTCTCGGCGGGGACGATCCGGTGATCCTCGGCTATCACGTCTATCGCGTGTCTCCGCCGGGCGAATCGGCCGGCGTCGAGGTGCCCGTCGTCGCTCTCGAGCCGCCCCTCAACGAAGCGCTCCTCAGCGACACTGCCTATCGGGACGTCCCTACATACGGTTCGCATCGTTACCTCGTCACGGCGGTCGCATCGAAGGATCCGCAGCGGAGCGAGAGCCATCCCGCCTCGACGTCCGAAGTCGAGTTCCGCGATCTGACCCCGCCCCCTCCGCCCGCGAATCTCGTCACACTGGCAGAGGACGAGGCGATTCGTCTGGTGTGGGATCCGGTCGAGGCTCCCGATCTGGCGGGGTATCGCGTCTATCGCGAGACCGACCGCGGGCGCGTCTCGCTGGCGTGGGAGCCGATCGCCGAGACCTCGTTCCGCGACACGAGGCTCGAGCCGGCGGAGACTTACGTCTATTACGTGAGCTCGGTGGACGAGAACGGGAACGAGAGCGAGCTGACGCCTTCGGCCCCGGCGTTCTCGCCGCGCTGAGTCACGCTTCGAGCAGAGATCGCAGCTCGTCGGGATCGCGCGTCGGCTCGAGGCAGCGGTACGATTCGCAGACCCAGGCGGCGACCACGTCCGGCGGCTTTCCCTCGAGCAGCGGCAGGTCGGTCCCCGCCTCTCCCCAGCCGAGAAGGCGCGCCGGTAGGAAGGTTTCGCCGACGACCTGGAGCAGCGTGCGGGCGGCGAGGTCGTTCGGCGGGCCGGTGATGGCGATCTCCTTCGGCTTGCCGGCGTGCCACTCGGCGGCCTCGGCGAGAAGGAAGCCGAAGGCTGAGGGGTAGCGTCGGGCGATCGGTCCGAGCGACTCGAGCGATCGGACGGCGGCGTTCTCGAGATCGGAGTCGGCGAACCAGGCGGCGAGGCGGAACAGCGACGCGGTCGCGAGCGAGCTCCCCGAAGGAGTCGCGTTGTCGAACGGATCGCGCGGGCGGGTGATGAGCGATTCGCCGTCGGCGGGCGTGTCCCAGAACCCGCCGCGCTCGCGGTCGTGAAAGCGCTCGACGATCTCGCCGGCGAGCTCGCGCGCGGCATCGAGCCACGCGCGGACTCCCGTCGCCTCGAATGCGGCGAGCAGCCCCCAGGCGACGCCGCCGTAGTCCTCGAGGAGCGCATCGATCTTCACCACCCCGTCCTTCCAGCTTCGCTTCAGCGCGCCGCCGGGCCGGAGCTCCGTCAGGAGAAACCGGGCATTGCGCCGCACGATCTCGCGCAGGTCGTCCGAATCGAACGCGAGCGCAGCCTCCGAGAAGGCGGCGAGCATCCAGCCGTTCCAGCCCGCCAGGATCTTCTCGTCCCGTCCGGGACGGACGCGCTGCTCGCGCTCGCGGTAGAGCGTTCCTCTTCCCTCGCGAACGATCTCCTGAAGGCGCTCGAGCGGAATGCCGAGATCGTCCGCCACGGCTCCGGACTCGCGCGGGACGTTGAGGATGTTCGTTCCTTCCCAGTTGCCGCGCTCGGTGACGTCGTAGTACGCGGCGAAGATGCGCCCCTTCTCGGGGCCGAGGATGCGGAGGATCTCGTCGCGAGACCAGACGTAGAACTTTCCCTCGACCCCTTCGGAGTCGGCGTCGAGAGTCGAGAAGAAGCCGCCCTCCGGCGAGGTCATCTCGCGCTCGACGAAGGCGAGCGTCTCGCGCGCGATGCGGGCGAACAGCGGCTCTCGGGTCCACTGCCACGCGCGGACGTAGAGCCGGGCGAGCAGCGCATTGTCGTAGAGCATCTTCTCGAAGTGCGGAACGAGCCAGCGGGCGTCGGTGGAATAGCGGTGGAATCCTCCGCCGATCTGATCGTAAATGCCGCCGCACGCCATGCGCTCGAGGGTCGTGACGACGATCTCGCGGAGGCGCGGGTCGCCCGTCCTCCGCGCCACCTGCATCAGAAAGTCGAGGCTCATCGAAGGGGGGAACTTCGGTGCCGTTCCGAACCCGCCCCATCGCGAGTCGTAGCCGGCGGCGATCCGTGCCGCGGCGGCGTCGAGCTCGCCGGCCGGCAGAGCCGCCGGCGCCGCGGCGAGCTCGCCCGCGGATAGGATCGCGCGATGGATCTCGCCGGCCGCCTCGGTGACCTCGTCGCGCCGGGTGCGCCACGCCTCTCCGAGCTGCTCGAGCACCTGCCGGAACGAGGGGAGTCCGTGGCGGTCTTCGGGAGGGAAGTACGTTCCTCCGTAGAAGGGAACACCGGCCGGCGTGAGGAACACCGACATCGGCCACCCGCCGTGTCCGGTCATCATCTGAACCGCCTGCATGTAGATCGAATCGACGTCGGGACGTTCTTCGCGGTCGACCTTGATCGCGACGAAGCGCTCGTTGAGCACCGAGGCGATCTCGTCGTTCTCGAACGATTCCCGCTCCATCACGTGGCACCAGTGACACGCCGAGTAGCCGATGGAGAGAAAGACGGGGACGTCGCGCTCGCGCGCCCTTCGGAACGCCTCTTCGCCCCACGGATACCAGTCGACGGGATTCCGCGCGTGCTGAAGCAGATAGGGCGAGGTCTCGTGGATGAGTCGGTTCGGCTCGCGCACCACCGGCGGGTCTCCTTCCTTCGAAGAGGTTGAAACTCGATCCACCGAGAGAGGCTCGCCGGCGCTCGAAGGGGGGGAACTTCAGAATACCTCGTTTCGGTCTCGGTGGAAACGGGTTGCCGCGGACCGGGGCCCGCCCCGATACTCGGCGTTACAGGACACGAGGACGAACGGACGCAGCGGAGGAGCGAATGCTCGATTCTGCCGATACCGCGTGGATGCTGGTTGCGACGGCGCTGGTGCTGATGATGACGCCGGCGCTCGGGTTCTTCTACGGAGGGCTGGTCCGGAGCAAGAACGCCCTCAACACGCTGATGATGAGCTTTGCGGCGCTCGGTTTCGTCGGGCTCGCCTGGGCTCTGGGCGGCTACTCTCTGGTCTTCGCGCCGGGGGGATCGTGGATCGGAGGGGGGTCCCACCTGCTGCTCCGCGGGGTCGATCTCGGCGCGAAGGGGAGCATCCCGCATCTGCTCTTCATGGCGTATCAGGGGACGTTCGCGATCGTGACGGCGGCTCTGATCTCGGGAGCGATCGTCGAGCGGATGAGCTTCCGCGCGTATCTGGCGTTCATCACGGCGTGGGCGCTCGCGGTGTACGCGCCGGTGGCGCACTGGGTCTGGGGCGGCGGATGGCTCGCCGAGCTAGGCGCGCTCGACTTTGCCGGGGGGACGGTCGTCCACATCAACGCGGCGGCGGCGGCGCTGGTGACCGCGATCGTGGTCGGGCCGCGGAAGGACCATGCGCGCCAGGCGGTCCTCCCGCAGAACGTCCCGTTCACCCTTCTCGGCGCGGGGCTGCTCTGGCTCGGATGGTTCGGATTCAACGCCGGAAGCGCCCTCGGTGCGAATGCGTCGGCGGCGCTGGCGTTCACCAACACCATGCTCGCGCCGATGGGGACGCTCGTGGTCTGGACGCTCATCGACCTCAGACGGACAGGGAAGGCGACGGCGGTCGGCGCGGCGACGGCGATCGTCGTCGGCCTGGTCGCCATCACTCCGGCGGCGGGGCTGGTCGGTCCGCTCCCCGCCATCGCCATCGGCGTCGTCGCCGCGGTTCCGAGCTACGCCGCGCTTCTCTGGCGCGCCCGCACCCGCCTCGACGACTCCCTCGACGTGGTCGCCGCCCACGGCGTCGGCGGAATCACGGGAGCGATCCTCACCGGCGTGCTCGCCAGCCGCGCCTGGAACGGGACCGTCGACGGGATGCTCTACGGCAACCCGCGACAGCTCTGGATCCAGCTCGTCGCGACCGTCGCGGCCATCGCGTGGAGCGCCGGCGCGACCTGGTCCATCCTGAAGCTCGTCGCCCTCTTCACGCCGCTTCGCGCGTCGAGGCGCGAGGAAGGGCTGGGCCTCGATGTCAGCCAGCACGGCGAAGAAGCCTACTCGCACGGCGAGGGCGCCGTCCTCGTCCTCACCGAACCGGAAAGCGAGTCGCCCGCTCTCCGGCCGGCCGCCGCTCCCGTCTCCTGAACCCCGAGGTGAAGCATGAAGCTCGTCGTCGCCATCATCCGCCCCGAGTCGCTGAGCCGCGTGCTCGAGTCTCTGTTCCGCGCCGACGTGCGCGGACTCACCATTCACCGCGCCCACGGGCACGGCGGGGAGACCGAAAACGTCGAGACCTATCGCGGCACGACCGTGAAGATGGAGCTCTCGGAGAAAGTGCGGCTCGAGATCGGCGTCTCCGATCACTTCGTCGAGCCGACCGTCCGCGCCATCGTGGACGCCGCTCGCACCGGAGAGGTGGGCGACGGCAAGATCTTCGTCCTTCCGGTCGAGAAGGTCGTTCGCATCCGCACCGGCGAGCAGGACGAGGCCGCCGTGACCCCGGTCGAGGAATCGGCGCCGGTCTGATCGCGCGGGAGATCGGGCCCGCGCCGCTGCCCGGAGCCCGATCGACTATCGGGCGGGCTTCTCGCGGCACCAGGGCGACTGGCGGATGACGGCGCTGGTGGGAGGGGATTAGTGACCTGAAACGTCGGAATCGATAGCAGATGGCGAAGGGATCGGCGTCGTGAGCGAGGCGCGCCGACGCAGGCATAGCGGGGTCTATGCTGAGGAGGAGCAACGAAGCTCACGGCGTCGAGACCAAGCCAGGTGCTATTGATTCCGGCGTTACAGGGCATTCCTCACGGGCAGATCTGACGGATCATCTCCAGCAGCTCGTCGAGGTTGAACGGCTTCGGGAGGATCGCCGACACCCCCATCTCGAGCAGCGCCTGCGGCTCGTTCCGCAGATGAGCCGAGATGACGATGATCGGGATCCTTCCGAGGTGTCCCGTGTCGCGGAGGATCTGAAGGAAGTCCCAGCCGTTGATCCCGGGCATCATCAGGTCGAGCAGAACGATGTGAGGGTGGTGCAGGACCAGGACCCGCTGCGCCTCTGCACCGTCGCCGGCGAGGAACACCTGAAACCCGTGGCGGCGCAGAACCGTCGTGAGCATTCCGCGCAGGGGAAGATCGTCGTCGACGACCAGGACCTTCCTCCGCCCCCGATCGTCGAGTGTTTCGGTCTGTGTTGAGCTCCTCGGCTGGATCATGGCCCGTCAATACACGTCGTAGTCGCCGAGAGTGTAATAAAACTCTCCCTGCCTCGGCGTCGCGCGCTGCTCGAACGAACGGATCTCGACGTGGTGATCGCGCTCGGTGCCGGTGAAACCGCCGGCCGCCAGCAGCTTCACCGCCGGATGGCCCAGCGAGCCCCAGAAGATCACGTTCCGTCCGAGCCGCGAGAGGGCGTCGGCAAGATCTTCCAGGGCCGGTCGGGAGAACCTCCCGCCGATCTCCATTACGTAGAGCGATTCGTCCTCCTCCCGGACGATCGCTGCAATTTGCGTCCCCAATCCGAAGCGACGGCGGACGCGGACCTTCCGGTACCGCCAGACAGGATGCTCGAGGTAGCGCCAGCGGAGATAGACGGGATCGCGGACGGCACCGAAATCGATCGGGACGCGGCCGAAGAGAGGAAGATCGCCCTCGACCAGACTCTCGCTCGACCGGTCGCCGCCGCGGGAGGCGAGCCGCAGCTCTCCCACCGGCTCAACCGGGCGATAGCCGAGCAGACGTTCGCCGAGAATGCGGTGCCGCTCGCCGGGAAAGCCGTAGACGAGGGGCACCTTCCGGGGCCCGCAGTAGGCCGCGAAGAACCGCTCGGCGGTCCGGACGAAGACTCCACCGCGCCCGATGCCGCCCGGATGGGAAGGGCTGCTCATGAAGTCGACCGACTGGAGGGCGAGGTACTCGCGGGCGTAGTCGCGGAATCGGACGGGGGCGCCGCCGCAATGGGCGACGAGCCTTCCGCTCGCCTCGCAGACCCAGCTCGTGGTCCCGCGCGGGTTGCGAAAGTACTTCCAGCCCCAGTGCACGGGATCGCGCGCGTGCCCGAAGACCTCTTCGAACAGGCGGGAGAGAGCGGAGGCGTCCTCGGGGCGTGAGGGGCGGAAGACCTCTGCCGCATCAGCGGGCATGAGTCGGCTCGACGGCGCGGATGGCGCGGACGTTCACCGGAGGGCCGGAGCGGCGGCGGGCGACGATGCGGATCGAGCCCGAAGTCGCCGGGATCGGATCGGGCAGGATCGAGAGCAGCGGTCGCGCGAGCGCCGCGTAGAGCGGGCGGAGGGCGGAGAGCCTCGCGGCGAGAAACTCGTGCTCACAGAACTCGAAGTCCGACGACGCCGACACGATCTCGAAGCCCGAGTGCTCGAGCAGCTCGATCAGAGCCGACCGCGAATAGAGGATGAGGTGCTCGGGAAACTTGTAGCTGACCCATCGGTCGCCGGAGAGCGCGCAGAGCAGGCTCTCCGTGTCGGGGGTAATGAGCAGGACGATGCCGCCGGGCTTGAGCAGCTCGGAAATCGTCGCGAGCGCATCGTGCGGATCGGCCAGATGCTCGAAGACGTGGAACAGGGTGACGGCGTCGAAGGGTGAGCCGGTGTTCACGAAATGAGAAAGACTCGCACGGTACACCTCGAGCCCGCGTCCTCGGGCCGCGCGGACCGCGTCCTCCGACAGATCGATCCCGACGTAATCGAACTCCGTCGCCGCCATCTCTCCGAACAGCCCGTTCCCCGCTCCGACTTCGAGCAGCCTCGCCTCAGAGGCGAGATGACGCCGCAGTACCGCGAGTCGCCGCTCGTTCGTTTTGCGCGTGGCCGGCGTCAGCTCGCGCGACGCATATCCGTGCTCGCCGTCCCGTCCGCTCGAGAAGTACTCGTCGTTGTAGAGCGTCTCCAGCTCCTCCTCGGACGGAAACGTCCCGAGGTACCGGCACTTGCAACGCGAGCAGGTGCGGACGACCCAGCCGCGGATCTGCGCCAGGGTGAAGACCTCGCTCGAGAAGCACACCGGGCAGCGACGCGCCGCGCGATACGCCTGCACGCGATTCCAGTAGCGGACACGCAGCACGTCCCGCAGCATCAGCGCCGAGTCGGCGATCAGGCGCACGCGCGACGCGTGCCGGTGCGACATCGATACCGGAATCCGCTCGATCCGGAACCCGTACTTCCGCGCCAGGAACAGCACCTCGAAGTCGAATCCGAAGCCGCGGACCTTCGACTCCCCGAACAGCACCCGCGACGCGCCCGCCGAGAACACCTTCAGTCCGCACTGCGTGTCGGGAATCTCGGGCACCAGCAGCGTCCGCACGATCAGCGAGAAGGTCCGCCCCAGGAGCCTGCGCAGCGCAGGATAGGACGGATCGCTCTCCGATGCCTCGAGATCACGCGCGCCGATCGCGATGTCGGTCGCCCCCGACTGCACCAGCGCCATCGCGTTCCCGAGATTCTGGAGCTGATACGGAAGGTCCGCGTCGAGGAAGGCCACCACCTCGCCGCGCGCCTCGAGCATCCCTTTCCGAACGGCCGCTCCCTTTCCCTGGTTCTTCTCGAGCGGCGAGAGCCGGATCCGCCGATCTCGCTCCTGCCGGATCCGAACCACGCCGGCCGTGCCGTCCGTCGACCCGTCGTCCACCACGATGATCTCGTGGGAGAGCCCCGTCGAGCTCAGATACGAGCTGAGATCGTCGAGCGTGGTCCCGATCGC
This sequence comes from Thermoanaerobaculia bacterium, assembly GCA_035544735.1. Taxonomy (GTDB): domain Bacteria; phylum Acidobacteriota; class Thermoanaerobaculia; order Gp7-AA8; family Gp7-AA8; genus DATKCD01. The sequence continues at coordinate 33,826 of DATKCD010000040.1, forward strand.
CTCTTTCTCGTTGAAGGCGGGCACGACGATCGACACGCTCGGCGGCGGCTCACGCGAGCTCTTCGCAGCGTCCATCCGCGTCATTCTATCTCCGGCTTCCGAGTCATCTCCATGCAGCGGATCACCTCTCCGCGCCGCCGCCCGGCGACCCGCAGGTAGATCCGATCGCTCCTCAGACCCGACGCGATCTCGCGCGGAATCGAGAGCGATCCTCCCTCCACGAAGGCTCCCGCCGCGGTGCCGAAATCGGCGAGCGGGCTCGCCTCGGCCACCCACTCCCCGGCCGGCAGCTCGATCTCCGCGCTCATGGCGAGCCGCTCGCACCCCGCGGGCACGGCGACCGCGCGCCGGCGCCCGATCGCCCACCGCGCGAAGCGCGGTCCGGTCCACCGGCTCAGATACCGCATCTCCGATTCCTCGTACTTCCCCGCCGCCTCGGCGCTCTTCCCCGCGCTCTGATCGTAGAGGTGACGGCAGACGGCCGCCGGCACGTGCCGCAGTCTCCATCCGCGCCGTCGCAGCCGCGTCATCAGATCGATCTCCTCGAAGTAGAGCCGGAACCCCGGATCGAATCCTCCGACCGACTCGAACGCCTCGCGGCGAATGCAGAGCAGGGCGCCCGAGAGGGCCCCGGCGTCCGCCGGCTCCTCCGTTTCCCAGAACCGCACTCTCCGCCGATGGCGGCGAGCCCGCCACCACTCGCCCCACCTCCGGCTGCGCCCGGCGAGCAGCCGGTCGATCTCGGCGATCCTTCCCGGCACGTCGGGAGGCGGCAGCAGCCATCGACCCGCCGAGTCCCAGACGAACCGCGGGCCGGCCATCGCGACCGCGGGGGCCTCGAGCTCGCGGGCGAGCCGGTCGAGCGCCGCGGGAGCGACCTCCACGTCGGCGTTGGCGACGATCAGCACTTCCCCCCGGGCGTGCCGGGCGCCGAGGTTCGCGCCGCCGCCGTACCCGGGGTTTTGCGGCGCGTTGACGAGGACGTCGGGCTCGAGGCGATCGAGGGCGGCGCGTTCGGCGGGGTCGTCGGAGTTGTCGACGACGACGACGTGGAGCCGCCCGCTCCACGAGCTCCGCGCCGATGCGACCGCTCCCGCGGCCAGCTCCGCGGTGTGCCAGTTGACGACGATCAGGGTCGCTTCAGGCGGCAAGCCCGACCGCCTTCGCCACCAGCTCGGCCGCCTCTTCTCCGCCGCGAGCCTTCCCGCGGGGACGACCGAGCGCCTCCAGCACCCCTTCGGCGAGCGCCTCGCCGCTCCACTCCCCCACGGCCAGCATGCCCGGGCCGCCCCGGCCGAAGACGACGGTCGGGATTCCGGCCGCCGGGCCGAGCGATGCGATCACGTTCCGCTCCTCGGGCTCGTCGGCGGGATCGAGGATGCAGCCGGCCGTCGCGAGCAGACGGGCCAGCTCGTCCGCGTCCGGATCGGGATGGACCTCGCCCAGCAGATGATCGCGATGGAGCTCCTCCGGGATCTCGCCCCAGAACGCGATCGTGACGCCGGCCCGCCGGGCTCGCAGCGCGGCCGCCGTCCGGCCGATCATCCGGAGCAGGCGGCCCGGCGTGCCCGTCCCCGCAACGAGCACCCTGCGGAAGGGCCGTTCCACGGGAACGGCGATGGCGAGAGGAGCGCGGCCGCACGGCTCCGCGCCGCGGCGCATCTCGAGCTCCGATCCCGTGATCGCCAGATGCCACGTCGGAGGCGTCGCGACCGCTTCGCGCTCGCACAGCGAGATCACCGCCGCGGCGGGGTCGAGCGCGTCGGGCCACCCGTCGTCGGTCACCACCGCCGCGGCACCCCGCGCCGCGAGCGCCTCCGCCACCGCCCGCGCCGCCAGCACCAGCTCCGGCCGCGTCGACGGCCCGCCCGCGAAGACGATCCTCTCAATCGACATGGACCGATTCCGCGCGGTACCGGCCGATGCCGATGACCCGCGTCTTTCCGAGGGGCCGCCCCTCGAGCTCCCAGTCGTGCCGCACCGAGATCAGCCCGATCTCGTATCTCTCGCCCGTGATCGAGAACGCCGGCCGCACGTCCTTCCGGTCGTAGATGTGGAGCGCGTTCTCGTCTCCGACGAAGACGATCAGTTCGTACTCTCCCCGCACGAGCGGAACCTCGTGCAGGCGGACGCGGAGATCGTACTCATTCCTTCCGCGGAGCGGCTCGAGTCCGTCCGGACCGGTCCCGAACGCGAAGCACTGCATCTGGTCCGCCGCGCGGTTGATCCCGCCGAGAACGTGGAACGGGCGCGACGCCTCGTCGGACTCGACGACGAGGCGGACCTGCATCTCCGCCCCCGTAGCGAACGATGCGCGCGGGCGCCCCGACTCGTCGAGCACCTCGGCCAGACGGATCCTCACCGGCTGCAGCGTCTCGACCGGCTCCTCCGCCGGCGCCTTCTTCTCCATCTCCAGCAGGTGGTTCTCGTACTCGTGCACCACGTCCACCGACGGACCGACCCTCCTCAGCGTCCCCCGGTCCAGCCAGATCGTCCGTCCGCAGAGCGTCGAGATGTAGTAGAGCGCGTGCGAGCAGAAGACGATCGTCTTCCCGCGGTCCTGAAACTCCCGGATCTTGTCGATGCACTTTTTCTGGAAGTGGCCGTCGCCGACCGCCAGCGCCTCGTCGATGACCAGAATGTCGGGATCGACGTTCACCGCGACCGAGAACGCGAGGCGCATGTACATCCCGGAGGAGTAGGTCTTGACCGGCTGGTCGAGGAAGTGGCCGAGCTCGGAGAACTCGAGGATCGAGGGGAGGGCCGCCCGGACCTCGTCGGGCGCGAGCCCGAGGATCGCGGCGTTGAGCCCGGCGTTGTCTCGTCCGGTGAACTCGGGATGGAACCCCGTCCCCAGCTCGAGGATCGAGGCGATCTGTCCTCGCGTCTCGAGCGTTCCGGTCGTCGGCGCGGTCACCCCGCAGAGCAGCTTGAGCAGCGTGCTCTTCCCCGCCCCGTTCGGTCCGATCAGACCGATCGTCTCCCCGCGGGGAATCTCGAACGAGACGTCCTGGAGAGCGGGAAAGATCCGGTGGCGCGGGTTGCGGCTGAACAGCTCGACGAGGCGATCGATCGGACGGCCGTAGAGCCGGTAGACCTTGGTGAGCTCGTCGGCGCGGATCGCGAGGTCCATCGGGTCGATTCTACGGACTCCGCAGGCGAAGCGCCCAAAAAAAGGGGTGGCGGATCACTCCGCCACCCCGGATCAGGCACCGCTGCGGCGGGTCAGTCCAGAGGCACCGCCGGAACGTACTCGGGATCGCTGGTGAGCTGGTCGATGACCGAGCCATAGGCCCAGATCGGAGAGCCGCTGAGGACTTCGATTCTGAGGCTTCCGCGATCGGCGGTCTGGTGGAGGGCGCGAATCAGATTCGATGCGATCGCCGACTCACCGGGCGCGAAATCGCGCTCCCAGGTGCCCGAGACCTGCCCCGACTGCTTGTCGAGCAGGGTGACCCGGACGCTCGAGGTCTCCGAACCGAGGTTCACGAAGCCTACGTTCGTGCGGTACGCGGCGTCGCTCCGCGCTCCGGCGATGATCGCGGGGCTGCCGACGCTGACGTTCGCCTCGGCCGCGGTCGTGGCGAAGATCCCCTGACCGAAGGTTCCCGACGCCCCCTGATCGCTGTAGGTGCGATCGACGACGATCGGATGGCTCATGGTGATCGAGCTCCGGGTCGTGATCCGGAGCACGCCGAGGGCGTCGCTCTCCAGGACCGGGATCAGGACCCCCGACTTGACGATGTCGTGAAGATGGAGCGTGTGCTTCGCCTCCAGGTTGTAGTTCAGCGCCTCGGACAGCTTGTTGCCGGCCGAATCGAAGAACTCGAGATCGAACGTCACCGGATCGCCGTCCGGATTGAAGATGGCGACGTCGCTCCGCCAGCTTCCGTTCGTCAGATGACCGACGCCCGGGATGATCTGCTGCGCCTTCCCGGCATCGCGCATCAGCACCTCCGGCACCCCCGCGATGTAGACCGGGTCGTTGCTGACCTGATCGACGACCGAGCCGTACGCGAGGAGCTCGCCCGTGCGCGCTCCGTCGATACGGAGCGTGATCACGCCGGCGCCATCGGCCGCCGGAATGAGCTGAGTGCTCGCAATGCCCTCCTGGAGCAGTATCAGCGGCCTCGTCGTGATGGTCGCCGACCCCAGGACACGCCCGTCCTCATCGTATGCGTGCACGTTGAGGACGAGATCGGAGCTCGTGAGGTTGACGAACCCGACGTTCGTGCGGAATCCGTTCCCCTGCTGGAGTCCGGTCAGATAGTAGCGGGTCGGAGTCACTTCCGAGTTCCCCTGCGTGTCGAGCCGGATCGCAGGGATGTACTGCCCGTACGTGCCGATCCCGGAGGGGGAGACGTTGTAGGTCCGGCTCCAGATCTGCGGAACGCCCACGCCGCTGCCATCGATCCGAAGAGGGCCTCCTCCGCTGATCTCGAAGATCCGGCCGATGATGTCCTCGAAGATCTCGGTCGAGTTTCCGATGACGACGCTCTCGGTGTGGCCGTTGAAATTGAAGGTCAGCTCGAGCG
>DATKCD010000041.1:0-6222 GCA_035544735.1 Thermoanaerobaculia bacterium
GGCGACCAGCACGAAAACGATCCAGGCGGGGTGCCGGCCGCGGGATCCGACGAGCGTGACGATCGCCGATGCGCCGGCCGTGCCTGCCAGCACCGCGCCGACCTCGCCGCGACCGAGATCCTCGCCACCTCCCGCCATCAGAAGGAGCAGCCCTCCGAGACCCCACCATGCGACCGACGTCAGATGCCACGCGAAGCGAAGGGTCCGTCGCGTGAAGACGTCGCTGCCGAACAGGCGCGGCAGATCCGGGCGCCGGAAGAGCCGGATGAGGATGTACCGCTCGCCGAGCCAGGAATGGAGAGCGCCGAGGAGCAGGATGAGGGTCGCGCCGAAGAGTGGCCAGAAGTTCATGGTCGCGACCCGTTCGCCTCCTGCGCGGCGCCGACACCATCGTACTACGGAGGATCGACGTGGGCTCCGCGGGTCAGCGCGAGGCGGCCACGGCGGGCCCGGACGTTGTCGGCGCTGTAGATCGCGATGGCGATCCAGATCAGGGCGAACGCGACGAGGCGCGGTCCTCCGAACGGCTCTCCGTAGACGGCCACGGCGAGGATGAACTGGATCGTCGGCGCGATGTACTGCAGGAGGCCGATCGTGGCGAGACGGAGCCGCCGCACGGCTGCGGCGAACCAGAGGAGCGGGAGCGCGGTGACGGGACCGGAGGCGAGAAGCAGCAGGTCGAGCCCGACCGAGACCTCGCCGAACGCCGCCGTCCCGTCGTGCGCCCGCCAGAGGAGCCATCCGGCCGCGAGCGGGAGGAGCAGCGCGGTCTCGATCGTGAGACCTTCGATCGGGCCGACGCCCGCGAGCTTCCGCACGAGGCCGTACCCGCCGAACGAAAAGGCCAGCAGGAGCGAGATCGACGGAAAGACGCCGGCCCCGAAGGTCAGCCACCCGACGCCGAGCGCGGCCAGTCCGACGCCGACCCATTCTCCCCGCCGGAGTCTCTCGCCGAGAAAGAAAAAGCCGAGCAGGACGCTGACCAGCGGATTGATGAAGTACCCGAGGCTCGCTTCGACGATGCGGCCGTGCGAGACCGCCCAGATGAACACGTACCAGTTCACGGCGATCAGGACGGTCGAGGCCGCGAGCCAGAGGAGCGCTCGTCCCGACCGGAGGACTGCGGCGATCGATCGCCAGCGGCCGAGCGCCGCGATCATGATCAGAAGAACCGCCACGGACCAGACGATCCGGTGCGCGAGCACTTCCAGCGGGTCGACCGCGGCGACCAGCTTGAAATAGATCGCGACGAAGCCCCACCACCCGTATGCGGCGACCCCGTACAGAACCCCGGAGAGGGCTCCGGGCGGCGGCTCGACCGACGCGGCCGTTCGAGGCGGAATCACGGGCTCCCGGGAGGAGCGGTCGCGGAGCGGGACGACGCTCCGCGCGCGAACAGGACGAGGAAGGCGGCCGTGCCGAGACCCCATGCGGCGTTGACGACGAGGCCGGTGACCGCGACGCTCCAGCCGGTCGGGATCGCCTGCCCTTTGAGGGGAGCGGCGACGAAGGCGGCGACGAGCGTCGGTGCGATCGCCCCGAAGAGCGCCGCCGTCAGCCAGTAGCCGGCCCCTCTCCTCTTCCGGACGATCATCCAGAGCGGAATGCCCCACAATCCGCCCCAGAAGGCGAGCGAGACGACGGCGGGAACCCCGAGGGGGCTGGTCGGATCGAGGGCGAACGGCCCGCGCTCGGTCAGACCGGCGAGCTGAAGGATCCAGAGCGCCGGCTGGTGAGCGAGCAGGGTCGCCATCAGTCCGGCCACGAAGGCCCTGAGCGCGCTCATCTCCGGCACACCGAGTGGTGCACTTCTCCGGGGTGAAGTCCGAATCGAGATTCCGTCACGGTGAAATGCATCCCGAAATGCGTCGTTCAGGAGCCGGCGAACGCGGAGGCTTCGGCTGGTCTCGCGAAGAAAAATCCCTGCCCGTACTTGATGCCGAGATCGATGGCGGCCGCCGCCGTCGCTTCCTCTTCGATCCCCTCGAGGATCAGCTCGCACCCGAAATCGTTCGCGAGCGCCAGCACGTTGCGGACGATCTTGGTCCGGGTCGAGTCCTTCTCGAACCCCGTGCCGAAGTGCTGGCTGATCTTGAGGAAAGAGGGCCGAATCTCGTCCATGAACGGCAGGTGCGAGTAGGCGATGCCGACGTCGTCGAAGGCGAAGCGCACGCCGAGCCCCTTGAGCTTCGCGATCGTGTCGAGCGCCTTCCGCCCGCTCGCGAGCGAAGCCTGCTCGGTGATCTCGAAGACGATCCGGTTGTAATCGATCTTCCCCTTTTCCGCCGCTTCGACCACCCCGTCGACGAAACGGCCTCCCGCTGCGAACACCTCCGGATGCGTATTGAGGAACAGCGGCAGGCGGCCCGGCAGCGCTGGCGAGAGTCGAAGGCTGTTCCGGATGCACGCGATCTCGAGATCGGCGACCCGATGCTTCCGCTCCGCATACTTGAACAGGATCTCGGGATTGCGCAGGGGCGATTCGGAGCGGTAGCGGGCGAGCGCCTCGTAGCCGAGGCGATCGCGCGATTCGAGCCGGACGATCGGCTGAAAGTCGACCGAGAGAAAGTCGCTTTCCAGGACCTGGTCGAGGAGCGGGATCGTCATGACCTCCGGCCACTCCGAGCTCCCCTCCCGGTACGGCGCCATCATGTCGAGCACCGAATCGAGCTCCGCGACCTCGAACGGCTTGCGCAGGAAGCCGACCGCTCCCCGCTCCGAAGCCTCGAGCTGAAGCGCGTCCGGCGCGTCCCCAGTCATCAGAATGATCCGCGTATCGGGCGATTGGCGCTTCACGAACCGGATGAAATCGAGCCCCTCGTAGGCGAATTGTCCGGTCAGACGGACGTCGGACACCACGTGCGAGGGATGAAGCCACTCGACCACCAGCTCGCCCCCCTCGAGGTCGTTGCTCGTGATCACCGTCCGGCCCGCCCGCGCGAGCGCGAGCGAGAGCCCTTCGGTCACCATCTCGTCGTCGTCCAGAATCAAAACGATCTGGTGCGGCTCCGCTTTCACCGGCTTTTTGGGGGATTTGGCCATACCGCTCTCAGGACCGCGGGGATGAACCTGGAAATCATACCATTCCAAAACAGGCGGCATCCGAGGTCGGGCGGCGGAGCGCCGGCCCCGGGGTCATCGCGGCAGCGAATCCCGGGGTGGCCGACACGTTCGGAATGGAAATCCGATCGGACCGGCCATCGCCGGACTCGATGCCGTCGACCCCGTCCGCAGGGCGGCCGTCAAAGCCTCGTCACGAGCTCCCGGGCGAGCGCCGTCGCCCGTTCCTGCCCGGCGGTCAGCCCGCGATCGCGACGACGCGCCGCTCGTCCGACGATCTCCGCGCCGCCTCGATGAGCTCGAGCACGGCGACGGCGTCGGCGGGATCGACCGGCGGCGGCGCCCCTCCCCGCAACGCCTCCACGATTCCGGCGTAGAACGCCTGGTACGCGCCAGGGAGCGTCGGCACGGCACGCACCCGCTCGCCGGCGCCGAGCGTTCCCCACCGCTCCGGCGGTTCCTCCCCCCATCCCGGCCCGGGCCGCCCTCCCGAGCGCAGCGCCCCCTCCTGCGGATCGGGGTGCATCTTCGCGTACGCCGCGCGGGACCCGAGCAGGCGCTTGTGAAAGCCCGGCTGCGCGGCGACCGAGCTCGCCCAGAGGTGCGATCGGACGCCCGACCGATGCGTCAGTGCGAGGAAGACGTCGTCGTCGACTTCGACTCCGGGGCGCCGCCGGTCCAGCTCCGCGTAGACGGAGGCGACCGGCCCGAACAGCACGAGCGCCTGATCGATGAGGTGGGCGCCGAGGTCGTAGAGCAGCCCTCCGGCGTCCTCCGGCTCGCCGCGCTCGCGCCATCCCTCCTTCGGAACGGGGCGCCACCGATCGAGTCTCGACTCGAACCGCAGCGGCTCCCCGAGCTCGCCTTCGGCCAGGAGGCGCCGCATCGTGAGAAAGTCGCCGTCCCACCTCCGGTTCTGGTAAGCCGTCAGCATCAGGCCGCGGCGCCGGGCCTCGTCGACGAGCCGGCGCCCTTCGCTCGCCGTCGCGGCGAGCGGCTTGTCGACGACCACCGCCAGCCCCGCCCCGAGGGCCGCGAGCCCGAGCGGAACGTGCGTCCGGTTCGGCGAGGCGACGACGACGAGATCGAGCTCCGATGCGCGGCTCCACAGCGCGTCCGCGGTCGGGACGACCTCGGCTCCGGGATGATCGCGCCCCGCCTGCTCACGCCTCGCCGGGTTGCCGGTGACGACGAGGGCGAGCTCGAGCCCGGGAGTCACGGCGATCAGCGGCGCGTGGAACGAAGCTCCCCCGAGCCCGTACCCGATCAGGCCGACGCGAAAGCGATCCACGCGCTCCATTTGCCGCATCCGCGGCCCGAATTGCAAGCATGTGGCCGGGGATTGCATCCCATGTGGCCGGGGATTTCATCCCCGGCGGGCGGTGGTCGCGGATCGGCGACGCAGCCGGCGTCACCGCCCACCCGCCGGGGATACAATCCCCGGCCACATACAGTCCGTCCGGACGGACGCTCCCCGAATGCGTCCGCTCCGCCGGCACTCGGAGGAAGCATGAGCTGGACTCGTCACGGACGTCGGCTCCTGATCGCGCTCGGCGCCGTGCTCGCGGCGGGATGCGCCGCGGAAGAAGCGCCCGAGCAGCCGGGGATCACGATCGAGGGGAGCCTGGAGGAAGGCTTTTCGGACGAGCCGGTGACGACCGGAGAGGCGGTGCTGCTCGATTACGACACCGACTACGGGAGACGCATCGGATGGAGGAGCCGGCTCGACGGCCAGGGACGATTTCGCTTCGATGGCGTGAAGTGGGACGAGCACGTCCGCACGCTCGAGCTGCGGTGGAAGCGGGAGAAAGGCTCGGACGAGGAGCTCGAGCCGGTCAGGACCGAGCTCGGCGATCCGCGGGCGCTCGAGGTAGCCCCTCCCCGGAAGGGTGAGGAGCGGCAGGACGTCGATCTCGGCCGCGTGAAGGTGTGGCTGCCACAGAGAGCGAAGGAGCTGTTCGTGCTCTCCTGCACGGGGCGTCGGGCCGTCGATGCCGTTCCGGGCGAGGGAAAATTCGTCGTGTTCGAGCGCTCGGCGGGACCGTTCGAGGTCGCGGGGCCGTGGCTTCACGGGAAGGTCGCGGAGGGGTGGCCGGCGGAGCGGAAGGGGGTGGTCTGCATCACCGAGACGACCGAGAAAGTCGGCGACTACGAGGTGATCTCGGTCGGCGACCAGCGGCTGGAAGCGCATCGGACGACGTGGGAGGTCCGCGTCGTTCTGTTCCCGGAGGGAACGGTGCTCGAGGAGCGCTTTCGAGCCGATCCGCCGGAGAAAGTCGACCCGAGCCTCCGGGCGGGCCCCGGCGAGCGGAGCACGGTCGTGAAGGGCTCCCCGGTGAGCGAGCTCGCGAACTGGCTCAGGAGGCTCGACGCGTAGCGGTGCGAGCCACCGGGCGTCATCGAAACGACCGGAGCCGCTGCCGGATGGCGTCGCGAACCGTCCGGAAGACGGCGAGACGCTCCTGGTCGGAGCCGCTCGCTGCGCTCGGATCGTCGAAGCTCCAGTGGATGCGCTCCGTATCGCCGGGAAAGAGCGGACAGCTCTCGTTCGCGCGGTCGCAGACGGTGATCACGTAATCGAAGCGCTCCCCCCTGAACGCATCGAGCGTCTTCGAGGTGTGGCCGCCGATGTCGATGCCGATCTCGCGCATCGCCTCGACCGCGAGGGGATGCACGCGCGTCCGCTCGGTGCCGGCGCTCGCCACCTCGAACCGCTCTCCCGCCATGCTGCGGAGAAGCCCTTCGGCCATCTGGCTGCGGGCGGAGTTGTGGGTGCAGAGAAAGAGCACCCGTTTCCTCCCTTCGTTCTTCATGCCGGGCACCATCGGTCTCCGCCGGGCGGTCCGCCGGGAGCCGTGAGCGGCGCATCCGGCGGCGAGGGCCGCTGCCCACCCACCCGGGTGTGGTGCGGGCGTCCCGCCCGCCCCCGGGTGGGTGGCGACCCCGGGTGTGAGCTGCCGTTTCGTTTGGACCAAATCTCCCGTTTCGTTTGGACCACGTTTGGTCGCAACTAGAGCGATTCTACAGTAGGTTCAGGACCGAATTAACTGCCCTTTTCTGGCCGCCGGCCAGCCGCCGGCTACAAGACGTGGACCGGCAGGGTGACCGCCCAAACGAGGTGTTCGCCGTTGGAGGTGTCGGCTTCGAATTTGATGCGGTAGC
>DATKCD010000042.1:0-107916 GCA_035544735.1 Thermoanaerobaculia bacterium
TGTTCGTCGGAAACGACACGATGGGGACGCTTCTCGCCTGGCGCGGATGGTCGATGCACGACCGGGTGAGCGTTTTCGACGAGGTCCTTCCGCTGCCGGACCTCTGGTCTCTCAGCGAAGTGTTCGTCCTGCAGAGGGACGGCACAACGCCGTTCCGCGACGACCTCGACGACCGGCTCGGATGGTCGGCCCGCGCGCGCCTCGAGCGCGACCGCTGGTCGGCACAGTACACGCGCCTCGACAACCGGGGCGACCGCAATCGCTACGGCGACGAGTACTCGTGGGAGACCGATTTCCACCTCGCCGGCGTCCTGGTGCGCCCCTCGGATCGCTGGACCCTCGCCGCCGAGTATCTCGGCGGATTCACCGCGATGGGAAGGTTCGTCGAGATCGAGGCCGACTTCGGCAGCGCCTACGTTCTCGCCTCGTACGAAGCGGAGCGGTGGCGCGCGAGCGTGAGGCGCGACTGGATGCGGGTGTGGGAGGTGGACGGGGACCCGCGGGCGGAGAACAACGCCGAGGAGGCGTGGGGGTGGACGGGAGCGCTGCTGTGGTCGCTCACCGATCGTCTGCGGGTCGGGATCGAGCTGACGAGCGTGAATGCCGCGCGGCCGTCGGCGGCCGAATCGGGTGCCGGACTGGACGTCGGCGGGAGGGTGGCGACGGTCGATCTGAAGTGGAGCTGGGGACGGACGACGTCGTGGTGACCCTCCGACGGCGGAGTTGCTGCGGCCCCGAGGCCGGCGCCGCCGCGGTCACAGCCCCGCTGCGATGACGATCCCGCGGCGCGTCTCGAGATGGCGCGCGATGCGGCGGATGTACTCGACCGTCTCGCGGAACGGCGGGACGCCGTCGTACTTCGCGACGTTTCCTTCGCCGGCGTTGTATCCCGCCAGGGCGAGTCGGACGTCGCCCTCGAAGCGGTCGAGGAGCCACCGGAGATAGCGGGTGCCGGCGTGGATGTTGGCGTTGGGATCGAACGAATCGGTCACGCCGAAGCGGCGCGCGGTCGCCGGCATGAGCTGCATCAGCCCGCGTGCTCCCTTGTGCGACACCACGCGCGGATCGTAGTCCGACTCCGCCTTGATGACGGCCGAGACGAGCGCCGCGTCGACGTCGAACTTCCTCGCGGCCTCGACGATGATCCCGTCGAACCGCGACCCGAACATCGGGAGATTCGCCTCGTCGAAGCGCCACGTCCGGCGTTCGAGAGCCGGCTCCGGAAGGGGCGCCGCGATCTCGTCGTCGAGGATCCGATCGATCCGTTCGACCGCGATCCGCATCTCACCGCCGGCGGTGAGCGTGAGAACGGCCGTTTCCGCTCCCATCGCCCATCCGGAGATCTTGAGCGTCCGCCCGTTGGTCAGCACGGCGATCTCCGCCCGTGCGGCCGCCGGGACGGCCGCCGCGACCAGCGCAGCGAGAAGGATCGGCTTCGGGCTCATCGGACCTCGGAAGGAACGCGCACCGCTCCCTCCATTATGCCCTGACGGCCGGCCGCGCCCCGAGGTTACGGAGCGGCGGCGGGCTCGACGCGGACCGCCACGCGCCGGGTGGCCGAGCCGACCTGCCCGAACCAGGTCACCCGGTCCGCCACGCAGTCGAACTCGAGCTCCCAGGCGCCCGCGCTGAGGGGCGGAAGCTCGAACGAGAGCGAGACGGCTTCGCCCGGCTCGATGGGCCGCGGCGGCGAGGCGAGCGGCTCCCAGTGAAAGTCGTTCTCGACGACGCGGTTCGAATCGTCGTAGAGATGGCAGCCGAGCGACACCCCTCCCGGGATCTGATTCGACGGCAGCCACCGCGAGCGGCCGACGTTCCGGACCTCGGCCTCGACCCGCAGCGGCGCACCGGCCCGCGCGGAGCCGGCGAGGCGGATCGCGATCCGGGCGGCGAGCCCCTCCCTCCGCCGGCTGTCTCGCGCCTCCTCTCCCGCGCGCACGAGTGAGAAGTTGCGGATGTTCTTCAGATGCGACCGCGTCGTCTCGGCCCACTCCAGGTACGCTCCGCGGCCTGCGAGGATCTGATCGTAATCGCGAAGGCTCACCTGATAGCTTCCGGGGAAGCACGCCGCCATCCGGATCTCGGTGAATCCCACCTCGTGCGCGCGGCGCCAGATCGCGTGGACGTCGACGTCGTTCTCGATCACGCCCCACGTCCGCATCTCGTGCTGCGAGTGCTCGGTCTTCGAGTGCTCCGGGCCGGGCTCGGAGAAGGTGGCGATGCCTCCGGGGCGGAGGACGCGCGCGAGCTCGGCGAGCGTGGCGTCGGGATCGGGAACGTGGTGGAAGGCGTCGAACGAGAGGATGCGGTCGACGCTCGCATCGGGGAGCGAGATCCTCCGCCCGTCGAACTCGAGGAACTCCGGCTCGGGGAGCGCTCCGACGACCGGCTGGCGGGCGAACAGCTCGCGGGCGATCCGGAGGGCCGTAGGCGAGAGGTCGAGCACGACGACCTGGCAGCCGAGCTGCGTCAGATAGCGGGAGGTCCAGCCGCTCCCTGCGCCGAAGTCGAGCACCCTCGCGCCGGGGAACGGCTCCAGCCCCTGGATCGCCGTGGCGAAGTTGATCAGCAGTGCGGGGGCGTCGTTTGCGTCGTGGAACGGCTTCGCCAGATGGAAGTCCCAGTTCGGCAGCTTCGAGAAATACTCCTCGGCGAGGCGGTTGAGCTCTTCGGGCGAGCTGTCGCGGATCAGGTCGCGGACGTCGATCGCCGCCGGATCGCGGCGCGCGCCCCCGCCGCGGCCGATGCGCCGCGCGAGCTTCCGGAGCCCGAGGCGGACGGCGGCCGGGAGGTGTCGGATCGTGAGTACGTTCAGATTCATGAGGGTGGGTCGTTCAAACTCGTTCCCCCGCCCGTCCTCACGCCCGCGGATGGTACTGATCGTAGATCTTCTGGAGGCGGGCGCGCGTGACGTGCGTGTAGATCTGGGTGGTGGAGATGTCGGCATGGCCGAGCATCACCTGCACGGAGCGGAGGTCGGCGCCGTTCTCGAGCAGATGGGTCGCGAACGAGTGCCGGAGAACGTGCGGCGAGATGCGGGCGGTGATGCCGGCGCGGCGCGCGTACTTCTCGATCATCATCCAAACCGACTGGCGGCTGAGGGGGCGGCCGCGGTTGCTCAGGAAGAGCGCGGGGTCGCCGTGGCGGTCGAGCTCGGGCCGTCCGCGCTCGATCCATGCGACGACCGTGTCGCGCGCCGCGTCGCCGAACGGAACGATCCGTTCCTTCGATCCCTTGCCGAACGCGCGGAGGAAGCCGGCGTCGAGGACGAGGTCGTCGATGCGAATCCGGATCAGCTCGCTCACCCGGAGCCCGGTCGCATAGAGCACCTCGAGCATCGCGCGGTCGCGCAGCCCGAGCGTGGTCGCGAGGTCGGGAGCGGCGATGAGCGCCTCGATCTCCGAGGGGAGGAGCGAGGTCGGGAGGGAGGACCAGAGCTTCGGGTTGTCGAGGTTCTCGGTCGGATCACCCTGCAGGTGGCGCTCCGCCGTGAGAAAGCGGTACATCCCGCGAATCGAGGCGAGGGCGCGCGCCACCGAGCGCGTCGAGATCCCGGCGCCGCGAAGCGCCTGGAAATAGCGGATCAGGTGGATCCGGCCGACCCCCTCCAGCGCGACGCCTTTTTCTCCCAGCCAGTGGCCGAAGTGCCGCAGGTCCGCCCTATACGCCCGGATCGAGTTCTGCGCCAGCCCCTTCTCGACGGCGAGATAGTCGAGGTACATCGGAAGCCACGTCACGAAGAAGGGGGAAGTCTCCTTCGCTTCGGGGTCGATGCTTCGCGGATGGCGGCGCCGGGACACGCCATCATTCTAGAACGCGGAACGCGGAACGCGGAACGCAGAACGCGGAAGTCCGGGTCGTGATGAGTCGGGAAAGAACGCCGCTTCGCGGCAAATGCAGAATGCAAAATGCACAATGCAAAATGTAAAAAGACGTCACGCGGGTTCGCGCAGCCGGCCAGCCCGAGTGTGGTGGCTTGCTCGCCTCGGCAGGTCCGCGCATACGAAGCCGCCTCGATCGTGAGTCCGTGGCATGAGGTCTTTTTCTCTCACTCGAGCTCGGGGCTCCGCGAGGCGGTGAGGCGGACTCCTGCGACTCGATCCGCGGTTTCGTGAGGGGCCGCGGAGCGCGCAAGCGGGCGTCGGAATCGTGCGCTCCCGCCCTAATGCGCCCCTTCGAAGTTCTTCTCGCCCGCTTCGACGCGGACCGCGAGGCGGTTCTGGCGGGGGGGGAGGGGGCAGGTCGCGAACTCGGTGAACGCGCACGGCGGGCTGTACGACCGGTTGAAATCGAGGATCGTCGTTCCGTCGGGTCCCGGCCGCTCGGCATAGAGATATCGTCCCGCCGGATAGGTCTCGCGCCCGCTCGTCCGGTCGGCGAAGATCACGAACAGCTCGTCCGACCCCTCCTCGGCGATCGGATCGAGGCGATGCTCCCTGCCGTCGACCGTGAAGACGAGCGCGCCCGGCGAGGGCGCCGGCTCGACGATACCGATGATGTTGAGGATCGGGATCTGTTTGGGCGGATCGTACGGCTCGAGCCGCGCCTCGACGCGCCACTTCGGATCGATCGGGAAATAGTCGAGGCCTGCGAAGCTCGTCCGCGCCGGATGCTCCCGGTCGCGCACCCGCACGCCGATCTTCCCCCCGCGCTCGATCACGAGAAACTGCACCGCTCCGATCTCCGCGATGGTCGGGCTTCCGGAGACGTCGGGCGCCATCTCGATCGACCCGACCGGCTCACCGCCGACTCTGAGGCCGGCCTCCGCCGGCGCCGACAGCGTCACGGTCCCCTCGCGCAGAGTGAGCGTGCCGACGCGTTCGGGGGCCTTCTCGGGAAGCCGGACCCGGTTCCCCTCGCCCGAGCCGACGGAGTTCTCCCCCTCCGCGAGCCAGAACAGCCCGGTGAGCGTCAGCCACCCGGTGTCGCGCGTGAGGCTCGCCGCGCGACGCTCGCGCCACTCGACGATCTCCCGCTCCAGCGCCGGGTCGAGCTCGACCTGCTGCGGCCCGGCCGGAGGGGCGACGGCCCGCTCGTCGCCGCACGCCGTCATCGCGAGCGCGGCGGCGAGCAGAATGATTGCGGGGCGTCGGGAAAAGGTCATCGCGATCCTCGGTCAGCAGGCCGATGATACAGCGCCGGTATCGGGAGGCGTCGCCGGCGCTGCACTCCCGCCCGGTTCGTGTCCCTGAGCGTGGAGCGGAAGACTCACGACGAACGTCGCTCCGCGGCCCGGCCCGTCGCTGTGGGCCTCGATGGTCCCGCCGTGCAGAGTCACGATGGTCCTCACGATGAAGAGGCCGAGCCCCAGCCCTCCCGCGCGCTCCCCTTTTTCCTCCTGCCGGAGCTCGTCGAAGATCTGCCGGAGGGACTCGCGGCTGATACCCTCGCCGTGATCCTCGACCGTGATCGTCGCGGCCGACTCGTCGACGTGGAGGCGCGTCGTGACGCCGGATCCTTCCGGAGAGAATTTGATCGCGTTGGTGAGGAGATTCCAGAGCACCTGCTGGATCCTCCCGGGGTCGCCGACGAACCGGACGGCCGTTCCCGGGATCTCGACCTCGAGGCTCACACCTCTCTCCCCGGCGGCGGGGGAGACGGCTTTCACGGCGTCCTCGATCGCGGCCGACAGATCGAACGGGCGAGTCCGGAGGTTCATCTTCCCTTCGCGGATCCGGCTGGCGTCGAGCAGGTCTCGCTCTTCGTCATGGCCTCGATCAGGGAAACCGGCCGGGGAATGCTCCCGATCGGCTCGGTGGGGATGGTCATCGGGTCTCCTGAGGCCGCTCCATGGCTGCGCGCAGCGAGAAAGGTATCACCGGCGGAGAAACGGCCGAAATGATTTCCGAGGCGAACTGAAGCGGAATCGCCGACATGGTGTGGTGCGGGCGTCCCGCCCGCCCCGGGCGGGGGGGGAATCTCCGTCACTCACTCGCCCGATGGCCCCCACCCGGCGGCGGGCGGCGCACCACTAGTGTCCTGTAACGCCGGAATCAACAGCACCTGGCTCGGTCTCGACGCCGTGAGCTTCGCTCACGCCTCCTCAGCATAGACCCCGCTATGCCTGCGTCGGCGCGCCTCGCTCACGACGCCGATCCCTTCGCCATCTGCTATCGATTCCGACGTTACAGGACACTAGTCGATTCGATCGCGCCGCAAAAGTCAACCGGAGACGGGCGATGCGGGGGAAGGCGAGAACGCGTCGGCGGGCACCTCAGCGGGAGCTGAGGGTGGGGGTGAGGCGGATCTGGATCGTCCCCTCGCTGGCGCGGAGCACGATGCGATCTCCGCCGCCGTTCACCTTACCCGTGGCGCGGATGCGCGTCCGCCCGCCGTCGGCCTCACGGACGATCGTCAGCCCGGACAGATCCGAGGCGATCGCCCCCGCTCCCTCACTCGAGGTCAGAACGATCGCATCGATCTCTCCCCCGAATCCCGCCGGCACCTGAAGGATGACGTTGCCGTCCTCGGTGATCGCCTCGATGCGCTGGGTCTTCGCACCGGGGTCGACGGCGATCCAGACGTCGCCCGAGCTGGTCCGGGCCTCGAGCGGTCCCCCCGAGCGATGGACTACCACGTCGCCTCCTCCCGAGCGGAGCGAAGTCGCGCCACCCGTGAATCCGACGTGAATCGTCCCCCCCTCGGTCACCGCAGAGCCCCCCTTGCGAGCCGAGCGGATGAAGACGTCGCCGACCTCGGTATGGGCCCGGAGCGGGCCGGCGACCTCGCCGAGGTGAAGCGAGCCTCCGAGCGAGCGGATGTCGCCCCGGCCTCCGACCCTGCCGAGCACGATCTCCCCCGCTTTCGTCGTGATGTCCGCATCGCCGCCGATCTCGCCGACGAAGACGCTCCCCATCGGCGTGTCGATCCTGAAGTCCCCGGCGATTCTCGCCTGCTGCGCGACGAACGAGCGCGAGCTCGGCGCCTGAATCAGCATCGTGTTCGCCACCCGCCGGAAGGCCGCGCTCGTGTCGGGGCGGAGCGGCTGCGGCTGCCGAGGCGCCGCCGCCGCCTCCGCGAGGCGGTTCTCCGAGGCGAAGATCGGCTGAGCGTCGGCAAGGGCCGTCCCTTCGCCCATCAGGTAGATGTCGCCCAGCACGCTGGTCGTCCGCACGATGACTTTCGATCCTTCTCCCACCGCCGCCCAGTACTGGCGAAGCTCGGGGTTCCGACGGAAGAACCCCGCCAGCTTGAGGCTCGTGTGGATTCCGCCGCGAATCGTCTCGGCGTTCCACTCGAAGGCGGCGTTGCGCGGCACGCGGAGCTCGATGGTCCCGTTCACGCTCGAGAGGCTCCAGTCGTTCCGCGGCCGCCCCGGGAGTGCTGCTTCGATGTGGCCGTTGACGGTCTCCACGCTGACGGGGGCGACGACGCTCTCGAGCTGAATGCGCCCATTGACGTTCTTGATCGTGATCGATCCCCCCTCGAAGCCGGTGACGCGGATCAGCTCGCCGCTGACGGTGACGATCGTCAGATTCGCGTCGGCGGGGATCTCGACCCGGTAGGCGACCTTGCTCTCCCACCGGCCGTTCCGAAGGGGATAGGGAATGGTCGTTCGCAGAACGCGGGTCCGTTCGTTGCCGGAGATGGCGAGGCCGGTCTGGGCGCGTCCCTCGTGGAGCGAGCGGTCGTCGATCGCCTGGACGGTCTTGATCGCCTCCCACCGGAGCCCGGGACGCTGCATCCCGGTGACGACGACCGCGCCGATCGGGTTGTCGATCAGCAGCGAGCCGCCCTGCGCGAACGGCGCCGCGCTCTGGAAGCGCTCGGTGCTGACTTTAACCGCCAACGCCGGCGTGGCGAGAACGGCCACGACGAGGGCGGCGAGCAAAGGACGCGTGCTCATCGTCATCGCTCTCACAGGTCGATCCGCTCGAGAGCTTCGGCGGCCCTGACGCGGACGTAGAGATTTTCGTCGTCCTGGGCGGCCTTCTGCCGGAGCGTATCGAGCATGGCGGGATCGAGAGGGGTGCCGGCGTTGGCGATGTTGGCGAGCGCTTCGACCGCCTTGAGACGGACCGCCGGATTCGGATCGTTCCTGAGCGCGTCGATCAGCGCCGTCTGCGTGGCGGCGCTCGCCTCGGGCGGCAGCGACTTGAGCGCATCGATCGCCTTGAGACGGACGCCCTCGTGCGTGTCGTTCTTCAGCACGCTCGCCAGGGCCCGCGCGAGCTCGGGGCTCGCCTTGCCGCCGGCAGACCAGTTGTCGCGGATCCACTGAATCGTCGCCGAGCGGGAATGGCTCGGGCTCTCGCGGCGCTCGAGCACGTATGCGAGCAGATTCGCCAGGCTCTCGTCACCCGGCCGCCCCGTGACCGTGACCTCGGACGTGAGATCGAAGGCGAGCCGGATGTCGCCGGACGAGGGATCGGGGGCGAAGCGGACGTTCTCGATCCGCGGCGTGCCGTCGATCTCGGAGGCGAGCCGCGACGCGGGGATCAACTGCGAGCCGCTCAACCGGACGGGCTCCAGGGCGACGATCTGCCCCGGTGAAAGCTCACCGGAGGGGGGCGCGAGCGCCCGTCCCGCGAAGAACGAGCCCACCAGCAGCGCGACCGCCGCTGCCTGCGCGATCCATCGCGCCGCCGGACGCGCGCGAAACGGAACGACGACGTTTCCGGAGGCCCGCTGGCCGATCGCCTCGAGGAAGCGCCCGCGAACTCCGGCCGGCACCGGGACTTCTGGAACTTCGCCCAGGGTCGCCCAGGTCTCCCTCAGATCGCTCCACTCGCGGCCGCATTCGCTGCAGCGCTCGATGTGGAGATGCGAGCTCTCCCGCTCGCCTCCCTCGATCGACTCGAGGAGCAGCTGCGGCATCCGCTCGCGCGTTACATGACATTCAGACATTCGTTGCCTCCCGCCGGCTGCCGCGTCAACGCCTTCTTCAGCGTTTCCATCGCCCGGAAAACGCGCGTCTTCACGGCGCCCTCCGAACAGCCCGCGATCTGAGCGATCTCCGCGTACGAGAGCCCCTGGTAACGCGACAGCAGGATCGCTTCCCGCTGTTCCGGCGTCAGCAGCTCGAGTGCCTTCTGCACGCGGACTTCGTTCTCCTTCCTCTCCATGTCCCGTTCGGGCGAGCTCTCGCCCGGAGCCGGAAGCGTCAGTAGCGTCTCCTCCGACTCCTTGTTCCGGTTGTCCGCCTTCCGCAGCCAGTCGCGGCAATGGTTCGCCGCGATCGAAAACAGCCACGTCGAGAGCTTCGCCTCGCCGTGAAACTGCTTCGCGTACCGAATCATCTTCACGAACACTTCCTGGGTCGCGTCTTCGGCCGCCTCGCTGCTCTTCAGAAAGCGGTACGAGAAGTTGTAGATTCGAGCGCTGTAGCGGTCGAAGATCTCCCCCGCCGGAGTGAGGTCGCCGTCCTGCAGGAGTTTCATCAACTCCTGATCGCTCAGGTGCTTCATCACCGGCTCTGTCCTGTTCGACGCGGTCATCACGGAAAGGTTACGCCTCGGGGCAGCCGGGCGACTCCAGACGAGAACAACCGTTTTACGCCGGCGATTCGCCCGCGCGCGGGAGGGCCTCGGAGCGCCGCTCCGACCCTGCGACCGGGGTCGCATCGCCCCCCGGACCCGCCAGCGTCAGCGCCCAGACCGCCAGCGTCGTCAGCAGCACCTCGGTGTCGCCGAAGTTGTACTCGAACAGCCCCGCCACCAGCAGCCCGCACGTGGCCGCGATCCCTCCCTCCGCCCAGTCCCGGGCACGCGGGTCGCCGCGCCGGGAGAGGGCATCCCGCAGGAACATGATCTGGAGCAGAGCCCAGGCGACGAAGGGGAGGAGCCCCCGCTCGGCCCAGATCTGGACCGGATTGTTGTGCAGGTGGGGAATCCGGAAGCGGGGGGCGTCCGGCTGACGATAGAGAGGGTAGACCTCCTTGACGTTCGAGGGGCCGACCCCGAGCAGCGGATGATCCCGGATCATCTCGACGCCGGCCTGGGTCATCCGGATGCGGTCGAGAACCGAGGTCTGCTGGAAGTCGAAGCTCGAGACGAGGCGAGCGAACAGCGGGAGAGGGCTGAATGTGATCGCGAGCAGCAGGATCGGAGCGAGGTAAAGAAGGAAGCGGGGGCGTCGCATCAGGAAGAGGACGGCGAGCCCCGTCATCCAGCCGAGCCAGGCGCCGCGGGTGAATGTCAGGACGATCGCGAGACTGGTCAGCGCGGCGCCGAGCGCGAACCAGGCGCGGCGTTCGCGTCCGAGCGCGAGCGCGATGAACATCAGGCAGAGGGGAAGCAGGATGCCCGAGTAGGTCATCACGTGAGCGGTCGTTCCCATGATCCGGCGCTCCAGCGCGTCGTGACCGAAGGCGAAGAACTGAACGAGGCCGTAGAGCGACTGGAGGCTGCCGAGCACGAGCAGCATCGTGATCGCGAGTCGCGGGAGGGTCGGGAACCGCGCGTAGAGCGCCAGGGCGAGAGGAAAGGCGAGGAAGGCGAACCATTCGTTCGCGTTCGCGAGCGAGATCAGGGGGCGGTCGGAGAAGGCGGCGGAGAGAATCGATCCGACGGCGAAGAGGGCGAGCGGAAGGTAGAGCGGGTGAAAGGGGACCGAGAGGCCGCGCCGCTTCCAGGCGAGACCGATCCCGATCAGGGCGATCCCGAGGAACGTCTCCGAGCTGCCGATCCATCCCTGGCAGAGAAGGTGGGCGAGGTAGGCGAAGACGGCGACGCGGAGCGGGGCGGGAGCGTCGAGAAGGCGGCGAAAGGAGTCGGAGAGCGTCAAGAGCTCACGATTCGACGATCGCTTCTTCGACCAGCATCACGGGGATGCTGCTCACGACCGGGTAGACGCGCCCGCACCGGACGCAGCGGAGACCTTCCTCGACGATCGGCTCCTCACCGCGGAACTTGTCGCGGTAGCGGTCGCGGAGCTCGGATCGGCGGGCCTCGTCGAGCGGGACGACGCGCACCGGTTCCTTGCAGAGAGGACAGGCGAGAATCTCGAGGAGCTCGGCGTCGACCGCCATGGCGCGGCGTAGTCTATCATGGCGCCCTCCCGGGAAGCGGCGCTCCGGGGCGTTCCGCGCGCGAGCGCATCGGCCCGGCGCCGCCCCTGCCCGACCTGCATGAAGATCCTGCATCTCGCCTCCTTCGACCGGTGGACGGGAGCCGCCGCCCCGGCGTTCTCCGAGGTGGAGGCGCTGCGCCGCGCGGGCCTCGAAGCGCATTACGGCTACGTCGGGGGAGGGGGGCTGGAAAGGAAGATCGGCCACCTCCCGTTCACGCACGCGATCGTGCGGCGGGAAGCCGATCCTCTGTCGGTCGCGCGCGCCGGCGGCGCGATTCGACGCTTCGTGCTCTCGGAAGGGTTCGACGTGGTCCACGTGCATCTGACGCACGATCACTGGCTCGGGCGGATCGCGACGCGCGGGCTCGCCGGCCCGCGCCTGGTTCGAACGTTCCACTCGGAACGGACTCTGCGCCGCGACCCCGTCACACGCTGGCTGCTGCGGGGAACGCAAGGGGTGTGCGTGATCAACGAGGATTTCGTCCGATCCGCCGCCATCGCGCGGTTCAAGCCGCTGTACACGCCGCCGCCGGTCGACGAGCGGCTGTTCCGTCCCGGGCCGTCGGTGCGCGAAGCGTACGGGGTCGCGCCGGGGGAGCCGCTACTCGGGTTCATCGGCAAGGTCGATCGCGGCCGGGGGTTCGAGGCGGCGATGGACGTGCTGGTGGAGGTGCGCCGCACGAGATCCGACGCGCGGCTTCTGATCATCGGGCATGGACCGCTGCGTCCGGCGCTCGAGGCGCGTGCGCGGCGGCTCGGAATCGACGGTGCTGTGATCTGGGCGGGATACCACGAGCGCGAGCTGGCCGAGCATCTGCGCGCGCCCGATCTGATGCTGTTCACGGCCCGCGGGTCGGACGAGGGGCACCGGGCGGTGGTGGAGGCGATGGCGTGCGGCACGCCGGTCGCCGCCTGGCCGATCGCGGGAGTGCGCGCGCTGTACGGTCCGCTGGCGGACCGGCTCGTCGCCGGCGAGGCGTCGGTGGCCGCGCTCGCCTCGGTCTGCGATGCGGTTCTTTCGGGACGGGCCGGCGTCGGGCAGGACGAGTGCGTCGACGCGACGGCCCGCTCGCGCTACGCGCCGGCCGCTGCGCGGCTCGCCGAGTTCTACGCGGCGCTCCCGCCCGGTCGCGCAAAACCGTTGGGATAGAATCCCCGCCGCATGAAGCTGAGCGTGACCAGCGAGATCGGCCGGCTGCGCAGCGTTCTGGTGCACCTTCCCGGCCGCGAGATCGACGTCATGATGCCGTCGATGATGGAACAGCTCCTGTTCGACGACATCCTCTACGGGCAGCTCGCCCGCGAGGAGCACCGGAAATTCCAGCAGGTCGTCCGCTACGTCGCGGATGAAGTCTACGATCTGCAGGACCTGCTCGAAGAGGCGCTCGAGGACGAAGAGACGCGCACCGCGATTCTCGCCGACCTCGCGCGCCGCGAGCCGCTCTCGCAACGGACGATCGCGATGCTGCGCGAGCAGCCGCCCCGGGGAATCGCCGAGATGCTCGTCGCGGGGATCGAGGCGCCCGAAACGGGGAACGGGGAAGCTCACGCGTTCGAGCTCCAGCCGGTCCCGAATCTCTTCTTCATGCGCGATCCGCAGGTCGTATTCGGAGACGGTGTCATCGTCTCGGCGATGGCGACCGAGGCCCGCCGTCGCGAGTCGCTTCTGTCGCGTTACGTGTTCGGATTCCATCCCTCGTTCCGCGGGCAGGACCTGTTCTGGCTCGACCACTACGACACACCGTGGCCGAAGACGGCAGCCGGCGTCCGGCGCCTGCCGACGATCGAGGGAGGGGACGTTCTGGTCGCGCGGCGCGACCTGCTCCTGGTCGGCGTGACCGAGCGCACGAACCGCGCCGGAGTCGAGCGGCTCGCCGAATCGCTCCGCGAGGGGGCATCCGAGGTGAAATCGATCCTCGTCGTCGAGATACCGCAACGCCGCTCCTACATGCACCTCGATACGGTCTTCACCATCATCAGCGCCGATGAATGCCTGGTCCATGCTCCGGTGATTCTCGAAGGAGGAGCGGAAGAAGCGGAGGTCTACGAGCTCGATCTCCAGAGAAAGCAGCTCTCCTTCAATCCGGTGCACTCGCTCCTGTCGGCTCTCCGGGAGAAGGGGATGGAGCTCGAGCCGATTCCGTGCGGCGGAAGGAATCCGATCGACCAGCAGCGCGAGCAGTGGACCGACGGGGCGAACGCCTTCGCGCTCGCTCCCGGAATCATCCTCCTCTACGAGCGGAACGTGCGAACCGCCGAGGAGCTCGGCCGCCACGGCTACCACATCGTCTACGAGGACGACCTGCTGCTCGGTCGTGCCGAGCTCGATACCCGCAGCGGGCGGAAATACGCGGTTCAGATCCAGGGTCACGAGCTGTCCCGCGCGAGGGGAGGTCCGCGTTGCATGACGATGCCGCTGGACCGCGAGGGCCCGGCGGATTGAGCCGCCCGGAGACCACATGACCGCCCGCGTCGCTCTGGTCGCCTTCGGAGGAAACGCGCTGCTGCGCCCCGAGGATCGAGGCACGCAGGAAGAGCAGATCGCCCGAGCCCGTCAGGCCGCGCGGTGGCTCGCCGAGATCGTCCGCCACGGCTACAAGCTCGCCATCGTTCACGGCAATGGGCCGCAGGTCGGCAACATCCTGATCCAGGCGGAAGAGGCATCGACCAAGATCCCCCCGCAGTCGCTCGACGTCGCCGTGGCCCAGACCGAAGGCTCGATGGGGTTCATGCTGCAGCAGGCGATGCGGAACCGGCTCGAGTCGGTGGGGCTTCCCTCGTCGGTCGTCTCGATTCTGACCGAAGTCGAAGTCGATCCGAACGACCCGGCATTCAAGCGGCCGACCAAGCCGATCGGTCCGTTCTTCACGCGCTACCGGGCGGAGGCGCTCGCGCGCGATTACGGATGGACCGTGCGCGAGGACGCGGGGCGGGGGTGGCGGAAAGTCGTTCCCTCGCCGCGTCCTCTGAGGATTCTCGGAGTGGAGGCGATCGGCGCGGTGCTCGAAACGGCGACGGTCGTCATCGCGGCGGGCGGTGGCGGGATCCCGGTCGTCCGCGGTCGCGACGGGCAGTGGCGCGGCATCGAGGCGGTGATCGACAAGGACTACGTCTCGGCGCTTCTGGCGGCGGATCTCAGGGCGGAAGTGCTCATCATTCTCACGGGGGTGGAGCGGGTCGCGCTCGACTTCGGCGAGCCGACCGAGCGCGGCATCGACGTGATGACCGTCGAGCAGGCGCGAGGTCACCTCGCCTCCGGGCAGTTTCCTTCCGGATCGATGGGGCCGAAAATCGAGGCGGCGATCGACTTCGTTCAGCGGACCGGCAATCAGGTCCTGATCACCGACGTCGAGCACCTGCGTGAAGCCATCGAAGGCTCGGCGGGAACGCGCGTGGTGCCGGCCTCGGCCTGAGAGCTCATTCGCCGGCGATGTAGACGGGGTCGCCGGAGCGCTGGTCGACGACCGAGCCGTACGCGAACAGAGCCGGCTGGTCGAGCGAGCGCACGACCAGAGTGAATGCCCCGAGCGACTCCGCCCCTGCGAGCGAGGGGAACATCGACGAGAGCGAAAGCTGGCGCTGCGATCGGGGGGCGATCGAGGCGAACTCCTCGGCCAGCACGCTTCCGTCCGGAGCGATGGCCTGCAGGATGACGCTCATCGACGCGTCTCCGCCGTTGACCAGTCCGAGGTTCGCACGGTACCCCTCGTCCGAGCGGAGTCCCGTGACGACCGACTCGATGCCGAACCTTCCGGGTGCGACCCCGTCGATCGACTGGCCGTACGTTCCGGGCTGCCCATCGCGCGTAGTGTACGTGCGGCTCGCGATCACGGGACCGGTGGAGGATCCGCTCCAGCCGATCTCGAGCGATCCGAGCCCCGCTCCCTCGCCGAGGAAGTCGAACACGTCGGCGATCGCGAGCGACTTCTGCGGCGCGAGGTCGATCTCCTTCCATGCGGCTCCTCGATTGTCGGCGTCCGACCTGAGGAGCCGGAGCGCCAGCCGCAACTGAGTCGAGCCGGTGTTGAACAGGTGGACTTCGCTGCGCCAGAAGGTCGAGCCGGCGCCACTGGTTCGCCCCACCACCGGGACGGTCAGCGAGCTTCCGAGGGGGGCCGGTCTCGCGGCGAGGAAGATCGGATCCTGCGAGCTCTGATCGACGACCGACGCATAGGCGACCAGCGCTCCGGGACGCGAGGCGGTGATCCGAAGCGTCAGCCCGGTGCGCGGCTGGCTCGCCAGGAACGGGAACAGCGACGCGATCGGGACCTGGGCGAAACCGTGCGAGGCGACGTTCACTTCCGCCGAGCCGAGATTCGCGCCGCTGCCGTCCCAGAGCCGGAAGGTCGCCTGCACCGCGGCCGATTCGCGATTCGCCCATCCGACGTTCGTTCGATATGCGGCGCTCGATTCGAGCCCGGTGATCCAGAGCGTCGTCTCGGACCCGGTGCTGCCGACGGCCGGAACGAACTGGCCGTAGGTTCCATCCGGAGAATCGGTGAAGGTTCGGCTCGAGACCTTGAGGTTCGGCGTCTCGTCGTCCGCGACCGCATCGAGGGTGATGGCGCCGCGACCGCTCTCGAGGCCGAACAGATCGACCAGCGCCCGTTCCCACGAGACGCTCGCCCCCGGAGGAATCGTCACGTCCCGTTCGATGATCGCCCGGCCGGCGTCGGGAAGGTACCGGAGCGTCGCGTCGGCCGCGGTCGAGCCGGCGTTGTGGATCGTGAGCTCGGTGCGCCAGTCGGTCCCGCCCGCCCCCCCGGTCTGCGCCGAGGCCGGGATCATCGCGTGGAAGGCGTGGGCCGCCTCGCGCACGATCAGAGACCGCGTCCGCGTGCTCGAGCTCGCCCCCTTCGTCGCCGTCAGCGTCACCGCGTACACTCCGGCCGCCCGGTACGCATGACTCGGGTTCTGAAGGCTCGAGCTCACTCCGTCACCGAAGCTCCAGGACCACGCCTCGGGCGCCCCGGCGGAGCGGTCGGTGAAGTCGACCGCCTCGCCGATGCGGGAGTGCGTGGCCGACAATTCGAACTCCGCGGATACCGCCTGCGCGCCCCCCGAGCCCGCCGCCACCGTCACCGTCCGATCCGAGCGCGAGGTCTGCAGTCCGTTCGAGATCGTCAGCGATACCGGATAGCTGCCGGGCGAGTCCCAGGTCTTCTCGGGGCTCCGCTCGGCGGATCCCGTGCCGTCCCCGAAGCCCCACGACCACGAGCTCGGCGAGCCGGTCGACTGATCGGTGAAGCGAACCGGCTGCCCGGCGATCGCCCCCGACGGCTCCCAGACGAAATCGGCCACGAACAGCGGCGCCGGTGCCACCGTGATCATCCTCGAGGCCGACGCCATCTGCCCGCTCGAGTCGCGAACCTCGAGCCGGACCTCGAAGGTGCCGGGCTGCTCGTAGAGGTGGCTCGGGTTCGCGAGCGTCGATTCCGCTCCGTCTCCGAAGCTCCATTCCCGGGAAACGATGAACCCCTTCGACTGGTCGTAGAAAGAGAATCTCGTGATTCCGGCGGTGCCGCTCGCCGGAGCGGTCGTGAAGGCCGCCTCGAGCTTCGGAAGCGGAATCGTCACGACGATCTGATTCGATGCCGGCGACTCTCCCGCCTCGTTTCTCGCCGTGACGTAGAGCCCGTAGGCCCGGCCGTGAGTAAGACCCCCGAGGCTGGCCGCCGTGACGTTCGCGGGAACGTCGCCGAACTTCCGGAACGATTCTCCGCTCGGCTGGAACCAGATCGTCTGAAATTCTTCGTTGTCGGCGTTGTCCGTCCAGCGGATCTGCACGAGCTCGGAGGTGAGCGCACTGAGACCGAGCTCGGTCGGAGCGGAGGGGACGGTCAGCGCCGGCGGGGGGGGTGGAGCCGGAGTCGAGCCGCCGGCGGGATAGAGCCAGCGGGCCGCGAGCTGATCGTCCGCGCGGAGGTGGTGCCCGAGATTCTGCAGCGAGGCGTACATCAATGCCGTCGCGTCGTCGGAGTGACCGAAGCCCAGCGTGTGACCGAACTCGTGCGCCAGGATCTCGGCGAGCACCGCGCTCGGGATTCCCTTCGACGGCGAGATCCCGTCCTGGATGACCAGATTTCCTTCGGTGATCGCCCACGCGCTGTAGCTCGCCTGCGGATGGTCGGCGTCGGCGGCGAACGGCGAGCTCCAGGAGCGCGGCCCTCCGACGGCGTTGAATCCCCCGGTTCCGACGACCCCGTCCGATCCGTTCCACGTTCCCGCGATCTCGTCGGCCGGATCGTCGAACAGCACCTCGTTCACTCCGTTCGGAGTCGTCAGTCCGCCGGGCGTGCCGTTGACCGGCCCGAGGTAGGCGTAGCGGATCTTCGCCGCCGCATATCCCGTCCACGAGCTCATGCCGCTCTTCAGCTCCTCGATCCCGCCGTCGGCGTATCCGCTCTGCGAGCCGGCGCTCCTCCACGTCTCCGTCCCACCGTCGTCGAACGTGAACCAGCGGTACACCCGATCCGGGTCGATCAGCTTGAACTGCGACTCCACCGATCCCTCCATCGGGATCGCCGATTCTTCGATGAAATAGCCCCCCGTTCCCGGGCTCCCGCGCAGCGTCTCGCTGATGAACCGCTCGAACGCGTCGGCATCCCGCTGCACCCCCTCGCCGGAGCTCATCGGCTGCAGCGCTCCGTCGAAGATCCGGATTCCCTCGGAGGCGAGCTCGCGGAACCAGATTCGCGTTCCGCCCGGTCCATATCGCTCCGAGAACTTCCCGACCAGAAGGTCGACCGTCTGATGATCTTCTCGCGGGGTCGGCGTGAGGAATGCGAGCACCCGCTCACCCGGCTCGTACGTCGGGCGGCCGAAAGACACCGTGACGCGCCCTTCGATCTCTCCCCCGACTTCCCGGACGATCAGCGTCGCTCCCGCCTCTCCCTTCAGGACTCGATCGACGGCGAGCCGGCTCTCGGTCCAGATCGCTCTTCCCCCCACGAGAACCGGCCGGCTCTCGACCACCACGCCGACCACGATGACCGGCGACTTCTCCACCAGACGGGCATCCGTCGGAAGGACCAGCGTCGTTCCGTGCATCGTGACGGCGAACACGAGCGCCGCCAGGAAGGCGAGAGTGAATCGGCGTGACATCGTCGTGGGATCCGAATCGATAACCGTCGGCGGTTTCCCGTATTTCGAGCAACTCCCGGACCCTTCACGATAGGCCGCGGCGGAGGTGGGGCCGGTGAGGGGGGTCACGATTCGTTGCAGGTGGGGCAGGGACAGAGGGAGCGAAGGCGCTCGAGCGTCCAGATTCCGAACGGGTGGCCATCCTTCCACCCGATCTGGAGCCCGTAATTTCCGACCCGCTCGACGCTGGTCGCCTCGAACGATTCGTCGGTGTAGCGAGGGGCGGGACCGCGGGCGACATTTCCAAAAAGATCGGGTTCGCCCGAGCAGACGGCGCAGGGGCAGTGGCGGCGAAGCTGCTCGAGCGGGTAATAGGACTCGTGACCGTCATCCCAGACGATGGCGAGCTCGGAACCGATCAGATCGAGGAAACGCCAGGCCATGCGCCGTTCGAAACTCGCGCCGGCTCGCCAAAATTCACTACCATGGCGCGGCCGTCCGGAGCCTCCGCATGCCGACGTTCAAGCTGCTGATCGAGTACGAAGGGACCCGGTATTCGGGCTGGCAGACCCAGACGAACACCTCGCGGACGATCCAGGGGCACTTGCAGAGAGCGGCCGACGAGCTCGTCGGGAGGGCGAGTCTCGGCGGCGCGGGACGGACGGATGCGGGAGTTCATGCGGTCGGGCAGGTGGCGCACCTGAGGACCTCGAGGCGGATCCGGCCGGAGGAGCTCGAGTGGGGGTTGAACGAGCGGCTGCCGCACGACATTCACGTGTTGAGCGCGGAGACGGCGAAGGAAGGATTCCACGCGCGGCGCGACGCGACGGCGCGGGTTTACGTCTATCAGATCTCGCGCCGGCGGAGCGCTCTGGCGAAGTCGTTCGTCTGGTGGGTGAAGGACCGGCTGGACGAGCGGCGGATGACGGAAGCGGCGGCGCTGCTCGAGGGGAAGCACGATTTCGCGGCGTTCGCGGACAAGAGAGCGGCGGGAGAGTCGACGCTGGTGGTCGTCGACCGCGTCGAAGTGGGAGAGGCCGGGGATCTGATTCTGATTCGGGTCGCGGCGTCGCATTTTCTCTGGAAGATGGTACGGAAGCTGGTGGCGGCGCTGGCGGAGGTCGGCAGGAAAGGGATGGAGAAGTCGGAGATCGAGTCGCGGCTTCGGGAGGGCGGGCCGAGGTTCGAGCCGACGGCGCCCCCTTCGGGGCTCTTCCTCGAGTCGGTGCACTATCGGGGCATGGAGACGGGACGGCGGCTCGAGCCGATCGTCCCGGTCGGGCGACCGGAGGGATCGTGGCAACGAGCGAAGAAGCATTGATCGCGCGCATCGTCGA
Source organism: Thermoanaerobaculia bacterium (assembly GCA_035544735.1). Lineage (GTDB taxonomy): Bacteria > Acidobacteriota > Thermoanaerobaculia > Gp7-AA8 > Gp7-AA8 > DATKCD01. The sequence goes on from DATKCD010000042.1 coordinate 19,431, forward strand.
GCTGTTCGGTCAGCCGGACGCGATCGTCGGGATCGGGGACGACGGTGCGGTCGTGCGCGCTCCCGAGCGGGAAGTCGTCACGACCGACCTGCTCATCGAGGGGATCGACTTCACGAGAGCGATTCCCCTGAGGCTGGTGGCGGCGAAGAGTCTGTCCGCGAACCTGTCGGATCTCGCCGCCATGGGGGCGAAGGCCCGACGATTCGTGATGAGTCTCGGAATCCCGGCCGACCTTCTGGAGTCGTTCGATCCGTTCCTCGAGGGAATGGCGGCCGCGGCGAAGCGATGGCGCGTCGAGCTGGTCGGCGGCGATCTGTCGCGAGCACGCGATCTGACGATCTCGATCACCGCCTTCGGTGAGCTCGCTCCCGGGGTGCAGCCGCTCACCCGTTCCGGCGCCCGGAGCGGCGAGGGAGTGTTCGTGAGTCGTCCGCTCGGTGGCGCCGCCGCCGGGCTGACGCTGTTCGCGCGCGGCTGGACCCTCGATCCGTCCGGGGGGGCGGAACCGCCGGGCGATCTTCCCGCGAGTCCGGGCTATGCCCATCGCGAGCTTGCGGCATCCGTCCTCCGCCAGCACGCCGCGCCGGAGCCGGAGCTCGAGCTCGGGTTCTGCCTCGCCGCGACCGGCGAGGTCACCTCATGCATCGATGTTTCGGACGGTCTGTCGACGGACCTCGACCGGATCTGCCGCGCTTCGGGGCTCGGCGCGCTCGTCGAGTGGGAGCGCGTGCCACGCTTTCCGGACCTCGAGCGCTGCGGACTCCCGCTCGGGATCGACGTCGAGAGGTGCGTGCTCCACGGCGGAGAGGAGCTTGCGCTGCTGTTCACCTCGCGCCTGAGCGAATCGGAGCTCTCGGCCAGGGCGCACCGGCCGGTCTACAGAATCGGGCGGATGATCGAAGGCGAAGGAGTCGCGTTGCAGAGGGGAGAAGTGTCCGAGCCGCTGCCGCCCCGCGGGTTCGATCACTTCGCGGCTCAGTGAAGGGGGCTCAGCGGCGCCCGGATGCGAGGACGGTCGCCCCGGCGGCGCAGACGAACGCGGCGACCCCGAGAGCGGTTCGGAGCGTGTGCGCCCGGGCCCAGGTTCGGGCCTGCGACCGGGTCATTTCGCTCGGGTAGTCCAGCGGGCGCTCCTCGCTGATCTTCCGATTGATCGGGACGGTGCCGAGCAGCGTGGCGCCGAGCACGCCGGCGAGGCTGGCGGTCGCCCCGGCGTCGAGGACGCGGCGAAGGGCGTGGCCGCGCGAGGAGCCGACGAGCAGGGCGACGGAAGTGGCGAGCGCCGTCGGACCGATCGCGTTGAAGGCCTGCAGAGTCCGCTCGGCTTCGGCCTTCCGGTCGACGGGCAGCTCCTTCTCCCATCCCGGGAACAGGGCGGCTCCTCCGAACCCGAGCGATCCCGCGAGCAGGCCCGACGAGGTCAGATGGACGAATCGGAGGACCGATTCGATCGAGCGGTTCATTGCAGCCTCCACGATCTTCAGCGGGCGATCCAGAAGCTCAGCCCCAGCAGGAAGAGTACACCGACGCACATCAGGACGAAAGTCGTCTCGCGCCGGGATGCGAGCTCGATCCCGACCGCGACGACGCGCGCGATCGGCGTGAGCATCAGAACGAACAGACCGAGATGGATCATCGCGCCGGTGCGCATCCGCGGCAGATCGCGGAATGCCTCCGCGAGACCTCCGGGATCCATCTCCGGAACCGGATCGGGCGCGACGATCGCGTCCGCCAGTCCGAGCCCGAGCAGGATCGCGCTCAGCACCACGCCACCGCGCAGAACCCACGCCGCCGCCGCGAAATCCCCCCGCCTCACGCCGGCCACCACCCCTTCGCCTTGAGCAGCATCTGTGCCGCGACCAGCAGCATCACCGCTGCGAACAGCCGGCGCGTCAGCGCCGGACGGAGGTGACCGGCCACCAGCGCTCCCGCGCGCGAGCCGCCGAACACCCCGAGAACCGCCCCCGCCGCCACGACCGGGGCGAAGTCTCCCCTCGTGTAGTAGATCAGCGCGCTTGCCACGCCGGTCACCCCGATCATGAAGTTCGACGTCGCTGCCGCCGCCTTCATCGGAACTCCGCATAGCTTCACCAGAGTGGGCACCTGCAGAATCCCTCCTCCGATGCCGAGCAGGCCGCTCAGGGTTCCGGCCAGCGAGGAGATCGCCATCGCCAGACGGATCCGCACCGGCTGGTAGACGATCGTGTCGTGGCTCGACGGATCCCAGAATCGTCCCGCGAAGCGGTCGACGGGCTCGTCGTCCTCGGAGTCGTCCGGCGCGACCTCCGTCGGAATTTCGACCTCGCCGTGCGCCATCAGGATCGAGATCACGACCATCGCCGCCGCGAAGATCGCGATGAGCGTCGAGCCCGAGAGCCGGCCCGCGAGACTTCCGCCCGCGATCGCGCCGAGGACCGTCCAGAGCTCGAGGCTCACCCCCAGCCGTACGTTCGCGAAGCCGCGGTGGATGTTCTTCCATGCCGCCCCGCTCGAGGTCGCAATGACGCACAACAGCGACGTCGCGACCGCGCTGTGCATCGGAACCCCGACCGCGAGCACGAGGATCGGGACGATGAAGATCCCTCCACCGAGTCCGAGGACCGATCCGAACAGTCCGGCGGCGAACCCGGAGAGGAGGAGGAGCGCCAGAAGTCCGATCGTCATTCGCGATGAGGGCGGGACAGAAAGACGCCGGCCGGATCGATTCTACCGCGTGACGTCCTCCACCTGCTTGATCCGGCTCACGATGTCGCGGTAGTTGCTGTTGATCCCGTACACCTCGAAAAGGGCCTTCTGCGCGTTGGCCGTGTCGCCGACTTCGAGATAGGCCGACCCGAGATCGTAGAGCAGCCCGAGGTGCTCTGCGTCGGTGATCTCCGGAGCCTCGAGCCCCTTCTGATACCACTTGATCGCGAGCTGCGGCATCCCCTTCTCCAGGAAGCAGAGCCCGAGCATCGAGCAGCACTCGATCATCCGCTTCGGATCCTTCGAAGCGAGCTGGAACTCTCCGATCGCCTCGTCGATCAGCTCCATCTCCTTGTACGCGATCCCGAGGTTGTAGTGCGTGTCGTAGTCCTCGGCGTCGAGCTGCTGCTCGACACCGCGCTTGAACTCCTTGAAGATCTCTTCGAGAGACTGCTCCTCCTCGGAGATGCTGATCCCCTCAGAATCGTCCGCGAGCTCCTGCTCCAGCTCGGCCGCCAGATCGAAGAAGTCGTCTTCCTCCGCGAACAGGTTCTCTTCGTTCGCCGCCGCCGCGGGCGGCGCGATCTCCTCCTCCACCTCCTCCCGGATCTGCGAAAGGAGGTCGGTGGCGGGCTGGAACGTCTCGGGCTCCGGAGCCTTCCGCGACTCCTCGCGCTTCCGCTCGAGCAGCTCGCGCCGCGAAGCCACCTCGCGGTTTCCGGGGAATCGCTCCTCGAGTGCGCCGATCCGTTCCTCGGCCTCGTCGAACAGCTCCTGCTCCATGTAGAAGTCGACCTCTCCGAGCTCCTCCGCCGCCGGCTCGGCCGGGCGCCCGGGCGCCGGGGCGATCTCTTCCTCGACGGGAGGTTCCGCGGCGGCCGCGGGCTCCTCGGCCTCGATCTCCACTTCGGTCTCAGCTTCGGCCTCTGCGGCGGTCTCGAGCTCGACCTCGAGATCCTTCGCCGGCTGTTCGGTCGCGACATCCTCGTCCACCGCCGCGGGGAACTCGGTTTCGATCTCGACCGACGACTCGTCCTGGTCGATGGAGAGTGAGGGCTCGAGGTCGAACTCGATCTCGGCCTCGGGCTCGGCGGCGACCGGCTCGGGCTCGGGCTCGGCCGGCTCCTCCGGGATCTCGAGCTCGGTCCCGATCTCCTCGACCTCGATCTCGGGCTCGGCGGGTGGGGTCTCTTGTTCCTGCGGGAGGCCGCCGGCCGGGGAGTAGCCGCGAGAGATCAGCTCCGAGCGGACCGAGTCGGCCGTATCGGTCTCGCCGCGCTCGGCGAGAAGCTCGAGGTACTTCGCCCCGTACGTCGCGACGGCCGGAGCGTTCCCCTCGTCGAGGTGGATGTGAAGCAGCTTGTCGTAGGCCTGGAGATTTTTGGGCGAACGATCGAGAACGGCCTGGAGATGCTCGACGGCCTTCTCGGTGAGTCCGTATTTGGCGAAGACCTCGGCTTCAGTGAGCTGTTCGGTCACGAAGTCGATGTCCTCACCCTCCTGATCGGCGATCTCGGCAGGCGAATCCTCGCGGATGGAGGGTGGAGGCGGGAGTGGCGGGGGAGAGAATCCGAGGTCGAGCGAGTCCGGTTCGGATGCGAGCTCGAGCTCGGGTCCGGAATCGAACTCGAGCTCGGCCTCTTCGGGCTCGGAGGCCGGTGGAGGGGGGGTGGGGCGGCGTGGGGTGGCGGGGGCGGGGGGGGCGCCCCGGCCGCGAACGAAGGCCAGCTTCTCCTTGTGCTGGGCGTTCTCGGGCTCGCGCTTGATGAGCGTTTCGAGCACCTCGGCCGCCGAATCGTGATTTCCCGCCGAGATGTGCGCTTCGGCGAGGCTGTTCATCGAGGAGAGGATGTTCGTCTCTTCGTTGAGCTTCTGATAGACCTCGACGAGCTTCTCGAGCGTCGGGATGTGGCCGGCATCGACCCGAACGACCTTCTGGAGCATCTCGACGGCGGAGCGGTCGCCGCGAGCGGCGGCGCCGTCGACGAGCGGCTCGAACACGTTGAGGGCGGCGCCGGCGTTGCCGCGGCGGAGAAACAGGTCGGCCAGCAGCTCGGCGACGGACGGCTCGCCGGGATGCTGCGCGACGGCCTCCGTCAGCGTGCGCTCGGCCGATCGGAGGTCGCCCTTGCCGATGTAGACCTTCCCCAGCAGCGCGGCGATCCGGGGGTTCTCCGAGTTCGACTCGCGGGCACCCTCGAGGATCTGCTGCGCGTTGGTGAAGTCCTTCGCCTCGATCAGGGTGTTCGCGAGGGATTCGGCGAGCTCGATGTTGCCGGGATCGATCTTGAGAGCCTTCCGGAAGACCTGGACGGCCTCGTCGGTCATGCCCCGCTTGAGGAGCATGCGGCCGACGCGGTCGTACTCCTTGAGGGCGTCGGCCGTGCGGCCGTTCTGCGAGTAGAGGTCGGCGAGCTTGACGTGGACGTTGATCGAGTTCGGATCGAGCTCGGCGATCCGCTGGAAAGTCTTGAGCGCGTTCTCCGGCTGGCCGTGCTTGGTGTAATAGTCGGCGAGGACCTGGTACTGACCCTTGGCCTCCATCGCCAGGCCCTGTTTCGCATACAGGTCGGCGAGCCGCGCGTAGATCTCGAGCCGGGACGGATCGAGCTTGTTGATCTTCTTGAAGATCGCGATGGCTTTGAGGAAGAAGCCGTCCTTGGAGTAGTGGTCGGCGATGCGGGTGAAGACCTTGACGGCCTCGTCGGTGCGACTGATGCGGACCCAGAGATCGCCGATGCGATTGAGCGTGTTGACGTCGTTCGGGTTGTCGTCGAGGAGGCGGTCGTACTCCTTGATGGCCGCCTCGACTCTTCCCTTGGCGACGAGCTTTTCCGCGCTCGCGACGATCTTGTCCCGCTGAATCGCCATTCCTGGTCCGCTCAGTGACTCGTCTCGAACAGCCGCGGTCCGTCCACGCCCTCGAACGTGCGGCGGTGGATCGGGCAGGGGCCGAAACGCCCGAGGGCCGTCAGGTGACTCTCGGTCGCGTACCCGCGATTATTCGCGAAGTCGTACTGAGGATAGCAGCGATCGTACGACTCCATCAAAAGGTCGCGGTAGACCTTCGCGACCACGGATGCGGCGGCGATCGAGACGCACCTCCGGTCCCCCTCGATCAGTGGAATCTGCGGCATCGAGAGCGACTCGACCCGGACCGCATCGAGCAGCAGGATCTCCGGACGGCAGCCGAGGTTCTCCACCGCGATCCGCATCGCCAGCTTGCTGGCCCGCAGGATGTTGATTCGATCGATCGTCTCCGGCTCCACCACTCCGACTCCCACGGCCGCTGCCTCCTGAAGCACCCGCCCACAGAGGTCCCGCCGCTGACCGTGGTCGAGCAGCTTGGAGTCGTTCACCCCCGGCAGGACTTCCCCGGGCAGAATCACCGCCGCGGCCACCACGGGCCCCGCGAGACACCCACGCCCCACTTCGTCCGTCCCCGCGATCACTCGGAACCCTTCCTGCCGAAGCGTTCGCTCCACGACCGACATCTCGGCCAGTCGGGCCAGCTCGCCCAGCAGCACTCCGACCTGGCGCTGGGCCGCCCTTCCCGCCTTCAGCTCGATCGGGACCTCAACCCTTCCGCCTCTCTTCGATTCGCGCCGCTTTCCCGCGGAGGTCGCGGAGGTAGTAGAGCTTCGCACGACGGACTCGGCCATGTCGTTCCACCTCGATCCGGTCAATGATGGGCGAGAACAGGGGAAACATCCGCTCCACGCCGACTCCCCCCGAGATCTTCCGGACCGTGAACATCTGCCGGCTGCCGCCCCCCCGGCGCGAGATCACGATTCCCTGGAACACCTGGATTCGCTCCTTGTCCCCTTCCTTGACCTTGACGTGCACCTTCACGGTGTCGCCCGGTCCGAACTCGGGAATCTCGCGGCGCATCTCCGCGGACTCGACAATCTTCATCAGATCGGCCATGGTCACTACCCCTTCGCTTTCTTCGAGTGGCGAAGCCTCGTAGCATCGCTCAAAATGTCTTGCCGTTCAAGATTTTACGCCCGATTTCCTGCGCTCCCGGCGGATCCTCGCGAGCATCTCCCGCCCCTCCCGGTCCAGCGCCGCCCCCTCGAGCAGCTCCGGCCGCTTCTCGAGTGTCGCCCGGATCGCCTGTTCCTTCCGCCACTTGCGGATGTTCTCCGCGTGGCCGGAGAGCAGCACTTCCGGGACGCCCATTCCCCGCAGATTCGCCGGACGGGTGTAATGGGGATGGTCGAGCAGCCCCGTATAAAACGAATCGGCCTCGACGGAATTCCAGTCTCCGACCACCCCTTCGAGCAGTCGCGCGGTCGCATCGACGATCAACATCGCGGGGATCTCCCCCCCGGAGACGACGAAATCGCCGATGCTGATCTCGCGGTCCACGAGCCCTTCCCGAACCCGCTCGTCGAAGCCCTCGTACCGCCCGCACAGGATCGCGAGCCAGTGGCGGCCGGCCAGCTCGCCCGCGGTCTCGTGACGGAACACCTCCCCCTGCGGTGAGGTCAGCAGGACCAGCGGCTTCTCGCCGGCAGGCCCGGCCTCCCGGATCGCCTCGAAGCAGCGGAACACGGGCTCGGCGAGCATGACCATCCCGGCTCCTCCGCCGTAGGCGAGGTCGTCGGTCGAGCGGTGGCGGTCGGTCGTGAACTCGCGCAGGTCCCAGACCCGGATCGAAAGGATGCCGCTCTCCACCGCCTTCGCGATGATCCCCTCGGCCAGCAGCGCATCGAACATCCGCGGAAAGATCGTGACCAGATCGATTCGAAGTCTCGCTCCGCCGGCTTCCGCTCGCGGCTCGTCCGCGGTCCGTTCCGGCTGCTCGAGATCCTCGAGCCCCTCGGGGAGATCGGCGACGATCCGCTTTCCGGCGAGATCGATCTCGGTGCAGATCCCGGCGGCGAACGGCATCTCGAAACGGCCGCCGCCGCTCTTTTCGACCGTCAGGAGCACCCCTCCGCCTCCCTCGCCGACTTCGGCCACGTTTCCGACCCGCCGCCCCTCCGGGGTCCGGATCTCCAGTCCGACCAGATCGTGGAGGAAGTATTCGCCGGGCTCGAGGGGCCGCAGGTCGGCGGGGTGAATCTCGAGGGTCCAGTTCCGGATCGGGCGAACGAGCTCGGGAGCGTCGATGCCTTCGAGCTTGACGAGCGCGCGGCCGCCGTGGATCCGCGCCGATTCGATGCGGAGCTCGCGCGAGATGGAGCGGTCGGGAGAGACGAGCCAGATGCGCCCGAGCTGCTCGAAGCGATCGGGGTGGTCGGTGAGCGGCTCGACGCTGATCTCGCCCCGGATTCCGTGGGCTTTGCGGACGACGCCGACCGCGATCAGATCGTCGGTACCGACCGGGTCGTGACCCTCAGGCTGCACCGGGGGGCTCCCGCTCAGTCGAGGATGTCGAGGATGTATCGGCGCCGCCCCCGTGCCGCGGCGGCGACGAGGTTCCGGATGGCGCGGGCGGTGCGGCCCTGGCGACCGATGACCTTGCCGAGGTCGGCAGGGGAGACGCGGAGCTCGAGGACGGTCGCATGATCGCGGCGCACCTCCGTGACCCGGACCTGGTCAGGCTCTTCGACGAGCGATCTCGCGAGGAATTCGACGAGCTCGCGCACGGCGGATCACGCCTTTTTCTTCAGGAGGGAGGCGAGGGTCTCGGAGAGCTGGGCGCCCTTGCCGACCCAGTAGGCGACGCGCTCGCGGTCCACCTGGAGCTCGCTCGGTCGACGGGTCGGGTTGTAGAACCCGATCTGCTCGAGGGTCGCGGCCGACGGAGTCTTCTTCGAGTCGGACACGACGATCCTGTAGAAAGGAGCGTGCCTGGAGCCCTGGCGGCGGAGGCGAATTCTCAACATGTCGTTTTCGGTTCCTTCATGACTGCTGCTGATTCCGGGAGCTGGACGTCCGGCGGCCTGCCGGGGCGGTTTCACAACCCCGGCGGTAACGCAAACCTCACTGGAACAATTCCGGGGGAAGGCCCTTGCCGAGCCTGGCGAGCTTGCGGGGGCCGAACCCCTTCGAAAAGCTCTTCATCATCTTCTTCATGGCGAGGTACTGCTTGAGCAGGCGATTGATCTCCTGCACGGTCGTGCCCGACCCTCGTGCGATTCTCTTCTTGCGGGAGCCGTTGATGACCTGGGGATGGTTTCGTTCCTTCGCGGTCATCGAGTCGAGGATGGCCTGCATGCGGACGATCGCTCCCTCGTCGACGTCCTCCTCGCGAATTTTGCCTCCGAGGCCCGGAAGGAGCTGCATGACCTGAGACATGGGGCCCATCCGGCGGACCTGGAGAAGCTGGCTGCGGAGGTCCTCGAGAGTGAACTTGTCTCTGGAGACGCGCTCGGCGAGGCGACGGGCCTCCTTCGCGTCGACTTCGGACTCGACCTTCTCGATGAGGGTCAGCACGTCGCCCATCCCGAGGATGCGGGCGGCCATTCGCTCCGGATGGAACACGTCGAGGTCGGCGTACTTCTCGCCGATGCCGACGAGCTTGATCGGGCGGTTGACGACCGATTTGATCGAGAGCGCGGCGCCGCCGCGCGCGTCGCCATCGAGCTTGGTCAGAACGATTCCGGTGATTCCGAGGCGCTGGTCGAACTCGTGCGCGGACTTGACCGCGTCCTGTCCCGTCATGGCGTCGGCGACGAAGAGGATCTCGGAGGGGCGGACCTCGCTCCGGATCGTCTCGAGCTCGCTCATGAGCTCGTCGTCGATGTGGAGCCGTCCGGCCGTATCGAGGATCACGGTGTCGTAGAGGAGGGTTCGGGCTTCCTTCAGGGCGTCGCGTGCGATGCGGACCGGGTCCCGCAGCTCACCGATGTCGTGGAAGGGCGTGCCGGTGTCGCGAGCGACGACGCGGAGCTGATCGATCGCGGCGGGACGGTAGACGTCGCACGGAACGAGCAGCGGCTTCCGGCCGCGGTTCTTCAGATGAAGCGCCAGCTTGCCCGAGGTCGTCGTCTTCCCGGAGCCCTGAAGGCCCGTCATCATCACGACCGCCGGCTCGCCGACCAGCGCCAGGCCGACCTGGGTCCCGCCGAGCAGCTCCTGGAGCTCGTCGCGGACGACCTTGGTCACCTGCTGCGCCGGCGAGAACGCCGTGAGGACTTCATGCCCCACCGCCTTCTCTCGGACACGCCCGGTGAACTCCTTGACGACCTTGAAGTGAACGTCCGCTTCGAGCAGCGCGAGGCGGATCTCCTTGAGCGCCGTGTCGATGTGCCACTCGTTGAGCGCCGCTTCACCCCGGAGCGTCTTGAACGTCCGGTCGAGCTTTTCCTGAAGGCTGTCGAACATCGGTTTCGAAGGCTCCCGCGGTGGTTAACGCGGAGCCGATCGATTTATTCGTGGAGACCTCGCGCCACCGGCCTCTCGCCCCCCGATCACTGGCTCGAGAGCTCGACCGACCAGTACGCCTCGTCGAGAAAGTTCCTCCAGATGTCGGGATACGGCCGCCCCTGCAGCCGGTGGAGCGGGTGCCATTTCGGCCGCTCCGGCCGCCGGATGAGCTGGACGTCGGATTCCGTCAGGAGCTTGTTTCCCTTGCGGACGTTGCACGGCAGGCAGGCGCAGACCACGTTCTCCCAGCTCGAACGTCCCCCCCGCGAGATCGGAACCACGTGGTCGAGAGACAGCTCCGAGGCGGCGAACCGCCGGCCGCAGTACTGGCAGCGGTTCTGGTCCCGGAGATAGATGTTCGCACGCGAGAACTTCACTTCCTGCCGCGGCACCCGATCGAAGCGCAGAAGCTGCACCACGTACGGAATCAGAATGTTGCGGCTCGGCGTCGCGATGTAGTGATCGGCCGCCTGAACCGGGATGTCGCTCCAGTTCTCGAAGCTGTGGGTGGTGTAGTCGGCGGAGACCGCCTTGACCTGCCCCTTGTAGAGCAGAGTGAAGGCACGGCGGACAGAGGTGATCTGAACCACCTGAAAGAAACGATTCAGGACCAGAACGTGGCCTTCGAGCATCCCACCCCCCGTAACGCCGGTGCTCCGGTGGTCTGTTCCTTTTTCGACGGCGGCCGAATGGCGCGCCGGCGACGGAACCCCTCGTCCGGCCCGATTCTAAGGGTTCGGCGACGCCGGTGCCACAATCGGCCGGAGGAGAACGAGTTACGGACCGGCCGGAACGGGGCGGCCGGCGGGTAAACTTGAAAAATCCGCGTTTTTCAGCCATAGTTCGCCCCAAAGACCCATCGAAAGGCGGAACGGCCGGACGAAGCGAGCGTCAGAATACGAGTGAAATCAGGAGCGGGTGCTGGCGGGGGATGACGTTGCCGGCACGGCTCGAAGGCGCCGGGCCGGCGAGGGACTTACGGGGTGGATTTTGGGAGGAACGTATGCGCTTGATCATCCGGGTTTTCGTTCTCACGCTGCTCGCCTTCGGCATCACGACCACGACGCGCGCTGACCACTTGACGGCCGACTGCCCGTTGAGTCTGGTCGGCGCGACTCCAGCGATCACCACGTTCGACGATTCGCCGCACGGCGTGTTCCAGAACGGCAGCGTGGTCTACCTTCTCCGAGGTCAGAATCTGACCACGCTCGAGTCGACCGAGGTCGGCGATCTGGTCGTTCTCCGCGAGGACTTCCTCGACGAGATGGCGAACCGCGATCCCGAGGGGGGAACCGTCTACAACAACGGATACCTCTACGTGAGCGGAGACGCCGGCCTCGAGACGTGGGATCTGCGCAACGTCCATCAGAACGGCACCTCGCCCGCCCTGGTCGGCCGGATCGCCGGAGCTCACTACCGGCGGATGGCCGCCAACGGGAACGTCCTCGCCGCCACCTATCCGGCGAAGGACCTCCCCTGCGCGCCGAACGCCCTGCTCGGCTGCCAGAACTGGATCGACATCTACAGCATCGCCGATCCCGCGAATCCCGTCCTCGTCCGCCGGATGATGTCGGGCACGCTGTTCATCGGATTCCAGGACGTCGCATTCGCGTCGAACTACCTCTACACCACGACCATGAACGGGACGTTCGGATTCAATGTCTCGAACCCGGGCTCACCCGCGCTGGTCCTCGCCAACGCCACCGTCGGCGAGTTCCTGGCGACCAACGGCACCGGTCTTCTGGCGGTCGGTCAGGAGACCCGGGTCGGCATGTTCACCGTTCGCTCGGACGGCGCGCTCAATTTCTTCAGCGTCTTCACGCTCCCCTCGATCGTGAATCGGGCGAACTCCCTGATGTTCCATCCCGAGGCGTGGGTCTCCGACACGCGCCTGATCACGATGATCGACGAGAAGAATCCGATGACGGGCCGTTCGGCCCGGACGATCGCGTTCGACGTGTTCGATTTCACGGTTCCCTTCTTCGAAGGCTTCGACGACCGGATCTACGAGAACGTGAGCTTCACGACCGCGGACGAGCGGCTGTTCAATCCGGTCGCCGTCGGCCCCTTCGTCTACGTCGTGGGCGAGGTGTCGGGGACGCAGAAATGGGGCGCCTGCGGGATGATGGCGGGCCGGATCCAGCTCGACTCGGTTCGCTCGCTCTCGTGCGGCGGTGCCGAGATCCACGGATGGGTCACCGGTGAGCACAGGATCGTCAACGTCGAGGTCTTCCTCGACGGCGATTTTCTCGGCAATGCGAACTTCGGCTCCCCGCGCCACGACATCGTCACCTCGAATCCGGTCATGACCTGGCGGATCCCGGTCGACCTCGACGACACCCCGCGCGGCGACCGCGTCCTCCGCGCGGTCGGCACGGACGCTCTCGGCAACCGCTTCCAGTTCGCGTCGGCCGAGCTCTTCTTCCCGGGTCCCGGATCCAACTGCACCAGCCGGCGCCGCGCCAGCAAACGCAACTGAGTCGGATCTGATTCCTCGAAAGGCCCCGCTCCGGCGGGGCCTTTCTCGTTCAGTGCGAACCCGACATCTCGCGGACGAAGGCCTCGGCGGCCTCCCGCGGCCGGGGTGACTCGGTAATGGGACGGCCGACGACGAGGTAGTCGGCGCCGAGCCGCAATGCCTCGTCCGCCGGCAGCGTGCGCGACTGATCCCCCGCCGTCTCCCTCGCGGCCCGGATCCCGGGAGTGACGATCGTGATCCCGGCTCCGATCTCCCGCCGGATCGCAGCGATCTCCCGCGGAGAGGCGACGACGCCACCGAGCCCCGCCCCCTTCGCGAGACTCGCGAGGCGGCGAGCCGCCTGCTCCGCGGAGCCCTCGAGTCCGATCTGCGCGATCGAACGCGCGTCCAGGCTCGTCAGAACCGTCACGCCGAGAACGAGCAGGGGCCGGCCCGATCCCGCCGCCGCTTCCGCCGCCGCCCGCATCATCGCTTCCCCGCCCGATGCATGGACCGTCAGCATCTCGGCTCCGAGTCTCGAGGCTTCTTCCACCGCCTTCCGAACCGTGTTCGGGATGTCGTGGAGCTTCAGGTCGAGAAAGACACGCTCGCCGCGGGCGGCGATCTCACGGACCAGGTCGGGGCCGTTGGCGGTGAACGCCTGGAGGCCGACTTTGAAGACGCCGGCGAGGCCGGAAAGCTCGTCGACGAGCCGGAGGATCTCGGAGCGGGAGGAGCGGTCGAGCGCGACGATGAGCCTGTCGGATGCATTCATCGGCGCTGGATGATAAAGGAGTACGAGCGGAATCGCAGAGTTTTGCACGCGGCTCCGGGGGGACGGACGGAAGGCATGACCGACAGGCAGCAGGTCGCATCGATCCTCGACGAGATCGCCCGGCATCTCGAGCTCGAGGAAGGGGGACAGTTCAGGGCGCGAGCCTACGCCAACGCGGCGCGCGTGGTGGGGTCTCTCGAGGTTCCGATCGAGACCTTCATCCGGTCGGGTGAGATCGATCGGACTCCGGGCATCGGAAAAGCGATCGGAGCGGTGATTCGCGAGGTCGCGGAGAGGGGGAGCTCGTCGACGCTCGAGGGTCTCCGGGCCTCGACGCCCCCGGCGATGTTCGAGATGATGCGACTTCCCGGTCTGGGAGCCCGGAAGGCGGCGCAGATTCAGAGAGAGCTCGGAATCGGCTCGATCGCGGAGCTCGAGGCGGCCGCGCGGTCGGGCCGGATCCGTGCTCTGCGCGGGTTCGGAAAGCGTGCGGAAGAGAAGATTCTGCAGTCGATCGAGATGGCCGCCCGGACGGGGGATCGCATTCTGCTGTCCGCGGCTCTGCGATTCGCGGAGTCGCTCTGCGAGCGGATCGCGGCGCTCGAGGGCGTCGACGCGGTGGAGATCGCCGGAAGCGTCCGACGACGGCTGGAGACGGTCGAAGGAGTCGATCTCTGCGTGGCATCGGCCGATCCCGACGCCGCGCTCGCGCGGATCGGCGAGCTCGGGATGCTCGCGGAGCCTCGGAGGGGCGAGCCGGGCGAGCTGATCGCGCGCGGGGAGCGTGAGCTGAAGGTTCGCGTCCGCGCCTGCGAGCCGGGCGAGCTGCCGACGACTCTGCTGGCCGAGACCGGGTCGCCCGAGTTCGTCGGCGCCCTCGGGGAGGCCGCCGCTTCCCGCGGCCTGCGCCTCGATCCGCGCGGCCTGTGGAAGGGACGGACGCGCCTCCGCGCGGCGCGGGAGCACGACGTGTTCCGCCACGTCGGCATCCCATTCGTCGAGCCCGAGCTCCGTGAGACGGCCGAATACGTGTCGCGGAGAAGGCCGCCGCGCCGGCTGGTCGCGCCCGAGTCGCTGCGCGGCGTGTTCCACGTCCACACGACCTGGTCCGACGGGAGGGCGACTCTCCGGGAGATGCTCGACGCCGCCCGCGAGCGCGGTCTCGAGTACGTCGGGATCTCGGATCATTCCAGGTCGGCGTATTACGCGCGAGGGCTCGATCTCGACCGCCTCGATCTGCAGCAGAGGGAGATCGAGAGCTCGCGAAAGGCCTCCGGCCCGATGAAGATCCTGAAGGGGACGGAGGCGGACATTCTCGCCGACGGAGCGATCGATTACGGGGACGAGGTGCTCGGCCGTTTCGATTTCGTCGTGGCGTCGGTCCACTCGCGGTTCGGCATGGGGCGGGACGAGATGACGGAGCGGATCGTCCGGGCGATCGAGAACCCGTTCGTGACGTTTCTCGGGCATCCGACGGGAAGGCTGCTTCTCTCGCGCGAGGGCTATCAGCTCGATTTCGACCGCGTGTTCGATGCCGCGGCGGAGAACGGCGTCGTGATCGAGATCAACGGGAATCCGCGGCGGCTCGATCTCGACTGGCGGCTGATGCGCGGGGCGATCGATCGCGGCGTGATGCTCTCGATCAATCCCGACGCCCACTCCACCGGTGAGCTCGATCACGTCGCGTTCGGCTGCTTCGATGCGAGGAAGGGGGCCGTCGAACCGAAGCACGTGCTCAACGCCCGCCCGGTCGACGAGGTCGTGGCGTATCTGGCGGCGAGGCGGCGCCGTGCTATTCGACGGGTCGGGCGACCAGCACGAGCATGAGTGCGCGGTTGCTGTTCGGGAGCCGCGACGCCCCCAGCACGACCGTCTGACCGATCCGCAGGTTCAGCGTCGCCGTCTTCAGCAACTGCTGGAGCTCTCCCCCCTCGGCCGGGATCCGCAGCAGGCGGAACTCCCCGAGCTGGAGCGACTGGCTCACCGGATCGAACTCGTTCATCCGGAACTCCGCCCGGAACGCGCCGTCGAGGTTCACCACCACCGGGTCCCCTTCGTTTCCTTCCGCCGCGATGCCCCCGAGCTTCTCGAAGCTGTTGAAGCGGAGCACGCCGGAGAGCTTCGAGGAGACCTCGCGCAGGTCCTCCGGGACGGGCGCGGGAGACGCCGCGCGCGAGGCAGCGACCAGCTTGAGCTCGACCTCGAAGCTCCTGGGCGGCGCGTCGTACCGGGCCATCGTCCGGGCGACTTCCCTCAGCACCTCGGGCTCGTCCGTCACTACGAGCGTATTGCTCGAGGGCTGGATCGATACCGAGCCGGAGGCGCTGATCAGCGGCTTGATGACCAGAGCGGCGCGGCTCGCGTCGCGGAATTTGAGCTGAAACGTCCGCGCCGCGATCCGCTCGGACTCCGGAGCGTCCGCGAGGACGCCGGGGGCCGCCCCCAGCAGAAGGGCGACGGTGATCAGGACAATCATTCTCTTCTTCATAAGTCCGCCGGTAACGACTCGTCGAATACCATCACGAGCCGGATGTCACTGGTTTCCTCGGCGGGGAGCTCCACGATCATGGCTCCCGGCGAGTCGTAACGTTCGATGATGGGGCGGTCGAGCACGGCCGTCCTCGCGACCGGAGCCGCGGGTCCGGGCGGTGTTCCGAGCGAGGCCCGGTTCGCCAGCCCCGCGAGAAGAACGCCGAGGCTCAGCGCGGCGGCGACCGACCACCGGACGGCCGCAGGAATGCGCGTGCTTCGCCGGCCGAGGCGCCGCTCGGCGCCTCGGAGGTGAACCTGCTGCATCACCCCTTCGACGAAGGCGTCGAGGCCGCCGGGGGGATCCTGTTCGTCGACTCCGAGGGAGCGGAACAGATAATCGGGATCCGCGGCGATGGCGATCTCCAGGCAGGCGTCGCACGTGCGGACGTGCGCCCGGACTTCCACTTCGTCCGTGCCGTTCTCGAGACTCCTCAGGATCGTTTCGCAGCTCATGGCGTGCTCCGCGCCTGCCAGAGCTTCGCGTACTCCGGATAGCGCCGTCGTAACTCTTCCTGCATCAGCTTCCGCGCGTTGAACAGGTGGTTCCGCACCGTCGATTCGCGGCAGCCGAGAACGCGGGAGATCTCGGCCGACGACAGGTCGTCCATCTCCCGCATCACGAAGATCGTCTTCTGCTTCGGAGAAAGGACCGAGGAAACGTCCTCGAACACTCTCTCGACTTCCTTCCGTTGGAGCGTGACTCCCTGCTCGGGGTCGGCGGAGGTCCGGACCAGTCGGAGGGTCGAGCTCACGGCCGCTTCGCGAGACTGCCGCGTCCGCAGCCAGTCGATCGCCACGTTCGTCACGATCCGGTACATCCAGGTGTCGAACGCATACGCCTCGTCGTATTTCTCGAGGTTCTCCCAGATCCGGACGAACGCGAGCTGCGCCACGTCCTTCGCATCCTCCGCCCCCCCGACCACCCGGTAGCAGATCCCGTAGACCTTCCCGCTCTTCCGCCGCACGAGGGTCTCGAATCCGTCGGCCTCGCCGGAGCGGATCGCCTGGATCAGCTCTCGGTCGTCCATCGCGGGAGTGTTCTCGATGCCTCTCATCAGGCGCAGGGGTGAGCCCATCGTTGAGCAGTTACGGATCTCCGCGGCCGGGCGTCTAGGATCGCGGAGGGGCCGCGGCGGCGGGTTCCGGCCCGCCCCCGGAGTTGGGACGCGCCACGGTCGGGCGGCGTTTCTTGCGCCATTCGTCCCAAAACCCCTAGAATCCCCCAAACCTTTCCATGAGGGCTGGATGCGCATATTGGTAGTGGGTCAGGGGGGGCGAGAGCATGCCATCTGCTGGAAGCTCCGCCAGTCCCCGGCCGTGAACGAGCTCTACGCAGCCCCGGGAAACGCGGGGATTTCCGAAATCGCGGATTGCGTCCCGATCGGCGTGGCGGACGTCATCGAGCTCGCGGACTTCGCCGAAAAGATCCGGATCGATCTGACCATCGTCGGACCGGAGCTTCCCCTCACGCTCGGCATCGTCGACGAGTTCCGCAAGCGGGGGCTCGAGATTTTCGGTCCGACGCGGCTGGCGGCCGAGCTCGAAGGCTCGAAGGTCTTTTCGAAGGAATTCATGAAGAAGTACGACATCCCGACGGGCGAGGCGACGATCTGCTCGAGCTTCGAGGAGGGGATGGCGGCGGTGAAGAAGGCGAAGTTTCCGAAGGTCGTGAAGGTGGACGGCCTGGCGGGGGGGAAGGGGGTCTTCGTCGTCCGCAACAAAGCCGAGGCCGAGGAGAGCTTCACGCACATCTTCAAGGAGCGGAAGTTCGGGAACGCCGCCGACCGGGTGCTGGTCGAGGAGTTCCTCGAAGGAGAAGAGGTCTCGTTCATCGTCCTGACCGACGGGAAGAAGGTCGTCCCGCTCGCGCCCGCGAAGGATTACAAGAAGGCGTTCGACGGCGACGAGGGTCCGAACACGGGAGGAATGGGGGCGCACTCGCCGGCGGTCGTGCTTCCGCCCGAGATGGGGGGCGAGATCCTGCGGAAGATCGTTCTGCCGACGATCCAGGGTCTGGAGGCGGAAGGGCGGACCTACTCGGGGTGCCTCTACGTCGGTCTGATGCTGACCGAGGAGGGTCCGAAGGTGCTCGAGTACAACTGCCGCTTCGGCGATCCGGAGACCCAGCCGCAGATGCTGCGGTTGGAGAGCGATCTGGCCGAAGTGCTCCGTCAGGTCGCGCGGGGCGAGCTGGTCGAGTCGAAGCTCGCATGGAAGAAGGAAGCGGCGGCGTGCGTCGTGATCGCGGCGAAGGGATATCCGGGGGAGATCACGCGCGGGGTGGAGGTCAGGATCGATCCGATCGACGATCCCGCGGTCGTGATCTTTCACGGCGGGACCAGGAAAGAGGACGGGAAGATCGTGACGGCGGCGGGGCGCGTGCTGAACGTCTGCGCGCACGACGCTTCGTTGAGCGAAGCGCTGAAGAAGGCGTATCAGGCGGCCGGGCGGGTTCACTTCGACGGAGCGTGGTCGCGAAAGGACATCGGCTGGCGCGCGCTGGAGCAGCGGAAAGGTTCGCACGAGTAGCCGTCGATCCCGGGTTGACCGGTCTTCGGCCCGGCGCATCCGAGCATCCCGCCGGACTCACCCGGCGGACCGATGACGGGATTGCTCCGCGAATGCCGCGCATCGCCGGAACGAATCTTGTACCCTCATCCTGACGTCGAGGCCCGGCCCTCCCGGGCCGGCGCAGGGATCGGTCATGGAGCACCCCCATCACGGCCCGGAGCGACGCGTGAGGACGAGCCGCAAGCTGCTCGTCTCCGCGATCGTCACCCTCGCGTTCTTCGCACTCGAGCTCTCGGCGGGGCTGATCGCCAACGCCCTCTCGCTCATCAGCGACGCGTTTCACAACATCACGGACGCGGTCGCGCTCCTGCTCGCGTGGATCGCCGTGCGGCTCGAGCGGCGTCCCCCGACCCTCAGCAAATCGTTCGGCTACCAGCGGGCGGGAGTGCTCGCCGCGTTCGTCAATGCGGCTGGCCTGATCGTTCTGACCGTCATGATCGTTCTGGAAGCGGTCGACCGATTGCGCGCCCCCGAGCCCGTCGACAGCTCCTGGATGATCGGAGTCGCCAGCATCGCCCTCGTCTACAACCTGAGCGTCACCCTCTGGCTCTGGAAGGAAGGCAAGCGGGACATCAACGTCCGTGGCGCCATGCTCCACATGCTCAGCGATGGAATCGCTTCGGCCGGCGTCATCGTCGCCGCGATCCTGATCCGCCTCACCGGCTCGACGATCTGGGACCCTCTGGTGTCTCTGATGATCGGCGGCCTCATCCTCTGGGCCTCCTTCGGGATCCTTCGTGAGACGATCAATCTGCTCCTCGAGGGAACTCCGCGGGGGCTCGACCCCGAACAAGTCACCCGCGACCTCGGGGCCAGCGACGGCGTGTTCGGAGTCCATCACCTGCACATCTGGGCTCTCGGCCCTTCCGCTCCCGCCCTCTCGTGCCATCTGATGCTCGGCGACGTTACCCTCCGGCGCGCCGGGGAGATCCTGGGCGAGGTCAAGTCGATGCTCGAGGGGCGCTACGGCATCCGGCACACGACGATTCAGCTCGAGGTCTCCGCCTGCTCCGAAGAGGAGGACCCGGAATGCATGCCGGTCGAGCAGGCGCAGATCACGACGTTCGAGTCGGGGCATTCCTGATCTTCCGGATTGACATCGGGCGAACTGGTCAATAAATTGACGAGCGATGCCCCCTCCGATCGCGGCGGCGGAGCTGCCCTTCGAAGTTCTGCGTCTGTCGAACGCTCTGGTGCGGGGGCTCGGGTCGCTGACGGCGCGGCATGGTCTGACGCCCCAGCAGGCGGGGATCCTGTTCCGGCTCGCGAGCCTCGAGAAACCGCCGACGCTCGCGGGGCTCGGTCGTTCGCTCTCGGTCTCGAAGCAGAACATCACGGGGATGGTGACGCGACTGGCCGAGGCAGGTCTCGTGCGGCGAGAAGAGGATCCGTCGGACATGCGGGCGAGCCGGTTGACGCTGACGCGGAAGGGGTCGGACCTCGCGCAGAAGCTGCGGCCTGCGGTGGCGCGCTGGACCGCCGGATGGCTCGAGGATCTCGGCGAGCAGGAACGGACGGCGGCGGCGGAATCGCTCGCCCGGCTGCTGGCCGGTGTCGAGCGCTGAATCCGTTGCGCACCGATCAGGCGGGGCGGGCGTTCGCGAGGCCGCCCGCGGGGGTAAGTCCGGTGACGGTGCGGTTGCGTCCGAGCTCTTTTGCCTGGTAGAGGCGCCGATCGGCCGCCGCGAACAGGCTCTCGGGATCGCGGCCGTCGTCGGGGAACATCGCTCCGCCGATGCTGCATGTGAGAGGGTCGCGGTCGCCGATCGGAGGGATCGCGGCGATCGCGGCGCGAATGCGCTCGGCGAGTCCGGTGAGGCCGTCGAGATCGATCTCGGGAACGATCGCCGCAAACTCCTCGCCGCCGTAGCGCGCGGGGAGGTCGGAGGTGCGGAGCCCCGCATGGATCGTGCGGGCGACCGCGCGGAGCGCCTCGTTCCCCGCGAGGTGGCCGTAGCGGTCGTTGTACATCTTGAAATGATCGAGATCGAAGATGAGCAGGCCGAAGGCGTGCGTGTAACGGGCCGAGCGCTCGATCTCCTTCTCCATTTCTCGCTGGAACGTTCTGAAGTTCGCCATCGACGTGAGCTCGTCGGTGGCGGCGAGCCGGGCGAGCTCGGCATCGCGCGCCGCGATGGCGTCGATCATCACGTTGAAGTCGCGTGCGAGAAGTGCGACCTCACGGTCCCCCGAGATCGCCACGCGGCCCCCTCCCTCCGGCTCGTTCGCGATGGCGGTCGCGGCGCGCGAGAGGCGCTCGACCGGCTCGACGATCTTCACGAGCGCCATTCGGGCGAGCGCCAGCGTCAGGATCGCGATCATCCACGTCACGCCCAGAGCCGTCAGCATCAGTCCGTCGGCGTCGTTCTCCAGGACCCCGAGGCGCTCGTCGGCGCCGCGGCGCAGCCTCCGGATCGAGTCGAGCCCCGCGCGGCTGATCTCGCTCGAGAGCGCCTCGATCCGTCGGTCGATCGCCGCCCGCTCCGCCTGGGAAGCTCCCGAATGCTGCTCCGCCGCCTGCCGCGCCAAGGTTCCGAACGAGGCGACGAGCTGGTGCAGGCTCCCCACGTCCACCGCCCGGATCGTCTCGCTCCCGAGCAGCACCCGGACTTCGTCGTATCGGCCGGCGAGCTCGGGCAGCTCGCTCGGCGCGCTATCCGCCAGCTCCTGCCACCGGCTCCGCCACGCGTTCTGCACCCGCACGATCCGGTCGAGCTCCGCGGTCGCACGCAGATCCCGATGGACGATCTCGCCCAGCTCCTTCTGCGACTCCCGCGAGCGCCACGTCAGAAGAAACGCACCCAGCACCAGCACCGCGCCGTACGCGATCGAAAAGACGAGGATCCGCGTCCGGAGGCGCGTGCGACGCTGAAGGATCGCCTCCGCGGCTTCGACCTCCTTCCGCAGGCTTCCCGGGCGTTCCCGGCCATCGCCGATCGACATGATGTCCTCATGGACGAGGATAGCGGGTGTGGCGCCAAACTCAACTTCGGGAAGGGGCGCACGAGGAGAATTCGCGGGAGAATGGATGCCGATGCATGCTCCACTGAACGAGATCTACCTGGAGGCGCTGCGCCGGTGTGATCCGGCGGCGATCGTCGCGACGAGGCTCGCGCGAGAGCGTTCCGATGCGCCACCCCGGCCGGTGGTGGCCCTCGGAAAGAGCGCTCGTCGCGTGTTCGAAGGTCTCGCGGGTGCCGGGTGGCGGGGGCGCGGACTGGCGATCGTTCCGCTCGGCTACGAGGGAACGACGCCCCTGCCCGAGGGCGTCGCTCTCGCGATCGGATCGCATCCTGGGATCGATGAATCGAGCTTTGCGGCAGGCGAGACGCTGCTCGCGTTCGTCGCCGCACTCGACCGTTCCGCGCTCGTCCTCGTCTCCGGCGGCGCATCGGCGTGTGCCGAGGTTCCGCTCGCGCCGCACGTCGACCGGGGCGAGCTGGCCGCCGCAAACGATCTTCTCATCCGCGCCGGGCTGCCGATCGAATCGATCAACGTCGTCCGCCGGCATCTGTCGGCGATCAAGGGAGGGCGCCTGGCGGCGATGCTTCCTTCGGAATCCGAGGCGTGGATCTTCTCGGACGTGCCGGTGGGCCGGCCCGATCTGGTGGGATCGGGTCCGACGTTCGGCGACCCGTCGACGTGTGCCGACGCCGCGGCGATTCTCGGACGGCTCGATGACGATCTCGCGAGATCGCTCGCGCGGCGCCTCCGATCGGGATCGGTTCCGGAGACGCCGAAGCACAGCGAAGTGCGCCACGAAGTGCTCGCGGACAATGCGACGCTGGTCGGTGCGGCTTCGATTGCGGCGAGCGACCGGGGACTGCAGCCTTCGGTCGTGGAGGAAGCGCTCGAGGGGGATGTGTCCGATGCCGCGCGGCGCCTGGCGGACGTCGCGGCGCGGCTTCGGCCGGGCGAGATCGCGTTGGCGGGGGGCGAGCCAACCGTCGTCGTGCGGGGATCGGGGCGGGGCGGCCGGTGCAGCGAGCTGGTGCTCCATCTCCTTCTCGAGGCCGACGCGCGGAAGCTCGCGCGATTCGAGGCACTCGTCGGTTCTTCCGACGGCCGCGACGGGAACAGTGGAGCGGCGGCGTATCGGATCGCCTGGACCGGCTCTCTTCCGGCCGGCCGCGCGGAAATCCTCGACGCGCTGGGACGCTCGGATGCCCACGATCTGGCCACCCGGGCCGGAGAACCGATTATCATGCCTCCTACCGGCAATAACCTCCGTGACATCATGATGATGGCGCGGGCCTAGCACGCCGGCGAACATGGGTGGGTTCCGGAGCGTCTCGCCGCTCCCGGGCGCGCCGGTAGCGAAATCCAGATGGAAGAGAAGACCGAACCGACGATGCGGAGCGACGGGGACGCCGTCCCCGAGAGCAGCTTCCGGCGGCAGCGCACGCGGCCGATCCGGGGATGCATCCGGCTCCTCGGCTGGGGTCTGATCGTCCTGGTGATGGTGCTGCTGCTGATCTCGGGCGGCGCCTGGTACTACTTCGGCACCGACAACTTCGCCGCCGTGATCAAGGCGCGGGTCGAGCAGAATCTCGAATGGCGTCTCGGACGCGACGTCAGGATCGGGCGCGTGGTCGTCAGCCGCAGCCTCGGACGGGTCCTGCTCCAGGACATTTCGATTGCGAACGTGCCCGGGGGGCGGCGCGAGCACTTCGCGTTCGTGCGCGAGGTCGAGATCGTCGGAGGAATCGAGTCGTTCTGGACTCGAACGATCCGCGTGGGCCGCGTCGACGTGCGGGATGCGCGGCTCAACGTGGAGATCTTCCCGCGAGAAAGCCCGGTGCTCCACAACTTTCCGAGCTGGAGGCGCGGGGAACGGCGCCGCTTCCAGATCACGCGGGTCGAGATCGAGAAGATGTTCGTCACGGGCGCCGACGTCGAGCTGCTCGACCATCGGCACGATTTCCACGTCGTGGCGCGGTCGATCAGCTCCGAAGTCACGCCGACGCTCCGCAAGTCCATCTACGTGGGTGATGCGGAGAGCCCGAGCGTCACCCTTCGCTTCAAGGATTACGAGCCGATCGCGCTCGAGATGCGAGCTCACTACGACTATCACCCGGGAGCGCTGACCCTGAGCCCCGCGGTGTTCGAAGGGGGAGGAATCGAGATCATCGCCGAGGGAGCGATCGAGCCGTTGACCGAAGCGGTCTACGACTTCGAGATCGCCGCGCGCACCGAGCTGGCCCGCGTGCGCGAGGTCTTCCGCGTCGAGCCCGAGCTCGAGGGCCTGGTGTCGTTCGACGGAGGGATCCGCGGGGAGAAGGGAGACTTCCGCCTCGAAGGCGGCTTCCGCATCCCCGCGCTCCTCGCCGATACGTACGAGCTCGCGAACTTCACGGGGCGCGTCACCGCCGATCCCGATACGGTCGGGGTGGAGATCGAGTCGGCCGATTACGGCGGCGGCACGCTCACGGGCGATTACCGCCTCGAGCAGATCGCCGAGCCTTACCCGATGTCGGTCGATCTGCGTTACCAGGCGGTTTCGCTCGAGAAGCTCTTCGAAGACTGGAACGTCCCGGCGACAGGCCTGCGCGGCGCGGCCACGGGAACGCTGCGTTACGCGTGGGAGAAGAACGACCTGCTCCGCGGAAGCGGCGAAGGCGATGCCCGGCTAGCACCGGGGGCCGTCGCCTTCGGCGACGCGCGTTATCCGATTCCGGTCTCCGGGCAGACGCGATTCGCTCTCGACTCGGGCGTGATCCGATTCGGCTCCTCGTCGCTCCGGACGCCGCGATCTGTCGTCGATTTCCGCGGGAATCTCGGCATCGAGGGGCTCGTCGCCGATCTTGCCGTCGACATCCGCAGTCGCGATTTCGCCGAGCTCGACCGCATCGCATTCAACTTCGCCCGCGCGCTCGACAAACCCGATTTCGAGCTGCTCGGCCTCGCCGGATCCGGCCGCATCGCCGGAACCGTGCGCGGCCCTCTCGATGCCGCCACCGTCGTCGCTCGCCTCACCGGATCCGATTTCCGGTACAACGCGATTCTCCTCGGAAGCGCCGAGATGACGCTCCGCTGGGACGGGCGGGCCGGCGTCCTTCGCTTCGATCCCGCCGTGTTCCGCGACGCCGGCGGCTCGGTCGTCCTGACCGGCACCATCTCGTTTCCCGACACCGGCCCCTCGCCTCGATTCGACCTTCGGGCCGAGGTCGCCGGATATCCCGCCGAGCGCATTCTCGCGGCGGTCGAGCTCGACCTGGAGATCCGCGGCACCGGGACCGGAGTCGTGCTGGTCGAAGGAGTGCCGGACCGCGGTCGCGCGACGTTCGAAGGAGTGACGATCGTCCGTGACGACCGGCGGATCAACCTCGGCGGGATGGTCGACTGGGAGCCGGGCGAAGGCAACGTGAGCTTCGATCTCGACCTCGGTGTCACGTCGGTTCCCGTTTCCGAGGTCCTCGCGTTTCTCGAGATCGACGATCTGCCGATCACCGGAGAGATGACCGGGACCCTGCACCTGGAGGGTCCGAAGGAGGAGCTGGAAGGGGCGGGTGCGGTGACGATCCGGAACGGGACGATCTTCGGCGAGCCGATCGAGCTCGCGCGGGCCGACCTCGACTTTCACGAGGGAGTGATGACGGCCGAGGGAATCGAGATTCACTCCGCGGCAGGAGTGCTGCGGGGGGAGGCGAGCGTCGATCTCGGCGAGGAGCGCTTCTCGTACACGCTCGAGCCGGGCGAGCTCGATCTGTCGCGCATCGGTCTGCTTTCGGCACTGGAGGGGTTGTTCGGAGGGAGGATCAGGATCTCGTCGACGGGAGCGGGGACGTTCGAGCAGCCGGACCTGCTGGTGGAGGCGGTCCTGGTGGAAGGGGCGGTGCAGGGAAGAGAACTTCCGGTGGAAGGTGAGCCGCCGCGGTTGTACTTCGCGATGAGGGGCGGGCAGTTGCGAATCATCGGTTCGGCGTGGGACGCGCTGGCGATCGAAGGAACGGGGCTCGTTCAGCCCGATGGAACGATCGACGGCTCGGTGGAGATCCGGGTCGCCGATTTGCAGACGCTGCTGGAGCACACTTCGCGTACCGATCTTCGGGCGACGGGAACGGCCCTGGTGCGGCTCGAGCTCGGCGGGAACACGGAATCGATCGAGACGATCCGGATCGATGGGACGGTCCCGGAGATGGCGCTCGTGGTCTCGGGTCACCAGATCGTCCCGCTCGAGCCGATCCGGTTCCGGCTGGCGGAGGGGGTGGTGCACGTCGATTCGATGCGGCTGCAGACCGACGGCTCTCAGCTCGCCGTCTCGGGGCGGGCGGCGCTGACCGGGGCGCGGGAGATCGACGTTCGGATCGATGGGCTGGCCGAGGCGGCTCTGCTGCAACTGTTCGTTCCCGATACGCGGATGGACGGGCACGTCAACGTGTCGGCCTCGATACTCGGAACGGTCGACCGTCCCCGGATCCGAGGCACGGCGGAGGTTCGCGACGGAGAGCTGCGCGCGTCGGGCTTTCCTCAGCTCATCGACGACATCACGGCGACGCTGGTGTTCGGCGAGGACCGGCTCAAGATCGACTCGCTGACGGCGACGGTGGGAGGGGGGCGGATCGTCGCGGGAGGATTCATCGGCCTCGACGGAATCACACCGACGCGGTTCCAATTGAGCATGCAGGGAACGGAAGTCGCGCTCCGCTATTTCGAGGGGATCACTCTCCAGGGGAACTTCGACCTCGTGCTGTCGGGCGATCCGGAGCGCTCGCTTCTGCAGGGCGAAGTGATCGTCGACCGGGGGCTGTACTACCGCGACTTCGACGTGACGACCTCGGTGCTGAATCTTCTGCTGGAGCGGAGAGTGATCGCTCCGGAGATCGCCGCATCGTGGCAGAACCAGGTGGCGCTCCGCGTGGAGGTGCGTGCTCCCGAAACGCTCGCCGTTCGCAACAACATCGCCGACGTGACCGCGAGCGCGGAGCTCGAGATCCGCGGCACTCTCGCGAACCCGACCATTCTCGGAGTCGTCACCGTGGACGAAGGTGGGACGATCCGCTTCCAGGACGTCGAGTACAGAGTCGTCCGCGGCACGATCAACTTCCAGAATCCGTTCCGCGTCGATCCGTTTTTCGACATTACGGCGGAAGGGCGGCGCGGCGAGTACGACCTGACGATCAATCTGACCGGCACGCTGGACCGCATCACGCCGACGATCGCGAGCGATCCGCCGACGAGCGACCTCACACTGCTCTCTCTGCTGGCCCCGCCGGCCTCCGATCCGACCCAGACCGATCCCGCCGGACTCGAGCTCGAGAACCTCGGCGCCGCCGGCGGATCGCTCCTGCTTCAGTCGGTCGGCGAGCTGATCGGCTCGAGGATCTTCCCCTTCGCCGACGCCTTTCGTCTCGACGCCGGGCTGCTCGCCGAAGTCTCCGAGCCGAAGGTCACCTTCGAGAAGCGGGTCTCGGACGACCTGCGGGCGATCGTCGTCTACTTCCTCAACAGCCGCGAGAACATCGAGATCGTCGAGTGGCAGGTCACGCCCGACTGGATGATCCAGTTCGTTCAGGACACACGCCAGGACAGCGATTTCTTCATCGATTCCGTGGAAGGACGATTCCGGCGTCGCTATTCGGGACACTGGCTCTCGCGGAAGGACCGGAACGAAGCCATCGTCGCGGCGGACGTTCCGGTGGGGCGTCAGCCTCCGCCGGCGCCGACGCCGGAGTCGGACGAGATCGCGCCGCTGTCGCAGACGCTCGAGCGACCGATCGTCGCCTCGGTCGAGTTCGCCGCCGAGGCCGTGCTGAATCGGGAGCGGCTGGCGGAAGTCGCGTCGGCGGTCGTGGTGGGCGAGCCTCTCTCTTTGAGAGCGATGCAGACGGCGATCAAAGGCCTCTACGGCACCGGCGAGTTCGGCGACGTCCGTGTCGATGCCTCGCCGGCGGGAGACGGGTCGGTTCACGTCCGCTTCCTGCTCTTCCTGAACTACAGGATCGGTACGATCCGAGTCGAGGGGCTGCCGATCTCGCGCGACGCGATCAGCGGAGCGCTCGCGGTGCGCGAGGGAGAGACGCTGAGCCTCGACGCGGTCGATCGCTCGGCGACCGCGATCGCCGAAGAGCTGCATCGGCACGGGTGGATCGAAGCGACCGTCGACCCTGAAATTCAATACTCGCGCCCCACCAACCGGGCGGACGCGACCTTCCACGTGACGCCGGGGCGGCAGGCGCTCGTCGGGTCGGTCGAGCTTCAGGGGAGCCTCGGTCCCTTCGCGCCGCGCGAGATCATCGCGCGGATGCGCCTGCAGACCGGCAGCGTCTTCAGTGCCGCCGCCGCGCGCCGCGACGCCGAGCGCATCCTCGACTTCCTCATCGATCGCGGATACCGGCGCGCCAGCGTCCGTTACCTCGAGCGCGAATACGAGCCCGACCACGGCACCGTTCGACTCCGCTATCGCATCGAAGCCGGGCTGCCCGTACGCGTCGAGGTCGAGGGCGTCGAGCGCGGCGCGGTCGGACGCCTCCTCCCCTTCCGCGGAGACGAGCCGTACTCCGAAGATCTGGTCGATCGGGCCGTGGACGAGATCCGCAATCTCTATCAGCGCCGCGGCCACTACTTCGTGACCGTCGACGCCGAGGAGCGGGAAGTCGACGCTGCATGGGTCGTCACTTTCCACATCGAGCCGGGAAGCAGATACCAGCTCGAGTCCGTCGAGTTCGACGGAAACGCTCAGCTCGACGACGACCGCCTTCGCGCCGCCATCGCGACCGCTCCCTCGGGAGGGTTCCGGACGTTCCTGCGGAACCTGCTCCGCCGCCCCGGCGGAGTCAATGACGAGACTCTCGTCGAGGACATCGCCTCGCTCCAGTCGCTCTACCGTCTCGAGGGGTTCACCCGGGCCTCGGTCGGAAGGCCGCTCGTCGAGCCGTCCGGTCCCGACCGGCTCACGGTGACGTTCCCGGTCAACGAGGGACCCAGGAGCATGGTGCGAGAGGTTCGCATCGAAGGAAACGAGAGGTTCCCGGCCGAAGCGCTCCCCGAGCTCGCGCTCGATCCGGGTGACCCGCTCAATCCCCGCCTCGTCTACGGGGACGTGGTCGAGCTCCGGAGCTTCTACGGCGAGCGCGGTCACGTGGAGGTCCAGGTGTCGCCGCAGTTCGAGTTCGACGACGAGCGCACGAGCGTGAGCGTCGCATATCGCATCGCCGAAGGGCCGTCCGCAGACATCGCCGCGGTGGTCGTCCGCGGAAACACCTACACGGAGACCGAAGTGATCAGGCGGCAGGCGAAGATCGAGCCGGGTGAGCCGTTCAGCTATCGGACGATGCTCCAGGCGCAGCGGGAGCTCTACAGGCTCGGCATCTTCCAGCGCGTCGACGTCATACCGGAGGACGCCGGTGCTTCGGTCGCCGGCCGGAACGTGGTGCTGAGCGTCGAGGAGGGGAGAGCGCTCACCATCGGTGGATCCTTCGGCTATTCGGACGAGCAGGGGCTCGGCGGGTCGTTCTCGCTCTCGCACAGGAATCTGCTCGGCACGGCCCGCTTCCTCGGGCTCGAGGCGCGCTACTTCGAACGGGAGCAAAGGTACCTTCTCAGCTACCGCGAGCCGTTCATCCTCGACCTCGACATCCCCGTCCAGCTCACCGTGTTCCGCAGCGACGAGGAGAGGCGCGGTGTCCAGCTCGAACGGCTCGGCAGCTTCATCGAGGCCTCGCGCGTCCTCGGTGAGTCCGTCCGCTGGTCGACCCGCTACGAGTATCGACGCGTCGATTGCTTCAATCTGACCGGCGAAGAGATCTGCGGCAGTTTCGAGATCCCGCGCGAAGAGCGCGAAGTCACCATCTCCAGCATCTCCCCCGCCGTGTTCTGGGACCGGAGGGACGATCCTCTCAATCCGTTCGAAGGGATTTACGCGAGCGCCTCGCTCGAGTACGCCTTCCCGCTGTTCGCCGCCGAGTCGACCTTCCTCAAGGGATTCGCGCAGAGCGCCTGGTACCGCCCGCTCTCACAGCGCTCGACTCTCGCCCTTTCCGCCCGCGTCGGCCTGATCCACCGCCTCGCATCGAGCGGCGCCGCCGCCCTCGTCCCCTTCCCCGAGAGATTCACCTCCGGCGGCGAATCGAGCCACCGCGCCTTCGAGCTCGACCGGCTCGGCATCCTCTGCGACGACACCGATCCCGACTGCGAGCCGACTCTCATCGAGATCGACGGACAGCTCTTCCCCCTCGGCGGGAACGCCCTCGTCGTCGCCAACGCCGAGTACCGCTTCCCGATCTTCGGAAGCCTCCAGGGCGCGACCTTCGTCGACCTCGGCAACGTCTGGAGAGACATCGAGGACATCGACCTCGGGCAGGCACGCTACGGCGCCGGCGTCGGTATCCGCTATCTGACGCCCCTCGGGCCGATTCGCTTCGACATCGGATGGAACCTCGATCCCGAGCCGTTCGAAGAGCCCTACGCGACCTTCCTGACCATCGGGTTCGCCTATTGAGCGCATTTCGGGCTTCCCGGTCGTTCCGCCGGGAGGGCACTCGCCAGCGGAGGGCAATTTCGGAAAATCTGCCGCTCGCAGGTGACGAGGGGCTCCCGATCGGAGGAGAATACGCCCTGAAGGCCGCCAATCCGGAGATGAATCAGCAGGTCATGCGGAGCTTTGCCGAGTTCTGGCCCTTTTACGTGCGCCAGCACTCGAAGGCTCGGACGCGCCTTCTGCACGCGATCGGGTCGTCGATCGCCATCGTCTGCGTGGCGCTCGCGCTGGCGATCGATCTCTGGCTGCTCCTGCTCGCGCCGCTCCTGGGATACGGATTCGCCTGGTACGCCCATTTCGCGGTCGAAGGCAACCGGCCGGCGACCTTCCGTCACCCCTTCTGGTCGCTCGCAGCCGACTACCGGATGCTCTTCCTGATGATGGCAGGGCGGATGGACGAAGAAGTGGCGAAGCATCTGGGGCCGGAACAGACGGCTCCGGCGGGAGCGCGACCGGCGGCCAGCGGAGAATAGCGCCGGCTCGCTCCGCTCCTGCGATCCCCCGCCCTCTTGCTATGATCCGCCCTCTGGAGGACGGAATGAAGCTTCTCGAAGGGAGGACGGGGGTCGTCTTCGGCGTCGCGAACAAGCGCTCGATCGCCTGGGGGATCGCGCAGACGCTCGCGGAGGCGGGGATGCGGCTCGCGTTCACGGTTCAGGGCGAGCGTCTGCGGGAGACGGTCGCCGAGCTCGCGGCCACGCTTCCGGGCTCTCTGCTCTTTCCGTGCGACGTGACGGTCGAGGCGGAGATCGAGTCGGTCTTCGAGCGGGTCTCGGGCGAGTTCGGCGGAAAGCTCGACTCGCTGATTCACTCGGTCGCCTTCGCCCCGAAGGAGGATCTCGAGCGCGATTTCGTCTTCACCTCGCGTGAGGGGTTCCGGATCGCGCACGAGGTCTCGTCCTACTCGCTGGTCGCGATGACGCGGGCCGCGCTGCCGCTGCTCGAGAAATCGGACCTCGCCTCGGTCATCGCCATGACCTACTACGGCTCGGAGAAGGTCGCGCCCGGCTACAACGTGATGGGTGTCGCCAAGGCCTCGCTCGAAGCGTCGATCCGCTATCTCGCGGCCGAGCTCGGCCCGAAGGGGATCCGCGTCAACGGCATCTCCGCGGGTCCGGTCAATACGCTCGCCGCCCGCGGCATCAAGGGCTTCACCGGGATGATGAAAGTCCATGCCGAGCACGCTCCCCTCCGCCGCAACGTCGAGCTCCGCGAGATCGGCGACACGGCGTTGTTTCTCGCATCGAGGATGGGCTCAGGGATCACCGGTGAGATCGTCTTCGTCGACGCCGGCTACCACATCATGGCGATCTGACCCCTCGGGAATCGATTGATACGAAGGGCGTTGTCAGCCTCGCTGCCGGCTCGGATCCTGGCATCGGGATCGCAGATCCTCGGGCGTGGAGGAGCAGAGCATGACCGATCCCCTCAGCCCGACGACCCAGTTCCACCCCTACGACCCGCCGAAGGCGACTCCGGTGGCCGAGCGGGTGCCGGGGCGAGTCGAGCAGGCACTTCGGCGCACCGGGCTCGACACCGACCGGATGCGCAACGGCTTCGAGCGCGGCCGCCTCTGGGCACGCCGCCATCCGGGGCGCCTTCTCGGCGGCCTCGCCCTCGCCGTCATCGGCGGCGGGCTGCTCCGCGGAAGGATGCGCCCGGCGGGTGGCAGAGGTCGTCCTTCGGCCGCCGACAACGAATGAACGCCGAATGAAGAGCGGGTCGACGCACCCGTCCCGTCTTCTTCCGCGTTTTGCGGATCTCGTTCCTCAGGGAGTGATCATCGGGAGGTCGATGCCGCGCTCGCGGGCGACCTCGATCGCCCGATCGTACCCGGCGTCCGCGTGACGCATCACGCCGGTGCCGGGATCGGTCGTCAGGACGCGCTCGAGCCTCTCGGCCGCCTGTCCGGTCCCGTCCGCGACCACGACCATTCCTGCGTGGAGCGAATATCCGATCCCGACGCCGCCGCCGTGATGAAACGAGACCCAGCTCGCTCCGGCTGCCGTGTTGAGCAGAGCATTCAGGATCGGCCAGTCGGCGATCGCATCCGATCCATCCTTCATCCCTTCGGTCTCGCGGTTCGGTGAAGCGACCGACCCGGAGTCGAGGTGATCCCGCCCGATCACCACGGGCGCCGAGACCTCACCCTTCGCCACGAGGTCGTTGAAGCGCAGCCCGGCGCGATTCCGCTCGCCGTAGCCGAGCCAGCAGATCCGGGACGGCAGCCCCTGGAACGCGACGCGCTTCCGGGCCATCCGGATCCAGCGATGGAGCGAGCGGTCCTCCGGAAAGAGCTCGAGGATCGCCTCGTCGGTCCGCAGCAGGTCCTGCTCGTCGCCCGAAAGCGCGGCCCAGCGGAACGGCCCCTTCCCCTCGCAGAAGAGCGGCCGGATGTAGAGAGGGACGAACCCGAGGACCTCGAAGGCGTCGTCGACGCCGGCCTTCATCGCCTGACCTCGCAGGTTGTTGCCGTAGTCGAACGTGACGACTCCGCGGCGCTGCATCTCGAGCATGAGCCGCATGTGGCGCGCCATCGTCTCGTACGAACGCTCGACGTACCGCCGGGGATCGTCGCGGCGCATCGTCAGGGCGGCTTCGAACGAGAGGTCGGCCGGCACGTAACCGTGCAGCTCGTCGTGCGCCGAGGTCTGGTCGGTGAGGACGTCGGGGAGCGCTCCGCGCTCGAGCAGGGCCTCGAGCAGATCGACGGCGTTGGCTTCCACGGCGATCGAGACCGCCTCGCCGCGCTCCTTCGCTTCGAGCGCGCGTGCGATGCCGCTCGCGAGGTCGGGCGCCTTCTCGTCGAGATATCTCGTCTCGAGTCGCCGCCGGATGCGGCTCGGATCCACCTCGGCCACCAGGCAGCTCGCCTCGTTCATCGCCGCCGCCAGCGGCTGCGCCCCTCCCATCCCCCCCAGCCCCGCCGTCACCACGAGCTTCCCGCGAAGCGACTCGCCCCAGTGCTTCCGCGCGACCGCCGCGAAGCATTCGTACGTTCCCTGCAGGATCCCCTGCGTTCCGATGTAGATCCACGATCCGGCGGTCATCTGCCCGTACATCGTCAGACCGAGAGCTTCGAGGCGGCGGAACTCGTCGCCGGTGGCCCAGTGCGGGACGAGGTTGGAGTTGGCGATCAGTACACGCGGCGCATTCTCGTGCGTCCGGAACACGCCGACCGGCTTGCCCGACTGCACCAGGAGCGTTTCGTCGTTCCCGAGACGCCGGAGCGTCCCGACGATGGCGTCGAATGCCTCCCAGCTCCGGGCGGCGCGGCCGGTCCCGCCGTAGACGATCAGCTCGTCCGGCTTCTCCGCGACTTCCGGATCGAGGTTGTTCATCAGCATCCGGAGGGCGGCCTCCTGGGCCCATCCGCGGCAGGTGATGCCGGGGCCGCGAGGCGCCCGGACGGTGCGGGTGCGGGAGCCGGAACCTCCGGTGGCTGTCGTCATCGCAGGATCTCCGCCCGGAATTCTATCGCGGGGACGGGCGGCCGTTCCCCGGGCCGCCTCCCTCCACTACAATGCCTCGCCGATGCCGAGAAAAGCCGCGAAGACGCGGGCGGCGCCGCGCCGCCCCGGCTCGCACCGTGAGGAGCGGGTGGCGGAGATCCTCCGCCGGCTGCGGCGGATGTACCCCCGCGCCGAGTGCGCGCTCGAGTTCCGCAACCCGTACGAGCTCCTCGCCGCCACGATCCTGTCGGCGCAGAGCACCGACGCACGCGTGAACCTGGTCGGGAAGGAGCTGTTTCGCAAATATCCCGACGTCGAGCCGCTCGCCCGGGCCGACCCGGCCGAGCTCGAGCGCGACATCCACAGCACCGGGTTCTTCCGCAGCAAGGCGCGCTCCCTGCTCGGCATGGCGAACGCCCTCCTGAAGGATCACGGCGGGCGCGTCCCCGAGACGATGGAAGAGCTCATCGAGCTTCCGGGTGTCGGGCGCAAGACCGCGAACGTCGTCCTCGGGAACGCCTTCGGAAAGGCGGAGGGCGTTGTGGTCGATACGCACGTGGCGCGGGTGAGCCAGCGGCTCGGCCTCACGAAGCACGCCGATCCGGAGAAAATCGAGGTCGACCTGATGGAGATCATCCCCCGGAAGGAGTGGGTGGGGTTCTCTCATCGTATGATCCTTCACGGGCGCACGATCTGCGTCGCCCGCAAGCCCAAATGCAGCGAGTGCCTGCTCAACGACGTCTGTCCCAGTGCCCGCGAGCCACTGCTCTGAGCGGGCCGGGAGCGAGGAGGAGATGATGGTTCGAGAGTCTGTTTCGCGCCGTTCCGGGATCTTCGTTCTGCTACTGGTGCTGAGCCTCGTGGCGTGGCCCCTCGTGGCCACTCCGGAGGTCCCGGTACCTCCGCCGGCTGATACCACGACCGTGGCTCCGCCGGCCGACGATCCCGCCGATGTGCCGCCTCTGGACGACACGACCACGGCGTCGACGACGACCTACTACGAGGAAGACTCGCCGATGGGCGACGAGGAGGGGGCGCTGGTCTGCGCGGGGTGCGCCGCGGTCGGTGTCGCACTCCCTCTCGTGATCCTCGGGATCTCGATCGCGATCGCCATCTGGATCCATCGCGATGCGACCGCGAGGAACATCCCGAATGCCGTGCTGTGGGCGCTCCTCGGCTTCCTGTTCAATCTGGTCGGCCTCGTGATCTATCTGATCGCGCGGAAGAACATGGCGCCGCCTCAGGCTCCCCCCGGCTCGGCTCCGCCATCGTACGGCGGATGAAACGGCCGTCTCTGCCGGCCGCGATCGTGATCGGGCTCGCCACGCTCCTGGGGGGCGTGGCGGCCCACGATGCCTTCGTGCCCGTTCCACGCGAGATCTCGACCCGCGCCCTCGCGGGAGGGATCGAGACCTATCGGCGCTTCGTCTCGCCGCTGCTGCGCGGAAGAGTCACCTGCCGGTTCGAGCCGACCTGCTCGGTCTACGGGCTCGAAGTCGTGCGCCGTTACGGAGCGCTTCGGGGAGGCTGGCGCGCCGCCGCCCGCATCGCCCGCTGCACGCCGGCCACACCGATGGGCACCGTCGATCCTCCGTGACCCCCCGTTGCGGCTGCGCGTGACCCGGCACTTCATAGTCGCCGGACGTGGGCTGAGGTCCGTGACGGTGAGGCCTCACTCCTTATCCTCGCGTCGCGCCTCGTTCCAGAAGGAGTCCATCTCCTGGAGATTCGTCCGGTCGAAGCTCTTTCCCTCTTCCCGCAGGCGCGATTCGACGTGCTCGAAGCGGCGAATGAACTTCGCGTTGGAGCGCTGGAGCGCCTGCTCGGCATCGATCCCCATCTTCCGCGCGACGTTGACGATGGTGAACAGGACGTCGCCGAGCTCGTGCTCGATCTGGTGCTCGTCCTTCCTCGCGATCGCCTCGCGAAGCTCCCCGACTTCCTCGTCGAGCTTCGCGAACACGTCCTCGGGATTTTGCCAGTCGAATCCGACTCGCGCGGCCTTCTCGGTGAGCCGGTACGCCTTGAGCAGGGCCGGCAGCGCGGCCGGAACTCCGGAGAGGACTCCCTCGTTCTTTTCGCGGCGCTCCTCCGACTTGAGACGCTCCCAGTTCGTCAGCACGGTCTCGGCGTCCTTCGCGTCGACGTCGGCGAAGACGTGGGGATGGCGCCGCACCAGCTTGTCGTGGATCGACGTGACCGCATCCCCGACGTCGAACGATCCCTCCTCGCGCGCGATCTCGGAGATGAAGACCGCCTGGAGGAGAAGATCTCCGACTTCCTCGCGCAGCGCCTCGCGGTCACCCGTCTCGATCGCGTGCGTCACCTCGTACGCCTCCTCGATCACAAAGGGGCGGAGAGTCTCCATCGTCTGCTCGCGGTCCCACGGGCACCCTCCGGGCGCCCGGAGGCGGGCCATCAGCCGCACGAGGTCGTCGAAGCTCTTCCTGTCCATCCGGCGGATTCTAGTGGACTAAGTGGACTGTAACGACAGAATCAGTAGCACTGGCTTG
Source organism: Thermoanaerobaculia bacterium (assembly GCA_035544735.1). Taxonomy (GTDB): domain Bacteria; phylum Acidobacteriota; class Thermoanaerobaculia; order Gp7-AA8; family Gp7-AA8; genus DATKCD01. The sequence continues at coordinate 55,216 of DATKCD010000042.1, forward strand.
GTCTCGACGCCGTGAGCTTCGTTGCGGCTCCTCAGCATAGTCCCGCTATGCCTGCGTCGCCGCGCTTCGCTCACGCCGCCGATACCGGCGCCATCTGCTACTGATTCTGTCGCTACAGTCCACTACTGTCCCGGCAGGCCGGAATCGAAACGGGTGCGACTGGTCGGCGACTCGCCGGGCTCGCGCCGGGGTGAGTTATGGTTGAGTTCGCCGCTGGCTTCACATGTCGAAACACGCTAGATTCCGATGTCTCAACACGATGAGCCACGCCGTTCCAGTGGAAGGGCGGCTCCGGCCTGCCGGACTCCGCGCGGGAGAGGATCGGTGACCATCGCCGCCACGCCGCTCGCCGGGCTCGACCCGCACGAGCTGTCGATGCTCGCCCGCGTGCTCGAGTCGTTCACCGAGACGCTCGACCTGGAGGAAGTCCTGCACCGTGTGGTGAAGGTCGCCCTCGAGGAGTTCGATACCGACCGGAGCTGGATCCTCGACCCGGGCGAGCCGAGCCTGGAATGGGCCGATGTGGTGTGGGAGGAGACCCGGACGGGCTGCGAAGGAGCGATGAAGCGGGGCGAGCGGATCCCGCTCGAGTCGTCCCGGGAGTTCGTGAGGCGGACCCTCGCGAGCGCCGAGCCGCTCGAGGCGACCGCGGAGACGCCGGGACTCGACCCGGAGGTGCTCGAGCGGTTCGGGATCCGGTCGCAACTGGTTCAGGTCCTGACCACGCGGGACGGGCATCGATGGGTGTTCGGGCTCCATCAGTGCGACCGGGTCCGGCGCTGGACCGACCGCGAGAAACGGTTGTTCGCGGCCCTGGGCCGGTATGCGGCGCTGGCGATCAACAACGCGATGCTCCACCGGCGCGCGGTCTCGGAGGCCGGAACCACGAATGCGATCCTCGATCAGATTCCCGAAGCGGCGGCGATCTTCGGGCCGGATGGGCGTCTGCTCCGGATGAACGCCGCCGCGACCTCGCAGCGCCCCTATCTGTTCGCCGAAGACGCCGAGAAGCGGCTCACGGCCAATCACCATCGCGACCTGGACGGACGCTCGCTCGCGATCGACGAGCTTCCTTCGATGCGGGCGCTCCGCGGAGAGTCGGTGAACGGAGACTATCGCGTGCTCGATTCCTCCTCGGGCGAGGACCGCGTAGTGAACTTCCGCTCGGCACCGGTCCGCGACGAGAACGGGACCATCGTCGGGTCGGTGGTCCTGAGCCGCGACGTCACCGAGGACCGCCTGCTCGCCGAGCAGGAGCGGTGGCGGAGACGCCGCGCGGAGACGCTCGGCGGGCTCTCGCTCGACCTGGTGACCCTCTCGTCCGACTTTTCGAATCTCGATCAGATCGCGCGCCGCGTCGGCGAGGGGATGCAGGTCAACGTCGCCATCCACATCTACCGTTCTGCGACGGACCTGCTCGAGCTCGCCGGGAGTTTCGCCCTCACTCCGGCCTCGGCGGCGCAGCACGCTCACGCCATCGAGAATCCGTACCGCTCGGGCGAAGGGATTCCCGGCACCGTCTTTCAGATCGGCCAGCCGCTCCTGTTCGCCGACCCGAAGGCCGGATCGCTGACCGGCTACGCGAGGACCGATCACGAGCGGCGGCTCATGAATGCCTCGGCGGAGCAGAGCCTGATCGCCTGTCCCATCGAAGCCTATGGCGCGCGGATCGGAGCTCTCGTGGTCGGCCACGTCGACCGCAGGAGGAGCTTCAAGGCGGAGGACCTGGCGTTCGCGCAGTCCGTCGCGGAACGGATCGCCGCCGCGTCCCACATCTACCGGCTCGCCCGCCTCTCGGGGGATGGACATCGAGCCGCCGAGGATCTCGCGCGGCGCGAGGTCAGCGCTCGGGCGGGCCTCGAGGCGGTGCTCGAGTCGGCCCCCATCGGCATCGCGGTCGTGTCGGCCGACGAGCTGCGGTTCGAGATCGCCAACGGCGGCTGGATGGAGTTCGCCCAGCGCAACGGCAAGGTCCGGGAGGATACCGACCTGACCGGTCTCCGCGTGGTCGAGGTCATCCCGCGTCTCGAGGCCATCCTCGCGGAAGCGGCGGAGAAGAACGAGATGAGGATCGACAAGGCGATCCCGCTCGTTCACGACGGGCAGACCTACTATTACGACCGGATCATCTCGCCGGTGCGCGGGCGGCTGTCGGGGACCACCCAGAGCGTCACGCTCCTGGTGCAGGACGTGACCGAAGCGGTGAAGGCCAAGCAGGAGATCGAGGCGCTGGTCCGGATGATGGAAGAGCGCACTGCGCGTCTCGATTCGATCCTCGGATCGATGACCGACGCCCTCTGGGTCTTCGATGCCGGCGGCAAGGTCATCGACGTCAATCGCGCGGCGCTCTCGATGTTCGGGCTCGCCTCGCAGAGCGACGCGATCGCCCGAGGCTCGTTCGAGGATTTCCTGCTCCGCTATCCCGACGGCCGCGCGATTCCGGCGGAAGAGTTCCCCTATGCCAGGGCACTTCGCGGCGAGATCGTTCCCGACTTCGTCGCCGTCGGGGCCCACCTGATCACGGGTCGCGACATCGATCTGTCCATCGCCGCGGCCCCCATCCGGAGCGGCGGCGCCGTCGTCGGCGCCGTCCTCGTGATTCGCGACATCTCGGCCCTCCAGGAGTTCGATCGCAAGAAAGACGAGTTCCTCTCGGTGGCCTCCCACGAGCTGCGCACCCCTCTCACCACCATCCGCGGCTATGCGCAACTGCTGACCCAGCTCGTCGCCGACATCGGTCCCGAGGAGCGCGCCACCTATCTCCGCTCCATGCTCGGAGAGATCGACCGCATGATGGGCCTCATCTCCGAGCTGCTCGACGTCTCCCGCATTCAACGCAACCGCCTCCAGGTCAATCCTCAGGAGATGGACTGGGTCGAGTTCGTCCGTCGTCTCATCGACAGTCAGACCGTCCAGCATCCCGACCGTAAGATCGAGTTCGGCGCCGCGACCGACTCGATCCTCATCCATGCCGATCCCCACCGCATGCGCCAGGTCATCGACAATCTCCTCTCGAACGCCATCAAGTACTCCCCCGAGGGCTCACCCGTGGTCGTCCGCGTCGAGGCCGGCGGGGGTCGGGTCCGTACTTCGGTCACGGACCGCGGAATCGGCATTCCGGCCGACGAGCTCTCTCACCTGTTCGAGCGGTTTCACCGCGCCCGCAACGTCTCGAGCCGCTACTACGGCGGTCTCGGTCTCGGCCTCTACATCTCCAGGGCGATCGTCGAGGCGCACGAAGGCAGCATCAGCGTCGACACCCGGGAAGGAGAGGGCTCGACCTTCAGCATCGACCTCCCGCTCGAGAGCGCGCAAACGTCCCGCTGAGAGCCGCCCGTCTCGGCGAACGCTGCGCGGCCTCCGCCGCCCGAGCAGAGCGTGAGAGGGACCGCGCGCCTGTCGGCTCGCTCGCGATCGGCGACACCCTCTGTTCGCCCCCTTCAGGGCGAATTTACATCCTGCCTCGGCCGACTTGATGTCGCTCGGCCAAACTCGTCGCGTTGGAGGACGGCCGTGCGGGCGCCGGCCGGATCCGTGCCGGCGGTGCCCCGGACGAGTCCGATCTGTTCGGCTGATCCAGAAGGCCTCCCCGAGGGGAATGCCGGGATCGTGGGAGAAACGTGAATGTCGTCGTCTCGAACCGTCAGCTGGCTCGCTCATTTCTCGACAGCGCTCGTTCTCGCGGGAGTCGTTCAGGCTCAGTCGCTGGGCGGGGCGACGATCGGCGGCCTCGTCGCCGATGACTCCGATCAACCGATCCCCGGCGTCACGATCACGGTTCGGAACGGGGGCGGAGCGGCCGTCGAAGCCGTCTCGAACCTGGAGATCACGGACATGGCGGGTCGCTTTCGCGTCGGCGGACTTCGTCCTGGCGGCTACGTGGTCGAGGTGACGCTCGATGGATTCCAGCCACTGAGCAGGGAGATCCGGCTGACGGCGGACCAGACGCTGGAGCTCGCGTTCACGCTGATTCCAGCCTTCCGCGAAACGGTCGAGGTCGTCGCTGAGGCATTCAGGACGGGAGAGATCGCCGTCCTCGAGAGCCGGCGTCAGTCGGCGGTGGTGAGCGATCTGATCTCGGCCGAAGAGATCCGGCGAACGCCGGATGGAAACGCCGCGGCAGTGGTCGAGCGCCTCACGGGCGTGACCCTGATGGGGGACAAGTTCGTCTTCGTCCGAGGGCTCGGTGAGCGCTACAGCGGTACGACGATCAATGGGGCGACCCTGTCGACAACGGAAACGGAGAAGCGCGTCGTTCCGCTCGATCTGTTTCCGGCGAAACTCCTCGATACCGTCAGCGTCGTGAAGACGTACACGCCGGATCGTCCGGGGGATTTCGGGAGTGCCGTCGTCGACATGAAGACGACGGATTTTCCATCCTCCTCGACATTCAGAGTCTCGCTGGGCGCTTCGTGGCGGTCGGGCACCGGAGAAGCGTTCGGGCGCTACGCGGGGGGCGTCGATCGTCTCGGCCGCGGTGGCCAGCGGCTTCCCTCCATCGTCCCCGAGCAGGTCCTCAACAGAATGAGCGCTCTGAATCCCTCCGGCTTCACGCCGCAGGAGCTCGAGCAGTTCGGTGAGGCCTTCGTGGGGAGCTGGGCGGGAGCTCGGGAGGGTACGGCCTCTCCGGGAACCGACTTTTCGCTGACGTGGGGTGACACGTTCGGCCCGATCGGCCTGGTCTTCTCGGCGGTTTCGAATTCGTCGGCGGACTCGACCGATGAGGTACAGCGGTTCTTCGGACTCGATTCCGGAGAAACGCTCGTCGCTCGCAACGATTACGAAATGATCACCGATCGCGAACGATCGACCACCGGCATGGTCGGGAATGTGTCGATTCGTCTGGCCGACGGACACCATCTCTCCCTGAACACGCTGTTCACCCGGGAAGGCTCGGCGGAGAACCGCATTCAGGAAGGGCTGAACACCAATACCGGGGGCGACATCCGTGATTACCGTGCCCGGTATCAGCTCGAGGAAGTCTTCTCCGGCCGCCTCGCCGGAGATCACGGCTTCCGAGGCCCCGCACTCGGCAGCGCGCTCGCTTGGAACGTCAGCCGCTCGAAGGCGACCAGCGAGTCGGACCTGCGAGAGAACCTCTATCGCGAGGCGGCGGCCGGAAAGTACGCGCTCCAGGTGGGCTTTTCCGAATCCGGCAAGACGGAGTTCTTCGACCTCGACGACCAGATCGACCAGGCGGGTGTGTCGTACGCGATCTTCGGTGGGGCTTCGGAGACGGGTTGGTTCGGCTCGGTCAAGGGGGGCGTGGACCTGATCGACCGGACCCGCGATTTCGGTGCCCGCCGTTTTCTGTTCACGACGGTCAACCCCTTCCTGTTCGATCTGACGCTCCCTCCCGAACAGATCTTCACGCCGGAAAACATCCGGCCGGCGGGCTTCGAGCTCCGCGAGGTGACCGGCGTGAACGACGCCTACGACGCCGAGCAGACGATCGAGGCGTCGTACCTGATGGGAGACCTCACCTTCGGTTCGTGGAGAATCATCGGTGGGGCGCGCGTCGAGCGTTCCGAGCAGGGAGTCGTGACGTTCAATCCCTTCGACCGTACGAACCCGGTCGAGTCGCTCATCGAGTCGACGGACGTCCTTCCTTCCATGAATCTCGTCTATCAGTACGCACCGCAGACCAACCTGCGGATCGCGTGGGGCCGCTCTCTCAATCGGCCGGAGTTCCGCGAAATGAGCCCGTTCACCTTCGTCGAAGTGGCGGGAGGTCGATCGGTCGCGGGGAATCCCGATCTGACGCAGGCGACCCTGGACGGCTTCGACGTCCGGTGGGAGACGTTCCCCTCGTCCGGTGAAGTGATCGCCCTGAGCGCGTTCTACAAGAGGATCGACGATCCGATCGAGCAGATCATCCAGCCGACCACGGAGCTGCGAACTTCGTTCGTGAATGCCGATCTTGCGACGCTGCTCGGATTCGAGCTCGAGTTTCGCCGCTCACTCGAGATCCTGACGCCCGCCCTGCGCTTCTGGTCGGTCAACCTGAATTATGCCCTCATCGAGTCCGAAGTCGAGGTCGGAGACCATCTACTCTCCGTTCTCACGAATTCGAGGCGTCCTCTGGAAGGACAGTCGGACCAGGTGGGCAATCTGGCCGTGCAGTTCTTCCGACCCGACTCCGGCACGATGATCCGCCTGCTCGGCTCGTACACGGGCGATCGGCTCACCGACGTCGGCGCATTCGGCCTGCCCGACGTGTACGAGCAGGCGTTCCGTTCGCTCGATGCCGTCGTTTCGCAGCGGATCGGCGGCTGGCTGCAGGGCCTCGAATTGAAGCTTGCAGGCTCGAATCTCCTGGATCGCAGGCGGGAGTTCACCCAGGGAGCCGAACTCTTCCGCCGGTATGACCCGGGCCGAACCATCAGTCTGAGCATCGGGTACAGCCCGTACTGAGTCGGCCGCGTTTGGCTTCCGGATCCGCGGTTCCGCCGGCGGATCCGGGCTGCGCTGAACGTCGGCGTCGGGTTGGGGCATCCCCAGGAAGTCGAAGATCACAGTCCAGCAAAAAGGAGCATCGAATGAAGAGAATCGTTCTCGCAATCGCCGCCGCCGTCGCCCTCGGGGCTTCGCTCGGCTCGGCGGCGCCGCCGCGCCGCCAGACGATCGATGTCCCCGGAATCGCGCCGGGACACTGGGTCGAGAAGCTCGCTGTATCGGCCGATGAAATGTCGCTCGCCCAGGCGGAGGCCGTGCTCGCCCTCGACGAGGGCAATCGGCCGATCGTCCTGCTCGAGACCAACTACTACACCTATCTTCCGGGCGACTCGCTGCAGCTGCGGCTCACCTCTCATCCGGGCGGCTTTCAGGCGCCCGCGACGCTCTATCTGTACCAGGAGAATCGCATCGACGGAGAGCGGCGCTATTACAACGCAGCCGCGGGCTCGCTCCTGCCGGTCGACGAAACGGCCGATCTGTTCGGAACCGGCGGAGCTCCGGTTCCGATTCGGATTCCGGAGCTGTCCGACTTCGTCCTGTTCGGATCCGCGTCCGACTCTTCTCTGATCAGCTGGGGTTTGAACGGAGCCCTGGGCGGATCGATGACGGTAGCGGCGGGGGAGACCGGTCTCTATCAGTGGGTCGTCGAGATTCGCGACGTCTCGGGACGGCGCGTGATTTCCCGCTCCAACGCGATGTACTCGTACGTGAACGAGAGCGTGACGGTCAGCGGAACGATCAGCTCTTCGACTACGTGGACGGCGGATCGCCGGTACATTCTGAGCGACTTCGTCGGTGTGAGTGCGGGAGCGACGCTGACGATCGAGCCGGGCACGGTGATTTACGGCGGCGACGGCCGGGCGACGCTGTTCGTCCAGCGCGGCGCGACGATCATGGCCGATGGCACTGCCCGGCGGCCGATCGTTTTCACCTCACCTCAGAAGGTGGGCGACCGGGCGCAGCGGGACTGGGGAAGCGTGGTCATCTTCGGTCGGGCTCCCATCAACGAGCCGGGCGGCGAAGCATTCATGGAAGGGTTGCCGAGCCAGTCCGCCTACGCCTTCGGCGGCAGCGACCCGGCCGATTCGAGCGGAGTGTTCCGATACGTCCGGCTCGAGTTCGGCGGATTTCCAATCGAGCAGAACCAGGAGATCAACGGGCTCACTCTCGCGGGAGTGGGAACCGGGACGACGGTCGAGTACGTCCAGGTGCTCCACAACAAGGACGACGCCTTCGAGTTCTTCGGCGGGACCGTCAATGCGCGCTACCTGATCGCGGTCGCGTCCGCGGACGATTCCATCGACTGGGATCTCGGTTATCAGGGCTCGATCCAGTACGTGGCCATCGTCAAGCGCGCGGAGAACGACGAAAACGACTCGAATTTCTTCATCGAAGGTGACGGGCACCCCCAGCAGTTCGAGCTGACGCCGAAGTCGAGCCCTGTAGTGTCCAACGTCACCGCCTACGGCGCGGCGCGCCCCGACGTCGGCGCCTATGGCGCCGTCCTCCGCCGCGGAACAGCCGGGAGGATCTACAACTCCATCGTGACCGGCAGCCGCCGGGCTCCGGTGACGATTCGGGACGATGCCTCATTCGCCAACGCCGCTTCGGGCGAACTCGTCATCGAAGGCAACATCTTCCACGGTGATTTCTCCGAAGCCGCCTTCGCGAGCAGCAGTGACCGTGCGGAGCAGACGCGGTCCTTTCTGTTCGACACGATGAAGAAGAACCGCAACGTCGATGCGATGCTCGCGATCGGCGCTCCCGCTCACGTGAAGACGTTGATGCCCGATCTGACGCCGCTTGCGGCCTCGCCCGCGCTGGACGTCGATTTCGTCGTGACCCCGCCGGACGACCGCTTCCTCGAAGCCGTCGACTTCATCGGCGCCGTTCCGCCCGGCAACAACTGGGTGCTCGCCGGGTGGGCGAACTTTTCGGACAACTGAGTCGCTGGAGGAATGCAAAGTGAAGAAACTCGTCATCGTTCTCACCATCGTGCTGCTCGCTCCCGCCCTCGCAGGCGCCCAGACGCTCACGGCGACGCTGCTGGGCTCCAACGAAGTGGGTGGTGGCGCTCCGGCCGGCTCCGGAATCGCCGTCGTCTCCTTCGACGGAACCTCGATCACCTACACGATCCTGGTCTCCGGGATCGATGCTCCCACCGCCGCCCACATCCACGTGGGCGCTGCCGGTACCGACGGCAATGTCGTCGTCGATTTTCAGCCTTCGTTCGTCGCCGGCACGGCGACCGGTACAGTCAGCGGTGATGCGTCCACCGTGGCGGCCATCCTCGCGAGCCCGGCCGGACATTACGTGAACGTTCACACGAGCCAGTTTCCGGACGGTGCGGTTCGCGGGCAGCTCTCGTCCGTTGTCGCGACGCCGCAGGGCCACCGGGTCAGCTACCTTCCGGTCGCCGGGCGCGCCCCGGGCGCCAACGAGACGCTGTTCGTGACCGATCTCCGCGTCGTGAATACCGGAGGATCGCCGGCCGACGTCACGCTCGAGTGGTGGCCCGCCGCCGCCTCGGGCGCAACCTCCCCGGCCGTCACCGATCAGGTCGTGGTCGCTCCCGGCGAGCAGCTCGTCCTCGACGACGTGCTCCAGACCTCGTTCGGCGTGGCCCAGGCGCTCGGCGTGATCCGCATCGTCTCCGATCAGCCCGTCAACGTCACGACCCGAATCATCAATGACCAGCGTGCGAATGACGCCGGCACGACGGGGTTCGCCTTCGATGCTTCCGCCCTCGAGGATGCAGCCTCCTCCGGCATTCTTCCATTCCTCGCCGCCGCGTCGAGCGCCGATCTGGGCGCCGGACTCGGCTTCCGGACCAACCTCGGATACTTCAACCCCCACGGAGCCGCGGTATCTCTGACCCTGGTAGCCCGGCGCACCTCCGATGGCAGCGTGCTCGGCTCGAAGACGCTCGATCTCGTTCCGTTCGCCATCTCCCAGCCGGTGCCGGTCTTCGCGATGATCGACACCGTCTCCGAAGCCGATCGCGTCCAGGACGACTTCTACGTCACGTACGAAGCGACGGCTCCCCTGTTCGTCTATGCGTCCGTCACCGACAACCGCAGCGGTGACGGCGTCCTGGTTCAGTAGCTCGTCCGCGCCTCCCCGGGGCGGCCCGCGGGCCGCCCCGTCCGCATCTCCTTTTCGACACCACGAGCGCCCCGGCCCGTTTCGGAAGACGGTGTGGTGCGGGCGTCCCGCCCGCCCCCGGGCGGGTGGAGTGACTTTCGCCGACCGGCCGGACTTTACGTTGACTTTACACGCCGTTCCCGCGGACTCCCTCATGGATTGCCTAAAGTTTCTCCATGACGCGGTTGCCCGGTTCACGAGGAATCGGTAAGCAACGGGAGGCGAGGCGAATGAACCGAACGTCCCTGCTCGTGATCGTTCTGCTGCTCGGCTGTGCCTTTCTCGCTCCAGAGCCACTCACCGCCCAGGCGGATCCGCGGCCGGGCGAGGAGCGCCGGCGCACGATCCTCGATGCGCTCGAACGCCTCGAGCTCTCGGCCTACGTGCAGGCGCAGTACGTTCAGGACGAGAGCTCGCGAGACGAGCTGTCGGGCGGATCGACGCGGAATCGCGATCAGTTCTCGGTCCGGCGCGGGCGGCTCAAGCTCGTCTACACCGCGTCCGAGATTGCGCGCCTGACCGTCGCGGTCGACGCGTCGAGCAGCGACGTCGTGCTCAAGGACGCCTTCATCGAGCTGACCGAGCCGTGGACCGAATGGCGCCACACGCTCACCGCGGGACAGTTCAACCGCCCGTTCGGACTCGAGATCTCCCGGTCCTCGAGCGACCGCGAGATGCCCGAGCGCGCCCGCGTCATCCGCTCGCTCTTCCCGGGCGAGCGGGACCGCGGCGTCATGGCTTCGGGGGCCGGCTTCGGGAAGAGGCTCAGCTACCGCGTCGCGGTCGTGAACGGCGAGGGAGTCAACCAGCCGGCCGACCTCAGCTCCGACAAGGACCTGATCGGCCGCGTCGGCTGGAAGCTGGGAACGCTCGAGCTCGGCGGGTCCGTCTACCGTGGACACGACCTGGTCGCGACGCCCGGCGCTCCTTCCGGCGTCACCTTCGACAAGAACCGGACCGGGCTCGACATCCAGTGGCGCACGCCGCTGCCGGGCCTTCGTTTCCGCGGCGAGTACCTCACGGGAGACGAGAGGGGAGCCGAGGTGGACGGCTGGTACCTCTACGCCATCCAGGCGATCGCGAAGCATCAGCTCGCGCTTCGTGTCGATGCCTACGACTCCGACACGGCCGTGGCGGACGACGCGGTGACGACGATCGGCGGAGCCTGGCTGTACGATCTCGACCGTCACGTCCGTCTGATGGCGGCATACGAGCATCCCGAGCGCGAGCGGGGGGACGTGGCGGACGACGTCGTGACCCTCCGGCTGCAGTTCAGGTTCTGACCGTCCGCGAGCACGCTGCTTCGCGGACAATGCACAGGTAAACGACGGCAGGGACGTATGTTGCAAGCGAGTTCACTTCCTCTTTACACTGGGTTCACCTGCAATTCCCGAGGCGTGCCTATGCTCGTCCCGGGAACTGGAAGCCACCGCTCCGGCGGGCGCATCGCGGGATCGGAGCAGCGGCGCGGTCCAGGCGGATCGGGATGGTTCCCTGAAGGAAGGTGGAAATGACGATGAAGACGTTCGCGAGCGTGATGGCGATTCTCTTCGTGGCGGCCTGCGGGACGCGGGAGACGACGGAAGCGGGAGGGGAGCTGCAGGGTCAGGTGATGGTCGACGGGTCGAGCACGGTGTTTCCGATCAGCGAGGCGGTTGCCGAGGAGTTCCAGAAAGTGCATCCCGGAGTCCGGGTCACGGTGGGGATCTCGGGCACGGGGGGAGGGTTCAAGAAGTTCTGCAATGGCGAGACGGACGTGTCGGACGCGTCGAGGCCGATCAAGCCGACCGAAGTCGAGCTCTGCGCGCAGAACGGGATCGAATACATCGAGCTGCCGGTCGCCTACGACGGCATCTCGATCGTGGTGAACCCGAACAATGCGTGGGCGGACTCGATCACGACCGCGGAGCTGAAGAGAGTGTGGGAGCCCGAGGCGCAGAGGAAGATCACGCGCTGGAGTCAGGTGCGCCGCGGGTGGCCCGATCGGGAGCTCCATCTGTTCGGAGCGGGCGCCGATTCGGGTACGTTCGACTACTTCACCGAGGCGATCGTCGGGGAAGAGTCGGCCAGCCGTGGGGACTTCACCGCGAGCGAGGACGACAACGTTCTGGTTCAGGGCGTGGCCACCGACGAAAACGCGCTCGGTTTCTTCGGCTTCGCGTACTATCACGAGAATCGCGACAAATTGAAGCTCCTCCCCGTCGATGACGGAAACCCGGAGAACGGCGCGGGACCGATCGCCCCGACGCCGGAGACGATCAACAACGGGACGTATCAGCCGCTCTCGCGCCCGATCTTCATCTACGTGAACCCGGCTGCGCTCGAGCGGCCGGAGGTCGACGCATTCGTGCGCTTCTATCTCGAGGAGGGGCCCGGGCTGGCGAGCGAGGTCGGATACATTCCTCTGCCCGGCCGTTCGTACGAGCTGGCTCAGCGGCGGGTCAGCGAGCGGGTGACCGGCTCGCTGTTCGCGGGGGGCGGCTCTCAGGTCGGGATCTCGATCGAGGATCTGCTCGCGCGCGGGATGGAGAGCTCGGACGATTCCGTCCCAGCCGACGCGACGGAGACCGACGGATCGACGCGATGAGACCATCCCGGAATGCCGGGCTCGAAGTCGAGCTCGCCACGCCCCGAGCGCTGAGCGAGAGGCTGGTTCAGTGGTTGATGCTGCTGTGCGGGCTTTTATCGATCGTCACGACGGGAGGAATCGTGGCGATCCTCCTCTATGAGAGCGCCGGGTTCTTCCGCGAGGTCGGTCTCAGGGCGTTCCTGTTCGATTCGCAGTGGACGCCGCTGTTCACCGACAAGCATTTCGGGATCTGGCCGCTGGTGGCGGGGACGTTTCTGACGACGCTGATCGCTGTGGCGGTCGCGATGCCGCTGGGGCTTCTGGCGGCGATCTATCTGAGCGAGTTCGCGGCGACCGGGGCGCGCCGGATTCTCAAGCCGGTGCTGGAGATCCTCGCCGGAGTGCCGACGGTCGTTTACGGCTACTTCGCCCTGACGTTCGTGACCCCGCTCCTGCAGAAGGTGGTTCCCGGGCTGGCGGGGTTCAACGCGCTGAGCCCCGGGCTGGTGATGGGGATCATGATCCTGCCGATCGTCGCCTCGCTCAGCGAGGACGCGATCTTCGCGGTGCCGCCGTCGTTGAGGGAAGGGGCGTACGCGCTCGGCGCGTCGAAGCTGCCGACGATCTTCCGAGTCGTGCTTCCCTCGGCGATCTCCGGGATCGCGGCGTCGATCATCCTCGGGTTCTCGCGGGCGATCGGGGAGACGATGATCGTGGCGATCGCGGCCGGGCTGCAGCCGAGGCTCACGCTCGATCCGCGCGTCCCGGTGGAGACGATGACCGCCTACATCGTCCAGGTGAGCCTCGGGGACACGCCGACGGGGACGATCGAGTACAAGACGATCTTCGCAGTGGGGATGGCGCTGTTCCTGATGACTCTCGTGCTGAACCTCCTCTCGTTCCACATGCGGCGCAGAATCCTGAAGGGGGGCCTCTCTTGAGCATGCATCCTCCGCTCTCTCCGCTCGTCGCGCCGCAGCGTCCGAACTCGAACCTGACCGAGTTCACGAGCGCTCGCGACATCGAGCGCGCGTTCCGGGCGATCTGCCTGCTCGCTCTGTTGCTTCCGCTGCTTCTGTTGCTCGTCCTGCTCGTGGACGCGGTCGTCGACGCTTCTTCGCGGCTGTCCTGGCAATTCCTGTCGAGCTTTCCCTCGCGCCATCCGGAACAGGCGGGGATCCTGGCGGCTCTGGCGGGCACCGGGGCCCTGATGGTCCTGACGGCGGCGCTCGCAATCCCGATCGGCGTCGGCGCGGCTCTCTATCTCGAGGAATACGCTTCCGAGAACCGGCTGACCTCGCTCATCGAGATCAACATCAGCAATCTCGCCGGCGTCCCGTCGATCATTTACGGGCTTCTCGGTCTGGAGGTGTTCGTGCGGGCGCTCGCCATGGGGCGGAGCCTGCTCGCGGGGGCGGCGACCCTCGCGCTGCTGGTGCTGCCGATGGTAATCATGGCCTCACGCGAGGCTCTGCGGACCGTGCCACTCTCGATCCGCGAGGCGAGCTACGCTCTCGGCGCCGACCGGTGGCAGACCCTCCGCCGCGTCGTGCTCCCGATGTGTCTTCCCGGAATCCTGACCGGCATCATTCTGGCGCTCGCCCGCGCCATCGGCGAGACCGCTCCGCTGATCACGATCGGAGCGCTGACGTACGTCGCGTTCCTCCCCGACTCGCTCATGAGCGGATTCACCGCGCTGCCGATCCAGATCTTCAACTGGATCTCGCGTCCGCAGGCGGGATTTCACGCGAATGCCGCGGCGGGGATCGTGGTTCTGCTGTTCATGATGCTGCTCCTGAACGGAATCGCGATCTGGCTGCGGATGCGTCTGCAGCGGAGGATTTACTGGTGACGAGCGGGATCCAGATTCCGCGCACCGAGCTCGATCCGGCGCGGAAGCGGCGGGAGGCCGAGGGAGACGAGCCGCCGAAGATGCAGATCCGTGATCTGCATGCGTGGTTCGGCCCCACGCACGCGGTCCGCGGCATCTCGCTCGACATCCCGAGCCGGAGTGCGGTCGCGATCATCGGGCCGTCGGGCTGCGGAAAGTCGACCTTTCTGCGCTGCCTCAACCGGATGCACGAAGTCGTTCCGGACGCCAGGGTCGAGGGAACCGTGAGGCTGGAAGAGCACGACATCTACTCGGCGGACGTCAATCCGGTTCGGGTACGGCGCCGGGTCGGAATGGTCTTTCAGAAGCCGAATCCCTTTCCGACGATGTCGATCCGGGAGAACGTCCTGGCGGGGTTGCGGTTGCAGCACGTTTCGCTGCGTAACCCCGACGAACTGGCGGAGAAGGCGCTGCGTCAGGCTGCCCTGTGGGACGAGGTCAGTGACATCCTGGACCGCTCGGGCTCGAGCCTCTCGGGGGGCCAGCAGCAGCGCCTGTGCATCGCGCGCGCGCTGGCGCTGGAGCCGGAAGTCCTGCTCATGGACGAGCCGGCCTCCGCGCTCGACCCGATCGCGACTCAGAAGATCGAAGAGCTGATCTGGGAGCTCAAGGACCAGTACACGATCGTGATCGTGACGCACAACATGCAGCAGGCGGCGCGCGTATCCGACCGCACGGCCTTCTTCATGATGGGACAGCTCGTCGAGTACGACGAAACGGACACGATTTTCATGAATCCGCGAGTGAAGCTGACCGAGGACTACATCACGGGACGTTTCGGCTGAGCGTACGCTCGCCGAAATCCGGGAGGCGAGGGAAGGGTATGCAGAGACACTTCGACAAGGACCTGGAAGAGCTCACCGAGATGCTGCTGCGGCTCGGCGCGATGGTCGAGGACGCGATCAGCCAGTCGATCCGCGCGCTGCTCGAGCGCGACACGGATCTGGCCGAGAAGGTCATCGCCGGCGACGACGACATCGATCAGATGGAGCTCGAGATCGACGCCTCCACGCTGGCGCTGATCGCCAAGATGCAGCCGGCAGCCGTCGACTTGCGCTTCCTCGCCGCCATGATGAAGGTCACCCCCGACCTCGAGCGGGCCGCCGACCTCGCGGTCGACGTCTGCGAGCGGGTGATCGAGCTCAATCGCGAGCCGCAGCTCAAGCCCCTGATCGACATCCCGCAGCTCGCCCGCATGTCCCAGGAGATGGTCCGGCAGGCGCTCGACGCCTTCGTCCGCCGCGACGCCGTCCTCGCCCGCGAGGTCATCGCACGCGACGACGAGGCCGACGCCCTCACCGAGCGCTCCTTCCGCGAGCTCCTCACCTACATGCTCGAAGACTCGAAGAACATCTCCCGCGCCATCCGCCTCACCTTCATCGGCAAGTACTTCGAGCGGATCGCCGACAGTGCGACGAACATCTGCGAGATGGTCGTCTACATGGTCGAAGGAAAAGTGATCAAGCACGCCGGCAGCGCCGGAGCGTGACGAGCGAACGGCGGCGGAGCGAGGCGCGCAGGCCATGAAACGAATCGCGCTCATCGAGGACGACGGCGACCTCGCCTTCACGATGGCGCTCAATCTCGAGCGCCAGGGCTACCGCGTCGAGCGCTTCGCCAACGGCCAGGAGGGCCTCCTCGCCGTCCAGCAGGGAGGGTTCGACTTCCTCGTCCTCGACCTGAATCTCCCCGACCTCGACGGGTTCACGATCTGCCGCGAGATCCGCCGCGACCGTCAGACGCGCACGCTGCCGATCCTGATGCTCACGGCGCGCACGAGCGAACGGGACCGCGTCACCGGCCTCGAGCTCGGCGCCGACGACTACCTCGTCAAACCCTTCAGCACCCGCGAGCTCGTCGCCCGCGTCGCCGCCATTCTCCGCCGCAGCAGCGACGCCTCCGAGCAGGCCCACGTCTACGACGACGGCGAGCTCCGCGTCGACGGAAGCACCGTCCGCGTCCACGTCCACGGTCAGGAGGTCCGCCTCGCCAGAAAGGAGTTCGAGCTGCTCTGGCTCCTGATCCGGAATCGCCCCGCCGTCGTTTCGCGAGACCGCATCCTGACCGAGGTCTGGAGGATGGCCGAGGACGTCGAGACGCGCACCGTCGACGCGCACATCCGCAATCTCCGCAAGAAGATCGGCAGGAATCGAATCTCGACCGTGATCGGCACGGGATATCGATTCGAGCCGGCGCCGGGAGGGTCGGACGCGTCCCACGAGAAGGCCGCCGTTCAGCGATGATGCCCGCCGAGCTGCCGCTCTCGATCGCGGCCGTGCTCTTCACGCTCCTCACGATCGGGGCTCTCGCGGCCTGGGCGCGGCGCCGGCGCCGCACCGGTGAGCTCGTCCAGCGCGCCCGGCGGGCGCTCGAGCTTCCCGAGACTGCCGCGATCGAGCCCGAGCGGTTTGCCGGACCGCTGGCCGATCTCGCGCGCGTGCTGGAGGAGGGACGTCGCGCATCGGTCGAGCTCCGAAAGCGCGCCGCGGAGCAGGAGCGGGTCCGAGGGCGGATCCTGGAGGGGATCGGAGAAGGGATCCTCGCGATCGATCGGCGCAAGAACGTCGTGCTGGCCAACCGGAAGTTCCGTGAGCTGTTCGACCTGGAGCGGAGCCCGATCGGCGTGCCGTTCTACCAGGCGGTTCGCAATTCGAGGCTCCACGCGGCCCTTCAGGGCGCGCTGGAGGGCCGGACGGAGGTCACCCTCATTCCGATCCGCACGGAAGTCTCGGAGCGGCAGGCCGAAGTGCACGTGGTGCCGATTCCCGACGACGCGGAGATTGCGGCCGTCGCGGTGTTCATCGACGTGACGCGTCTGGTCCGGCTGGAGCGGGTGCGGCGGGACTTTCTGACCGACTTCTCGCACGAGGTGCGGACGCCTCTGGCGGGACTGCGATCGGCGATCGAGACGCTCGAAGGCGGCCGCGTCTCGGCCGAGGACGAGGAACAGCTCCGGCGCATCGCGATCCGGCAGCTCGCCCGCCTCGAAAGACTGGTCGAGGACGTGTCGGAGCTCAACCGGATCGAGTCCGGCGAGCTCGAGCTGCAGAAGCAGGACGTCGACCTTCTCGAGCTCCTGCGAGATCTCGCGGATGATTTCCGCGACCTCGCGGCGTCGAGCGGAATCGAGATCGCCATCGAGGGAGAGCCGGTGCGCGAGCTCGCCGATGCCCAGCGGATCGAGCAGGTGATCTCCAACCTTCTCGACAATGCGATCAAGTTCAGCCCGCGCGGATCGCGCGTCACGCTCGCCGCCGGCCGAACCGCGGAAGGATCGGTGATCACGGTTCGCGATCAGGGGGAGGGCATCACCCCGGAAGAGCAGGCGCGCATCTTCCACCGCTTCTACCGCGTCGACCGAAGCCGCTCACAGCGGGTGCCGGGCAGCGGGCTCGGACTCTCGATCGCGAAACACCTGACTGCGCTGCATGGAGGCCGGATCGAAGTCGAGAGCGAGCCCGGCCGCGGCGCCACGTTCCGAGTCGTGCTTCCCGCGGCGGCCGGGGCCGAAGGCCTCGCTCACTCGCGGAACGGATAGTGGTAACGGCTGTCGACGATGAAGAACATCCGGTCCCACCGCGTCTTCGAGAAGAAGTGGAACACGACGTCGAGGACGCTCGCGACCATCCGGCCGAGGGTCTGAGGGCGGGTCGGGTCGGGCGGGTCCGCCCGGTACGACCAGTAGATGAGGAACGGCCGCCCCTTGATCAGCTCGCGCGCCACCGGCCCCCAGTACCTCGAATCGTACGAGTCGTCGCGGTTGTCGCCCATCACGAAATACGACCCTTCGGGAATCCGGTAGGGCTGCATCTGATCGCGCGAGCGGAAAGGCTCGGGCAGCCCGGGCGAGTCGGGGATCACGGTCGCGTCGCGGAACGAAGTGTACGGCTCGGCGAGAGGCTCTCCGCCGACGTGCACCACCTTGTCGCGTATGGAGATCGACTCGCCCGGCAGACCGATCACACGCTTGACGTAGTCGAGCGAGGGATCGTCGGGAAACCGGAAGATGACGATGTCGCCGCGCCGGATGTCGCGGATCGGCAGCGCCCCGGCGAGCGGCTCGGGACCCGGCACACCGTAAACGAACTTGTTGACGAACAGGTGATCTCCGATCAGCAGGTTGTCGATCATCGATCCGGTCGGGATCTTGAAGGACTGGAACACGAAGATCCGAACGAAGTTGAGGAAGATCATCGCGATGACGATCGCCTCGAAGTTGTCCCGAAAACCTGATTTACTGTGGGTTTCGCTGCTCATGCTCCCTCTCGAGGAGCGGGACCGGCGCCGTGCCGGGCCACGATCCTCCCTCGATTCACCAGCTCACGATTCATCCGGCGTCCGTAACGGCGCGTCAGCCTCCCCCAATCCGCGCGCGTGCGAAATCATTCCTGCGGCGCAGAGGGCGGAGGGAGTCGGAACCCGATCACCGAAACCCTTGCGGTCGGGCCTACCGGAACCGGGCCCGGCCCTGCCGAATTTACTTCCATTGCGCGCGGACTCGGGTACTCTTCCGGTACCGGAGGTGACGATGAAGAGCTACCGAGCCCCGCATCCCGGCCCCCGTGCACCCGGCCTCCACGTTCATCGTTACCAGTGGCCATCGGATGAAGCGAGCGGCTTCGCAGAGACGGAGCTGATCTACGACGGCGAGGGGCGTCTGGTCGGGATCGACCGCCGTCCCGGCGGGTCCCGCCCGGCGGGACTGGCGGATCGGCGCCGAGGCTGACCGGAGCCGGCCGGCCGGGGTTGCCGGGCCGTCCCGGCGCTGCAAGAATAAGCAGAGGGCCCGCGGCGTTTCCGAGCTGGCCGAACGTCGAGATTTCAGAAGGATTTCCAATGAAAGCTGACATCCATCCGCAATACCAGCAGGTCCCGGTTCACTGCGCCTGCGGCGAGACGTGGTCGACCGGGTCGACCCGGAAAGAGCTGCGCCTCGAGATCTGCTCGAAGTGCCATCCGTTCTTCACGGGAAAGCAGAAGCTGGTCGATTCGGCCGGACGCGTCGACCGCTTCCAGAAGCGTTACGGGAAGGGCTGAGATGGGAAGCGCTCTGCGGCGGATCTGGTCGGGGACGGCCCGCTCGTTCGTCGGGGCGTTCCACGCCTTCACCAACGGGCTGACCTCCGCGATGCCGTCGGGTGCGGCACCCGATCGCAACGTCGACATGCTGATCGGCGGGCAGGCGGTGATCGAAGGGGTGATGATGCGCTCGCTGTCGGGCTACTCGATCGCGGTGCGCCAGCCTGACGGGGGGATCGCCATCCGCAAGGACCGGCTCGCCTCGATCACGAGGCGGTATCCCTTTCTGCGCTTCCCGATCCTCCGCGGCTCGGTGGTCCTGATCCATTCGCTGGTGCTCGGAATCCGTGCGCTGAACTACTCGGCCTCGGTGGCGAGCGAAGGGGAGGAGGGATCGCCCGAGATGTCGAACTGGGCGGTGGCGAGCTCGATGGGCATGGCGCTGGCTCTGGGAATCGGCCTGTTCGTTCTGGCACCGCTCGGACTGACCAACGTGACCCGGCACTACCTGGTGCCGGAGATGGGGAACCTCCTCTACAACGCGATCGACGGCGTGATCCGGGCGGTCTTCTTCTTCGTCTACATCGTCGCGATCTCGTATCTCGACGACATCCGCCGCGTGTTCCAGTATCACGGTGCGGAGCACAAGACGGTCTACACGTTCGAGGCGAACGAAGAGCTCAGTGTCGAGAACGCGCGGGTCAAGTCGACGCTGCACCCGCGCTGCGGGACGAGCTTCCTTCTGTTCGTGATGGCGATCTCGATCGTGGTGTTCTCGATGGTACCCTCGACGGCGCCGTTCAGCCTGAAGTTCGGCGCTCGGATCGTGCTGTTGCCGCTCATCGCGGGGATCGCATACGAGATCATCCGCTTCTCGGCGCGGCACCTCGACAGCGCACTCTGCCGATTTCTGATCGCGCCGGGGTTGTGGCTGCAGAGGATCACGACCCGCGAGCCCGACGACGCACAGCTCGAGGTCGCGATCGTCGCCTTGCGCGAGGCGCTGGTGTACGACCTGGTCGAAGAGAGCCGTCCGGCCGTCGCTTAGCGACCGTGTCCGAGGATTCGGGGAAGGCGCGACCGCGCCTTCCCTTTTTCGTGCCCTGAGAAAAACCGAGGAAGCGATGTTCGAGAAGCTGAACGAGCTCGAAAAGAAATACGAGGATCTGCAGCAACGGCTCACCGATCCCGGGATCGTGACCGACGTCCCGCGTTATCGCGAGACGCTGAAGGCGATCTCGGAGATCGAGGACGTGGTGCGGAAGTTCCGCGAGTTCCGGGATGCGGGACGGCGGCTGGCCGAAACGCAGCAGATGCTGGGGGGGCTGGGCGGGGCGGATTCCGAGCTTCGCGAGCTCGCCGTGCTCGAGATCGGGCAGCTCGGGCCGAAGCTGGCGGCGCTCGAGGCCGAGCTCCAGCTCCTGCTCCAGCCGCGGGATCCGAACGACGAGAAGAACGTCATCGTCGAGGTCCGGGCGGGAACGGGAGGCGACGAAGCGTCGCTGTTCGCAGCCGAGATCGTCAGGATGTACACGCGTTACTCCGAGATCCGGCGCTGGAAGGTCGACCTCGCCGACGCCAACTACTCCGCGGTGGGAGGGATCAAGGACGCGACGCTTCTGATCGAAGGCGACAACGTCTATTCGAGGCTCAAGTACGAGTCGGGCGTACATCGCGTGCAGCGGGTCCCTCAGACCGAGACGCAGGGCCGCATCCACACCTCGGCGGTCACGGTCGCCATCCTTCCCGAGGCGGAGGACATCGACATCCAGATCAACGACAAAGACCTGCGGATCGACACCTTCTGCTCGTCCGGCCCCGGGGGGCAGTCGGTGAACACGACGTACTCCGCCGTCCGGATCACGCACCTGCCGACCGGTACGGTCGTTTCCTGCCAGGACGAAAAGTCGCAGATCAAGAACCGGGCGAAGGCATTGAAGGTCCTCAAGGCGAGGCTCTACGACATGGAGCGCGCGAAGCGGGAGGCCGAGCTGTCCGCTCAGCGGCGCGGGATGATCGGCAGCGGCGACCGTTCCGAGAAGATCCGCACCTTCAACTTTCCTCAGGACCGCATCACCGATCACCGGATCGGGCTGACCGTGCACAATCTGCCGGCGGTCATGAACGGGGAGCTCGATGTCCTTCTCGATCCGCTGATCGCGCACTTTCAGGCCGAGCGGCTGAAGGAAGCCGTGCACGGCTCCTGAATCACGAAGACGAAAAAAGGCGAGCCCGCGGGCTCGCCCTTTCGATTCATGAATCCGCCGAGCGGGGTCAGCCTTTGATGCTGCCGCGGATCGGGAGCGTGTACACCGGGTTGTACGGATCGGTCGTGTAGATCATCACGTTTCCGTCGATGACGCCGGCCTTGGCCGCGCGGTCGAGGCGGACGGTGACCTCGTAACTCCCCGGATCGGCCGAAGCCTTCGCTTCCGCGACCACGGCCGGGACCGACGACTCGACCCTGGTGACCTTGAACTGATCGGGAGCCGCGCGGTTGTTCGTGCGCAGCATGACGGTGCGCGTCGCGGCGGGATCCGCCGTGGAGACGTCGCCGAAGTTGAGCACCGAAGGATTGACGATGTAGCTCGGACGGATGAGGCCCGTCAGAGAGATGAAGTATTCCGGCTGGTGGTCGGAGTTGGTGACGACGCGGATCTTGTCGGCGATCGGTCCGATCCTGGCCTCCGGTCCTCCGACCGTGACGTTCAGGCGATACTGGTTCTGCCCGTCCCGTCCCGCCCTGGCACGGTCCTCTTCATTCTCGACCTTCGCGTATTCGACCTTGACATGCTCACCCGGGACTTCGATGTCCACGATCTCGAAGGGCTTGTCTTCCTCCGAATAGAGGATGGTCGACTGCGTCTCGGCCTGACCGTGGAGGAGCATGTAACGAAGGAAGCCGGCGGGGAACGCCTCGACGTAGGGCTTGACCACCGCGCGCATGGTGAGCTGGGCGTTCGGCGTCGTCGGGTCGTTCGTGGTGACGCTGATGCCCTTCGAGATCGGTCCCGAGAACTGCGCCGTGTCGACGACCGCATGGATCTTTCCGGTCGACCCAGGCTCGATGACCTTGTCGAACTCGGCGACCGTGCATCCGCAGGCCGGCTGGACGCTCAGGATCTCCAGATTCGCCTGTCCCGTGTTCCTGATCGTGAAATTCCACTCGAGCTTCGTTCCCTTGGGGACGGTCCCGAAGTCCTTGAGCGGATCGACGAGGGTGAGTCGGGCGGCCGCCGCCTCGCCTGCCTGCTGCGCCCATGCGGCGCCCGCGATCGCAAGCGTGAGCAGGATGGCGAGCATCCAAATCATGCGCTTCTGTACCATGCGTGAACTCCCTTCTGATGGATCGGATGATGGATTCGGCTGGTTGCCTGACCCCCGTTCCGAACAGGGGGGTCGGAATCGACATTCCCTCTGATAATCTCGCACTTTCGCCGCCGGATCGCACGCCTTTTGCTTCCGTCGTTCCGCCGCCTCCGGCCGTCCGAAGGACGCCCGGAATCCCCGAGAGGTGACATGCCCCACGTCCAGGAGCCCCGATCCCCCCGCCGCGTCTATCTGATCGGAATCTGCGGGACCGCCATGGCTTCCCTCGCCGGCATGCTGTCGCAGCGCGGGATCACCGTCGGCGGCTCCGACGAGCACGTCTATCCGCCGATGTCGACCTATCTCCGCGAGCTCGGCATCGACGTCCTCGAGGGGTATACGAAGGAGCATCTTCAGACGTTTCGCCCCGATCTGGTCGTCATCGGAAACGTCGCGGCCAGAACCAACCCGGAGGCCGTCGCCGTCCTCGAGTCGGACCTTCCCTACACCTCGATGCCGGAGGCCATCCACGGCCTGTTCATGAAGCAGAAGCACTCGGTCGTGGTCGCCGGAACGCATGGGAAGACCACGACGACCTCGCTCATGGCGTGGGTCCTCGAGGCGGCCGGCCGCGACCCCTCGTTCGTGGTGGGCGGCATTCCGGTGAACTTCCAGCGGAACTTCAAGCTCGGCGGCGGGAACGAGTTCGTGATCGAGGGGGACGAGTACAACACGGCCTTCTTCGACCGGGGGCCGAAATTCCTCCACTATCACGCCAACTCGCTGATGCTGAACAACATCGAGTTCGACCACGCCGACATCTACGACGACCTCGGCGCGATCGTCCGCGCGTTCCGTGCGGCGGTCGAGCAGGTGGGCTCCGACGACCTGATCGTCGCCAACGAAGACGACGAGGAGGTCCGCGGTCTCCGGGCGGCGGCCCGGGGGCGGTGGGTCTCGTATGGACTGGCCGCGGGCCGCGATTACCGGGCGGATCGGATCGAGTACGTCCCGGAGGGGACCTCGTTCACGGCCTGGCGGGAGGGGCGGGAGTGGTTCCGGTTCAGGACGACGCTCTCGGGACCGCACAACGTCCTGAACGCCCTCGCATGCGCCGCGGTGGCGTCCGATCTCGGGGTCCCGCCCGAGGCGGTCCAGAAGGGGTTCGAGAGCTTCGAAGGAATCAGGCGAAGGATGGAGGTGAGGGGAGTGGAGCGGGGAGTGACGGTCATCGACGACTTCGCGCACCACCCCACGGCGATCGCGACGACCCTGCGCGGAGCGAAGGGGCGCTACCCGGGACGCCGGGTCTGGGCCGTGTTCGAGCCGAAATCGATCTCGGCCGCACGGAAGGAGTTCGAGGAGGGCTACATCGCGGCCTTCCGGGAGGCCGATCGGGTGATCATCGGGCCGATCTACTACGAGGAGCGGTACCGGACGCGCTACGGCATCGACAAGCTCATGTCGGTCGATCGGGTGGTCGGCGAGCTCGCTCGCTCGGCGATTCCCGCGGAGCACATCGAGAGCTTCGAAGAAATCGCCCGGCGGATCGCGGAAGAGGGGAAAGAGGGGGACGTCGTGCTGGTGATGTCGTCCGGAGCGTTCGGGGGAATCCACGACATGATCCTCGAGGCGCTGGGACGGACGAGCCGGGCGGCGGGCCTCGTGGAATAGCACGGTCGGACGGCTCGTTCGCCTGAGTCCCGTCGTCGACGCGGAATTCGAGAGATCTCCTGAACGGAGAGGGAGTGGAATCATGCCAGAGCAGAAGGCGAGAGAGCTGATGCGCAAGCACGACATCAGGCTCGAGGACGTGCAGGGCGCAAAGCCGACGCTTCACCACCTGCGGAACGTGGTTCGATCGGAGAATCTCCCGTTCGAAGTGTTCCAGGCGCTGGTCAGAATGCGCCGGTGAGCCGGGAGCGATCGATACCGAACGAGCGGCCTCCGGCCGCTCGTTTCGTTTTCGGGGCGCGCCGGCGTCGTGTCGGCCAGTCGCGGCGACCGTGCGACTGGAAACGTTTCCCGCGGGGTGATAGAACATCCGTTCGCTTCGTCGTTGAATCGAGCCTGGAGGTTTTCCGACGTGGAGTTTCGAGCAGATGCGACGTCGCTGATCGAAAAGAAGGATTGGGACCAGGTGGAGTCCCGCTGGATGACCGAGATCGAGAGCGATCCGACCCGGGTCGACGGGTTCCTCGAGATCGCGAAGCAGATCCGGAAGGCCGATGAGCGGGGAAGGGCGGACGAGCTGCTCGAGCTGCTCGCCGAAGCGCTTCGGGACCGCGGCGCCTGGCACGAGCGGCTCGTGGTCCTCCGCGAGATGGGGCGCCTCTCCCGCAAGCCCGCCACGCTGAAGGCGCCGCTCGAGGAGGCGCTCCGCAAGGCTCTCGGCGATCGCCCCTCCTTCTCGAAGGTGATGGCGGCGGTCGACTTCGACGAGAAGGACGCGAATCCCGTCGAGAAGGCCGAGAAGATCCAGACGTGGCTCACCTACGACGTCGGGGAGTACTTCTTCATGGCCGGCCGAGGAGCCGGAGTGGTGATCGAGCTCAACGCGGATCTCGGAATCTGCCGGGTGGACTTCGAGCGCGACAAGCGGGTCTCGATACCGCTCGGTGCGGCCCAGAAGAATCTGGTCCCGCTTCCGCCCGGTCATCTCCTCCGCGAGAAGTTCGAGGATCCGGAGGGGCTGCAGAGCCGGGTGATGGCGGATCCCGGCGAGGCGTTCGCACGACTCCTCGGAAGCTTCGGCCGGCCGATGAACGTGGCCGACGTCAGGGACTCGATGAGCGGCATCGTCCCGGACGCACGATGGAGCACCTGGTGGAGCGCCGCCCGGAAGAACCCGCGGATCGTCGTGTCGGGAACCGGAGCGAAGGCGCTCTACGCATGGAACGAGACCGAGACCGACGCCGATCAGGCGATTCGGCGGGAGTTCGAGCAGGCGCCCCTGCGCGCGAAGATCGATCTGGCGAAGAAGCACGGCGGCCGCGGAGACGCGATCGCGGAATGGTTCGCGCGGAAGCTGGCCGATGCCGCCCTCGCCGTCGCCGACGCCGATCCCGCGCTCGCCTGGGAGACGCTCGCCAACCTCGAGAAGCTCCCGGCCGAGGTGTCGATCCCGATCGACCGGGATCAGCTCCTCGAGGGCCCGAACGCCGCCCGCGTGATCTCGGGCATCTCGGATCGTCTCCTTCGAGAGCGAGCCGTGCGCATCATGCGCGAGCGAAATCCCGACTGGTCGAAGGTCCTCGGCGAGTCCTTCTTTCTCGACGACGACCCGAAAATTCTGTCCGTGATCATGGAGCTGCTCGAGCGCGATGCCCCCGACACCGCTAACCGACTGATCGACGAAACGCTCCGGCATCCCCGGCGCCACCCGCGCGCGTTCTACTGGTATTGCCGCACCGCGAGCGAGCAGGAGGACCTCCCTTCCCGCGCGGGAGTCAATCTCATCGTCCAGATGCTCGAGTCGATCGGCTGGGAGGAATTCGCGCCCATCCGTCCCCGCATGAAAGAGTTCTTCGATCGCGGAGGTCTCGCCATCCGGATCCTCATGGCACGCGAGAACGAGGAGCAGGCGCGCAAGCTCGTCGAGTCGCTCGAGCGCTACGGCGGGCTCGAGGAATACCGGCGGGATCTGGTGCGCGATGCGGCCTATCTGGCCTACCCCGCCCTCCGCGAGCCTCAGGTCGAGCCGATCTTCGCCACCGCCGAAGCGGTCGCCTCGAAACGGGAGGAGTACGAGCGGATGAAGAACGTCGAAATCCCGGCGACGTTGAAGGCGATCCAGACGGCTCGCGAGATGGGTGACCTCCGCGAGAACTTCGAGTACAAGGCTGCGCGGCAGCGCCAGGAGTATCTCGCGGCGCGGGTCGCGGAGCTCGCGAACGAGCTGAGCCGCGTTCGGGTCATCCAGCCCTCGGAGGTCGACGCGAGCCAGGTGCGAATCGGCACTCGGGTCGGCCTCCGCAACGGTGACGTTCACCGGGAAGTCACCATCCTCGGGCCATGGGAGTCCGATCCCGAGCACGGCATCTACTCGAACCAGTCCGAGGCGGCACACGCCCTGCTCGGCCACCGCACCGAGGAGATCGTCTCGTTCATGGGAAACGACTACGTCGTCGAGTCCATCGAGCCGTGGAAGTGATCGCCCGCTCCCGAGCCGGGGCATCCTGTTCCGTCTCTCGCTGTTGTCCTAGAATGGACTTCCGATTCTCCAGGAGGAGCGCGACATGACCTACATCATCGCCGAGCCGTGCATCGGGACCAAGGACACCGCCTGCGTCGAAGTCTGCCCGGTGGACTGCATCCATCCACGGAAGGACGCGGAGGGGTTCGAGGCCGCCGAGATGCTCTACATCGACCCCGAGGTCTGCATCGACTGCGGGGCGTGCGAGCCCGCCTGCCCGGTTCAGGCGATCT
This sequence comes from Thermoanaerobaculia bacterium, assembly GCA_035544735.1. Classification (GTDB taxonomy): domain Bacteria; phylum Acidobacteriota; class Thermoanaerobaculia; order Gp7-AA8; family Gp7-AA8; genus DATKCD01. The sequence continues at coordinate 82,032 of DATKCD010000042.1, forward strand.
TCCCCGAGGACCTGCTGCCCGAGAAGTGGGCTAATTTCAAGCAGATCAATGCAGACTGGTTTCAGAATAAAACGTGAGTTTGTGACCTGGCTCACGGTCCGCCGAAGGCTCGCAGGTTAGATTCCCCCCAGACAACGAAGTCGTCACGACGGGAGGCGTACCAACGCCTCCCGTTTTTCTTTGAAGCGCGAAAACGAGCCGAGACCCTCGAGCGTCTCTTCTTCGAGTCTTCAGCTGCATGCAAGGGCAGACTGGAAACGGTTGGGCGAATGGGCAACTCTCCTGGGCAAACCTCCTCAAACGACCTCGAGGGTCTCTGTTGGTTCTCGCGCGAACGAACGGCCGGCACGACCGGCCGGCGGCTCTTCGGGTGTGGAGCGTTGAATTGAGATGAGGATGGGCGCGGGGTCGGGATTCTCAATTCAGCGCTCCGCATTCGGAGCTCGAGGCTGGACGGGCCGGCAGTGATGCCGGCCTTTTTTCTTCTTCGCGCCTCCCGCCCCGCAGCGCCTCCCTACAGCTTCACGAGCCCGCCGTAGGTCTCGGGACGTCGATCGCGAAAGAACTGCCAGACGTTGCGGACTTCGCGGATCTGGTCGAGATCGAGCTCGGCCGTGACGAGCTCGTCCCTGTCGCGGCTCGCCTCCGCCAGAAACCGTCCGCGCGGGTCGCAGAAGTAGCTCTGCCCGTAGAACTCTCCGATGTTCCAGGGGGCCTCTCGTCCGACGCGGTTGATGGCCCCCACGAAATAGGCATTGGCGACGGCGTGGGCGGGCTGCTCGAGCTTCCAGAGGTACTCCGAGAGGCCGGCGACGGTCGCGCTCGGGTTGAAGACGATCTCGGCCCCGCCGAGGCCGAGCTCGCGCGCTCCCTCGGGGAAATGGCGGTCGTAACAGATGTAGACCCCGACCCGGGCGTAGCGCGTCTCGAAGACGGGATAGCCGAGATTTCCGGGCTTGAAGTAGAACTTCTCCCAGAAGCCGGGGGCGCAGTGAGGAATGTGGTTCTTCCGGTACTTTCCGAGGTAAGTGCCGTCGGCATCGATGACGGCGGCGGTGTTGTAGTACACGCCGGGGGAGTCCTCCTCGTAGATGGGGACGACGATGGCCATCTGGTGGCGGCGGGCGTACTGCTGCATGAGGCGCGTGGTCGGGCCGTCGGGAATCGCCTCGACGGCTTCGTACCAGCGGGCATCCTGCTCGGCGCAGAAGTAAGGGCCGGTGAAGATCTCCTGCATGCTGAGGATCTGGACGCCTTCAGCGCCCGCGCGATCGATGAGTGGGAGGTGCTTCTCGAGGTTCGCTTCACGGATCGTCTCGATTTTTTCGTCGGTGGGACAGGCGTTCGAAGCCTGAATCAGTCCGCATTTCACGAGTCGGGGCATCTGAGGTCTCCTGTGGGGAACTGCGCGTGGGGGTCGACGCTCATGCGACGCGGTCCCTTTCCCGCTGCATGAGCAGAAGGTAGAGCGCGAAGCTGATGCCGAAGGTCACGAACCAGGCATGGGTGTAGAGGTGATCGAACAGGGTCGGATCGGCGACCTGGCCGCCGGGTGTCGTGGCGGCTCGGATGAATCCGGGGATCACCGGAGCGACCGCGGCGCAGAGGGCGATGACCGCCCGCCAGTTGATCCCGTTCGAATATCGATAGATGCCGTCGAGGGAGAAGAGGTCGCGGAGGACGAGCTTCTGCCGCCGGACGACCCAGTAGTCGGCGATCATGATTCCGCCGATGGCGCCCATGAGGCTCGAGTATCCGATCAGCCACGTGAAGATGTACGCCGCGGCGTCGGAGTAGAGCCTCCACGGCATCATGACGATGCCGATGATGGCCGTGATGATGCCGCCCTGGACGAAGCTGATCCGGCGCGGATTGAGGTTCGAAAAGTCGTTGGCGGGGGAGACGACGTTGGCGGCCATGTTGGTGGTGAGCTGGGCGGCGACGACGACCAGCGTCGCGAAGATGATGACGGCCGGCGAGCCGATCCGCGTCAGCAGTGCGATCGGATCCCAGATCGCCTCCCCGAAGATCACGACCGTCGCGCTCGTGACCGCGACCCCGATGAACGCGAACGCCGTCATCGTCGTCGGAAGCCCCATCGCCTGTCCCAGCATCTGCGACTTCTGGCTCTTCGCGTAACGCGTGAAGTCGGGGATGTTGAGGCTGAGCGTGGCCCAGTATCCGACGTTCGCGGTGAGGGCCGCCGGAAACAGCGCCCAGAACCCGGCGCGGCCGAGCTGCAGCCGCTCCGAGCCGGCGAGGATGCCGGCCAGCCCTCCGCCGTTCCGGACCGCCCACCACAGAAGCAGCGCCCCTCCCGCCAGCAGCAGCGGCGCGGTCCAGCTCTCGAGGACCTTGATCCCCTCGGTCCCCTTCAGGATGATCGCGACCTGCACCAGCCAGAACACCCCGAAGGCGATCCATCGCGAGCCGGGGACGCCTGCCCACCCGCCCCAGGCCGCACTCATGAGCGCGTCGAGGGCCGTCCCGCCGATCCAGGTCTGGATCCCGAACCAGCCGCACGCCACGATCGCCCTCAGAATCGCCGGAATGTTCGCCCCCCTGACGCCGAAGCTCGCGCGGCAGAGGACCGGAAACGACACTCCGTAACGCGTCCCGGCATGAGCGTTGAGGATCATCGGCACCAGGACGATCGAGTTGCCGAGCAGGATCGTGACCATCGCCTGCCACCAGGTCATCCCCTGCGCGATCAATCCCGAGGCGAGCGTGTAGGTCGTGATGACCACGCTCATTCCGATCCAGAGCGCGGCGATGTGGTAGGTGTTCCACGTCCGGCGCGAGAGCGGTGTCGGCGCCAGATCGGGGTTCCACAGCGGGCTGTTCGAAACGTCCTGGTCGAGCTCGACGAAATCGAGCCGTTCCGCGCCGGACGAAGTCGCGCTCATCGACGTCCCCCTCATTTCGGCGAGTTGAACAGCCCCCTCGCCAGAAACGATCCATCGCCCGCTCTGCCGACGAACCTGCCTTCCTCGATGACGACCTTCCCGCGCGAGAGGACCGTCCGGGTCACGCCGCGGACCCTCATCCCTTCGTACGCGCTGTAGTCGACGTTCATGTGGTGAGTCTTCGCGCTGATCGTCGTCTCCTCGTTCGGATCGAAGATCACGACGTCCGCATCCGATCCGACCGCGATCGTCCCCTTCCGCGGAAAAAGGCCGAAGATCTTCGCCGGCGAGGTCGAGACCAGCTCGACGAACCGGTTCGGCGTGATCTTTCCCGAAACGACTCCGCCGTCGTGCACGAGGCTCAGCCGGTGCTCCACCCCCGGCCCGCCGTTCGGGATCTTCGAGAAGTCGTCGCGGCCGAGCTCCTTCTGCTCCTTGAAGCAGAAAGGACAGTGGTCGGTCGAGATCACCTGGAGGTCGTCGTACTGCAGCCCTCTCCAGAGCTTCGCCTGGTTCGACCTGTCGCGCAGCGGCGGAGTCATCACCCACTTCGCTCCCTCGAATCCTTCGCGCTCGTAATAGCTGTAGTCGAGGAAGAGGTACTGCGGGCAGGTCTCGGCGTAGGCGGGGATTCCGGCAGCGCGAGCCGCGGTCACCTTCCTCAGCGCCTCGTCGCAACTGAGATGAACGATGTAGACCGGAGCGTTCGCCATCTCCGCCAGCGCGATCGCACGGCTCGTCCCCTCCGCTTCGGCCAGGGCCGGACGCGTCAGTGCATGGTATTTCGGGGCGGTCTTCCCTTCGGCGAGAGCCCGCCGGACCAGCACGTCGATGACCACCCCGTTCTCGGCGTGCATGCAGATCAGCCCCCCCGCCTCTCCCGCCGTCGTCATCGCCTTGAAGATCGTCCCGTCGTCGACCAGGAACACCCCCGGATACGCCATGAACAGCTTGAAGCTCGTCACTCCCTGCCGGATGAGCGACTTCATCTCCGCCAGCCGCTGGTCCGGCAGATCGGTGCAGATGAGATGAAATCCGTAGTCGATCGCCGCCTTCCCCTCCGCTTTCGCCGACCAGACGTCGATCGCTTCCTGGAGCGCCTGCCCCCGATACTGCACCGCGAAGTCGATGATCGTCGTGGTGCCGCCGTGCGCGGCCGCGATCGTCCCGGTCCGGAAATCGTCCGACGACGAGGTCCCGCCGAAGGGAAGATCCATGTGCGTGTGGGGATCGATGCCGCCCGGGATGACCCAGCGCCCCTTCGCGTCGATCACGCGGTCCGCCTCGAGATCGAGCCTGGCGCCGATCAGCGTGATCCGCTCCCCCTCGATCAGCAGGTCCGCCTCGTAGTCATCGACGGCCGTGATGATCCGGCCGTTGCGGATCAGAGTCTTCATGCCACGCCACTCCTGTCGTTTCGCTCGGGATGGACGGTCGAGTCCGGAAAGGATAGCGCACCTCCCCCGCGACCGGGGAGGTCATCCGCCGGGATCGAGAATGCAGAATGTGCGATCCGGAAAGGGGCCGCTCCGCCCGCATTTCGAGCCGGGCGAGGCGTGGAGGGGAGAAACGCGGGACCATGCCGGGCAGTCCGGCGCCCCGGCCGGGGTGGCGCCCGCCGTCGGACGGCGCTACACGGTGGCGAAGGCGTGGTCGAGCGCCGTGAGAAGCTCGTCGACGTCGCCGCGGCACGCGATCAGCGGCGGCCCCAGGCGGATGACGTTCCCGTAGAGGCCCCCCTTCCCGATCAGGACGCCGCGCCTTTTCGTCTCCTCGAAGACCTTCAGGACGGCCTTCGGGGCAGGCTCTTTCGTCTTCCGGTCCTCGACGCACTCGATCGCCTGCATCAGCCCCATCCCGCGGACGTCGCCGATGACGGGGTACTTCTCCTTGAGCGCTTCGAGTCCCTGGCGGAGGTGGGCGCCGACCACGGCCGCGTTGCGCGGAAGCTCGTCCTCCTCGATCACGCGGATCGTCGCCATTGCGGCGGCCGCGGTGACCGGGTTGCCGCCGAATGTCGCGAACGTCAGCCCCGGGTAGGCGTCGGCGATCTCGGGCTCGGCGATGGTCGCGCCGACGGGGCTGCCGTTGGCCATTCCCTTGGCGAAGGTCATCACCTCCGGCTCGACGTCCCAGTGCTCGATGCCGCACCACTTCTCCCCGGTCCGTCCCCACCCGGTCTGCACCTCGTCGGCGATGAAGATGCCGCCGTATCTCCGGATGATCGAGACGACTTCCGAGAAGTACTCCTTCGGGGGGGTGATGAAGCCGCCGACCCCGAGGATCGGCTCGGCGATGAAGGCGGCGACCGAGCCGTCGGTGGTGGTCTGGATCAGCTCCTCGACGTCGCGCGCACACTTGAGGCCGCACTCGGGATAGGTCTCGCCGAACGGACAGCGGTAGCAGTAGGGGGCGTGGGCGTGCTTGATCCCCGGAACGTACGTCCCGCCGTGGCGCCAGCTCGCGTGGCCGGACGCGCTCATGGCCAGCATGGAGCGTCCGTGGTAGGCGTGACGGAGCGCGATGATCTCCTGCCGTCCGGTATAGAGCCTCGCGAGCACCATCGCGGTCTCGTCGGCCTCGGTGCCGCTGTTGGTGAAGTAGGTCTTCTGGAGACGGCCGGGCGTGATGCGGGCGAGGGTCTCGGCGAGCTCGGTGACCGGCTCGTTGAGGTAGAGGGTCGAGGTGTGGGAGATCTTCGCGAGCTGGTCGGTGATCGCGCGGTTCACGCGCTCGTTCGCGTGTCCGACCGAGACGGTGAGCACTCCACCGAAGCAGTCGAGGTAGCGGTTGCCCTGATCGTCGAAGACGAACATTCCCTCGCCGCGCTCCAGAACGAGGGGCTCCTCGTAGTAGGTCGCGGCGCACTGCCAGAGGTACTCTTTCCGGCGGCGGAGCGTCTCGGCGTGCGTGTCGGCGGCCGCGGGCGTCTTCATCGCTCCCCCACGCGCTCCACCGCGTCGGGCGCCGGCGCGTAGCCTTCACTGTCGTATCCGCCGTGATACTCGAACTGGTCGGGCCGCTTGATCCGCGAGTGGGCCACGACCTGGTCGCGCCTGAGTCCCCGGAAGTCCTTCAGCCGCGTCCATCCTCTCTCGGCGTTCCGGTCGAGGAACTCCGCCATCCCCCTCCGCAGCTCGCGGATCACGTTCGGTCCGACCGCGTGGTCGAGCATCGCCGCCGTGCAGACCTGGACCGTCCCGCAGCCCAGAAGGAAGTAGTTCAGCGCGTGTGAGAAGTCCGAGATCCCGCCGATCCCGGAGAACTCCCCCTCGGGGAAGCTCTGCGTCAGTTGCGCCATCTTCGCGAGCGAGAGCGGAAGGATCGCCGGCCCCCCCAGTCCGCCGCTCGAGGTGTATCCCTCGACGTTCATCTCGAACTCCAGGGTCTCGGGGTCGATCGGGGTCAGCGACGGAAAGGTGTTCGACGACGAGATCGCATCGCCACCCCCTTCGAACGCTCCCTTCGCCTCGATCACGATGTCGGTGGTCGACGGCGTCAGCTTGACCCAGACCGGGATCTTCGCCACGTCCTTCACGACCCGGGTCACCTGCGCGCAGAGCTGCCGGTTCTTCCCGATGTTCGATCCCATGTCGTCGCGGTCCATGTGGGGACAGGAGAAGTTCATCTCGATCCCGTCCGCTCCCGCCTCCTGCACCGCCCTGGTCAGAGTCTGCCAGTGGTCGAGCTCCCGCTCGTCCCCCGATCCCGCCATGATCGAGGCGATGAGGATCCTGTCGGGAAAGGCCTGCTTGATCCGTTCGATGCGCGGAATCCACCATTCCAGCGGCTTGTCGGAGATCAGCTCCCAGTTCCAGGAGGAGTGGAGCGCCGCGTTCGGCCGCTTCCTCGTCGAGATCTTCTGGCTCTCGACGTCCGTGCGCAGGAACTTGGTCTTCGGCCCCTGGACGTTCACGACCGGATGCATGCCGATCGTCTTGGTCACCACCCCTCCCCAGCCCGCCTCGAACGCCCGGAGGATGTTCGCCTCCGACTCGGTCGGGGGGGCCGAAGAGAGCAGAAACGGATTCTCGAATCGAAGACCGGTGAACTCGACGCTCAGGTCCGCCATGGCAACTCCTCCTCCGCACCGCGGCGCGGCAGATCCGTCTGAATCTGAAGCGGAAGGAGATGACTATAGAGCAACTGGCGGGGGAGGGGGTAGGGGTTGGAGGGGTGGGGGAAGGCGGGGAGGGAGGAGGGAGGACGGAGAGAGAAGAAAGACGAACACAGAACGACCGAAGAACGAAGAAGGGGAGGATGAGGTCGAAGCCGCTCTTCGAGTACGACAATAGCTATGATAAACTATGGCTATAATTACTTAATGTTTTTCACGTGTGTGATTCTGCATTCTGCGTAATTCTGCACTCTGCATTCTGCATTTCGTCCTGCGCCTTCAGAGCAGTCTCGAAAGCCAGGAAGCGGGCCGGTGCGCATCGAGATCTCGCTCGCGGGCCCGCATGACGTCGAGCGAATGCAGAATGCAGAATGCAGAATGAAGAATCCAAAAAGGGCGGGTGGCCTGGTTACCGTACGCGAATCCAGCCATCGTCCCATTCTGGATTCTTCATTCTGCTCTCTGCATTCTGCATTTCGTCCTGCGCTTTCAGCGCAGTCTCGTAAGCCTGGACGCGGGCCGATGCGCATCGAGATCCCGCTCGCGGGCCCGCATGACGTTGCGCATTCAGCGTTCCCTCACCACTCCTCTCCGCTGAGGGCGGCGACGAACTTCGCGACCTCGATGTAGTCCGCCTGGTCGCCGAGGTCGTGGAGGGCGGCGGTGAAGAGCTGGGAGGTGAGGGCGAGCATCGGGGTGGAGGCGTGGTCGCGGTGAGCCATCGAGGCAGCGGTCCGGATGTCCTTGTCGTGGAGCGCGAGCTTGAACACCAGCGGCCATTTCCTCTCGATCAGGCGCGGCGGGAGGAGGTTCTCCGAGGCGTTGGAGCGGCCGCTGCCGGCGTTGGTGACCTCGAGCGCGGTGCGGACGTCGATGCCGAACTTCTTCGCGAGCAGCAGGCATTCGGACGTGATCAGCACGGTGGCGCCCATGATGGAGTTGGTGAGCGCCTTGATCGCATGGCCCGATCCTGTCGGGCCGACGTGAACGATCGTCTTCCCACAGAGCCTCAGAATCTCCTCGGCGCGGCGGAAGCCCTCGGCCGGGCCGCCGACCATGATCGTCAGGGTGGCGTTCTCCGCCCCGACGACCGCGCCGGTGACGGGGGCGTCGACGTACTCGACTCCCTTGGTGCGGAGGCGCCCGGCCGTCTCCTGCCCGGCGAACGGATCGCCGCTCGTGCAGTCGATCCAGAGCGTTCCCGCGCGCAGCCGGTCCCACAGCGCGTCGACGATCGCATCGACCTCGACGCTGGTGGGAAGCATCGTCACGACGACCTCCGCGTCGGCGCAATCCGCCAGATCGGGCGCGACGCGCGTTCCGTGCTCCCTCGCGTGCGCCTCGGCCTTCGCCCGAGTCCGGTTCCACACCACGACCTCGTGCCCGCCGGCGAGATGGCGCGCCATCGGAGCGCCCATCGCTCCCAGTCCGATGAATGCGATCTTCATGAGGTTCCCTCCCGCGCATTCTAGTGTCCTGTAACGTCGGAATCGATAGCAGATGGCCGAGCCAGGTGCTATTGATTCCGGCGTTACAGGACGCTAGTCAGTCCACTGGTGCACGCAATGACGACGACCGGACGCCCCGCTTCCCTTTTTCTTTCTTCCTCCTCTGTGTTCTGCGTTCTCGTTGGCCGTTCAACGCCCCGGCATCCCCACCACCCCCTCCCGCCCTCCTCCCACCCTTGACCTTCCTCCCCCGGAGCATGCAGATTGTCGGGACGAGGTGTCGTCATGACCCAGTTCGCGGAAGCGCTGAAGTACGGCGAGGTGAGGAACTACATCGGCGGAGAGTTCGTCCCGGGTGGAGGGAAGCTCCTCGATGTCTGGGATCCGGCGCGGGGGCGGGTGATCTCCCGGGTGCCGCTCTCGAGCGGGGACGAGGTCGATCGCGCGGTCGCCGCGGCGCGTCGGGCGCTGCCCGGCTGGGCGTCGGTGCCGATCAAGGAGCGCGTTCAGGTCTTCTACCGCTACAAGGCGCTTCTCGAGCAGAACCTCGACGAGCTGGCGGCGCTGATCACCGAGGAGAACGGGAAGGTCGAGAGCGAGGCGAAGGCCGAGGTGCTCAAGTCGGCGGAGCTGACCGAGTTCGCCTGCTCGCTTCCGCAGATCGTGACGGGGGAGATCCTCGAGGTGAGCCGCGGCGTGGAGTGCCGGATCGAGCGCTTTCCGGTCGGGATCGTCGCTTCGATCACCCCCTTCAACTTCCCGAACATGGTTCCGAACTGGACGATTCCGAATGCGATCGCGCTCGGCAACTGCATGATCCTGAAGCCGAGCGAGCTGGTGCCGCTCAGCGCCGGGCGGATCGCCGAGCTGCTTCGGGAGGCGGGGTTGCCGGAGGGGGTTCTCAACGTCGTTCACGGCGGGCAGCAGACGGTGGAGGCGATCTGCGACCATCCCGGCATCGACGGGGTGACGTTCGTCGGCTCGACGCGCGTGGCGAAGGTGGTCTACCGGCGGGCGACCTCGAATCTGAAGCGCGCGCTCGCGCTCGGCGGCGCGAAGAACCATCTGATCGTCATGCCCGACGCCGACGTCGAGATGGCCTCGAGCAACATCGTCGCCTCGATGTCCGGCTGTGCGGGTCAGCGCTGCATGGCGGCCTCGGTCATGATGGCGGTGGGCGAGACCGATCCGATCATCCGCAGGATGGTCGACCACGCGCGGGCGCTCGTCCCCGGCAGGAATCTCGGTCCGGTGATCTCCCGCGAGGCGAAGGAGCGGATCGAGCGCTACATCGCGGAGGCGGAGGCCGCAGGAGCGGTGGTGCTCGTCGACGGGCGGAACTGCGTGGTGGAGGGGAAGGAGGAGGGTTTCTTCCTCGGTCCGACGCTGATCGACCGCGTGCGCCCGGAGATGAAGATCGCGCAGGAGGAAGTGTTCGGGCCGGTGATGGTGATCATCCGGGCCGCGGACGTCGACGAAGCCCTGCGCGTGGAGAACGCTTCGCCCTACGGCAACGCGGCCTCGGTCTTCACCGAGAGCGGCGGAATCGCCCGCTACGTCATGGAGAAGGCGAGCGCCGGGATGGTCGGGGTCAACGTCGGAGTCCCGGTCCCCCGCGAGCCGTTTCCCTTCGGCGGCTGGAACGAGTCGAAGTTCGGCGTGGGGGACATCACCGGGAAGAGCTCGATCGACTTCTGGACCCGCTCGAAGAAGTTCACCACCAAATGGAACCGGGAGGCGGGGGTCAACTGGATGTCGTGAGGTGAGCGCGGGGGAGGATGACAACGCTCGGGAATCGTGTTACACGGTGCGCCGCCCGTCCGCCGGGCGCTCCTGAGACATGGCCGACCCGAAGTACACCCGCAACTTCTCGATCATCGCGCACATCGACCACGGGAAGACGACCCTCTCGGACCGGATCCTCCAGCAGACCGGTGCGGTCGAGCTGCGCGAGATGGGCGAGCAGATGCTCGACGACATGGATCTCGAGCGCGAGCGCGGGATCACGATCAAGGCGCGCGCCGTCACGCTCCCCTACAAGGCGAAGGACGGGCAGGTCTACACGTTCAACCTGATCGATACTCCGGGCCACGTCGATTTCACGTACGAGGTCAGCCGGAGCCTGGCGGCGTGCGAAGGGGCGGTGCTGGTCGTCGACGCGACCCAGGGCGTCGAGGCGCAGACCCTGGCCAACAGCTATCTCGCGATCGAGAACGACCTCCACATCATCCCGGTCATCAACAAGGTCGATCTCCCCTCGGCCGAGCCGGAGCGGGTGCGCGAGCAGATCGAGCAGACGATCGGACTCGATGCCCACGACGCCGTCCTCGCTTCGGCGAAAGTCGGGCTCGGCGTGGACGAGGTGCTCGAGCGGATCGTCACCTCGATCCCTCCTCCGCAGGGCAAACCCGACGCGCCGCTCCGCGCGCTTCTGTTCGATTCCTGGTACGACCCCTACCGCGGAGTCATGATCCTGGTGCGCGTCATCGACGGCGAGGTCCGCAGAGGGACGACCATCCGCTTCGTCTCGACCGGACGGAAGTACGAAGTGACGATGCTCGGCGTATTCGGTCCGAAGCCGCGCGAGGTCGACTCGCTCGGCGTGGGCGACGTCGGATTCATCGGGGCGAACATCAAGGACATCGTTCTGGCCAAGATCGGTGACACGGTCACGGTCGAGGGCGCCGAGGTGGAGCCGCTGCCGGGGTTCGAGGACGTCAAGCCGATGGTGTTCGCCGGCATCTACCCGATCAACAGTGAAGACTACGAGGATCTGCGCGACGCGATGGACAAGCTCAAGCTCAACGATGCTTCGTTCAGCTACGAGCCGGAGACTTCCACGGCGCTCGGCTTCGGGTACCGCTGCGGGTTTCTCGGCCTGCTGCACATGGAGATCGTGCAGGAGCGGCTCGAGCGGGAGTTCAATCTCGAGCTGCTGACCTCGGCGCCCGGGGTGCGGTATCGGGTTCACACGACGGCGGGGGAGACGGTCGAGATCGAGAATCCGCAGAAGATGCCCGACCCGTCGGTGATCGTCGGCATCGAGGAGCCGATGATCGAGGCGACGATTCTGACGCGGGACGAATTCGTTGGCCCGATTCTCGCTCTGGCGACTGACAGGCGTGGCCAGCAGAAGAAGCTGGAGTACGTCGCTTCGAACAGAGTGATGATCGTGTACGAGATGCCGTTGAACGAAGTGATCCTCGATTTCTTCGACAAGCTGAAGTCGATCTCACGCGGTTACGCGTCGCTCGATTATCAGTTCGTCGGCTATCGCGAGAGCGATCTCGTGAAGCTCGACATACTGATCAATGGCGAGCCGCTGGACGCGCTGTCGCTGATCGTCCACAGGGACAAGGCGCATGCGCGAGGTAAGCTCCTGGTCGAGAAGATGAAGGAGTTCATTCCGCGACAGATGTTCGAGGTCGCGCTCCAGGCAGCAATCGGTAACCGCGTCATTGCCCGTGAAACCGTCAAGGCTCTCCGCAAGAACGTCCTCGCCAAATGCTACGGCGGAGACATCACGAGAAAGCGGAAGCTCCTCGAGAAACAGAAAGAGGGAAAGCGGCGGATGAAACGAGTGGGGAAGGTGGAGATCCCGCAGGAGGCGTTCCTGGCTGTGTTGAAGATCGATTGATCGCCTCTCCGGCAAGGAGGGTGTCATGAAGTCTTCGATCGTTCTTCTCGTCGCATGCGCCGCCGCATCGCTGGCGGCCTGCGCTTCCCATTCGATGGGGCGGGAGCGGCTCGCCATTGCCCGCCGCCTCGGCCGGCATGGCGGGGTCGCTATTTCCCTGAGCCGATTCGTCAGTCGCTGGGCTCGTCCCGCGATGCCGTGAAATCCCCGGGTCGGACGACGCGTTGCGCCTGACGAACGGAGAAGGTGCGGAGTCTCGTTCCGGAGGATTCGATGAAGCGTTCTCAGGCGGTGGTCATTCTGCTGGCGTCGCTCGCGGCGGCGTGTGCCTCGACGCCGGGGGTCGATCGGAGCGAGCCGCGCCGGGTGCTCGGACGCGAAGCGGACGTTCGGCTCGATGCTCAGATCTTCGCCGATCGCGTCGGCGCGGGGAGCTCGATTCGAATGACGTGGGAGGTCGAGAACCAGAGAGAGGCGCCGATCGCGATCGCCGACCTGGTGCCGGCCGTCTCGTACGACGAGACCGAGCACACGATCGTGATTCATCTCGGCTCGGAGGTGCCCGGCAACGAGCTGGTCCCGCGACTCATTCGCGTCGGTTCGGGCGAGACGAAGATCTTCCACGGGGTCGCCAAGGTCACCCTCCACCTTCCTCCCCCGAGCCCACTCCGGAGCAACCCGCGATTGCTGCAGGTCCGCCTGAGCTTTCTGTCCGAGGTCGGGCCGTTCGAGGAGCTTGTGGGCATCACCGAGAACGCGATCCGCGATCCGGAGATGGCGAATCGAATGTTCACCCGGTGGGTCGAGGCGAACGAGACGATCCGGACGAATACGCTTCCGATCGACTGGACGGGAACCGGCCGCACGATCGCGCCGGGCCCGCCGCGGCGCCGCTTCTGAGCGACGGAGGGGAATTCCGGCGGGATCGCCGGCGCCCGCCGGGCGGGCGGGCGGCTCGGCGTCCCGAACTGCCGGCTCAGAACGAAGCGATCGCTTCCTTCTCGTCTTCGTACACTTCGAACACCGTGATCAGCTGCGTCACCTGCAGAAGATCGCTGACCTTGGGCGGGAGCCCGATGAGCTTGAGCTTTCCTCCCCGGTTCGTGACCGTCGTGTAGGCGCCCACGAGCTCGCCGATTCCGGAGGAGTCGATCGTCGTCACTCCCCGCATGTCGAGAAGAATCTTGTTCTTCCCTTCCTTCACCGCGTTCGTGATCCCTTCACGAAGCTGTGAGTCGCCCGATCCGATCGTGATCTTCCCCTCGAGCTTGATGATCTCCACTCCATTGACGTTGCGAGAGCTGATTTTCATTTGAAGTTCTCCTCCAGATGCCCCTACGATTCCTTCGGTTTGCCGTTCAGGGTCTTGATCATGATCAGCCGCGTCCCGCCTCCGGGAACGAAAACGAAATCGACCGAATCCATGAATGTCCTCATGTAGAAGATTCCTCGCCCGCTGGTCTTCATCAGATTGACGGGATTGAGAGGATCGCTCACCGTCCCGGGATCGAACCCGATCCCCTGATCGGAGATCTCGACCTCGAGCCGGTCGTGCTTCAGTGCGAAGGTCGCGTTCACCTTCTTTCGCGCATCCAGCTGGTTTCCGTGTTTGATCGCGTTGGCGACTCCCTCCCGGACGGCCATGCCGACCCAGTGAGAAGCATCGTCGTCGAGGCCGGCGTGCTCGCACAGGTGCTCCGCGATCACCTGGACGAGCTCGATATTCTCGAAACGGCTGCTGATCGTGATCTCGATCCGTTCGGCACGGCGTTCCATCGGGCGAATTAGAGCGCGATTCTACGGTCTCCCCCCCGCTGTTACAAGCCGCGAATCCCTCCCCGTTCGCAACGGAATGCGCTCCGGGAGCCCCCCTGTTGCGCTCACCAGCCGATGCGGATCCCCCTGCTCGCTCCCCTCCTTCTTCTGGTCGCCCCGCTCGGCGCGGCCGAAATCGACCACGCCATCGAGCAGGTCGAGAGCATTCGCGGGCTCGAGTTCCGGGCTCCCGTCGAGGTCGCCGTCGTCCCCAGGGCCGATCTGCGCGCGATCCTGGAGGAGCAGATCGCCAAGGATTCCCCCCTCCCGCTGGGCGACTACATGCGCCTGCTCGAGCAGCTTCTGCTGATCGAGCGGAGCGAGGGGGCGATCGACGACCTGATGGAGGTCTACGAGGCGCAGGTCCTCGCCTTCTACGACCCTTCGAGCCGGAAGTACTACACCTTCGATCGCGCACCGGGCGGGAGCGAGATGGGCGGGATGATGGAGGATGCAGTCGCCATCCACGAGCTCACTCATGCGCTTCAGGACCAGCGTTTCGGCGCCGGCGATCGCATTCGCAGCCTCCGGTCCGACTGGGATGCGCAGCTCGCCTATCATTCCGTGCTCGAGGGGGAAGCGACGCTCGTGATGCTCGCCTCGATGCTCTCCCGGCTCGGGATCTCGATCGACGATCTGGCGGCCAGCGCGGAGCTCGTCGAGGGAATGGGAGCGCTCGCCTCGCTCGATCCCGGGTTTCCGGGGGGCGCTCCCCCCTATTTCGTCGAGAGCCTGAAATTCCCCTACCTGAGCGGGCTCGCCTTCGTCCTCGAGGCGTTCCGCCGCGGAGGATGGGAGGGAGTCGACCGGCTTCATCGTGAGCCCCCCGCCACGACGCTCGAGGTTCTCGATCCGGAGATCTATTACGCTCGCACCAGTCCGCCGGCGCCGCGGCGCTGCGAGGGGCCGGAGTCGCTCATCGCAACTCCCCTCGGAGCGTTCCACTGGGCGTTTCTACTGGGCGAGGCGGAGGCCGCCGGCTGGAGCAGCGACTGCGTGCGCGTGTTTTCCGACCAGGGGGCGCTCCGGGTCGAAGGGACGAGCCGATGGGCCGACCCGAGTGAGGCTCGCGAGTTCGCCGCGGCGCTCTCGGACCTTCTCGAAGCGCGCGGGCGCGTCGGAGCCGTCGAGATCGACGGCCTCGAAGTCCGCTTCTCCTGGAGCGCGGACGTTCCCGCCCGGCCCGACGCTCAACCGGCCGTCTCTTCCCCGAGGACTTCGTCGCGCGCCTGCTCGCAGGCGAGCAGGATCTCCTGGTAGAGGTCGAACGCGGCCTCCCGGGTCAGAGGCACGGGCGCGCCGGCGTGGATCACCTCGGCGATTCGGGACGCGTAATGGGACGGAGGAGGGAGGCGCTCGCCTTCGGCGCCGATCCGCCGGAACCCCTCGACGAGCTCGTCCCGCAGGCGGCGCCGGAACTCGCCGGACTCCATCTCTTCCGGAAGGGAACGATAGTCGACGTCCATTTGGATACACTGCTCCGAGCCGCGCGGGCTCCGGGGCGATAACAGGTCGGGAGGGGAGGGATTCCCCGGTCGAGCCGCTGGAAAGGAGGGTCATGAAGGCGAAGATCCGGCGACATCCGCCGCTTTCGTCCTTCGCGACGACGGGGGGTTGAGCGTGCAAATTGGGTCAGGATGACCTGGTGCGCGTGCTCGCTCAGCTTCCGCCGCATCTCGGGGGCGATCTTCTCGTCGACGAGTCGACGGGCGACGATGCGGCCGTTCTCCGCATCGACGGGGATCGTGTGCTCGTTCAGACGGTCGATTTCTTCACGCCGATCGTGGACGATCCCTATCTGTTCGGCTCGATCGCCGCGGCCAACGCCGTTTCCGACGTCTACGCGATGGGTGCCGAGCCGATTCTCGGGCTCGCCGTCGTCGGATTTCCCTCGGACGAGCTTCCGCTCGAGCTGCTCGCGGAGATCCTTCGCGGCGGAGCCGACAAGGCGAAGGAGGCCGGGTTCCCGATCGCGGGAGGGCACACGATCATCGACGCGGTGCCGAAGTACGGACTCGCCGTCACCGGCATCGCACCGGCGGGCCGCATCGTCCGGAACTCGACGGGCCGGCCCGGCGATCGACTCTACCTGACCAAGCCGATCGGGAACGGCGTGCTGATCGCCGCGTGGCGGGGGACGGCCGCATCGGGGGTCCGGAAGCTGATTCGCCGCCGGCGACCGTCGGTCGACGAGGCGATCCGGTGGATGGGCGTGCTCAATCGCGATGCGAGCCGCGCGATGCTCGAGGCGGGCGCCAGTGCCGCCACCGACGTGACCGGATACGGTCTGCTCGGGCATCTGACGACGCTCTGCCGCGCCTCGGGCACCGGCGCGAGGGTATCGGCCGCCTCGGTGCCGCTCCTCGAGGGGGCGCGCGAATGGCTCGCCCGAGGCTTCGTTCCGGAGGGGTCGAAGCGTAATCTCGAAGCCTACGGCTCGGCCCTTCGCTCCGCCGTCCCGGACGACGATCTCATCCTGCTCTGCGACGCGCAGACCAGCGGCGGCCTTCTGATCGCCATCCCACCCGAGCGCGAGCCGGCCCTGCTCGAGGCGAGCCGCGCCCGGGAGCTCGCGATCTGGAGGATCGGAGAGCTGACCGCGAACGCCGGGATCGTCGAGATCTCGGAATGATCGTGCCAAAACGCCCGCCGGATGGCGCTCCCGACGTTCTGGACTGAAATTTGGATAGGATGGCCCCGTCCGCCGCATCGCGGAGAAGGAGAGCCCCCGATGCCCTACTGTCCCGTATGCAAGCACCGGTTCGACGCCCCGGCGACCGAGTGTCCGAAAGACGGGGTGGCGCTGGTCGGCGAGCTCCCGTTCCAGACGGTCGACGCGGAGGGGATCACGTGGGTCGAGATCGCCGGCCTCGGGACCGACGACGAGGCGCGGCTGCTCCAGGGATTCCTCGAGGCGGAGGAGATTCCCGCCCAGATCGAGTCGCTGCGGTTCAGCATGGAGCCGGTGAACCTCGGTCAGATGAGTGAGATCCGCGTCTACGTCCCCTCGGAGTACGAGTCGCAGGCACTCCGCCTGCTCGAGCAGCGCCGCAGGGAGTTCGCCTCGCTCCGAGACGATGACGACGTGGTCACCGATGAAGGGCCGGCGGACATCGACGAGGATGCGGAGACCGTGATCGAGGGCGAGAAGGCATGACCGGAGATCCGCGGGGAACGGACGGCGAGGGAGCCGGAGATCGGACTCCCGGCGCGCTTCCGCGCTGGGTTCCCGCGGTGATCGGCGTCGTGTTGATCGCGCTCGCCGCGCTCGCGATCTTCACCGGCCTGCGCTACCGCGGAGGATCGCTCGGGCGGGCCTTCGACCGGGCGGCGTCGAACGTGCTTCCTCCCGAGGGGGGAGTCCCGGGCGAGCCGACGCCGGGAGCATCCCGGATGGAGCATGGAGCGGGGGGAGACCGCGTCCCGCAGGCGCATCGTCCGGGCGAGCGCGGCTCCTCCAGGGTCGTGATCACCGGAGGCGAGGGGGGTGTCATCCCGTCGATCCGACTCTCGGCGCAGCGCGCGATGCGGGTCACCGTCGAGCCCTCCGACGCCCTGATCTGGGTCAACGATCAGCTCATCGGCTCGGCCGATCACTTCGCCACCCCCGACCTCTACGAGTTCCCCGAGGAGGGGGAGTACACGGTCCGGCTGCACGCCCCCGGCTTCGACGAGATCGAGTACATCGTGGTGGTCGATCCGGCGGCTCCGAACGAGATCGCGCAGATCGAGACGACGCTCAGGCCGGAGTGAGTCGGGGGTCGGACGAAGGCAGAACGCAAGGTGTCACCGGCGAGTCCGGCACGACTCGTCGGCCCGGCTCCGAAAGCCCTCAGGCGTGCTCCGCTTCGTGGGCTTTCTTCGCTTCGGCGATGATCTTGTCCTGCAGGTGCCGTGGCACTTCGTCGTAGTGGGAAAACTCCATGTGGAACGAACCGCGCCCCTGCGTGATGGACCGGAGGACCGAGCCGTAAGTGAGCATCTCGGACATCGGGGCCTGGGCCTTGATGACTTGGGTGTCGCCTTCGCTTTCCATCGCTTCCATCTTTCCGCGGCGTGAGGTCAGGTCGCCCATCAGGTCACCGACGTAGTCGGTGGGGGTGTAGACCTCGACGTGCATGATCGGCTCGAGCAGGGTGGGGCGGGCGTTGGCCATCGCCTCCTTGAACGCGAGCCCGCCGGCGATCTTGAACGCGAGCTCGGAGGAGTCGACGGCATGGAACTGGCCGTCGTGGAGCCGGACGCGAAAGTCGACCACGGGGAATCCGGCGAGATACCCCTGGGATCGCGCGTCCTGGATCCCCTTCTCGACTGCCGGAATGTACTGACGCGGGATCGCCCCGCCGAAGATGTCGTCGACGAACTCGAAGTCGGCTCCGCGGGGAAGCGGCTCCATCTTGATCTTGCAGTCGGCGAACTGGCCGTGGCCGCCGCTCTGTTTCTTGTGGCGCCCGTGGGCGTCGGCCGCCCTCGTGATCGTCTCCCGGTACGGCACTTTCGGCGGATGAAGGATGACCTCGACGCCGTACTTCTTCCTGAGCTTGGCGACGATCACCTCGACGTGGAGCTGCCCCTGGCCCGAGATGAGGACCTCTTTGGTCTGCTCGTCGCGTCCGAGCCGGATCGTCGGATCCTCCTCCATGATGCGGGACATCGCGGTCGAGATCTTGTCCTCGTCCCCCTTCGATTTCGGCTCGATCGCGAACGAGATGACCGGCTCGGGGTAGGAGATGTGCCTGAGCACGACCGGATGGTCCTTCGAGGCGATGGTGTCGCCTGTGTGGGAGTCCTTGAGCTTCGCGACGCCGCCGATGTCGCCCGCGTGGAGCTCGCCGACCGCCGTCTGCTGTTTTCCCTGCAGCGCCTGGAGCTTCCCGATGCGCTCTTCGTGCTCGCGGGAGGTGTTGAGGCAGGTGGTGTCCGACGAGAGAACCCCGGAGAAGACGCGGAACATCGACACGCGGCCCGCGAACGGATCGGACATCGTCTTGAAGACGAGCGCCGACAGGGGGGCGTCGTCCTTTCGTTCGAGCGAGACCTCCTCCTCCCCGACGCGCCCCTTCACCGCGGGTCCGCGGTCCGCCGCCGGCATGAGCTGCAGCATCGCATCGAGGATCGGGTGCCCGCCGATGTTGTGAGACGACGAGGCGTAGACCAGAGGAAAGATCTCCCGGGCCAGGATCTCGCGCTGGAGCCCTTCGATCATCTCTTCCTGCGAAAGGCCGCCCTGTTCGAAGAACCGCTCCATGAGCGTGTCGTCGCCTTCGGCGACTTTCTCGATCAGCTGTTCCCGCGCCTGATCCGCCTGTTCCCTCTGAGACGCGGGAATCTCGCCGACGGTGAACTTCCCCGAGCCGTCGGTCTCGTAGATCCATGCCTTCATCGAGATCAGGTCGATCACGCCGCGGAAGTCCTTCTCTTCGCCGATGGGAATCTGAATGGGTGTGACGCTCTTGCCGAACTTCTTCTGGAGCGAGTCGAGCGTGCGGGAGGCCGAGGCGCGCTCGCGGTCCATCTTGTTGGCGACGAACATCGCGGGGAGCGCGAGCTCGTCCGCGAATTTCCAGACCTTCTCGGTGCTGACTTCCGCGCCGGTGACCCCGCTGACCACGACCGCCGCCGAGTCGGCGACGCGCATCGCGCTCTTGGCTTCCATCAGGAAGATCCCGAACCCCGGCGTATCGATCAGGTTGATCTTGTGATCCTTCCATTCGGCATGAGCGAGAGCGGCGGAGATCGAATGCTTCCGTTCGACCTCGTCCGGGTCGAAGTCGGTCACGGTCGTCCCGTCCAGGATGCTTCCGAGACGGGTGACGGCTCCGGCGTTGAACAGGAGCTGCGAGATCAGGGTCGTCTTACCGGTGTCGTTGTGGCCGACCACGGCGAGGTTGCGGATCTCGGGTCCGGTGTAGGGTTTCACGGGAGTCTCACCTCCGGAAGGGGGAATGGGGCCTGGGGCCGGGGCTCATCATAATTGAAAATCCGAGGTCCGATTCAACCGCCACGGCGATGTGACGGGGCTCGCATTCGCACGCCCGGGGCGGGGGCGATATGATGGGCCGCGCGAAACGGCCGGTCCACGGCCGGAGCCGGGGTCGTCCGGGTCGGAACCGTCCGGTCCGGTCCGCCCCGGCCGCCCTTTTAAGGAGACGTCAGCACGGTGTACCTCGGACGTTACGAGGTCGTTCGGGAACTGGGTAAGGGAGCGATGGGGATCGTTTACCTTGCCCGCGATCCCGTGATCGGCCGGCTCGTGGCACTCAAGACGATCCGACTCACCGACTCCGGTGACGAGGAGGAGGTCCGCGAGTTCCAGCAGCGCTTCATCCGCGAGGCTCAGGCCGCCGGCGTGCTGAGCCATCCCGCCATCGTCACCGTTCACGATATCGGTCAGGACGACGAGAAGGGCGTCTCCTTCATCGCGATGGAGTACGTCGAAGGCCCGACTCTCAAGGAGCTCATCCAGCAGGGCAAGCCGCTCTCGAGCCCCGAGATCGCATCGATCCTCGCCCAGGTTGCCGACGCGCTCGATTTCGCCCACTCGCGAGGCATCGTCCATCGAGACGTCAAGCCCGCAAACATCATCCTCTGCGGCGACCGCGTCAAGATCACCGACTTCGGCATCGCCAAGATCGCCTCCGAAGCCGCCAATCTCACCACCACCGGCCAGTTCCTCGGAACCCCGAACTACATGGCTCCCGAGCAGGTGAAGGGCGCTCCCGTCGACGGTCGCACCGACGTCTTTTCTCTCGGCATCGTCCTGTACGAGTGTCTGACCCGCCGGAAGCCCTTCGGCGGCGACTCGCTCACGACCATCTCGTACCGCATCGTCCACGAGCCTTTCGAGACCCCCCACGAGATCGACCCTTCCATCCCCGTCGTATTCGACGAGGTCGTGAACCAATGCCTCGCCAAGGATCCGAAGGACCGCTATCAGCGGGCGCGTCACGTCGGAGCCGCCCTGCGCGCGATCGCCGCGGGAGAGCCGCTGCCGGTCGCGATCGACGACCCGGGGCCCGATCCGACCGTGATCGCCGCGGGCCGGATGCAGATGCCGGAGTCTCCGTTCTCCGAGGCTCGTGACCGCGGGGCCTCGCCGAAAGTTCCGGCCCGGAAGCCCGGCCCCCTCGAGCAGACGCTCCGCCGCAACATGAAGCGCCCGGTCCCGGCGGCGATGTTCTTCGCGGTCATCGTCGCGCTGCTGGTGAGCGTCGGCGCCCTCGCAGGATGGCTCTGGTCCCAGCGCGTCGAAGTCCCTGTGGTCGATACGCGCCGCGAGGAGCTCGTGGCGCGCCAGCGCCAGCTCCGCACCGAGGGCATGCGCCTGCTCGAGCAGGGAAACGTCGAAGGCGCCTACCAGAGATTCGTCGAGCTCCGCCGGATCGCCCCCCGTTCGCGGGAAGTCGAGAACATGGTTGCCCGCCTCGAACAGATCCGTGGAGAGAAGGCGACCGCCCAGCTACGCGTCGAGGAGTCGCGAGCGATGCTCGAACAGGGCAAGCAGCTCTATGCGGCTCGCGAGTACTCGAAGGCGATCCCCATGTTCGAGGAGGCGTTCAACCTCGATCCCAGCTCGACCGATGCGGTGAATTTCGTCCGCATGAGCCGCGAGCAGCTCGAGCTGCGACAGCTCCGCGAGGCCGAACAGATGGCTGCGAAAGGCGTCAGTGGGACCACCTCCGGCGGCTCGAACGCGGCGAGCGTCCGGATCGAGTTCCAGGGGTCGCTCGACAAGGGCTACATCATGGTCCAGGCCAACTCCGAGAAGGTCCTGCACGAATACCTCTACAGCGAGAGAGGCGTGTTCCGCCGCCGGGCGCCCCGCCAGGTCGAGGCCACGGCCGAGCTCCGTCCCGGTCCGACCGAGGTCATCGTCTGGGCGGTGATCCCCGAGATGAGGATCACCGAACGGAAATCGTTCTCGGTCAATCTCCGCCCCGGCTCGACCCATCGCATCCTGATCCGATTCGACGAAGCGGCTCGCAGGTTCCAGATCACGATGAGCTGAGCCTCACCACGGCCGGATGCGCGCGCGCTCGACGACGGCGCCCGTTCCCCAGGCGCCTGCCCGCAGCGGGAACCATTGTCTCTCCCCAGGCGAGCGCGAGAGGCGCGCCATTCCAGCCGCCGGTATCTCGATTCGAGCCGCGAATCCCCCTCCGTCCACCGCGCAGAGCGCGTCCAGCCGGACCGAACCGCCGCTCCATCGCGCCGATCCGATCGGCTCGACCGCCGCCACCTCCCCCCTCGCTTCCTCCCCCCCGACCGGGATCTCGACGTGAAACATCGCTGGCACCGCCGGCGAGCGGTAGCTCGGTCGGAACACGTTCGGCCGCCGGCCGCCGGCGGAGGCCTCGAATGCGACGATCTCCGCTCCCGCCCCGTCGAACGGCCAGGCCGGATGGCTCGTCTGCCGCAGCCGAACGCCGGCGGGAAGATCGTCGAGGACGACCGCGAGCGAGGCGGCCAGCTCGGCCATCACGGCCGGGGCGAGCTCGAGGGTCGCGACCCGAGGCACGCCGGCTCGCGGCCTCGCCAGGAGCGCCGCCACCTCGACCAGCTCCCGAAGCTCGAGATCGTCCGTCCGGGCGCCGCCGCGAAGCAGCGGCACCTCGAGCCGCGTTCGCGTCGAGCGAAGCGTCAGGTGAAGGCGGCAGTGCGCCTCGTTCCACCGCCGAGCTCCCGGCTCGAAGTCGATCTCGTGCGCGCTGGCGCCCGCCATCAGCGTCATCCTTTGGAGCTCGACGTCTCCCGGCAGAGAGCGCCCGATCGTCCGCAGCAGATCGACGAGCGGCCCCGGATCGGGCGTCGCCTCCGGGCCTGCCGCGGGATCGAGAGATGCCGCGAAGAATCGCCCCTCGCGGACTCCGGCCATCCCTCCTTCGGCGACCCGCGCCACCGATTCGATTCCGCGCGCGAGGCTGACGATCGTCGAGACCCCTTCCTTGCGGTAGCTGCCGCTCACCAGCCGGGTGCCTCCATCACGAGCGTCGGCGAGAACGAGCCGACCGCGACCCTCTGCCCTTCGACGGCGCAGATCACTCCGGGATACGCGACGACGGGGCCGATCGCGCCGCGGAGGGATGCGGCGACCGCGGTGCGCGGCGCCCGCCATGTGAACGGCGCGAGCGTCCTGGCCGACCCGCCGCGCACCAGGCGCGCGCGGGCCACTCGAAGCTCGACCACGTCGGCGGCCGCATCCCATCTTCCTCCGGCGAGCAGGAGGACTTCGAGTCGCGGGTCGGGGAGCTCCGCGGGCGCCTGGTCGGTGCGGACGACGAGATTCGTCATGCGGCGGAGCGGGACGTCGCGAAAGCTCGCGCACCGGAATGCGTCGGGCCGCTCGCCGCCGGTGAGCCGCGCGCGCGTCGGGACGACTCCGTGGTCGTCGACGGGCATCGTTCCGAGCCCGTCGTGCTCCGGCTCGTCGAGAACTTCCAGCCAGTCCGGCCACCGGATCGGATCGGCGTCGGCTTCCGCGGGATGGCCGAGGGCTTCGTGGAGCAGCACGGCGGCGGTTCCGCCGGTCCATGCGATCGGGATCCCGCGCACGTCGAGCCGTTCGGGCGGCCCCATCTCGAGCAGGTCGAGAGCTTCGAGCAGGCGTTCGGGGACGGAGAGGTCGAGAGGAAAGATCAGACTGCCGCCCGCGCTCGCCCGCAGCGAGACGAGGCGGGCCGAGCGTAGAACGGGCTCTCCCTCGTGAGGGAAGATCGTCCGTTCCTCCCGGACGCGCCGCAGGTGAAACGAGCCCGACTTGGGAAGGGCGTCGAGAAGGGTGGCGAAGATTCGTTCGGCCTCGCCGCCGAACCCGGCCGGCTGAGGAAAGAAAGCGACCGATCGTGCTTCGATCCGGGTGGCGGGTCCGCCGGCGAGGGCTGCTTCTCCCTTTTCGGCGCGGAGCTCCAGAAGGCGGGGCCGTCCCGCGGTCACGATCCACCGCTCCTCGGTGCGCGACATGACGAATCGGTGATCGGGCCGGCGGTACTGGCTCATCGAAGTCGCGCGCCATTGTACGGCGGAGAGGGATCACGATTGTGCCGGGGCCCCGGTCGGAATAAGATCGGGTCGCGGGACATGAACGCGAGCACGCGGCGCATCGAGTACCTCGCCCGAACGATCGTCAATCGTCTCGAGGACCGGGGTCTGGTCGAGTTTTCGGATGCGGAGCGGGGGATCGAGATCATGATCCGGACACTCGAAGAGCACTTTCGCGCGGTCGAGGCGCTGGAGGCGGAGGCGCGCTCGCGGCTCGGCACGCAGCCGGGCGGGCGCGCCCCGTCCGAGCGTGAGATCGAGGACGAAATGCGGCGGCTCGCCCTCGAGCGGGGCGTCACCGTCTGAGCCCGGGACCCCGCACGCGGCGCCCGCCGCACGGCCGGCTCGACTGGAAAGGACGGGAGAACGAATGGCATCGAACTCGACCTTCGAGGAGATGGAACGGCGAAAGCGGGAGAGCGAGCTCGGGGGAGGCCGGCAGCGGATCGACCGCCAGCACTCCGAGGGGAAGCTGACCGCGCGCGAGCGGATCGCGCTCCTGTTCGATCCCGGATCGTTCCAGGAGCTCGACCAGCTCGTCGTGCACCGTTCGAGCGACTTCGGCATGGAGCGGCAGAGGATCGCCGGCGACGGCGTGGTCACCGGCTTCGGGACGATCCATGGGCGGCTCGTCTACGCCTTCGCGCAGGACTTCACGGTCTTCGGAGGATCGCTCAGCGAGTCGCATGCCGGCAAGATCGTGAAGGTCATGGATCTGGCGATGAAGAACGGCGCGCCGATCGTCGGGCTCAACGATTCCGGCGGGGCCAGAATTCAGGAGGGAGTCGTCTCTCTCGGCGGCTACGCCGACATCTTTCTCCGCAACACCCTCGCCTCGGGCGTGGTCCCGCAGATCTCGGCGATCATGGGACCGTGCGCCGGCGGCGCCGTCTACTCCCCCGCGATCACCGATTTCATCCTCATGGTCCGGAAGACGAGCTACATGTTCGTGACCGGTCCCGACGTGATCCGAACGGTCACGCATGAGGACGTGACCAAGGAGCGGCTGGGCGGAGCCATGACGCACAATGAGGTCTCGGGCGTGGCCCACTTCGCCGCCGACTCCGACGAGGCCTGCCTCGCCCTGATCCGCGAGCTCCTCTCCTTCATCCCGTCGAACAATCTCGAGGATCCTCCCGTGCGCGAGACCGACGACGACGTCGACCGCATCGACGAGGCCCTCGACGCCTTCATCCCCGAGAGCGCCACTCAGCCTTACGACATCCGCCAGATCATCCGGTCGGTCGCCGACGAGAAGCACTTCCTCGAAGTCCACGAGCACTTCGCGCCGAACCTCATCGTCGGATTCGTGAGGCTGAACGGAAATCCGGTGGGCGTGGTCGCGAACCAGCCCGCCTGGCTCGCGGGCGTGCTCGACATCAACGCCTCGCGCAAGGGAGCGCGCTTCGTCCGCTTCTGCGACGCGTTCAACGTCCCCCTGCTCGTGCTCGAGGACGTTCCCGGATTCCTCCCCGGCGTCGATCAGGAGCACGGCGGCATCATCATCCACGGGGCCAAGCTCCTCTACGCGCTCGCCGAGGCCACCGTGCCGAAGGTCACGGTGATCACGCGCAAGGCCTACGGCGGCGCCTACTGCGTGATGAACTCCAAGCACATCCGTGCCGACATGAACTACGCGTGGCCCACGGCCGAGATCGCGGTCATGGGCGCCGAAGGAGCGGTCAACATTCTCTACCGCCGCGAGGTCCAGGACGCGCCGGATCCCGACGGCGCGAGGAGCGAGAAGATCTCCGAGTACCGGGAGAAGTTCGCCAATCCCTACATCGCGGCCGAGCGGGGCTACGTCGACGAGATCATCGAGCCGCGGCTCACGCGGCGGAAGCTGATCACCGCGTATGCGATGCTCCGCAACAAGCGCGACTCCAACCCGCCGAAGAAGCACGGCAACATTCCCCTCTGAGCC
>DATKCD010000043.1:0-122685 GCA_035544735.1 Thermoanaerobaculia bacterium
TTCGTCACTACCTCGGGCTCCATTACTTCCGGACCGGCGAATGGGAGCGGGCGGCGCCTCTTCTCGAGGAGTCGCTCGCCGATAGTCCGAGCCGGCTGCCGGCGCTCGAAGCGCTCGCGCGAATCCGGCAGAGGGAGGGGAGCTTCGAGGAAGCGATGCGCCTTCTGCAGCGAGCGCTCGCGATGAAGCATCCGGCGCCGCCCGACCTCGTCATGCTCGGGGGAATCGCGATGAGCCTCGGACGGACCGCGGTCGCGCTCGAGAGCTTCGAGCGGGCGCGGGAGATGGACGAGGCGGGGTTCCGCAATGATCTCGAGCTCGGAGTGCTCTACCTCGCCGCGGGGCGGCTGCCGGAGGCGCGCGAGGCGCTCGACCGGGTGGCGCCGTCGCATCCGGGATACGCGATGGCGGCGTTCAAGCGGGCGCAGGTGAGCGTGCTTCTCGAGGAGCCCGACCGGGCGGCGCGGATCGAGACGGCGAAGCGGCACGCCGATGCGACCACGCGCGAGCTCATCGCCCGCGAGCGCCTCTTCCGGCAGCCGTAGGGCCGGGACGGTGTGGTGCGGGCGTCCCGCCCGCCCCGGGCGGGTGGCGCGACGTGTGGTGCGGGCGTCCCGACCGCCCCCCCGGGGGGGGTTGCAATCCGGGGCGCGGCGACAGACGGAGACCCCCTCCCAACCCGGGGGCGGGCGGGACGCCCGCACCACACCGGGCGGGTGGCAATCGGGGGCGCGGCGAGAGACGGAGACTCCCTCCCAACCCGGGGGCGGGCGAGACGCTCGCACCACACCGGGGAAAAGACGAAAGGGCCCGGCGTCGGCGCCGGGCCCTTTCTCGTTTCGAGTGCTGAAATCGACGAATCAGAACTGGAGACGAACCGCGAGCTGGAAGCGTTGCGGCGCGTAGTGCGAACGCGAAACTCCGAACTGTGAGCTGTTGAGGCTCGGCTGCGGGTTGTAGCCGGTCTGATTGTCGGTGAGGTTGAAGATGTCGGCGATGAGCTGGAGGTTGACGCCCGCGAGGGGGATGTTCTGCGTGTAGCTGACGTCGACCTGGTAGTGACTGTCGGTGCGGCGCGATCCCGCCGGCTCGGCGTAACGGTTGGTATCGCTGGTCGAGCCGGTGAGATGGCTGTAAGGCTGGTGAGCCCAGGCTTCCCATGCGTGACCCGACTGGAACACGCCGTAGGCGCCCGCGGTGGCGTTCCACGGGAGGCTGTAGTAGCCGTACACCTTCAGGAGATGGGGGCGGTCGGAGCGGAGATCGCCGTACTTGTTGTCCCAGATCTGGCGGCCGGCCGCGTCGGCGATGTTCGACGATCCGATGAAGATCGATTGATCGTTGTTCACCGTCGTGTTGTCCTGGTCCATGTTGCCGTAGTAGTGGCTCCAGGTGTAGCTCCCGCGAAGGAAGAGCTGGTCGGTGGCCTGCCAGTCGGTCTCGGCGCTGACCTCGTAGTACTTGGTGAAGGCACCGTCGAGCTGGGCGATCACGTAGCTCGATCCGCTTCCGATCTGGGAGACCCTGTCTCCGAGGTCGGGGATGTACGGGGTGCGGGGAATTCCGGCCGGGGGCTCGAAGGCCACGCGAGCGGTGTTGTTGGTGTCCTCCCAGAAATTGGCGGAGTAGCGATGACGGGCGTAGAGCCGTCCGCTGAGGCGGTTGTTGAACTGCTTGGCGGTTCCGATCAGGTACTCGTCGGTGTAGCGGGGCTCGAGTCCTTCCTGGAAGAGTTTGCCGGAGCTTCCGGCGAGCTGCTGGGAGCCGATCAGATTGCCGTCGGCGTCGAAGTACGCCCGCGTGACGAGACCGGTGGTATTGCGGTCCCACGAAGCGGCGCGGGGAAGCGAGCTGGCGGCCGGGTTGTAACGGGAATAGCTGGCGTAGAGAGTATCGAGGCCGTTGTAGGCCCAGGTCGCGCCGAGGCGCGGCTGGATCTGATCCTCGAAATCGACCTCGTACATCTTGTACTTGTTCCCCGGCGCGGAAACGTAGCCGGAGAGCGTCGAAGAGTCCTCGCGGAGTCCCTGCCCGTACAGGATGTCGTTGCTCACGAGGACGCCCGCATTGAAGGCCCAGTTGCCCCACCGGATCGTGTCGTTGACCTCGAAATTGCTCGATTTGAACTCGGAGTGGATGACCTGGTGGCCGACGGCCGCCTCGGTGCTGCGCTGGAACTCGGCCTGGAAGAAGATCGGCTGGTCCTCGCATCCGGTGTTTTCGCCGCAGGTGGATCGGCCGCCAGGGACCGTGATCAGCCCCCAGCCGTTGCGGAACCGCGCGAGGTCTTCCTCGTCCGTGTACCACTGGTACCCGACGTGGATGTCGTGCGAGACGACGTCGCCGACCGTGAAGTCGTATCCGACCTGACCGCTCTGCCGGAAGAAGTCCTGGTCGTTGGTCTGGAAGCCGCCTCCGACGGCGCCGCCGCCGACGCGGACTCCGTCGCGGACGAAGCCGTAACGCTGGATCAGCGGATCGATGAACGCGTTGAAGGCGTCCTGGCCGCTCACCGGCGAGGGGACCGAGAAGTAACCCATCTGGTCGAGATTGCCGATGTCGAGTCTGGTTCCGGCGGCGAGCGACGGAGTCACCGAGAGCAGCAGATCGGGGCGCGAGGCCGTCTCGTAGCCGAAGTCGGTCCACTTCACCGTCGCGAAGCTCCGGTCGGTGATGATCCACGAGCCCTCGAAGATGGCGATGGTCTGGTCCGACTCTTCGCCGAGCGAGGCCGTCGCCGCCTCGAATGCGCCGACGCTGGCGTTCTCGTCGGTCCGGCTGGAGTCGCGGTAGCTTCCATGGAGCAACATGTTTCCGGTCGGCGTGAACGTGAGCTTGCCGAACATCTCGTCGCGTACGCTGTCGAAATCCGCTACCGGGCCGTAGGCGTTCGAGGTGTTGGCCCGGTCGCGCGTGGGCCGGTAGTACGAGCCGTAGAAGAAGAGGCGGTCGCGGACGACCGGCCCGCCGATGCCGAACGTCGCCCAGTCGCGATCCTCGTCGAATCGGTTCGTGACGACGAAGTCCTGATCCGCCGTCATCGAGTCGGTCTGGACCTGGTATTTGAGCTCGCCCGACCACTCGCTGGTGCCCGATTTGCTGACGGAATCGATCGTGAAGCCGCCCGCGCGGTTGAAGTCGGTCGCCTTCGCGCCCCCCTTCACGAACGAGATCTGCTGGATGTCGTGCGCCGAGGGCTCGGCCGCGAGCGTCCCGAACAGCGGCAGGGTCACGTTGACCCCGTCGAACTGATACACGTTGTCCTGCCCGCTGCCGCCCGAGCTCGGCCCGCGGACCTGATCTTCCGTGTATTGAATCGCGGGAGCCAGCTTCACCAGATCGCGATATTCCTGACCGATCGGGAGCCGCTCGATGGCCTCCTGCGCGACGGAGCTCCGGATCGCCGTCGTCGTCGGATCGAGCAGAGGCGAATCCGCCGTCACCGTGATCGTCTCGGCCAGACCTGCCACGGCCAGCTCGACGTTCACCGTCGAGTCCTGACCGAGATTGACGCGGACGTTGCGGGTCTGCTCCTGCATTCCGGCGAGGGTGAACGAGAGCGTCACCTCTCCCGGCGGAAGTGCCGGCAGCCGGTAGTCGCCGTTCGCCTGCGTCGTCGTGACGCGCGCCTGCGGGAGCTGACTCGAGCGCGCCTCGACCGTCACCCCGGGCAGGCCGGCTCCGTCGGAGCTCGTCACGCTCCCGCTGACCGAGCCCGTCTGCTGGGCGAACGACACCGTAGCAATCAGAAGTGTGAGTGTGATGAGAATGGGGATTCGGAACTGACGTCTGCCGGGCATGCGACCTCCTCGAAAATTGGGGAAAGACCCAGGGCGCTTATGGTAATCAAAGCGGGCTCGGTTGCGAAGCCTTTTCGGCCTCAATCTCCGGAAAACATCGTGTTTTCGGGAGTTTTCGTCAACCCAGCGGCCACTCCAGCTCGCCGAGAAAGCGCTCATCCTCACGCCACTGCTCCCGCACGGCGACGTGCAGATCGAGGTAAATCCTCGTCCCGAGGGTCGATTCGAGCTCCTGCCGCGCCTCCGTCCCGATCCGCTTGATCATTCCGCCCCCCTTTCCGATCACGATCTTCTTCTGCGAATCGCGCTCGACGAAGATCGTCGCCCAGATCCGGATCAGGTTCCGCTCCTCGTCCTCTTCCCACTTCTCGACGCCGACGGCCGTGGTGTAGGGAAGCTCCTGGGCGGTGTGGTGGAGCAGTTTTTCGCGGACGATCTCGGCGGCATAGAAGCGCTCCGGCTGGGTCGTGAAGTCCTCGGAGGGGAAGCGCGGCGCTCCGGAGGGGAGAGCCCGGAACAGCAGATCGACCAGTTGCGGCACGCCGTCGCCGGTGGCCGCCGAGATCGGAATGAGCTCCTCGAACAGAGCGGTCCGGCCGTAACGGTCGAGAAGAGGGAGGAGCTGCTCCTTGCGAATCCGGTCGATCTTGTTGAGCAGCAGGATGCGGCGCGCCGCCACCTCGCCCAGCATCTCGAGGACGAACTCGTCCCCATGCCCGAACTCCGCGGTGGCGTCGACGATGACGGCGGTCAGATCGGCCTCGGCGAGAGCGGAGCGCACGTGGTCCATCATCCGGACGTTCATCCGGTGGAGCGGCTTGTGGATTCCCGGCGTGTCGAGAAAGGCGATCTGGCCGCGGGGATCGTTCAGGATGCCGACGATGCGATTCCGGGTCGTCTGGGGCTTGTCGGAGACGATCGAGACTTTGTGGCCGAGGACGCGGTTGAGCAGGGTCGACTTCCCGGCGTTGGGCCGGCCGGTGAGGGCGACGACCCCGAAGCGCGTCGGGACGGGATCGGCCGCAGGCTCAGGCGCGGGTCCGCTCGTATCGCCCATTGCCCCTCGCCTCTCCCTCCCCGGCTTCGGTCTCGAGGGTCCAATCGGGATCGCGGGAGACGCGAACGCGGTAGATCCGCTTTCGGTCGGCGCGCTCGATCTCGAACAGCAGCCCCTTGCGCCGGACGACCTCCCCGCCGTGCGGCACCCGCCCCAACTGCGTGAAGATGAGCCCACCGACCGTCTCGTACCCTTCGCCGGTGAGATCGATTTCGAACAGCGCCTGGAGCTTCTCCACGCGCAGCAGTCCGTTGACGAGGAACACGTCGTCGTCGATCGCCACGACCGAAACCTCTTCCAGCTCCTCGTGCTCGTCGGCGATCTCGCCGACGATCTCCTCGACGAGGTCTTCGATCGTGAGGATTCCCGCCGTGCCGCCGTATTCGTCGTGAACGATCGCGATCTGCTGGCGCTCGAGCTGGAACTCGCGCAGGATATGGGCGATCGGCTTCGACTCAGGAACGAAGTAGGCCGGACGCGCGAGCTGCCGGATCGTTCGAGGCGACCCCGTCAGGAGCGCGTCGAACAGATCTTTCACGTGCACCACGCCGACGATGTGATCGATGCTCTGTTCGTAAACAGGAATCCGCGCGTACTTCGACTCCGAGAACAGACTCGCGAGCTCCTCGAACGAATGGCTCACCTCGAACGCCAGCACGTCCACTCGCGGCGTCATCACCTCCCGTGCCAGCCGGTCGCCGAAATCGACGATCGACTGCACCAGCCTCCCCTCCCCTTCCTCGAAGATCCCTTCCTCTTCGCCGACGTCGATGTACGCCTGAACCTCCTGCTCGGTCGCCTCCTCCTCCTCTTCATCCTCTTCGCGCCGCTCGCTCACGTGCGCGTAAAGGCGGGCGAGCGGCGACAGAATCGGCCAGAAGAGGTAGAACGTCACGTGAGAGAGCGGCAGGATCGCTCGCAGGATCCGCTCCGCCACGTGGTCCGGCACGAACGCGAGCACGAACTTCCACGACACCACCACGACCGCCCAGAATGCCATCGACCGCCCCGTCGCCCAGATCGCCCCTCGCGGCCACATCGCCGCCGCCGTGAATCCCACCGCCGCGACCAGTCCGAGCTGGAGCACCGCGCCGCTGATCAGCGAGAACTCCACCGAGTCGTACTGCGACCACCGCCCTTCCCTCTGGACTTCCGGATCGTGATCGGTCCAGCTCCGCAGCCGTACCGGCCCGAGCTGGAACACGAAGTGCCTCGCGGCATCGAAAATCAGGTAGAAGATGCCGCACGCGGTCGCGAGCAGCAGCCATTGTGAAGGAGATACGCTACTTCCCATGGTTCAGCGAGTTACGACCTGCAAGCGGGGCGCCGGTCGGGGGGCGTGTTTCGGTCGTGGCGCAGGCCTCATCTCATCCGAGCCAGAGCGCCGCGACGGCGACCCCGGCCGATCCTTTGCTCATTGTCTCCGATCGGAGGTGAAGTTTCCGAAACTGGGGGTCGCTCGAGACTTCCGCCCCTTCAGCCCGGAGAGTCTCGATCCGCCGCCCGATCGCCTTTTCCAGCCACGCCATCTCATAGACGACTCCCCCCGCCAGAGCCGCCAGAGCCACCCAGCGCGCCGCCAGGAGGGCGGCCATCCCCGGCCGGAGCCGCGGGGAGCACCTGAAGCTCCCAGAGCGCGAACCGCGCCGCCGCCGCCCCCATCACCAGAATGAGGGTGATGAGCCGAACCCTCGCGAACCGCCGCAGAATTCCGCCGAAGATCTCGCCGGCGAGCGGCCGTTCCAGCCGCCGGAACAGCGCCGGCGCGACCAGAGCCCCGAGCACCAGGAACCCTCCAATCCAGACGGACAGCCCGAGGTGGTAGAGGAGCGTGGAGAGCTCGAGGATCCAGGCTCGCATCGAAAGCCGGACGAGTATACCCGGACTCCTCCCCCGCCCCCGGGATGAGGGGAGCAGCCGTCTCTGTTGTCACGCGCGTATGCCGATGGCCATCCTGCTCCTGGCCGCGACGCTGATCTCCGCCCCGGGCGAGGAGATCGTCCTCCGGACGGGCGAGCGCATCGCGGTCGCCGGAGAGATCCGAGTCGAGGGGACCCAGGTGGTCTTCCGCACCCCCGCCGGTCGGTTGTACTCGATCGCGCTCGACGAAGTCGATCTGGAGAAGACGGCCGCCGATCCCGACGTCCCCGCCGCCGCCGGCTCGGCGCCGGAGAAAGCCCCCGAAGCAGAACCGGCGGAAGCTCCGCCGGCAGAGCGGAAGCTGGTCGTCTCGAAGGAAGAGAAGGAGAGGCTGCTGCGAGAGCTCGAGGGAAACCGGTCGGGAACCGAGGCGCCGGAGCAGCGTGCCCTGACGCGCGAGGGGCTCGAGGAGGAGCTCGACCGGAGGGAGCGGGAGCGGGAGCGCGAAGGGCCGTGGCGGGCGGCCGCGCGCGCGATCCGGGAACGGATCGCGCAGAGCCGCGAGGCGGTCGAACGGCTCCGGCAGCGGGAGCGCCGGCTCGACGACGAGATCATGGCGCTGCTCGCCCTCGGGCTCGATCCCGGCAACCACCTGCTCCAGCGGGACCAGACGCGGGCCGACCTCGACCGCGCCCGAGCTTCGCTCGCCGCCACCGAGCGGGAGATGGCCGGGCTCGAGGAAGAGGCTCGCAGAGCCGGCGCCCTTCCCGGCTGGCTGCGCGACTAGTGGACCAGCCCCGATCTCAGAGCCGCCCGAAGCTTTCCGCAATGACGCGGGTGCGCTCGATCCCCTCGGCTTCCAGGATGGCGAGGGCTCGCTCGAGGAAGCGGTCGAACCCGGCGACCATGATCGCCGAGCGCGTCAGCAGCTCTTTCTCGCCCCGCACCAGGTCCTCGATCGGGCCGCGCAGGTAACGGATCGAGCCGGCGGCCGCCATGTTCCCGAAGTCGGCTCCGTAGACGATCTGCCCGTCGGTCGGCTCGTAGAGCACGGTGATCCTGCGGCGATCCTCGACGGCGCGCAGATGCAGCACGATGCTGCGGATCGGGGCGAGGCCGGTATCGCCCGCGAGGAAGACGACGTCGCGCGAATCGTCCTCGGGGAGAACGAACTCGCCGAGGGGGCCTTCGACCTCGATGCGGTCGCCGACGCGGAGCTCCCGCACGGCGCTCGATCCCGCACCGGCTCCCAGCCGGACGCAGAGCTGCACGGCCTGCGGGCGCTGGGGCGCCGAGGAGATGCAGTAGGCGCGCGTCACTCCGTCGGGGAAGCGGATCGAAACGTACTGACCCGGAGCGAACGCGAACGGTCTGTCGAACGCGATCGTCACCTGGACGACTCCGGACGCCAGAGGCTCGGTCGCCGTCACTCCCGCCGCCTGGGTATCGGTCATCTCATCCTCTCCTGCCGCGCGCGCGACCGCCGGCTCCCCCGCGCCACGCGAAACGGATGCCTGCGCTCGAGCGCCTGCTGTCCTGGTGTCCTGTAACGCCGGACGTTACAGTCCACTAGTCCCATCCTCCACTCTTCACGATCTTCGAGATCTTCTTCAGGATCCGTTCCTTCCGGAGCCCGCGGAGGTAGTCGAGGTAGAGCTTGCCGTCGAGATGGTCGATCTCGTGATTGAGGGCGCGCGCCATGAGGCCCTCCCCGGTGAGCTCCTTCCAGGCGCGGTCTCGGTCCTGGTAACGGACGGTCGTGATCTCGGGGCGCGCGACCATCTCGATCAGGTCGGGGATCGACAGACACCCCTCTTCATCGGTGACCTCCCCCTTCTTCTCGACGAACTCCGGATTGACGAACACGTGGAGATCGCCCGGGCTTTCTCCGACGGAGAGATCGATGATCATGAGGCGCTTCGATACGCCGACCTGGTTGGCAGCGAGGCCGACGCCGGGAGCGGCGTACATGGTCTCGATCATGTCGTCGATGAGCTTCTGGATGCCGCCGTCAATGTCGTCGACGCGCTCGGTCGGTCTTCGGAGGACCGGGTCGGCGTACTTCACGATGGGCATGACCGCCATTCACCTCTCCCGCTGCTTCATGCGCTCGATCATCGCTTCGACGGTGTGGCTCGCACGGCGGCGGTAGAACTCCTCGAGCACCTGCTTGACCCGGGGAAACTTCGCGACGATGTCGTCGAGTCCAGACTTGTCGAGCCGCAGGAGCTCGGTTCTGCTCGCCGCCGTGATCGTGGCCGTCCGCGGTTTCCCGGTCAGCACGCTCACTTCCCCGAAGAACTCTCCCTCGCCGAGAGTCGCCAGAAGAACGCTCTCTCCCTTCGGCCCTCGCGTGTAAACCTTCACTTCCCCGGAGACCACGACGTAGAGAGACGACCCTTCCTCCCCTTCCGTGATCACGATGTCTCCTTCGCGGTGCTCGACGAACGCCGTTTCGCGGACGAGCGCGTCGCGCTCGTCCGAAGCGAGAACCTCGAACAGCGGACTTTTCGGGACCTCCCTCGGCGCGGGCGCCGCCGCCGGCGCCTCCGGCGCCCGCAGCTTCTCCGCCTTCTTCCGAACGGCGATCGCCTGAACGATCAGCTCGTTCTCCTCGTAGTTGCGCGCCGTCTCCTCGTAGCGCTCGACCGCTTCCTCGATCTCACCAGCCCCCGCCAGCGCGTCGGCGAGCTGCAGACGGATCCGGGGATTCGTCGGATACTTCTCGAGATCGGCCCGCAGAAGCGGGATCGCCCGGACGTAGTCCCGCCGCGCGAGCAGCGATGCGGCCGTCTCGTTCGATTCCGCCATGCGGGGGAAGGATAGAGTCTGCGAGTCGACGAGTCCAGACCGCCGGGGCCGGAGTCACGGGAGTCCGGATCCCGCCTGCCTGACGACCCCGACGCCGGATTCCCGACTCCATCGGAGTTGGCGTTCGAAGTGCTCGATGCCACAATCCGGCTGCGATGAGCGATCCGGTCGAACAGACTCACACGCCGGCCCCCGTGCGCCGGACGCCCGATGGAATCGAGGCCGAACGATCCGCTCCGGTTTCCGAGCCCTCGGGTCCCTTCAGGGAAGCGCTGGCGCTCGCCGCCGGCGTCTTCATCGCCTGCTCTCCGTTCTACGGAGCTCACCGGCCGATCCGTCGCGGGCTCGCCCGGCTGCTTCGTCTCGATCCGCGCAAAGTCGATCTGGGGGGAAGGCTCTGGAATCCGATGCTCGCGCCGCTGCTCCTGCTGCTCGAGCTGCAGGTTGGTGCATGGCTGCGGTCGGGAGAGCTCTACGCTCTCGCCATCGAGACCATTCCGACGCTCGATCCGGTGACGTTCGTGCTGGACGTGCTCGCGGGATGGCTGGCGATCGGCGGAATCGCCGCGGCGATGGCGCTGGTGACGACGCATGCCGCCGTGCGCGACTCTTCGAGCGATCCCTGGTTCGCCACGCTCGTCAGGCGCGCCGGCGACCGCTACCTCGGCGGGAGCATCACGAGCTGGGAGTTCGCGCGAGCGAAGCTGCGAATCGATCCGGTCTTCGAAGAGGTCCTCTCGCGCGGTCTCCCGCGCTCCGGCGGAACCCTGATCGACATCGGCTGCGGGCAGGGCGTGATGCTCGCCCTTCTGACCGAAGCGATGGCGGCCGCCCGGACCTCCGACCGGCCCGAGGAGCCGGTGCCGCCGCCGCGGTTCCGCCGTCTCATCGGAATCGAGACGCGGGCGAACGTGGCGAGGCTCGCCGCCTCCGCGCTCGGAAGCGGCGCGCGGATCGTTCGCGGTGACGCCCGCACCGCCGGGTTCGAGCCCTTCTCGGCCGCGCTTCTGTTCGACGTGCTGCAGATGATGTCTCGCGAGCAGCAGGAGACGCTGCTCTCCGCGCTTCGCGAGGTCATGGCACCGGACGGCGTGATTCTCATCCGGGAGGCCGACGCGTCCGCCGGATGGCGCTTCAGCCGCGTCCGCATCGGAAACCGGCTCAAAGCGCTTTCGGACGGCGACTTTCGCCAGACCTTCGCCTTCCGGAGCGCGGATGAATGGCTCGCCTGCTTCCACCGGCTCGGATTCGCGGCCGAGCTCCGTCCGCTGCGGGGCGAGAGCTCCTCGGCGAACCTGCTGTTCCGGCTCTCGCGGCCGGCCGATTCCCACGGCCACGCTCCCTCCCGCCAGGCGCACTCCATTTCGCGTGCAGCGGTATATACTCGATCGCGTTGAGTCCGTTCCCCGAAGCCGGCTTTCTACCGCTTCCCGCCGCCGAGCACCCCGATTCCTCCCGCTTCCGCCTGAGCGAGCGAAGCCCCCTGTTCGACGGCCATTTCGACGGCGACCCGATTCTGCCCGGCATCGCGCACATGGCGCTCGCTCTCAGCGCATGCGAGGCCACGGCGTACCGCGGGCGCGCGCTCCGAGCCCTTCGGGACCTGCGGCTCACCCGCCGGATCGGGCCGGGAGACGAAGTCGAGGTCGTCGTGAGCGAAGGGGAAGAGCCGCTCTCGATCCTGTTCGAGATCCGCTGCGGCGGAGAGTCCGCCAGCCGAGGGCTTCTGATATTCGGCGCGGACGAAGCGGATCGGCGATGATCGAACCCTCCGCCATCGACGCATCGAATCTGTTGCCGCACCGCCGGGGGGCTCGTCTGCTGACGGAGATCCTCCGATCCGGACCGGAGCTCATCGAGGCGGCGGGCGTCGTGCCCGCGACGCACCCGTTGGCCGGGGCGGCGGGTGCCCCCTGCTTCATCGGTCTGGAGCTGGGAGCGCAGGCGGCGGCCGCGCTCGAAGTCCTTCTCCGGATCGAATCGGGCGGCGATGGCTCCGTGCGGCCCGGTCGTCTGGTGAGGGTTCGTGAAGCGGAGTTTCTCGAGCCCGCCCTTCCCGTCGACACGAGACTGACGGTGACGGCGAGGCTCGAAGGAGCCGCGCCGCCGTTGTCGATCTACCGAATCGTCGTGGAGGATGGCCGGATAGAATATCTGCGCGCCGCGATCGGCACGTGGGGCGGAACGGGTCCGCCCAGCGGGGCCGATCACTCTCCAGGGCCTCCATGACTGACGCGCATGCGATGAGTCAGGCTTCGCCGCTCTGCTTCGAGGCTCGAGGCCTCGTCAGGACCTATCGCCAGGGGAAGGTGACGGTGCCGGCGCTCTCGGGCGTCGACCTCGCGATCTCCGCCGGCGAGTTCGTCGTCATCGCCGGTCCGTCCGGCAGCGGGAAGAGCACGCTGCTGCACCTGCTCGGCGGTCTCGACCGCCCGGATCGGGGATCCGTCGTGTTCGCGGGAACGGACCTCGGGTCGTGCACCGAAGCCGAGCGCACCGCGATCCGGCGCGACCAGCTCGGATTCGTCTTCCAGTCGTTCAATCTGGTGCCCGTCCTGTCCGCCTACGAGAACGTCGAGTACGGTTTGTGGCTCGGCGGGATGGCCCGAGGGGAGCGGCGCCGCCTGGTGGTCCGCGCTCTCGAAGAGGTCGGCCTGTCCGAGCGGATGGACCATCGCCCCGACCATCTGTCGGGGGGAGAGCGCCAGCGGGTGGCGCTGGCACGGGGACTCGTGCACGATCCGATCGCGATCCTCGCGGACGAGCCGACCGCGAGCCTCGACTCGCGAACGGGCGCCACGATCGTCGAGCTGTTCATCCGGATCAATCAGACCAGGGGAACGACCTTCGTCTTCGCAACCCACGATCCGGCCATCATCGCCCGCGCTCCTCGGCTCGTCCGCCTCGGCGACGGCAGGGTCATCGATGACGGCAGGGGGAGCGTTTCGTGATCCCGGCGTCCATCGCTCTCCGAAATCTGTTTCGAAACCGCCGGAGGTCCATCCTTTCGCTCGTGATCGTGAGCGTCGGCACGGCGGGGCTGCTCCTCACCGTGGGATTCGTCCGGTACTCGTTCGAAGGGCTTCGCGAGGCGATCATTCGCGGCGGGCTCGGACACCTGGAAGTCGCGCCGGCGGACGCGCTCGAGGCCGGCGGTGCCGGCGCGGATCGCCCGGGCCTTCCCCCATCGTTCCGCGACTGGAACCAAGTGCGGGACGTGATCGAGAGCAGACCGAACGTCCTCGGCGCCGGCGCGACGATTCAGTTCGCCGGCGTGGCCACGACCGGCGACTCGTCGGCCTCGTTCTTCGGGGTGGCGGTGGAGCCCGACCGGGAGCGGCGCATCGGGATCGACCTCAGACTTCGAGGCGGAAGCAACCTCGGCGAAACGCCGCCCTCGGAGGGTGAAGAGACGGTGCTGCTGGGCATCGGGCTCGCCCGCGCGTTGGACGCCGGCCCCGGTGACACGGTCACCCTCGTCGCACCGACCCCGGACGCCTCGCTCAATGCCCTCGACCTCTCGGTCGCAGGGGTGTTCACCACGGGCTTTCAGGACCTCGACAGCCGGATCCTGAAGACCCATCTGATCACCGCTCAGCGCCTGCTGGGAACGGACTACGTCACTTCGCTCGTCGTAGGGCTCACGGATGCGGAGACCGCCGATCGGACGGTCGCCGATCTCCGGGCCGAGCTCGCCGGGCATTCACCGCCGCTGTCGGTGCTGGACTGGGAGACGCGTGCGCCGTTTTACGGCCAGGTGCGCTCGCTGTACAGGAGCATCTTCGTCTTTCTGGGGATCATCGTGGCTCTGCTGGTCGCGCTTTCGACTTCGAATACGATCATGATGTCGGTCCTGGAGCGCATTCGTGAGTTCGGCACGCTGCTCGCCATCGGCACGAGCCGGACCCAGCTCGCCGGCATGGTGATCCTGGAGGCGCTCTGGCTCGCGATCCTCGGCGGGCTCGGGGGAAGCGGCCTCGGCATTGCTCTGGCGGCCCTCATCAACGTTCTCGAGATCGAGATGCCGCCCCCCCCCGCGGCCGTCGACCCGATGATCCTCGCACTCGCCGTCGTTCCGGCGGACTTGCTCTTTGCCGTCGCGTTCATGGCGGCGATTCTGACCGTCGCGGCGATTCCTCCCATCCTGCGGCTGTTCCGGCTTCAGATCGTCGAAGCCCTCGGGCACGTGTAGAATCAATCCGATGCTCCTTCTCCTCGCGGCCTTCCATTTCGCCTCCTCCCTCGTACTGACCCCGGTTCCGACGTCGAGTCCGGAGGAGCTGCTGCGTCGCAGCGACGTCGGGGCGCTCGGTCCCGATTCCTTCCGGGCGCGGCTGGCCCTCCGAAGCGGGAGTCCGGCGGCGAGCCACGAGGTGGAGATCTGGCGATCGGGCGACGCGAAGACGCTCGTCCGATTCCTCGCTCCGAAGGAGCGCGGCAGGTTCCTGCTGCGCCTCGAGAATCAGCTCTGGCTCCTCACCCCCGGCGCGAAGAAGCCGGTTCGCCTGAGCCCTTCCCATCGAGTCTACGGCGGAGTCAGGATCGACGAGGTGCTCGGCGTCCGGCTCGCCGCGAACTATCTCGTCGAGAGCGCCACCGAGGAGCAGGACGACGAGGGAGCGCTGATCGTCCTCGAGCTCCGCGCGAGGTCGGAAGATCTCCTGTTCCCGGAAGTGCGATACGTCGTGCGCGTCGCTACCGAGCGACCGATCAGCGCGACGTATCGCCTCCGCAGCGGGCGGGAGGCGACGGCCGTCGACTTCCTCCAATGGCACGAGGGGGATTTGATCTATCCGAGTCGTGTGATCGTGAGCGATCTGCTGCGCAAGGGCTCCAGGACCGAGATCGAGGTTCTCGAGATGGAGGAGCGGCCCGTTCCGAGCGAGCTGTTCGAGCTGGACGACCCCTCGGCACGCAGGGCGCTGGACCAGCCGACCGGGAGCTTTCCCGAGCGGCTCGAGTCCACTAAAGTCCACTAGTCCCAGAGCCTTCGAAAGCAGAACCACTGGTGCGGCCGATACCGGATCGCCCACTCGATCTCGGAAGCGATTCGATGGACGGCCTCGGCGATGTCCGCCTCCCGGTCCTCGGTTCGGGCGACGTGAATCGCCGGCCGGACCACCGTGCGGGTCACGAAACGGCGCTCTCGAAAATTGAAGACCGGAAGGATCGGCACGTCCGTGGCGCGGGCCAGCGCCGCCGGCCCCACCGGCAGCGGCATCGGCCGGCCGAATAGCGTCGCGACCAGTGAGCGGCCCCCCTCCCGTGGTCGATCTCCCTGCAACGCGACGAGCTCGCCGCGACGGAGCGCCTCGGCCAGCTCGAAAGAGAGCGTCACGTCGTCTCCCGCGAAATGCGTGACGTAATCGCTGCCCGCGCGCGCGAGAATCTCCTCCATGAACTTCTGAGCCCGCGGATCGATCTCTCTCTCGCGCACCACGTGCGTTCGCCGCCCCGCCGCCGCAGAGCCGTACGCCGAGGCCACTTCCCACGGACCGACGTGGGCGGTCACCAGGATCGCTCCTCGACCCGTCGCCATCGCCTCGCGCCAGTTCTCCTCCCCTTCCAGCATCGACGCGAACAGCTCCGGCGAGGCGAGACGCCGGTAACGCTCGGTCATGCACCATGCAAACTCCACCATCGTCCGGTACGAACGGCGCCACCGTTCCCACAGGCGCGCCGGTCCGAGGACGGGCTGGAGATTGGCCGGGATGGCCTTCCGGATCCGGCCGAGCGTGACGAAGAAGAACGTGGTGAAGAGGCCGACTGCCGCCGACTCGACCCACAGGGGCAGATGGGTGAACGCCCAGTGGGGAGACTGATACCAGAACACGCCTGTGACGTGGAATCGGCCGAGCAGCCGGTGCGTGAGCCCGAGCTCGGGTGCATGCCCGGGAGACAACCGACGCGCGCCCGATCGTGTCGTCATGCCGAGGTCCCCGCGTCGACCGGGAACGCCTGGCCGGTGATCGAGGCGGCGCGCTCCGAGACGAGAAACGCGACGAGGCCCGCGACGTCGGCCGGGGAGGTTCCGTTCGGCAGGCATTCGTGGGAGCGCAGCAGCCTCACGCTCGCCTCGGGCAACGAAGCGGTCATGTCCGTCGGCACGAAGCCGGGAAGGACCGCATTGACCCGCAGACCTCGCTTGCCGACCTCCCGCGCGAGCGACCGCGTCAGGCCGAGAATGGCGGCCTTCGACGCGGCGTAGGCGGTCTGCCCCGGCACCCCCATCACGGCGGAGAGAGACGAGACGTTCACGATGGCGCCGCGTCGGCGATGGATCATTCCCGGAAGCACCGCGCGGCAACAGCGGAAGGTGCCGCCCAGATTCACCTCGATGATCTCGTCCCAGTCGTGATCCGAGGTCATGGCGAGGAGCGAGTCGCCTCTCAGGCCGGCGTTGTTGACGAGTCCGTCGACGACGCCCATGGACGATTCGATCTTCCGGACCAGCAGATCCGGCGCCTCGCGCTGCTGCAGGTCGAGCGCGAAGCCGCGCGCGTGAGCGCCGTGAGCTGCCTCGATCTCTCGCGCGGCCTTCTCGTCGCTTCGATACGTGAACGCGACGCTCCGGCCGTCGGCGACCAGCGCATCGACGATCGCGCGGCCGATGCCGCGGCTGCCTCCGGTCACGAGCACGACTCCGGCGCTCATCGACGCGGCTCCATGCGGGCGCGAACGACCGCGCCCGCGATCCGAAGGCTGTCGAGAATCGGCCGGTAGTGGCTGGTCGTTCTCCCATCGGCGTGTCCGAGCCGAACCGGTGTCGTCGCCACTCGCATCCCCAGACGGGCGGCGCGCACGACGACCGCGCTCTCCGCTTCGAATCGAGGCTCGGGAAAGCCGGTCCGCTCGATGAGCTCTCGCGCATAGAAGCGGAAGCCCGTCTGCACGTCCGCGATGCGCTGTCCCGCGGCCCAGGAGATCGCTCCCGAGGAGAGACGGTTGCTCAGCCGCCGCACGCGCCCCATCTCGGCGAAGAGATGATCCCGCGTGCCGAGAACCAGGTCAGCCGTCGATGCCGCGGCGAGCAGTCGCGGGATCTCCTCGGGCAGATGCTGGCCGTCCGCATCGACCGTCACCACTCCCGCGAACCCGCGCGAAAAAAGGATTTTGAACGCGGCCGCGAGCGCCGCCCCCTTCCCCGCATTCACCGGCAGTACGTGCACTTCCGCCCCTGCCGCGCGTGCCGCCTCGGCCGTGCCGTCCCTCGAGCCGTCGTCGACCACCAGCACGTCCGGAATGATCGCGAGCACACGCGTCACGACTTCTCCGATCGAAGCCGCCGCCTCGTAGGCGGGGATCGCGATCGCAACGCGGTTCACACGCTCTCCAGCAGAAGCCATGATGCCGCCCCTCCCGATGCCAGCGACGTCACCAGCGTCCTCGTCGCGGGGCCGAGCGGGCCTCCCTCGTGCGGCCGCACTCCCAGCTCGGGATCCGGTTCGCAAAAGCCCCCCGCAGGGCCCGCCTCCCCATTCGAGGCCGCGAGCACAGCCGCCCCGAGAAAACCTCCACCATACTCGCCCGTGACCCCTTTCGGAGCCACGATCGGAGGAAGTCGGCTACCGTCCCACGCCTGCCGGAGCGTGCGCGCCTCGAGGCGGTCGCCGGCGAGCGAGCCCGAAGCCCCGGAGACGATGCGACCGACGTCCCGCGGGGCGAGGCCGGCGCGGGCGAGCATGCGCCCGAGCGCCTGCCCCAGCGCGACGTGGTCGGATCCCCAGCCGACTCGCGACGCGCTCGGATCGAAGGCGCTGCCGAATCCGCGAACCCTCGCCCGAATCACCGCTCCCCGCGATCGAGCCCGCTGCTCGTCTTCCAGCAGCAGAACGACCGCTCCCTCGGACGCCACCGAACCGCTCCGGAACCGATCGAACGGCCGCGCCACCTCTCCCCCGGGGCTGCCGGGACGCGCCAGGGCTCCGAACCGGTCGAGCAGCGCGTGCAGAAGCGGCGGCATCTCTTCCACTCCGCCGGCCAGCGCGTAGTCGGCCCGGTCGGCCGCCACCTCGGCGGCCCCCCGCCCGATCGCCGTCAGGATTCCGGCTTCCTTCTGAACGATGGTGAGATTCGGACCTCGGGCCTGATTCGCGATCGCGATCTGTGCGGCCGCGGCATTTGCGACGCTCTCGGTGAACATGAACGGCGAGACCGTTTCGGGTCCTTCGAGAAAGACCGCGCGGAGCAGGCGCTCGGTGAAGTCGACCGCGCTGAACGCGCTCGCCATCACGACGGTCGTTCGCGGGCCGTCCACGGCCCCCGTGAGGCCCGCATCGTCCACGGCCATGCGCGCCGCTGCAACCCCGAGCCTGGAAGGCGGGCTCATTCGCCTTCCCGCGCCGGGCGGAATCCACGGGCTCAGGTCGAGATCGGCGGTCAGCACCGCGAGCCGCGCCGATTCGGGCAGATGGTAGCCGGCGGACCGATCCACCTCCGAGGCCGGCATCGTCGATCCGCGCAGCACGTCTGCGAGACGGTGGCTGCCGGCCGCGGCGCCCGCGACCACACCGAGACCGGTGATCACGACTCGAGCGCCCATGCAGCCTACGATTCTTCCCATCGGCGGAGGACGACGGCGGCGTTGGCTCCGCCGAACCCGAAGCTGGCCGACACCGCCGTTCGCATGTCCGGCATCCGCCGCGTGCCTTCGAGAGCCAGGCCGGCGAACTCCGCGTATCGGATCTCACCGCCGCCAGGGGCGGAGTGGACCTCTTTCGAGAGGAGGGAGAGAACGGTGGCGACGGCCTCGATCACCCCGGCGGCGCCGAGGAGATGTCCGACGACGGCCTTGGTCACTTCGAGCGGGATGCACCGGGTACGCTCGCCGAAGACGCGGAGCAGAGCGGCGTGTTCGGCATCATCGTTGAGGAGCGTGCCGGTCCCGTGGGCGTTGACGAGGTCGACCTCATCCGGATCGATGCCTGA
Organism: Thermoanaerobaculia bacterium; assembly: GCA_035544735.1. Lineage (GTDB taxonomy): Bacteria > Acidobacteriota > Thermoanaerobaculia > Gp7-AA8 > Gp7-AA8 > DATKCD01. The sequence goes on from DATKCD010000043.1 coordinate 18,457, forward strand.
ATCCTCGAGGGCACGCTCGATGGCCGAAGCGGCCCAGACGCCCTCGGCATGGGGGGCGGTCATATGGTTGGCGTCGCACGAGGAGCCGGCGCCGAGAATCTCGGCGAGCGCGACTGCCTTCCGCGATCTCGCGTGCTCGACGGACTCGAGAACGAGGGCGGCGCCTCCTTCTCCGAGCGACATTCCGGCCCGATCGACGCGAAACGGCCGGCAGGGCCTCTCGTCCACCGCGCGCAGCGAATTGAATCCGGAGTAGGTCGTGCGGCAGAGGCAGTCCGCACCGCCGGCGATGGCGAGATCGACCTCACCGGTGCGGAGGGCGCGAAGCGCCTGCTCGATCGCCAGCCCACCGGATGCGCAGGCCGAGGAGACGGTCTCGACGGGACCTCGAGCTCCGAGACGCCGCGCAACCGTCTCCGCAGGAGAGCTCAGCGAATGCGACGCGAGAAGCGCCCGTGGCGGGCGACTCGCGGGGCAACGCAGCAGCGCTTCGAAGTAGAGCTCGGTCTCGAACAGCCCTCCCGTGCTGCTTCCGAAGAACACGCCGGCGCGATCGTCGAGCGGCGTGGAGATCCCCGCCTGTTCCACCGCCTCCTGCGCCGAAAAGAGGGCGAACCGATCGGAGTTCGACAGGCGATTCCACGGGCCTTCCGGAAAATTGCGCGGCTGAGGGGGGACCTGACCGGCGACGTGGGTGCGCTCGGCGGCATTGTCGAAGCGGTCGAAGGGTCCGATGGCCGTCGAACCGGAACGAAGGGCGTCACGGAACCGCGTCACTCCCCATCCGGCGGCCGTAGCGGCTCCGACACCCGTGACGACTACGCGCCGACTTTCCCGGCCGGGGCTATTGTGCATCCAGGGATAGTTCACCGCTGCCCGCTGCGCGAGTCCGAGCCACGAAATCGGCGAGACTCGCCACCGAGGCGAAGATGGTCTTGTCGACCTCGTGACTCTTGATGCTGATCCGATATTCCTTCTCGAGCGCGACGACCAGCTCCAGAGCGTCGACTGAATCGAGGCCCAGCCCCTGCCCGAACAGAGGTGCGTCGTCGGCGATCTTCTCGGGCGTCAGGCCCTCGAGACGCAGGCTCTCGACGATCAACCGTTTCAGATTGCTGCGGAGCGTGGACTGTTCGGACATGGTTGATTCTCCTCCCATTCAGTGGCTCTCGCTCAGTGGCTGTCGCGACACCCCGATGGCCTTCCGGCGTCGCGTCAGCGGAATCAGCCGCCGAATCGCGACCAGGAGGAAAAAGAGCTCCAGTCGGAGACGGACCTTGAAGGACGGGCGCCAATTGCCTGCCAGCACCGAGAGGATGGACTCGTAAATGCCGAAGCGGGACGAGCGGCTGAAGAAAAGATCACGGAACGCGGGATCGTAGAAGCCGGCCGCGAACCGCCGGAAATAGTGGTAGCGGCGAACCAGCCGCCGTTCGTACGACGCGAAGCGCCGCGCTTTCAGATCCCCCGCCCGCAACCCTTCGCTCACGGCTTCCGCTGCTTCGATGCCCGACTGCATGGCCATCAGAACGCCGGTCGAGAAGATGGGATCCAGGAATGCGCCGGCGTCGCCGACCAGAGCGAAGCGGTCGCCCGCATGGCGGCTGTGCAGATAGGAGTAGTCCGCATCGACGCGTGCGGGACTCACGGGCCTGGCATTCGACATCAGACGGGCGGCGGCGGGCGTCTCGGCCACGAACGTCGCGAGCGTCTCTTCGGGCGTGGGCTTCACGGCGGACCTGAAAACCGCCAGCGGCACCACGACCCCCACGCTGATCACGGCTTCGCTGATGGGAATGAACCAGAACCATCCCCGATCCGGCCGGGTGACCATGCGGATGTCCCCTGCTCGCCGCCCTTCCGATCGGGGAATCCCTTCGAACTGCCGATGGACCGCGACGTTCTGCAGCAGAGGATCCCTCCGACGCTCGCCGAACGTCTTCGCGAGAAAGCCGGCGTGCCCGGAGGCATCGATGACGGCGCCGACCCGGACCGAGACGCGATCGCCCCCCTTTCCGGAATGCGAGAGCGTAACCCCTTCCTCGTCGAATTCGGCGGCCACCGCGCTTCGCTCCTGCAGAACCCGGGCGCCGGACTTCGCGGCGTGCTCGAGCAGGATCTCGTCGAATCGCGCCCGCGGCACCTGCCAGGTCCGGGGACGCGGGACTTCCCAGGCGTGAGTGAAGTCCGCGTACTGATCGCCCTCACCGTCGGCGGTCGCGAAGCTGGCTCCCCACTTCTCGACGAACCCCGCGTCCGCGATCGCGTGCTCGGCGCCGATCCGTTCGAGAACCTCGTTCATCGACGGAAGCTGGGACTCGCCGATGTGGAAGCGGGGAAAGCGCTCGCGCTCCAGGACGAGCACGCGGTGCCCGCGGCGTGCGAGAGCCGCGGCAGCGGCGGCGCCGCCGGGGCCGCCTCCAATCACGGCGACTTCGAAATCCCAAGGATGGCTCATGTCTCCGGTATGCGGGCTGGGTGATGAAAGGTAGATTTCGAATAGTATACAGACGATGTCGGAAAGCTCAAACGCGATGGAGCGAAGCGATGGGATCGTCGATGCGTTCTCGCGCAGCGTCGCGCGCGGCGCGAGCGATCCGCTCGTGGTCTCCCCCTCTCGGTGCGCATCGTTTGCCGACGTCGACGCGACCTCTCGCGCCGTCGGAGATCTGATCGCTCACCCGGGAATCGAGCCCGGTGTTCTGATCGGCCTCGCGGTCCCGAACGGACCGGCGTTCCTGGCCGGCTTTCTCGCGCTTCGACGCTCCGGCCTGAGTGTGCTCCTTCTCGATCCTCTCGCTCCTTCCGAAGACCGCCGGCGCACCGTCAAAGCGATGGGCGGCGCAGGAATGCTCGAATGCCTCGACGCATGGCCCGATTCCGCGGCCGCCTTCCGCCTCGTCCGCACCGAGTCGCTCATCGCACTGCCGGGCTTTCCGGGCATCGCCACGGTCAAGCTCACTTCAGGCTCGACCGGCCGGGCCCGAGGCGTCGCCATGCGAGCCGACCACCTGCTGGCCGACGAGGCGGCTCTCTCGCTCACGATGGGGCTGCGCGGCGACGATCGCCTCCTCGCCGCGATCCCGATGTCGCACTCCTACGGGCTGGTTACGCTGGCCCTCTCGGCGATCGTCCGCGGTCTGACTCTGGTCCTGCCGGAGGACTCGGGCCCGCTCGCCGCGCTCGACGCCGCGAGGAAGCTCGGCGCGTCGGTCTTTCCGACGGGGCCCGCCTACCTGAAGGCTCTGCTGAAGATGTCCCAGCCCCCTGCCTGGCCGGACGGAATTCGCCTCATCATCTCCGCAGGGGCGCCCCTTCCGGCCGCGACCGCGGCGGAGTTCCGGCGCAGGTACGGCCGGCCGGTTCACGCGTTCTACGGCTCGAGTGAGTGCGGCGGAATCTGCTTCGACCGAGAGGGCGGCGCTGCCGAGCGCGGCACCGTGGGCACGCCGGTCGAGGGGGTCCGCGTCTCGATCGAGCCGATGGCGGGGGTCGACGCCGGACAGGGTCTGGTCGTCGTCGAGTCGCCGGCCGTCGGCGCGACGTATCTGCCCGAGCCCGACCCACGCCTCGACGCCGGACGGTTCGAGACTCGCGACCTCGCATCGTGGCGGGGAGGCGAGCTGGAGCTCTGCGGGCGCGTGGACAACGTCATCAACGTGCGCGGCTTCAAAGTGGACCCGGCGGAAGTGGAGAGCGTGCTGACCGCTCTCGACGGAGTCGAAGAAGCGGTCGTGATCGGAGTGGCCGCGGCGGACGGCCGGGACCAGATCGTACGGGCGGTCGTCGCCTGCCCGTCGGGGAGTCTCGATTACGAAGGAATCGTTTCGTGGTGCCGGCTCCGGCTCGCGGACCACAAGGTACCGCGGAGCGTGGTGATCGTCGAGGCGATTCCGCGAAATGCGCGCGGGAAGATCGACCGCTCGGGGCTGCTCGCCCTGCGCGCCGCCGGCGATGCCGGGCGAACCGCTCATGGATGAGGTCCGGCGCCGAAGGTGGTCTCCATCTCCGTTCCTGACGGCAAGCGCGGGACTGCACGGGGTGGCGCTCGCGTCGGTCCTGCTCGCTCCGGGATCGTACGGTCCGGCGCTGGCGGCCGTCGTGGCGAACCATCTCGCGATCCTGACGGCGTCGCTCCTGCCGCGATCCTCGTTGCTCGGGCCCAATGTGACGCGACTGTGGGCCGACGGCGATGATCGCGAGCAGGTCGTCGCCCTCACCTTCGATGATGGTCCCGACCCCGAAGTGACACCGGCCGTTCTGGAGCTGCTGAAAGCGGCGGGAGCGAGGGCGACTTTCTTCTGTGTCGGGGCGCGCGCCGAATCGAGCCCCGATCTGATCACCGCGATCCGGGCCGGTGGGCATGGTGTCGAGAATCACACGTACAGCCACCCGAACGGATTCGCGCTTGGCGGGCCCGGCGCGATGGAGCGGGAGATCGTGCGAGCCCAGGAGGCCCTCGAGGATCCCGCCGCCGGACGGCCCCGCCTGTTCCGATCCCCGGCCGGAATGCAGAACCCGTGGCTGGCGATCGTGCTGGCGAGGACCGCCCTCTCGCTGGTCTCCTGGACGCGCCGCGGCTTCGACACGGTCAGTCGCGACGGCGGCCGCGTCGCGGCCCGGCTGGAGCGGGGTCTGCGTGCGGGAGACATTCTGCTTCTCCACGACGGCAGATCGGCACGAGACGCGCGCGGCCGACCCGTCGTGCTCGAAGCGCTCCCGAGGATTCTCGATCGGATGGGACGGTCCGGGTTGCGCTCGGAGGCGTTGCACGCGATTCTCGGCCAGCGCGGATGAGCTCTACTTCGCGAAGCCGTCGTCGCGCCTGGCAGCCTGATACTCGCTGAGCACACCGGCCCTGGTCCGCAGGGAAACTTCGGCGAACCCGACCTCGCGAAGCGCGGTGAGGATCACGTCCTGAGTGACGCACTTTTCGATGGTCTCCCAGAAGTAGTCCATCATCCGGCTCGCGGCCGGGGCGCCGGTCACCATGCGGGCGAGTCCCGGGACGACCGTGCGGAGGTAGAGCCGGTTCATCCAGCGGCCGGCCGGAGAGCGAGGCTGAGTGATCTCCAGCACGACCACTCGCCCGCCCGGGCGGAGAACGCGGAGAAACTCGCTGAAGAGCACGCGCAGGTCGGCGACGTGACGCAGAGCGTATCCCATGCTCACCATTTCGAAGCTCTCGCTCGCGAACGGCAGTTGCTCGCCTCGTCCCTGCAGGAGCGGAGCCGCGCACGCCCTGGCGCACTCGCGCAGCATGCCCGGGCTCGGATCGAGGCCGACCGCGAGACCGTCGCGGCCGGTGATGTCGGCGGCCGACCGGAGCACGAGTCCCGTGCCCGCCGCCACGTCCAGGATTCGCATGCCCGCTTCGAGTCCGGCGGCGCTCAGGGTCCGTCGCCGGTAGCTCTCGCCCGTCCCGAACGACATCAGGCGGCAGATCCACTCGTAGTACTGCGCCCCCTCCTCGAACAGGTCGCGAACCACGCCCGGACGCTCCTCGTCGCTGCGGTAGTAGCGATCGAGCTTCGGGTGGGGCGGGAGCGGCTGCAGGCTCATAGCGGCTTCAGAATCTGAAACTGGACGACGATCGATCCCGGCTCGCGGTACTCCGGGGGAAGGAAGCTTTTCCCCACTTCTCCACGAAGCAGGGTGTTCCAGGGGCCGCGCATGTTGAAGCCTGCTCCGACTCCGGTGATGCCTTGCCAGTTCGATGCCGCCCGCCGATCGCGGCCGAAGGCCTGATCGAGGAACAGATCGAGGCGATATTGTTCGAACAGATCGAATGAATACGAGCCCCGCAACATTCCGAGCTCACCGAAACGGACGCCGGAGGACGGCACTCCGCGAACCTTCGTCTCGTCGAACAGTCCGAATCGATACATGCTGAAGCGATCCAGGTTCCGGCCTCCGAAGTACGCGGCGTTCACGTGGAACTTGTGGAACCCCGCGTGGAAATCCCGCGTGAGACTGGCCGAGTACTTCAGGTACTCTCCATCGCCCGCCTGGAAGTCGCCCGGATCGCCCCACGGTCTCCATTCGGCCCGGCGATGGCTGGTTCCTCCCGCGACGAAGGAGTAGCCGGAGCGTCTCCATTCCCAGGAGAGGCCGATTGCGTGGGTGCCCGTCGAGACGGGCGGCTCGAACTCGGGCGAGGTCGTCTCGTCGGCCGAGTAGTGATCGTAGCGGAACTGATACGACGCGCCGATCCGGTGAAACTCCGCCACGCGCAGCCCGAGGTTGACGGCGGTCGAGAACGGACGGGTGAGCAGGCGCTGCCCGGTTCGCTCTCCGCCGGAGTCGTAGGTCCGATCGCTTCCCTCGACCGCGATCACGAACAGATCGAAGCTCCCATCCACCCGGTCGCCCAGGAGCCGAGGACGCTGCACGTTCACCAGGGCCAGCACGCCGCCGAAGACGAGCGCGAGCTGATTCTCCGTTCCCAGAAAGTCGAAGTCGAGGTAATTGATCCCGCCCAGCGGAAGCGGGTAGTCGTACGAAGGGTCGTACGTGATTCCGACGAGGGCGGCCATCGCGGAGAGCGTGGCCTGATCCTGAACGACCCTCCGCCCCTCCTGCTTCACGAGATAGCGCAGCCCCTGCTCCGTGTCCCGGAACATGATCCGGTCGCTCGCGCGCGCAGCCTCGCGCCGCCCGTGAAAGTCCGCCGGGTTGAGCTCGAAGTCGTCGAAACGGACCTCGCGCTCGACCAGAATCGTCCGCCCGGCGACCAGGATCAGTTGCCTCGCGACGAGCCGGGTGAGGAGATGGACAGGCCGGCCGTCCAGCTCGCCGACCGGCGAAAAATACTGCACCTCTTCGGTCGAAACGATCGGGGGCGACAGCCCCGTCTGCACCGACTGGACCTTCGCCTTCATCCAGCTCCGGCGGTCGATCCACACCGTGCCGCGGAACAGAGACCGCTCCTCGTCGATCGGGTCGAATTGCAGCACCCAGCACTCCCGGCCGTTCAACGTCTCGATCCCTTCGAACCGGTAGCGGTAGTCGGCGTCGAGGCGGAGGTCGAGCGGGAGAGAGAGCACTTTCTCGGCCTGAAGAAGAGGAAACGGAGGGCGGTTCGGCCCCCAGCTCGTGCCGTTCAGCCGGAAGCTCAGCTCCTCCCACTCGGTCTGCTCCCCTTCGACGAAGAAGCGGTTTTCCGTCTCGATGTCGAAGCGCGTCTCCGCAGCGGTCGGGCGAAAGTGGAGGTCCATCGACGCGCTCGCCACCCAGGTGCCCAGCAAGGCGTCCTGGGCGGTCCGGGCCTGCTGATGTCGCGCCAGGATCTCGGCCACGCTCGGCAGAACCGTCGAGGAGACGTCTTCCCCCGCCGAGTAACCCGTCGACTCGCCGGTGCTCCAGTCCACGACCAGCGGCCAGGCCTCGGCCGGAAGCCCGATCGTCGCCGTCCGGTCCGACTCGTCGTATGCGAAGCGCGAGACGGGGCGGCGCGCGCCGCTCAGCGGGTCGTGAATCACCGGTCGCATCCCCGTCGGCTCCGACAGCTCGAGCTCGAGCGGTCCTTCCTCCGCGAGATAGATGAAGTACCGCGTCGAGTCGGACAGGCCGAACAGCAGCCGGTGAGGAATCGTGCTCGTCACCTCGCGGCCCGCGCGCAGGAGCCTCACCCCGGATGGCTCGTCGTCGAGCGAGACCACCTGCTGGTCGATCAGAGGACCGAGCGCCTCGATCGCTGGCAGCACCGCCGATACGACCGCCGGAGGAGCGCGGTACGTCACCGCCGAAATCACCGTTCCCAGCACGTCGAGCTGGCTTCGAAGCAGACGGTGGGGTCCGGTCGATGGATCGTCGCCGAGAGGCTCTCCGAGGAGGATGATCCCGGCGCCGGGATGGTGCTGCTCGATCACGTCGAGGACTCCGGCGATCGAGCCGCCGGCGGAGATCCCGATCGCGTCGACGTAGGCCGCGATCCCCTCCTCGTAGAGTGAGGCGAGCCACGACGCATCGACGCGTTCGATCCGTCCGAGGATCACGAGCGCCCCATCGTCGCCGGCGCGGAGATTGACCGCCGTGCTCTTCACGTGGAACGCGTATTCCGGAGCCGGCGGAGTCGCCGCTCCCGGCTGTGTGCCGAAGACGAAGCCCGCCACCGAGCCGCGATAGCGCGCGGCCAGCGCGCGAACGAAGCGCTCCCACGGTTCCGGCGTCACCGTCCCCGGCCCCGAGTCACGCAGATCGAGAAGCGTACGAATTTCGTCGAGGGAGCGGTAGATCGCGATTCGAGCGTCGAGCGCCGAGAAATCGTACGAGCCGGGCTCGACCTCCACTTCGGCACGATCGACGATGAGGCGCACGGCGAGCGGACGTGGGGTCGTCGCCGAGTTTTCGCTCAGCACCCGGGCGAGAACCGGCTCCTCCGAGAGGGTCTCGTCGAATCCGACCCCCCGAACGGCCTCGGGCGCAGCGAGCGCGGGGATGGAAATGAGCGCGATCACTCCCCCGCCGAGCCAGGCGAGGATCATCCGCATCGGAACCGTGCCGGTCCGCAGGCGCTCATGGAGCCGGACCCTCTTCTTCCGTGATCGCGACGACGCGATCCGCCCGGGTCGTGACGACGGTGTAGATGTGGTGATCGTAATTCGTCAGCCACTTCAGCCTCTCGATCGCCTCTCCGTCGGCGGACAGCTCCCTGTCCATGAACTCGGGTTCGCCCATCGCAAGCAGGACTGCTTCCTTCGACATTCCCAGCTCGAGAGTGCGGGCGGCGCTCCGGCTTTGGAGGGATTGATTCAGGGCCGCCCGGTTCGCCACACACGACGTGAGCAGGCTCGCCGCCACCAGAACGACGAGGATACGCTTCAAGGGACCTCCAAGGATGGCTCGATCAGGAGCTCAGTCTACATCACGAGCGGGCTCGCAGGAGCTCCAGGCGCTACCCGGACTCGCGACGCCCGAGCTTCAGTACCGGATGCGCTCGAGCTCGACGCGCGCTGAAGCGGCGGGAGTCGAATAGGGATAGCGATCGACGAGGGATTGGAACGTCGTGCGTGCCATCGCGAGATCGCCGAGCCGCACGTGAGAAAGCCCCATCTTGAACAGCGCGTCGGGCGCCTTGTTCTGGTCGGGGTATTCGGCGACCAGGCGGCGGTAGATCGCGACGGCGTCCGGGTAGCGGGCCTGAACGAAGAATGTCTCGCCGATCCAGTACAGGGCATTGTCCGCGAGATCGCCTGACGGATCGGCCGCGAAGATCCGCTGGAACGCGGCGCGGGCGTCGTCGAGGCGGCCCTTTCCGAACAGGGTCAGCGCTTCGCGGTACTGGTCGCCGATCACGGCCGAGCTGGGAATCACGACGGGGCGAGGGGCCGAGGGGCGCCTTTCCGTCGACTCGTCTGCGGGCGCAAAGGCCGGCGTGAGGGCTCCCGCCTCGAGTTTCTGAAGCCGCGAGCTCATCACCTCGAGACGGTCGATCAGCTCGTTGAGGAGGACCTGCATTTCGGCGATGCGCGGATCGGGGGCGGGCGGTGGGGCGGCGGTGGGGGCGGGCTGGGGCGGGGGGCTCGCCGAGCAGGCGGTGAGCGCGAGCGCACCGAGAATGGCCGCCGCGAGTCTCACGCGCTCAGGTCCTCCAGCTTCTCGCGCGCCGGCTGGGCCCATCGGCTGTCGGGATACTCCGCGACGACGCGCTCGTAGTAGAGCCTCGCCTCGCCCTGACGCCCGAGATCTTCCAGCGCGCGACCGAGATCGAAGAAGACCTGATCGCGGTCGACGTAATTCGGGTAGGTCTCCACCAGGTGGTTGAGCCGCCCGAGGGCCGCACGCGGATTGCCGCGGTGGAGATAGAAGCTCGCGACCAGGTGGTCGTGACGGGCCAGCCGGTCGCGTGCTTCCCGCAGCCGGCTCTCGGCTTCCGGCCGAAGCGGACTGTTCGGATAGGCGCCGATCATCTCCTGCAGCTTCTCGATCGTCTCAAAGGTCCGCGTCTGGTCCCGGTCGGGACGCTCCATCTGCTTGTACGAAACCATGGCGATCTGGAGCATCGCGTAATCGGCCTGCTCGCTCGCCGGGTAGCGGTTCACGAAGTCGCGGTACTTGTACTGCGCCTCGATCAGATTGACCGGGTCGCCCTGCTGGAAGTACGTGTCGGCGACTCGGAGGAGGCTCCGCCGTCCGAGAGGATCGTTCGGATAGTTTTCGTAGACGTGAGCGAACCATCGGCGGGCGCGCGTCCACCTCTCGTCCTGAAACTCCTGTTCCGCCTTCTCGAAGATCTCTTCCTTGGTCAGGTTCGCCAGCTCGGGATCGATCTGAGGCTGAAAGGTGGTGTTCCGGCCGGACGAGCATCCGGACAGGATTGCCGCGACGGCGGCGATGGTCAGCAGCATCCGAATCTTCAAACGCTTCCCCCTCATGCGAGTCTGCTCGTTGCAGCGCTCCGGAGCGCCCGGATCGCCGCAGGCGGATCGGGCTGGCCGAACACCGCCGAACCCGCGACCAGGATCTCCGCTCCCGCCTCCACGACGGTGCGGGCGGTCGTCGGATCGATTCCGCCATCTACCTCGATTCTGACCGCGACCCCGCGGGCCACGATCATGCCACGAAGCCGCACGATCTTCTCAACGACGCCGCGAATGAATTTCTGCCCGCCGAACCCGGGATTCACTGTCATCGCCAGAACGTAGTCGCAATATCCGAGCGCATCCGTCACGGCCTCGGCCGGCGTGGCCGGGTTGATCGCCACCCCCGCCCGCGCCCCCCGCGACCGGATCCGCTCCAGCGCCCGGTGCAGATGACGCTCGGCCTCCACGTGCACCGAGATCATGTCCGCCCCCGCGTCCAGAAACTCGTCCAGATACCGCTGAGGCTGCTCGATCATCAGGTGGCAGTCGAGCGGCAGCTTCGTCACCTTTCGGAGCGCACGGACCACCGGCGGGCCGATCGTCAGGTTCGGGACGAAATGCCCGTCCATCACGTCGACGTGGACCAGATCGCCCCCTCCCTGCTCGATCTTCTGCACGGCCTCCGCGAGACGGGCGAAATCGGCGGAAAGAATCGAAGGCGCGATCTGGACGTTCATGGCTGCTCGAATCCCTCCTGCTGCTGCCGGCTGACGACCAGGGAGATCGCGTCTCTCGATGAGACGGGAGCCCCCGCCAGGGGGTATTGGCGGATGATGCGGCCGTCGGGAAGGCCGGGATAGGGCTCGTAGCGGACCTGGGCGATGCGAAGGCCCCGCCGTTCGAGGAAGGCGCGGGTCGCATCGAGCTCGCGCTCGATCAGATCGGGCATGACCCAGCGGGGGGGAGGCGGCTCGATGCCCGCGAGAAGCGATACCGAGGTCTGGCCGGCGACGACGGTTCCCTCAGGGGGGTCGGCCGCGACGACCCCTTCCTGGCCGGGGCGCGGGAGATGAGCGATGTAACCCGGGGAGAGGTTGAGCTGGCCGAACTGGAGCTGGGCGGCTCGGGCGGACTGGCCGTCGAGGGGAGGGACGCGGAGGATCAGCGGCCCGAGGCTCGGGGCGACGAGGATGCGGGCTCCGCGCTTGACCAGGGTCCCCGGGCTGTGGTTCTGCCAGACGATCGCCTCGCGGGGAACGCGATCGGAATGCCGCTCGCGAGCCGAATCGACCTCGAGGAGCAGGCCCGAGTCGGAGGCGATCGCACGGGCCTCCGCCATCGAGCGGCCGATCAGCGCTGGCATGGGGACCGACTTTCCGCGCACGAAGAAGGTGAACCAGAAGAACGCGCTGGCGCCGAAACAGAAGGCGAGCAGGCCGATGAAAATCGCGTTGTTCAGGCAGCCGCGTGCTCTCATCGACCTTCGGGGCGCTCCGTACGGAGGCGCTCGGCCTCGTACTCCGACTGGTCGTATTTTCGCTGGGAGCTGCGCACCACGTAAAGAGGAATCAGCGCCTCACGCCAGACGTCCTCCACCCGTTCGACGAACACGAACTCCAGACCGCTCCTGATCTCTTCCGGCACCTCGGCCAGGTCCTTCGAGTTGCCGACCGGGAGGACCACTCGGTGAATGTTCGCGCGCTGGGCGGCAAGGACCTTTTCCTTGATCCCGCCGACCGAGAGCACCTTCCCGCGCAGGGTGATCTCTCCGGACATGGCGAGGTCGTGGCGAATCGGTTTTTCCCCCATCACGGATGCGATCGTCGTGGCGATGGCGACGCCGGCGGAGGGGCCGTCCTTCGGGATCGCTCCCGCGGGAAAATGGATGTGGATGTCGGACTCGGAGAACAGCTTGGCGTCGATCTCGAGCTCGCGCGACTTCGACCGGACGTAGGAGTAGGCGGCGGAAACGCTCTCGCGCATCACCTCGCCGAGCTGTCCGGTGACGATCGTCCTGCCGGTGCCGGGCATCCGGGTCGCTTCGATGAACATGATCTCGCCGCCGCTCGAAGTCCAGGCGAGGCCGGTGGCGACGCCGATCTCCGGCTGGCGCTCGGCGAACTCGTGTTCGAAGGACGGCGGGCCGAGGTAGGACTCGAGCTGATCGCGTGTGACGCGGAACTCGTTTCCGTCACCGGAGGCGACCTTCCGGGCGACCTTCCGCACGACCGCCTCGAGCTTGCGCTCGAGGTTCCGAACTCCGGCTTCCGCGGTGTAGTCGCGGATGATCGTCAGCACGGCCTCGTCGTCGATCTCGACGATCCGATCTCCCAGACCGTGCGCGTCGAGGATCGCCGCGAGCAGGTGGCGTTTCGCGATCTCCAGCTTTTCGCGCTCGGTGTAGCCCGACAAGCGGATGATCTCCATCCGGTCGCGAAGCGGGATCGGAATCGTCTCGAGCATGTTCGCCGTCGTGATGAAGAGGGTGTGCGAGAGGTCGAACGGGACCTCGAGATAGCGGTCGACGAACGCGTTGTTCTGCTTGGTGTCGAGCACCTCGAGCAGCGCGGCCGCCGGATCTCCCCGGTAGTCCTTTCCGATCTTGTCGATCTCGTCGATCATGATCAGCGGGTTGTTGACGCCGACCTGGGTGTAGTTCTGGATCAGCCGGCCCGGCATCGCACCGACGTACGTCTTGCGGTGGCCGCGGATCTCGGACTCGTCGGTCACGCCGCCGACCGACATGCGGACGAACTTGCGCCCGATGGCGTCGGCGATCGCCTGTCCCAGGGAGGTCTTTCCCACGCCCGGCGGCCCGGCGAAGCAGAGGATCGGTCCCTTGAGGTCGCCCTTGAGCTTGAGCACCGCCAGGAACTCGAGCACGCGTTCCTTGATCTTCTCCAGCCCGTAATGCTGTTCGTTGAGGATCTCTTCGGCACGGGCCAGATCGAGTCGATCCTCGGTTCGTTCGGTCCACGGCATCTGGAGGACCGTATCGATGTGTCCCTTGAGCACCGCGTAGTCGGTGGAGGCGGGCGAGAGGATCGCCATCCGGTTGACCTCGCGCCGGAGCTGTTCCTTGAACTCCTCGGCGATGGGGAGCGCTTCGACGCGCTCGCGGTAGGTCTCGGCCTCGCGCTCGGCGGGATTGGTTTCTCCGAGCTCGTCCTGGATGACCCGAAGCTGCTCGCGCAGGTAATTCTCCCGCTCGCGGCGGTTGATGGAGGACTGGATCTGGCGGTTGAGCTCGAGGTTGACGGCCGCCTTCCCGGCGTCGCGCTGCAGGAAGTCGATCAACAGGTCCAGCCTCTCGCCCGGATGGACGGTCTCGAGCAGACGCTGCTTGTCCTCGAGGCGGAGGTTCACGTAGGTCGCCATCAGATCCGCGAACGGATCGGGTCCCTCACTCATGTTCATCTTCAACACGTTCAGCAGCTCGGGTGAGTACTTCGGGTCGTTCTCGACGAGCTTCTGGAACAGCGACAGAGCGCGAGTCATCTGCTCCGAGACCCGGCCGCTCTTTCCGATCGGGATCGGTGGAATCTCCCGGACCAGCGCTTCGAAGTGAGGCTCGACCTGGATCATCTGCACGATCTCGATCCGCTGCCTTCCCTGCAGGAACAGTTGATATCGATCCTCGGACAGCGGGAGGCGCTGCACGATCGCGGCGAGCACGCCCACCCGTGAGAGATCTCCCGGGCGGGGGTTTTCCTTGTCCCCCCGGATCTGGCATACGGCGGCCACGAGGTTCTGTTCCTCGGGAAGACTCTGCAGCAGTCGGACGTTTCTTTCGATGCCGACCTGCAGAGACAGGACCCCGCCGGGAAACAGGGTCGAGGAGACGAGCGGAATCACCGGCAGCCGGCTCGGCACGTCGAGCTCGACCCAGTTGGACGGGGTGGGGTCCTTCGATTTGGGTTTGGTCGCCATCGTGGGATTCGAGTGTACCGCTTTCGAATCGATTTCTACGGTACAGATATTGTAGAAATCGCCGCAACGACGCAATCGGGGCGAAAGGGTATGCAATTTCGATGAAAGAGCACGGGCCCGAGGAAGCGGTCGTCGAGTTCGTCGACGAGGAAGTCGTCGACGATCCAGCCTCGCGCAAGGTCGACCTCCACTGTCACAGCCGCTTCTCGATCTTCAAATATTTCCGCCGCGCCAACACCCGCGACTGCTACAACGCGCCCGAGGACGTTTACCGCCTCGCCAAGGAACGGGGAATGTCCTACGTCACCCTGTCCGATCACGACTCGATCGAAGGAGCCGTCTACCTGCTCAACGAGTATCCCGATCTCGACGACTTCTTCATCTCGGAGGAGGTCGAGACCTATTTTCCCGAGACGGGCCAGCGCGTTCACGTCGGGGTCTACGACCTCGACGAGGCTCAGCACCGCGAGATCCAGAAGTTGCGCCCGGACATCCGGGAGCTCGTCCCGTACCTCAAGTCCGAGAACCTGATCTTCGCGGTGAACCATCTCTTTCAGAATTACCGCATGAAGAACGTCGCATCGCGCTACATCGGCGAGATGATCGACATGTTCGACGTCTACGAAGTCATGAACGGCGCGATGGCCTCGGTTCACAACCGGATGGTTCAGCAGCTCGTTCGGGAGATCCGCGGCACCGGCCGCCGCATCGCGATGGTGGGGGGATCGGACGCTCACACGCTCAAGCACGTCGGGAAGGTCTACACGGTGTCGCAGGCTCCCTCGCTGCGGGAGTTTCTCGAGAACGTCCGCGCCGGCCGCTGCTTCGCCTGGGGCGAGGAGATGCGCTTCCGCGACCTGGTCAGCGACATCTACCTGCTGATCCTCGCCTACTACAACGACTCGGGCGTCGATCTCCGTTCGGCCGAGTTCACCGGCGTCGACAAGACCCTTCAGATCGTCACGCGACTCGCCGCGATCCCGACGGCCATCTCCGGACTCCCCGCCGCGATCACCTCGTTCAACTACATCAAGCAGATCATCGTCTCGAAGGGGATCGAGATCCGCTTCAGCCGCCTGGTGGACGAGATCGGACTCCGGGGCCGCTGGCCGCATTGAACGCGCCGGCCGGCGCGAGCGAACCGCTGAGCCGCTCCCGGGATCAGAAGGCGAAGGAGACGCCGCCGACCAGGCGCTTCTGATATCCCTCCCCCTCTTCGCCGTCGGCGAGGACCGGAGAGTTCAGCGCGCGCGCCAGGTCGAGGCCCACCAGCAGTCGCAGTCCGAGCGGACGGCCGAGTCCCTGGGCGAGGCGGAGATTGATCCTCTCGCTCTCGTGGACGGCGAGGAGCGAATCGACCGCCGGCTGTTCGATGAAGCGCCATGCGACGTTGACGGCGGTCCCCCAAGGGATGTAGAGCGACTGCACCGAGCCGGACAGGTAGTGCCGGTCCCGCTCGGAGTTGCGGAGCTCGTTCGAGACGTAGCCCGCGCGGGTGGCGAGATCGAAGGCGACCGACTCGCCGAGCTGCCTCCGGACGTCGACCGAGAAAGCGCGATACACGTCGCCGGGCTCGAGGTAGAACGCGTCCCAGAATTCTTCGAATCGCTCGTCGAAGACGATGCGGAGGACCGAGTCGACCTCGGCCACGCTCGCCCGCGCGGTCAGCCGGGCGTTCTCCCTCGTTCCGCTCGAGAGGGCGATCGCATATTCGTAACGCGGCGCCAGCCTCCACGGCTGATCCAGAAACATCAGCGACGGATAGGGGGAGTGACGCTCGCGATCGTCGACCTTCATCGCACCGTGGACGGTCAGAGAAGTCGCCGGTGTGATGTGATAGATCAGCCCGGTTTCGGGGGCCAGCTCGTGCCCATCCTCGGTCAGACGGCTGTTCACGCCGTAGCTCACCGACAGGCTCGGAATCAGCTCGTAGGACCCGCGCGTGGCGAGGTCGGCGGTGCGGAGCGGAACCGCCGTCCCGACCATCGACTCCTGACCGACTCGAAGAGTGACCTCGAGCTCGGAGCGATTGCCGCGGACCACGTATCCCTCGGCCGCCAGCTCGAACAGCTCCGAGCCGAGAGGGGCCGACTCGAACAGATTCTCGTGCGCGAGGTAGCGGACCCGCACGTTTCCGCCGTCGCGGCGCCATTCGAAGTTGTGCGATCTGAAGTCCGCGCTGCGGGAGAGGCCCTCGGTTTCCGCCTCCATCAGCCAGCCGCGCTGCAGCGTCGCGATCCGATACGCCGACTCGGAGCCCGACTGAATCTCCATCGTCACCCCGGATGCCTCGGCCACCGACTCGGCCATCGTCGGGAAGACGTAGGTTTCGTCGTCGACCGTCCGGATCGCCCCCGAGACGTTCACCGTCCATCCCTCGCCGAACCGGCCCTGGACCCCGAGCGCCGTCTGTGCGAAGGCCGCCGTCGTTCCAGCCTCGCCGAACCCGGTCATCGAGACCATCTCGCCGCTGAACCGCGAACTGGTGGGAGGAGCGGCCGCCAGATCCAGGCTTTCATCGACGATGTTCAGCTCGCGAAGGATGTCGCTCGGGATCGCCCGTCTCGCTTCCCAGATCGCGTCCTTGTCCGCGCGGGTCAGCGCCTCCGGCGCCCGCAGCCTCAGGCTCAGCTCCCTCCCCCGCTGTCGGGACGGCGTCACCGTCGCCACCGCCGGAGCGAACCCCTGTTTCACCGCGATGATCCGATAGACACCGGACGGGAGCGGCGGAAGCTCGAACCGCCCGTTCTTCTGGCTGAAGGTCTGGATGATGTAGGAGTTCGAGAGATTGAACGCGATCACCAGCGCCTCGTCGACGGGGCCGGCCGCTTCGCTGACGTTCCCCAGCACCTCGATCACGTCACTGAGTCGGACCTCGGCACGGGCGCCGCTCGCTCCGGAGAACGTGATCGCGGCTGCCGCGATGATCGCTATCTTCCTCATGGGCCTCCTTTGGTGGAGTGCGTCCGGGGGCGTGGGCCACGCCTCGTTTCAGGGGAACCCACGAAATTAAACCACGTTTCGTACCGGGATGCTTCCCGCATGACCCCGCCGTGACCCATTTCTGTTACAGCCCGGGCAATTCTGGGGTGCGCTCGCCGACCCGGTGGACTCGCAATAAGTTCGTTCGCGCCCGTTCGTACAGTGGCGAGCCCATCAGGATCACGATCCGGTCCCCCTTTTCCACCAGCGTCTGCTCGACCAGAAACCGCTCCACCCGCTCCACGATCTGCTCGTGGTAGTCGCCGACGTCCTTCAGGACGTACGGCGTCACGCCCCAGAGCAGGTTCATCCGCCGCGCGACCCAGCTCGAATGCGTCAGCGCGATCACGGGCGAGCGCGGCCGGAACTTCGACATCAGACGCGCCGTAAACCCCGACTGCGTGAACACCACGACGTACTTCGCGTCGATCTGATCGGCGGCGTAACGCGCGGCACCGGCCAGCGAGTCGGTGAAGTCGTCGGTCTCGTACGACTGGTGGAACGGATCGCGGCCCTGCTGGACGGCGAGCTCGGGGTGCGATTCCGCCGCCGTGATGATGCGCGCCATCATCCGCACCGACTCGACCGGATAGGAGCCCGATGCGGTCTCGGCCGAGAGCATGGCCACGTCCGATCCGTCGAAGATCGCGTTCGCGACGTCGGACGCTTCCGCCCGGGTCGGCCTCGAGTTCTTGGTCATCGACTCGAGCATCTGCGTCGCGGTGATCGCGAGCCTTCCGCGCTGGCTCGCCCAGTCGAGGATCCGCTTCTGAGCGATCGGCACCGCTTCGGGCGCGAGCTCGACGCCGAGGTCTCCGCGGGCGACCATGACTCCGTCGCTCACCTCGAGAATCGACTCCAGCGCTTCGACCGCATGGGCCTTCTCGATCTTCGCGATCAGGTCGATCTCCGCCCCCCCGAGCTCCCTCAGCAGGCTCCGGATCTCGACCACGTCGTCCCGGCGGCGGATGAACGACGCCGCCACGTAGTCGACCTGATGCTCGACCGCGAACGCCAGATCGGCGCGGTCCTTTTCCGTGATCGCCGGGATCCGGAGGTCGGTGTCGGGAAAGTTCATTCCCTTCTTCGACTCGACGACGCCGCCGTGGACGACGCGGCAGCGGACCCGGGTCTCGGACTCGATGGCGAGCACGACGGTCTCGACCAGTCCGTCGTTGATGAGAATGCGGTCGCCGGGCCGGACTTCTCGCGGAAGGTCGTCGAACCGGGTCGGAATCGAGGTGGCGGTCCCGAGGATCGGCTCGGTGGTGAAGACGATCTCGCTACCCGGCTCGAGGACGACGGGGGCAGCCATCTCGCCGATGCGGATCTTCGGGCCCTGGATGTCGGCCACGATCGGAATGAAGCGGGACGTGGTGCGGGCCAGATCGCGGACGATGGTGATGATCCTGGCATGCTCCTCATGGGTTCCGTGGGAGAAATTGAGGCGGAAGGCGTCGGCCCCCGCCTCCACCAGAGCGCGGATGGCGGGCTCGGTGTTCGAGACGGGTCCGAGGGTGGCGAGGATCTTGGCGCGGCGCATCATGGGGTCGGAGTTCAGCGTGGTGGGGCGGATCCGGAATCCGGGCCGCCGAGGCGCTGTTCCGAGCAGAAAGTATAGTCGACCCCAATCGATCCACGACGAACCGGAGATCTCACGATGCGCCGATCACTCGTATTTCTCGCACTGGCCGCAATGGTCGCGTTCTCGGCCTTCGCCGAATACGTCGTCGTGCTGAAGGACGGCCGGCGCTACGTCGCGAAGGAGAAGTGGAAGGTCGCCGACGGTAAGGCGATCATCGAGCTGACCGACGGACGACGCCTCCAGCTCGATCCGGCGCTGATCGATGCCGCCGCGAGCGAGGCTGCGACCCGATCGGGTCTGGGCGATGCGAAGGTGCTCCAGACGGCGCCTCAGAGCCCGCCGAAGTCGAGCCAGTCGACGAGCTCGCTCGGATCGCTCGCCACGATCCGGAAGCCGTCGCGCCCGACCAAGGCCCCGGGCACCGACGCGGCCCGCCCCACCCGCCCGGTCTCGGCCGGCCCGCTCGATCCCTCCGTCGCCTCGAAGTTCACCGCGGCCTTCGAGAACGTCGGACTGTTCGACGCCGAGCTCGTCAAGTCCGCCCCCGACCGGCTGCGCATCGATCTGACCGCCGACAACGAGGAGTCGGTCTTCAAGGCGATCTCGGCGACGTCCTTCATCTTCGCGAACGTCCCGTCCGACCTCGCGGTCGTCGAGCTCTTCATGCGGACGATCACCGGCGGCTCCGCGGGCCGGTTCCAGATGACGCGCGAGGAAGCCCTTGCCCTGGCGAACAAGCAGATGGAGTGGTCCGACTACTACGTCCGCAAAGTCATCTTCTGAGATCTTCCGGGTCTCCCCGGCATCCACGCGCCTCAGTCCGTGACCACCCGCGCCTCCGCCGGCTCGTCGTACACGACGAGATAGCGGAAGGTGCGGCGCTGCGGCGTGACCACTTCGCGCTCCCCCTCTCCGACCACGAGCGATTCGACCGCCCCCTCACCCGCCAGCTCGTCCGGCCGGCTCGCGTATCGGATCGCGATCGCCCGCCGCGGCCCCGGCGCCACCCGCAGCGCCGCGCGCCCGCTCACCGGGCCGAAATCGAACGCGCGCGCTATCGCCTCGATCCTTCCCGCGACCGCCACCCCCGACTTCACCTCGATCTTCGGAAGGGACGACGCGAAATCGATCACCTGCTCCGGATGGAGAAACTCCCGCCGCGAACCGTACGGGATCCCCGGCTGCTCCTCCGGATAATTCCAGCGTCCGAACGGAGGACGGCCGAGCACCCGCGGCTGCTCGACGGGAAGAGTGGGGTCCGGCTGCGCGATCAGCGCCTCGCTCCACCGGGTGTAGAGTTTCCAGCGCCGGTCCGTCACCAGCCAGTTCCGCCTCATCGGCCCGAGGTCGACCGTGGCGAGGACTCCCCCCACCCCCCGCGGGCTTCGAACCGCGATCACGACACGATTCCGTCCTTCCCGGGCGAGCCCGCTCACGTCCCACGACCAGAGCCGGGTTCCGTCCGACATTCCACCCCCCACTTCGACGCCGTTGAACCAGAGGGTGTACTCCGGCTCGGCCGCGACGCGGATCCGGACGAACTCGCGCGCGGGCGGAAGGTCGAGCTCGCGGGCGAGGAAGAAGGCTTCCGGCGTATCGGCGGCGATCCGGTGGGTGCTCCAGAGCCAGCTCGCTTCTCCGGTGGTCCGGTGGAACTTGTCGGTGTAGAACCGGGTCATGGCGACCAGGAACGCTGCGACGAGCAGCAGGACGAGCGAAGCGGCCGCCCACCGCAGCAGCATGCGGCGGGGAGCGATGCGGGGGGAGGGGGAGGTGAGGGTCATCGGCGAGGGGCTGCGTCGGACGGATCGATTATAGAATCGGGGGAGATGGACGCGGTCATCGTCATCCCGGCGCGGTGGGGCGCGAGCCGGTTCCCCGGCAAGGCGCTCGCGCGGATCGGCGACGACACGCTGATCGGGCACGTGATCCGCCGCGCGAAGGACTGCCGCCGGGCTGCGGCGGTCTGGATCGCGACCGACGACGAGCGGATCGCCGCCGAAGCGGAGCGTCACGCCGTCGGAGCGGTGCTGCCGCCCGGGGATTTCGCGAGCGGGACGGACCGGATCGCGGCGGCTCTCGACGAGATCGAGACTCGAGCGGGTATCCGCTACTCCCAGGTGATCAACGTCCAGGGGGACGAGCCGCTGCTCGACGTGGGGGCGGTCGACGCGATGATCGGCATGCTCCAGCAGAGCGGAGTCGACCTCGCGACGCTCTGCTGTCCGATCCGGGGCCCGGAGGAGCATCTCGATCCCAACGTCGTCAAGGTCGTTCTCGATGCGGCGTCGAACGCGCTCTACTTTTCCCGCGCTCCGATCCCTGCGGGGTCGTGGCAGCAGGCCCGGCGGCACGTCGGGATTTACGGCTATCAGACTCCCGTCCTGCGCGCGTTCGCAGCGATCGCGCCGACGCCTCTCGAGCGCGCCGAGCGCCTCGAGCAGTTGCGGGCCCTCGAGAACGGATTTACAATCCGGGTCGTGGAAACCAGCGCGCCCCATCTGGGCGTGGACAGCCCGGAAGACGTGCGGAAAATCGAGCAGGAACTTGCCAGACTGCGCTGATCACACGAAGGGGAACCGTTGAGCCTCGCGCTCGCACGCGAGACGACTCCCTCCCTCACCCGAAGACTCTCCACCCCGCAGGGACCGATTCCGCGCCCGGACCGCCTGGCCGGCAGACTCCGCCGGCGGCTCTCGCCCGGACCGCCCCACCCCGGCAACACCACCGACGGAAACAAACCGGCGCCGGCGGCCCGTTACCCTCTCGGGCCGGCCGGCGAGGACCGACCAGGGAGGCGATCATGAGCACGAAGTTCATCTTCATCACCGGCGGCGTGGTCTCGTCGCTCGGCAAAGGAATCGCCGCAGCCTCCATCGGCGCGCTTCTCGAGGCCCGCGGGTTCAAGGTCGCGCTCCAGAAGTTCGATCCCTACGTCAACGTCGATCCGGGGACGATGTCGCCGTTCCAGCACGGCGAGGTCTTCGTCACCGACGACGGCGCCGAGACGGATCTCGATCTCGGCCACTACGAGCGCTTCACCACGATGCGCGGCACACGCCGCAACAACTTCACGACGGGCCGCATCTATCAGAAGGTCATCGAAAAGGAGCGGCGCGGCGATTATCTCGGCAAGACCGTCCAGGTCATCCCGCACATCACCGACGAGATCAAGGACTGCATCCGGCTCGTCGCCGAAGGGGTCGACGTGGTGATCGTGGAGATCGGCGGGACGGTCGGCGACATCGAGTCGCTCCCCTTCCTCGAGGCCATCCGCCAGTTCCGCCAGGAGGCGGGGCGCGGCAACGCGATCAACGTCCACCTGACCCTGGTTCCCTACATCCGTGCCAGCGACGAGCTCAAGACCAAGCCGACACAACACTCGGTCAAGGAGCTGCGCGAGATCGGAATTCAGCCCGACATTCTCCTCTGCCGCTCGGAGCGCCTCATTCCCGACGAGATGAAGAAGAAGATCGCCCTGTTCTGCAACGTCGAGGACGAGGCGGTGATCCCGGCGTACGACGTCGAGTTCATCTACCAGGTGCCGCTCGCTCTGGCGCGCGAGGGTCTCGACCGGATCCTTCTCGACAAGCTCCACCTCCCGCACGAGGAAGTCTGCGATCTGTCGCGATGGGAGGAGATCGTGCGGAAGCTCCGGCACCCCGAGGGTGAGGTCAGGATCGGGTTCGTCGGCAAGTACGTCGAGTTCGGCGACTCGTACAAGTCGCTCAACGAAGCTCTTGCGCACGGAGGAATCGCGAACAACGTGCGGGTCAGGCTCGTCTACATCGACTCGGCCTCCCTCGAGCAGGACGGCTACCACGGGGAGCTCGCCAGCGTCGACGGAATCCTCGTCGGCCCGGGCTTCGGCGAGCGCGGTGTCGAAGGGATGCTCCGCGCCATCCGATATGCACGCGAGAAGAAGGTTCCCTTCTTCGGAATCTGTCTCGGCATGCAGTGCGCCGTCATCGAGTTCGCACGCGACGTCGTCGGACTCCACGGCGCCGGCTCGACCGAGTTCGACGAAGACGCTCCCTACAAGGTGATCTACAAGCTCCGCGACCTGATCGGAGTCGACGCTCTCGGCGGGACCATGCGCCTCGGCAAATATCCCTGCAAGCTCGTCGAGGGCTCACTCGCCCACAAGGCCTACCAGACCGATTTCGTCGAGGAGCGCCACCGGCATCGCTACGAGGTCAACCCCGAGCACGTGCCGCAGCTCGAGGCCGCGGGGCTCCGCGTGACCGGCGCCTCTCCCGACGGAAAATTCGTCGAGATGATCGAGATCGAGGACCATCCCTGGTTCGTCGGCTGCCAGTTCCATCCCGAGTACAAATCGCGACCCACCGCCCCCCACCCGCTGTTCCGCGCCTTCGTCCGCGCCTGCCGCGAGTTCCAGCAGGGTCGCCGCGACGCGCAGCAGCAGCCTTCTTCGATCTCCGCGGCCGACCAGGTCAGCTCGCTTTCATGACCACGCGCTCCATTTCGATCGCCGGCAAGCTCGCCTTCGGAGGCGACAACCCTCCCCTCTTCATCGCCGGCCCCTGCGTGATCGAGTCCCGCGACCATGCGCTGAAGATGGCCGAGGCGCTCCTCGAGCTCCGCGACGAGCTCGGGATCGGGCTCGTCTACAAATCGTCGTTCGACAAGGCGAATCGCACGTCGATCTCCTCGTTCCGCGGCCCCGGCCTCGACGAAGGGCTCCGGATTCTCGACGAGGTCAGGCGGCAGACCGGCCTTCCGGTCCTCTCCGACATTCACGAGCCCGCGCAGGCGGCCATCGCGGCGGAGGTCCTCGACGTGCTCCAGATCCCGGCGTTCCTCTCCCGCCAGACCGACATGATCGCGGCCGCCGCGGCTACGGGACGCCCCGTCGGCGTGAAGAAGGGGCAGTTCCTCTCTCCCGAAGAGACGAAGAACATTCTCGAGAAGGGAGCCGAGGCGGGGAACGACAAGGTGTTTCTGATGGAGCGCGGAACGACGTTCGGATATCAGAATCTGGTGGTCGACATGCGCTCGTTCCCGATCATGCGGAGCTTCGGGGCGCCGGTCGTGTACGACGTAACGCACTCGATGCAGCGGCCCGGCGGCGAAGGGAAGTTCACGGGAGGGACGCGGCAGTTCGCGCGTCCGCTGGCCCGCGCGGCCGCCGCGGCGGGGGTCGACGGCTTCTTCATGGAAGTCCACGACGCTCCCGACCGGGCGCTCTCGGACAAAACGACGCAGCTCGACGTGCCAACCGCGAGACGGACGATCGTCGAGATCCTCGCGATCGTCGAAGCCCTGAAGGAAGCGGAGGGCGTTCCCGCACGTTGACGTCCGGCAACCGCGCGCGCTTCGCGGACGCCGTGGACGATGAATTACACTCTTCCGCGTGGCGACGGCTCCGCGCACTCCCCTTCTCGCCGGACTGGCGGTCGCCGGGCTCGTCGTCCTCGCAGCGGTCTTCTACGGCGATCTCCTGATCACCCGCATCGCCGTGGCGCGGCTGGGGCCCGCCGCGATCCTCGCCGCGGCGACGGCGCTCGCCTGCGCCGGCATCGGCCGCACCGCACGGACACTGCTCGAGCAGCGCGTTTTTCCCGAATGGGTCGCAGCGAGACCGCGACTCCGCTACGACTTCCTGATCGGGTATCCACTGTTCGGCCTGGTCGCCTTCCTCGCCGGCCTCGTCTCGACCGGCCCGATCGTGCAGGGGATGGTGCTCGTCGGCTGCATGGCGCTGGGGGTGTTGGGGGCGGGCGACTACCGTTTTTCCGGCGCGCCGGAGCGGGAGCCGACGGCGCTCGCGACGCTCTCACTCCTTTTCGCCGGCGTGGCGCTCCTGCTCGCCTTCGTTCACGCTCAGGCGCCGCCGTTCACCCTCGACGAGGTCGCGTATCACCTCGCCGTTCCTCGGCAATGGGTGATCGAAGGGCGCGCGATCGAGTTTCCGCTGCTCTCCCATTCGTACTTCCCGCTCGGCATCGAGTCGGCCGATCTGCCGTCGCTCGCGATCCTCGGTGCCGACGGAGCGATCGCGTCGCATCTGCTTCATCTGCTGGCGGCGATCGCCGGCTTCGCCGTCCTGGCCGGCGCCGTCTCCGGGACGGTCTCACTTCCCGTTGCGCTCGCCCTCGCGACGACCCCCGCACTGTTCTTCACGGCCGGGTGGTCGTGGAACGAGTGGCCGCTCGCCGGGATCACGCTCGTGGCGGTGCTGGCGGGGGCTTCCGTTGCGGGGCGGGACGAGGAGGGGGCGGGCCCGGCGGTCTTCGGGATCGCCCTCGGAGCGGGAGCGCTGACCAAGTACACCTTCATTCCGGTGGCGGCGATCCTTCTGGCGACGCTCGGACTGATGCTGCGACGCGACCCGGCTCGCCGCGGCATGGTTCTCCGCGCGGCCCTGGTGGCGGCCCTGAGCGGCTCGGCGTTCCTGGTGCGAAACCTCGTCCTGACCGGCAACGCGACCGCTCCCTTTCTCGAGCCGCACGCCCCGGCGGTCCAGGGATTCCGACTGGCGGGCAGCCTGGCCGAGACGGCGAGGAGCTATCTGTTCGACCCGGGACTGATCGACGAGGCGCTCGGCGTCGCCCTTCCGGCGCTGGCGATCGCCGCCCTCCTCCTGTTCGCCCTGCACGATCGCTATTCGCGGCTCGTGGCGGCGGGGTTCGCCGGCGTTGTCGTCGCATTGCTCGCCGCCGCTCCGTCGTCGAGGATCCTCGTTCCCTCGCTTCTCGTCCTCGCGGTGATCGGCGCCCGTGCCCTCGCCGCTTCGGTCGAAGGGCGGAGGTCCGCCGCAACGGCGCTCTCGGTCCTGCTGCTGAGCGTGACCGCGCTCCATCTCCACCTCGCGATCTTCTATACCGAGCGGCTGGGGGCGGGAGGCGTCCTCGCAGGACTCACCGATCCGCAGGCCTTCGTGGAGTTGCAGCGCCGCGACGCGCGCGCCATCGCCGCGATCGACGCCCTCCTTCCCGAGGAGTCACGCACGCTCGTGATCGGAACTTCGGAACTGTTCTGGTTCTCGAGGCCGGTCCGCGGAGGAGGGAACTTCGACGGTCCCCGCATCGCCGCCTGGCTTCGCGCGCCCGATCTGCCCGGACGCCTGCGCGCGGACGGCATCACCCACGTCGCCGTCTTCAGGGGTGGACTCTCCCGCGCTGCGGCGCCGCTCGATCCGAAGGAAGAAGAGCGCGTCACGCGGCTCGACTCCGCCGCGGCTCTCGCTCTCGATGCGCTCCTGCGCGACCACGCAACGCCGGCCGGAGGCTTCGCCGACGCGGAGCTGTTCGCGCTCCGCTGGGGAACCTAGGACGCCGCCGCCTTCGCCTCGATCTTCCCCTCGTAGACTCGGCCCAGCCTGCGGCGATCGTCGTCCGGAACGGCGGCCGCCCGCTCCCCCCGTCGCGCAGACCTCACTCTCCTGAGGTCTCCCTCGGTCGTTCTCGGGACTCCCAGCTCCAACTGTCGTACGCCCACGGGCGCCTCCCTCGCAGTTTGCCTCTTCATGATAGGCGGTAATGCAGCGGTAATGCCAGGGCGGGCGGCGGGGGATCAGGAGCCGTTCTCGGGGCTGAGGAAGGCTTCGAGCGCGTAGACCCGGACTCCCTTGCGGGCGGTGCCGATCGAGCCGTAGCCCCGGATGCGAGAGGCATCCCCGATCAGCTCCGCTCCATCCTCCGCCACGAACTTCCGAACCGCCGCGGCCGGGTCGGGGGCTTCGATCCAGAAACCGAAGGCGTCGTATCGGCCAGCGACCGCGGCCTTCCCTCCTCGTCGGTGAGGTAGATGAGCTCGATCCGGAAGCGCACCAAAGTCGGCGGATGCCATGCGACTTCCGGACCACGCGACCGGGAGA
The DNA here is from genome assembly GCA_035544735.1 of Thermoanaerobaculia bacterium. Taxonomy (GTDB): domain Bacteria; phylum Acidobacteriota; class Thermoanaerobaculia; order Gp7-AA8; family Gp7-AA8; genus DATKCD01. Next base: position 45,098 of record DATKCD010000043.1, read on the forward strand.
ACCCGCCCGGTGGTGGGCCGGAGTCGCCGCCGGCGTCCTTTCGATGGCCGGGTCGCTCGAGCTCACCGGCCGGGAGGGCGGCGGCACCGTCGGCCGCTGTTTCCTCCTTTTCAGCCGGCGCGAGAGAATGGCCCGGACTTCGATGATCGGAGACCGATCCAGATCGCTTCTCGTCGAGCTCGCGCATCACCATTCCGCCGACCCGCTCGAGGCCATGCATTCCGCACGCCTGAGCGCGCTCCTGGCGGCGGCCGCAGACGCGATGGCCCGATCGCACTTCGACCCCGGTCACGTCACCGCGAGCGCGTTCGTCGTCCATCGCGACAGCCGTACGATCCTGCTCCACCTCCACCGCCGCCTCGGCCGCTGGCTCCAGATGGGAGGGCACCTCGACGGCGGAGAAACGCCGCGCGAGGCGGCCCTCCGCGAGGCGCGCGAGGAGTCGGGGCTTCGGGATCTCCGCCTCGTGACGCCGGCGATCCTCGACCTCGACGTCCACTCGATTCCCGCCGGAAGGGGCGAGCCGGCGCACCTGCACTTCGACGTTCGCTTCCTCGTCGAGACGTCGGCGCCGGACCGGATTGCGATCCGCCCGGACGAGTCGCGCGATCTGCGATGGTTCGGGCTGGATGAGGCGGAACGGGCGATGGGCGAGGCGGCCTCCAGCCGTGCGCTCGGGAAGATCGCGGCCGTTCTCGGAGCCGGGCGGTGACGCTGTCGCGGCGGATGAACTGGCGGACGCCGGTGAACGCGCTGGCGCGGGCGCGCGAGGCGGCGCTCGCGAAAGGGACGCGGCTGCTCGACCTCACGGTCTCGAATCCGACCGCTGTCGGGATCGACTATCCTGACGACGAGCTCGCCGCGATCCTCGGGCGTGCAGCCCGCGCCCCCTGGAAGCCCGAAGCTCGCGGACTGGCCGCCGCCCGGGAAGCGCTCGCGCAGGAGCTCTCGACTCCCCGCGACCCGGTACATCCCGACGATCTGCTGCTGACGGCCTCGACGAGCGAGGCCTATTCGTTCCTCTTCAAGCTCCTCGCGAATCCGGGCGACGAGATCGTGACACACACTCCGTCGTATCCGCTGCTCGATCATCTCGCCGGGCTCGAGGGGGTCCGGCTGCGGCACTTCCCGCTGCACTCGCACGGCGGGAGATGGGAAGTCGATCCGGCCGCCCTCGGGGCGTCGCTCACCGAGCGGAGCCGGGCGATCGTGGCGATCCATCCCAACAACCCCACCGGAGCGTTCCTGAGCTCGGCCGATCAGCAGGCGCTCGCCGAGGCGGCGCTGCCGCTCGAGGCGGCCCTGATCTCGGACGAGGTGTTTTACGACTACGCGCTCACGGATCGGCCGGGACGGGGGCCAGCGCTCGCCTCGTGGGTGGACGGGCTGGCGTTCTCGCTGGGCGGGCTCTCGAAAAGCGCGGGACTGCCGCACTGGAAACTCGGATGGATCCGAATCGGTGGCGATCCGCTCGAGCGTGCGGAAGCGCGGGATGCGCTCGAGCTGATCGCGGACAGCTATCTTTCGGTGTCGACGCCGGTGCAGGCGGCGCTCGCCGAAGTGCTGCCGGTCGGGCGGAAGATCCGGGCGTCGATCGTGGAGCGGCTGCGCGGATCGCTCGCGGCACTGCACACGATCGTGGGCACCGAGCCGGCGATCGAGCTGCTCGCCCCGGAGGGAGGGTGGTCGGCCGTGCTGCGCGTGCCGCGGCTGGCGACCGAGGAGCGGCTCGCGCTCGAGCTTCTCGAGCGCGGGGTGGTGGTCCAGCCGGGATGGTTCTACGACTTTCCGGCCGAGGGGCACCTGGTGGTCTCTCTGCTGACGCCGCCGGAGATGCTCGCCGAGGGAGCGCGGCGGATCGTGACGGTGATTCGGGAGTCGATCGGCGGATGAGCGATCGTTGCCCGCGGTGGTCCCGATCGCTATGATTCGCCTGCCATGGGTTCTGCCGTCGAGGCTGCGCGGTCGCAGCCGTCCCCGACCCCTCCCCTTCCGCCCACGAACAGCCACGAGGTGAGCTCGATGTCCTGGATTCTCGATTTCCATCGATCGTCGCTCGGAAAGAAGTACGAGATGGCGATCACGGGGATCATCCTGTTCGGATGGATCTTCCTGCACATGGTCGGGAACCTGAAGCTCTATCTCGGAGCCGAGGCGATGAACCACTATGGCGAGTGGCTGCGGGTGATCGGCGCTCCCGCGTTTCCCGAGGGCGCCGCGCTCTGGATCTCGCGGATCGTGCTGCTGGTGGGGGTCTGGCTGCACATCCAGGCCGCGGTCCAGCTCACGCTGATGAACCGACGGGCGCGTCCGGTCCGATACGAGCGCCACGATTTCGTCGAAACCGACTACGCCGCGCGCACCATGCGCTGGGGCGGCGTGATCATTCTCCTGTTCGTCGTCTACCACCTTCTCCATCTGACCACGGGGCACGCCCACCGCGACTTCATCCCGGGCGATCCGTATCACAACGTCGTCGTCGGATTTCAGAACGTCTGGGTCAGCCTCGCCTACGTCGTGGCGAACCTCGCCCTCGGACTCCATCTCTACCACGGCCTCTGGAGCATGTTTCAGTCGATGGGATGGAACCATCCGAAGTTCAACCGCTGGCGCCGCGGCTTCGCCACGACTTTCGCGGTCGTGATCACGGTCGGAAACGTCTCCTTTCCCGCGGCGGTGATGCTCGGTCTGGTCCGCTGAGGTGGCGTCCGGAGGAAATCGATCGATGGAATTGAACCCTAAAGTCCCGCCGGGGCCGCTCGAGCAGAAATGGCAGCGCGCCAGGTTCGAGATGAAGCTCGTCAATCCGGCGAACAAGCGCAAGTTCGACCTCGTCGTGATCGGGGCGGGACTGGCCGGCGCTTCGGCCGCCGCCTCGCTCGCCGAGCTCGGCTACAACGTCAAGTGCTTCGTCTATCACGACTCTCCGCGGCGCGCGCACTCGATCGCGGCGCAGGGGGGGATCAACGCAGCGAAGAACTACCGGAACGACGGCGACTCGGTCTTCCGGCTCTTCTACGACACGATCAAGGGAGGCGATTACCGCTCGCGTGAAGCGAACGTCTACCGGCTGGCCGAGGTCAGCGTGAACATCATCGATCAGTGCGTCGCCCAGGGAGTGCCGTTCGCTCGCGAGTACGGAGGAACGCTGGACAACCGCTCGTTCGGCGGAGCCCAGGTGTCCCGGACATTCTACGCGCGCGGACAGACCGGCCAGCAGCTCCTGCTCGGAGCCTATCAGGCGCTCGAGCGTCAGATCGGCCTCGGCAAGGTGACGATGTACAACCGCTTCGAGATGCTCGACCTGGTCGTGGTCGACGGCGCCGCCCGCGGCGTGGTGACCCGCAACCTGGTGAGCGGCAGGATCGAGTCGCACGCGGCCGATGCCGTGGTCCTCGGCACCGGCGGATACAGCCCGGTGTTCTATCTCTCGACGAATGCCAAGTACTCCAACGCCACCGCGATCTGGCGGGCCCACCGCCGCGGCGCCCTCTTCGCGAACCCCGCGTACACGCAGATCCATCCGACCTGCATCCCGCAGACGGGCGACTACCAGTCGAAGCTGACCCTGATGTCGGAGTCGCTCCGAAACGACGGCCGGGTCTGGGTGCCGAAGAAGGAGGGCGACCACCGGCCACCCGCTCGAGTCCCCGAGAGCGAGCGCGATTATTACCTCGAGCGGAAATACCCCAGCTTCGGCAACCTGGCTCCCCGCGACATCGCCTCGCGCGCCGCGAAGGAAGTGTGCGACGAGGGAAGGGGCGTCGGAAGGGGCGGACGCGGCGTCTATCTTGACTTCGCCGACGCCATCGGGCGCCTCGGCAAAAACGCGATCGAAGAACGCTACGGGAACCTGTTCGAGATGTACCACGAGATCACCGACGAGGATCCATACCGGGTGCCGATGCGGATCTATCCCGCGCCGCATTACACGATGGGTGGGCTCTGGGTCGACTATCAGCTCATGAGCAACATCCCGGGGCTCTTCGTGATCGGCGAGGCCAACTTCTCCGATCACGGGGCCAACCGGCTCGGCGCCTCCGCATTGATGCAGGGGCTGGCCGACGGATACTTCATTCTTCCCTACACGATCGGCGATTACCTCGCACCGCGGATGGGGAAGAAGGTCTCGACCGACCGGCCGGAGTTCGGCGCCGCGGAGAAGGACGTGCGCGAGCGGATCGCGAAGCTCCTCCGGGGGAGCGGCAAGCGCTCGGTCGAGTCGTATTGGCGCGAGCTCGGGCGGGTCATGTGGAATCTGGTCGGGATGGCGCGCGAGCGCGAGGGGCTGATCGAGGCTCGCCGGCAGGTCACCGCGCTCCGCGAGGAGTACTGGCGCGACCTGAAGATCGTCGGCGGCGACGAAGAGCCGAACCAGGCGCTCGAGAAGGCGATCCGCGTGGCGGACTACTTCGAGCTCGCCGAGCTGATGTGCATCGACGCGCTCCACCGCGAGGAATCGGCCGGAGGGCACTTCCGCACCGAGTTCCAGACCGCGGAAGGAGAGGCGAAGCGGAACGACGAGAAGTTCGCCTACGTCGCGGCGTGGGAGTTCGCCGGCGGGCGCGATCCGATCCTCCACAGGGAACAGCTCACCTTCGAAGCCGTCGAACCGAGCACGAGGAGCTACAAGTAATGAACTTCACTCTGTACGTCTGGCGCCAGGCTCGAAGGGAAGCCGAAGGAAGACTCGTCCGGTACGAGGCGAAGGACATCAGTCCGGACGCGTCGTTTCTCGAGATGCTCGACATCGTCAACGAAGAGCTGATCGAAAAAGGAGAGATGCCGATCGCGTTCGAGCACGACTGCCGTGAAGGGATATGCGGCTCGTGCGGAATGATGATCAACGGCAGAGCGCACGGCGGGTTCCAGATGGCGACCTGCCAGGTCCACATGCGCCAGTATCGCGACGGCCAGGAGCTCTACCTCGAGCCGTGGCGTTCGAAGGCATTCCCGATCATCCGCGATCTGGTCGTCGACCGCGCTCCGTTCGACGAGATCATCCAGTCGGGAGGGTTCATCTCCATTCCGACCGGCAGCGCGCCGGAGGCGAACATCCATTCGATCCCCAAGCCGGTCCAGGAGCAGGCGATGGACGCCGCGGAGTGCATCGGATGCGCCGCCTGCGTGGCGCAGTGCCCCAACGGAGCGGCGCACCTGTTCACGAGCGCGAAAGTCTCTCACCTCGGGCTCCTCCCGCAGGGACAGGCCGAGCGCTTCATTCGTGTCGAGAACATGGTCGAGACCATGGAGCGGTACTTCGGAAGCTGCACCAATTTCCGCGAGTGCGAGGCCGTCTGTCCGAAGGCGATCTCGATCGACTTCATCGCCCGGATGAACCGCGACTTCCTGAAAGCGAAGCTTGCGGGGCCGAAGAGGGACCCGGCACGCGCGGACTGACGCCGCGAACCGAGCCGCTCGAGGTGATCCGCCGAGGTTCCCGCGACGGGCGGAGGTTGCTGCCCGCACCACACGGGTCCCCTCACCCGCCTGCGCCTCCCTTCGGTCGGCTCCAGCACCCTCTCCCAGAGGGAGAGGGGCGTCTCGCGGAGGGGGGCGGCTGGTGAGCGCGAGCTCCATGAAAAAAGCGGCGTCATACCACGGGTCCTCTTGGAGAGGAGGACCCCGTATGCGGGCTACTCCCGAATGGAGGCGAGTCGCAAGACCCCGCCGGCCGCAAGGCCGGCCCCTCTCCCGGTGGGAGAGGGTGCCGAGCGAAGCGAGGCGGGTGAGGGGGCGGGCGGTGACGGCGTGACCGTACGACCACGGCGAGGGTGGTATCGCGACGAAGTTGCCGCGATGGGTCGGGGTGCCCCCCACCCGGGGCGGGCGGGACGCCCGCACCACACGGGGGGGCCGACGGCTTCCCGGGGCTGCACCCCGACCGGGGTGCCGGCCGCGAGCCTCTACTCTCCGGCCACCTCCGCGAGCGCCTTTTTCCGCGCCGCCTCGAACTCGTCGCCGGGGTTCCACGCCGGCATCGCATCCATCGTCGCGATCGAGGCCCCCGCATAGAACGAGAGCTGCGCATCCTCGATCATCCCTTCGTAGCTCCACTCGTCCGTAAGCTCGTCTGACGGCTGGTGGTAATCCTGCGCCTCCCACGCCTCGATCTGCTGCCTCCCCCATTCCGCCGGTCGGCCGACGTAGTCGACGCCGCCGTCGAGATAAATCGCAGGGACGCCGATCTTCGCGAAGTTGAACTGGTCGGAGCGGTAGTAGAACCCGCGGTCGGGAAACTGCTCGGGCTTGATCACCCTCCCCTGCTTTTGGGCGAAGAATCGGACGACGTCGTCGGTGCTCGACTTCCCGAAGCCGATCTGGACCACGTCTCGCGTCCGGCCCCAGATGTTGCCGCCGTCGATGTTGATGTTGCCGGCCATCCGTCCGGGATGGACGGTGGGATGCTGGGCGTAATACTGCGATCCGAGAAGGCCCTGCTCCTCCGCTCCGACGAAGTTGAAGATGATCGAGCGCCGCGGCCGCTGGGGAAGCTCGGTGAATGCCTTCGCGATGGCGAGCACCTGCGCGGTGCCGCTCGCGTTGTCGAGTGCTCCGTTGTAGATCACATCGCCCTCGGCGTTCGGCTCCCCGATCCCCAGATGATCGTGATGCGCGGTGAAGATCACGTATTCGCCGGCGAGATCGGTTCCGCGCAGAAGTCCCAGAACGTTGGCCGTCTCCTTACGGGAGATCTGATTCTTCAGGCTGAACGAGGTGGTGATCCCGAGGGGAACCGGCTTGAAGCTGCGGCTTTTCGCCGAGGCCGTCAGCGCATCGAGATCGTGGCCCGCCGACTCGATCAGCCGGCGGGTGGCGGCCTCGGTCATCCACCCCTTGAGGCGGATTCGCGGCTCCCCTGAGGCCGGAAGCTCGAACTGCTCGCCCGACCAGGAAGTCTGGACGACCTGCCACGGATAGCCCGCCGACGGAACCGTGTGGATGATGATCACTCCGGCGGCGCCCTGCCGTGCCGCGCTCTCGTACTTGTAGGTCCAGCGGCCGTAGTAGAGACGCCGGCTCCCCTCGAACAGATCGGGATCCCAGTCGGGATCGTTGTTCATCATCACGAGGATCTTTCCCCGCAGGTCGGCGTTCTTGAAGTCGTCCCACCGGTACTCGGGCGCCTCGATGCCGAAGCCGACGAAGACGAGCTCGGCGTTCTCGACCGCCGCGACCGGCTCCTGCACGCCGCTCGCGACGATGTATTCGGTCCAGTTCTCGAACGTGAGCGCCGAGCCGCTCCGCGGGCGGAACGTCCACTGTTTCGGAACTTCGGCGTGGACGCCGACGATGTCGAACGGCTGTTCCCACGTGCCGTCCGGCATGCCGGGCTCGAGACCCATCTCTTCCATCTGCGTCGCGAGGTAGAGCCTCGTCAGAGCATCCCCGCGCGTGGCCGGACCGCGACCTTCGAGCAGATCGTCGCTCAGGAACGCGACGTGGCTGCGGAGCCGGGCGGCATCGATCGCTTCCCTCGCCGCGCGCTCGGCTCCGGTCGGAAGGGAGTACTCCGTCTGGGCGCCGGTCGGTACCGAAGCGACTGTCGCGACGAGACCGGCGATCGTGATGAATTTGCGGATCGACATGATTCCTCCTGAAGTCGTGAACGTGGCCCGCGAACGATATCAGACATCCCATGCAGCGGAATCGATGCGGTATTCTGGGAAGGCCGAAGAGTCGGAGGTGAATCGGTGCAGACGATCGAGGACGAGATCCGGTCGATGGTGGACCGCGAGACGGCGGCATGGAACGCTCGCGATGCGGATGGCCTCGTCTCCCTGTTCCATCCCGACATGGTGTGGCCCTGGCCGCCCGATGCGCATTCCCACGATCCGGCGTCGTGGGTGTTTCCCCTCGGGCGGTACGACCGCGAACGGTGGAAGCGCGGATGGGAGGAGCTGTTCGCGACCCACGATCTGGTGCGGAATCACAGGACGATCGTGAAGATCACCGTCTCGGCCGAAGGAGACGGAGCCTTCGCCGTGGTCGACGTCGACACGCTCTGGAGGAATCGGGCGACGCGGGCCGACTTCCCGTGGCACGGCCGCGCCGGAAAGGGCTACGCGAAGACGCCCGGCGGCTGGAAGCTCGTCTTCCACACCGGATTGCTCGACTACGCCGATCTCTGATGGCGCACCGCGCCGCCGCGGTGTGCCTGCGCCTGGCGTCCTGCAAAAACTCTAGTAGCGGTAGTGATCCGGTTTGAAGGGGCCGTCCTTCGGGATCCCGAGGTAGCTCGCCTGCGCCTCGGTCAGCTCGGTCAGCTCGACGCCGAGGTGGTCCAGATGCAGCCGCGCGACCTCTTCGTCGAGCTTCTTCGGCAGGACGAACACCTTCTTCTCGTACTGCAGCCCGTTCTTCCAGAGATCGAGCTGGGCGAGAACCTGATTCGTGAACGAGCTCGACATGACGAAGCTCGGGTGCCCGGTCGCGCAGCCGAGATTCATGAGTCGCCCCTCGGCGAGGACGAGCACGCTGTGGCCGTCGGGAAAGATGAACTCGTCGAGCTGCGGCTTGACGGTCACGCGCCGGATGCCGCCCTTCTTCAACCCGGCCATGTCGATCTCATTGTCGAAATGGCCGATGTTCGCGACGATCGCGTTGTGCTTCATCCGTCCCATGTGCGCCGCGGTGACGATGTCCTTGTTTCCCGTCGCCGTGATGAAGATGTCGGCGGTCTCGAGAACGCTCTCGAGCCGGCGGACTTCGTACCCTTCCATGGCCGCCTGCAGCGCACAGATCGGATCGATCTCCGTCACCACCACGCGCGCCCCCTGTCCACGAAGCGCCTGCGCGCACCCCTTTCCCACCTCGCCGAAGCCGCAGACCACCGCGACCTTCCCGCCGATCATCACGTCAGTCGCGCGGTTCAGACCGTCGATCACCGAATGCCGGCACCCGTAGATGTTGTCGAACTTGCTCTTGGTCACCGAGTCGTTGACGTTGATCGCCGGGAAAAGGAGCGAGCCGGCCGCCATCATCTGATAGAGCCGGTGAACCCCCGTCGTGGTCTCTTCGCTCACTCCCCGGATCCGCTTCGCCACCGTCGTCCAGCGATTCGGATCCTCGGCCAGACTCCTCCGGATGAGATCGAGGATCACGCCCCACTCCTCGGGATCGTTGGCAGGATCGAAAGCCGGAACCCGGCCCGCTTCCTCGTATTCGCGCCCCTTGTGAACGAGAAGGGTCGCGTCGCCGCCGTCGTCGACGATCAGGTCGGGACCTCCGCCGTCGGGCCACCGGAGCGCCTGGTCGGTGCACCACCAGTACTCTTCGAGCGTCTCTCCCTTCCAGGCGAAGACGGGCGTTCCCTTCGGATTCGCCGGCGTACCGCCGGTCTCGGGACGCCCCACGACGACCGCGGCCGCCGCGTGGTCCTGGGTCGAGAAGATGTTGCAGGAGACCCAGCGGACGTCCGCTCCGAGGTGCGTCAAGGTCTCGATCAGAACGGCCGTCTGGACGGTCATGTGGAGGCTCCCCATGATCCGCGCGCCGGCGAGGGGCCGCTCGCTTCCGTAACGTTCGCGCAGCACCATGAGCCCGGGCATCTCGTGCTCGGCGAGGCGGATCTCGTTTCTTCCGAGCTCGGCCAGCTCGAGGTTCGCCACCTTGAAGGGGGGCCGGCCGGAGTCCTTCGCCGATGAAAAGGGATGATTCAGTTCGATCGCAGTCGCCATGGAGATGCTCCCGTCGGGATTGGAATTCGGCTGACGCGTCGACGCGGAGCCTTCGATCGGGCGCGCAGCCGGTTGCAGAGGCTTCAGTCTACCCGAAGCCGCCGGCCCCGCGCCACGGTGGAGGGAGCCGCTTCGGTGGCGGCGGCGGGTCGCGGCGCGTCGTCGCAGTCGCGAAGGGTGCTCTGGAGCGCCGCGGTTGCGGCTGCCCGCCCCGCCCGATCGAGCGACGGACTCTCCAGAGCCCGAGTCCACGCCTCGGCCGCCTCCCGGCACTCGCCGCGCGCCACCAGCACGTGCCCGAGCGTGTCCCACGCCAGATGCGGATCGGGCCCGGGTGCCTCGACGGCCCTCCGCGCAATCGTCTCCGCCTCGTCGAGTCTTCGTTCGCCGTAGAGCAGCCACGCGAGATTGTTCAGGGCGTCGCGCCCTTCGGGATCGATCTCGATCGCGCGGCGATATGCGCTCTCCGCGGCGTCGGGATCCCCCCGGCGGGCCTCGACGTTTCCGAGGTTGGTCCAGACGATGGCGGAATCGGAGTGGCGCACCGCGAGATGGAGATACGACTCGCGCGCTTCGTCGAGCCGTCCCTTCTCTTCGAGAAGAACGGCCTGACGGAGGGCCGACTCCAGAGCCTGCGGCTCGACCAGCAGCGTGGCGTTCCCCGCTCCTTCCCACGCGCGGGCCAGCCGCTCGAGCCGGGTCCATCGCGCCTTTCCATCGCCGAACTGCACGCGGAAAAGTTCGCGCTCCGGGTCATACCCGTCCGCGATCACGTAGTGGAACAGATCACCTCGCGCGCCCGGAAGATCGACGACCCTGAGCATGAGAATGACCGGGACCCCCGCGCGCACCCGCTCGACCACGAGCGCGCGGTCGCCCTGAACGATGCGGGCATCGAAGCCGCGGCGGCGCGTTTCGAGCAGCAGATCGACGCTGACGACTCCGCCGTGGCGTCCCTTCGGAAAGGCCTGGTCCAGCTCCGCTTCGCTCACCGGATCGCCGAAGTGGTTCAGCACCGCCGACAGCGCCCCCGATCCGCACGTATTGTCGCCCCACTGCCGTACCGGCACGGTTCGAATGACCTCGGCCGCCGGCGCCGGCTGCGCGGAGCGCGGCCGCGTCGTGATGCACGACACCAGCGGAAGGACGAGGATCGGCAGAACCCATGGACGAAGGCGGTTCACGTGCTGAGCTCCTCCATTCCGAGCGCAGAAGCCCCGAGTCGCCGCGGCGAGCGGCCCGGGGCGGTTCTCAGTCGACCAGCAGGATCAGCAGCAGCACCGCGAGGGCGCCCACACCGACCCACATCCACTGCTCCTGCGACAGACCAGCCGCCTGGATCTGCTCGACGTTCCGGGCGAGCGCGCGGAGATCGTCGTCCGACAGGGCGGCGACGCGCGAGTCGATCTGCTCCGCGGTGAACCCCTGGGCTTCGAGAGCCCCGGCGACCCGCTCGATCTCGAGCGCGCTGCGCACGGTCGTGAGGTCGGCCTGACGGGCCGTGACCGTCTGATCGGCCGCCGTCTTCGACGGAGCCGGTCCCGCGAGGGCCGGAAGCGCCGTGAGTAGCAGGGTGAGTCCCGAAATCAGTACCAATCCTCGATGAATACGCACGATCGTACCTCCTGTCCGTCTGCCGCCGCACTCTCCGCGAGTCCACGCGACGGCAGGATGCTCAATGATTCCGCCGATTTGCGGATGTTCCGCTTCGGTAGCAAAGCCCGAGCCACGCAAGAGCTCGCGGGGGCATCCGACACGGCGAAGCCGGGCGTTCCGACCTATCGGAGGTGCTGGCGGAACCAGGCGATGGTGCGTCGCCAGGCGTCCTCCGCGGCCTTGCGGTCGTAAACCTCGGGCCGGGTGTCGTTGAAGAAGCCGTGGCCGACGTCGGGATAGACGACCGCGTCGGCCGTCTTGCCCATCGCACGAAGCGTCTTCTCGAGCTCGATTCCCCGCGAGGGGGGAACGCCGCGATCCTGCTCGGCGTAGATCAGGAGCAGCGGTGCGCGGAGGCTCTCCCAGTCGATCTTCACTTTCTTGAACCCGCCGTAGAAGCTGACGGCGGCGCCGGCTTTCTCCCCTCGCGTCGCGGCAGCCTGGGCGAGTGCGCCCCCCATGCAGAATCCGACGACTCCGAACCTCGACGAGCTGCACTCGGGACGCGTCAGGAGCCACTCCCCGGCGCCGAGGATCTCGTCGACCGCCCGCTCGGCGTCGAGCTCCATCAGGAGCCGCGACGCCTCGTCGGGCGACTTCGTCGTCCGCCCGTGGTAGAGGTCGGGAGCGAGAGCGAGAAATCCCTCCGCCGCGAAGCGCTCGGTCACGTCCTGGATGTGAGGCACGAGCCCCCACCATTCCTGGATCACCACGACGGTCGGGCCACGCTTCGCCGGCGGGATCGCGAGCCATCCCTCGCACGTGTGCTCGTTCGACGGAAACGTGACCTTCTCGCCCATCCGATGCCCCCTTCGTTTTCCGGTCCCAGTTCTATGTTCGCCGGGTTCGGTTGGCAACGGCGGGGCGGATCTCAGCGGAAGAGCTCCCCCTGGTCGCTGCGGGGACGACGGAAGTGTTCCGTCGAAAGCTCGAGCTTGCGGCGATTCAGACCGAATCGCCGGCAGGAGGTCTCGAACATCGCCCGAACCTGGTCGGCGAACGGGCCCTGACCGCGCTGCCTCACGCCCCACCGCGTGTCGTACATTGCACCGTCGCGGATCGAGCGGATGCGGCTGAGCACTTTCTCCTTCCGGTCGGGAAAGTGTGCCTCGACCCACGCCTCGAACATCGGCGCGACGGCGCCCGGCAGGCGGAGCATGACCCACCCCGCCCACTCCGCCCCGGCCCCCGCCGCAGCCTCGAGGATCTTCGGAATCTCGTGGTCGGTGATCGCCGGAATCACGGGGGCGACCATGACGCCGGCGGGGACGCCGCGTGCGCGCAACTCGCGAACCGCTTCGAGCCGGAGACGGGGTGACGAGGCACGCGGCTCGAGGCGGTTCGCGAGCGCGGGATCGAGGGTCGTGATCGAGAGAAAGACGCGGACCGCATCGAACCGGGCGAGCTCGCCGAGCAGATCGGCGTCGCGCGTGACGAGCTGATTCTTCGTGACCACCACCACCGGATTGCGGCACTCGGCCAGCACCTCGAGGCAGCCCCGCGTGATTCCGAGCTTCTTCTCGATCGGCTGGTAGGGATCGGTCACACCGCTGAGCGCGATGACCTGCGGGGTCCAGCTCCGCGCGGCGAGCTCCTTCCGCAGCAGCGCCGCCGCGTCCTCCTTCACCATGATGCGCGTCTCGAAATCGAGCCCGGCCGAAAACCCGAGGTATTCGTGGGTCGGCCGGGCGTAGCAGTAGGCGCAACCGTGCTCGCAGCCGCGGTAGGGGTTGATGCTCCGGTCGAATCCGACGTCGGGGCTGTCGTTGCTCGCGATGATCTGACGCGCAGGATCGCGAAGATACTCGGTCGGCGGAGCGCCGGGACTCCGTTCTGCTTCCGGGTCGGGCTCGTGGACCAGCCTCTCGAACCGATTCGGCGGGCTGATCACCGCTCCCCGTCCCTTCAGAGGGGTCGTTGCGTCGTGCACGGTCATGCCGAATCGTAGCGGCGGCGATCGATGGCGATCCAGACGCGAGGACGCTCCGAGAGCATCGGGATCGGCTGCACTCCACCGGGTGTAGCGGATCCGGTCGGATCCGCCGGGATCATCCTGCCGCCGGCAGATGCGGCAGGGAGCGATCGAGGGGGGCGATCTCCTTCGACGAGAGCCGCCAGAAGCGGTGAACCAGCAGGGCGGCCACGGCGGTGAGTCCGACGCACAGACCCCACCACAGGCCGACGATTCCCCAGTCGAAGACGAATCCGAACAGCAGAGCGATCGGAAATCCGATCAGCCAGTGCCCGATGATGTTCGCCACGAAGGCGAATCGGGTGTCGCCGGCGCCGCGGAGCACGCCCGCTCCGACTCCCTGAATCCCGTCGGAGATCTGGAACACGGCGGCGACGGCGAGCAGAGGGATGGCGATCCTGATCACCGGCTCCTGATTGGTCAGGAGCGAGGAGAGCTGGCGCGGCAGGATCCAGAACAGGAGCGCCATGAAGGCCATGAATCCTCCGCCGCCTATGAAGGCGGCGAGGCCCGCGCGCCGGGTCTGCTCCCGGTCTCGCGCACCGATCGCCCGTCCGACCCGAACCGACCCCGCCGCTCCGATTCCCACCGCGGCCGTGAACGTGAAGGCTGCGAGCGTCAGCGCCACCTGGTGCGCCGCCAGCGGCGCCTCTCCGAATTTCCCCGCGATCAGGCCGACGAGCGCGAAGATGCCGACCTCGGCGCCCATCTGAAATCCGACCGGAAGGCCGACCCGCATCCCCTGCGCGAAGAGCCGTCGGTCGGGCGCACGGAGATTCGCCGGAGCGTCGCTTCCGAGCGGAATCGCGCGAATCGCCGCCGCCAGCACCGCGAGCTGCACGATCGCCGCGACCACCGAGGCGACCGCGGCGCCCGCCACTCCGTACGCCGGAATCGAGCGCAGCGGCCCCGTCCACGCCGGCAGCACCGAGCCGCCGAAGACCAGAACCACGTCGGCGACCAGATTGAAGACGTTCCCGATCACCATCGCGACGATCATCGGCCGGACGATCCCGTGCGCCTGCAGATACGCCCGCAACGCGATGAACATCATGAAGAACGGGAGGCTCAGCATCCGGATGCGGACGTAGAGCGCCGCCGGCTCGACGAGCGTCTGCTCGATCCCCAGAAGAGGGAGCAGCCGGGGGGAGAGCGCCATCGGGATCATCAGGCCGAAACCGACCGCGTTCGAGATCCAGACGCCCTGCCACAGCACGCGGCGCGCCTGGGTCTCCTCGCCGGCACCGAGAGCCTGCGAGACGAGGGGATCGATCCCCATCACGATTCCCATTCCGAGGATCGCCAGCGCGAAAAAGAGGGAGTTGCCGAGGCCCGCCGCGCCGAGCTCGGTCGCCCCGAGTCTTCCGAGGACCGCCACGTCGACGAGCCCCATGAGCTGGGTTCCCGCCTGCGCGGCCGCGAGCGGCAGCGCCAGACGCGTCAGCGCGCGAAGTTCGGTTCGGATCGACTCGGACATCTCGAATCTCCACCGCCGGGCGGGAGAGATGCAGAACCGCGGAGACGGGAAGAATCTTTCGGCGACTGTCCGGGCCACTCGCCGGCTCTACGTCTGATCGATCAGCTTCCGGTAGGTTCGGAGATGCCGGAAGGCCGCCTGGCGCTTACCGAGCTGCTCGAGGATGCCCGCGAGATTGTAATGGGCGTCGGCCAGATCGGGGTCGATCTCGAGAGCCTTTCGATACGCTGAGACGGCCTCGGCGCGGCGGTCCATGTCTTCGAGTGCGACTCCGAGGTCGTAGGCTGCGGTGGCGTGATCGGGGTCGCTCTCGAGAGCGATCCGGTAATGGGCCTCGGCGGCGCGCGCGGAGCCGTCCTCGTGCAGCAGACGGCCGAGATTGACGTGCGCGTCGGCGTGGAACGGATCGATCTCGACCGCGCGGCGGTAGGCATCGCGCGCCTCGCTCCGGTCGGCCATCTCGAGATCGCAGCCGAGCTGGTACCAGTCGTCCGCCTCCATCGCCGCGTCGTCCTCTCGCGCGCGCTCGATGTTCCGCTGTGCCAGCGGCGCGATGCGCGAGGCCAGATCCGAGACGGCGAAATCGAACAGCACCTGTCCGTTCTCCGGATTCCACACGGTGCTGCCGTCCTGAACGACGACCCGCTCCCCCTGCGCCGCGATCCGGACGGCGGTGATCGGCCGGCCGGTCGGTAGCTGCTCGCGGAGACGCTCGAGGGCATGCCGGATCTTGCGCATCGGGATCCGCGCCGCCATCAGCTCCTTCGCCGTCCGGAGGATGACCAGGTCCTGAAAGGAGAAGCGCAGCTCGCCGCGGGAGCCCCGCACGGGCTCGAGGAAGCCCGCCTTCGCGTAGGCGCGGACCTGATGCTCCGAGAGACCGGCCGCCGCCGAGACGTCGCGGACGGAATAGCCCTTCATCGCGGGCTAGTGTAGTGCGAGTGAGTTGCGGCGGGAACGGGAGGGGGGTCGTTACTTCTGGCCGCGTCCCTTGCCGGCGACCGCCTTCGGAGCGGTGCGGGCGCGGGGCGCCCTTCGCGCCGGCTTGCGGCTCTCCGCTTCGCGCGGTCCGCTGCCAGCGCCGGCGAGGCTCGCCTTCAGCGCCTCCATCAGATCGATGACCTGCGGCCTCGGCTTCTCAGCCTTGAACGCGAGGATGTCCTCCCCTTCGACCTTGCGCTGGATCAGATCGCGAAGCTTCCGATGCGACTCGTCCTTGTAGGCCTCCGGATTGAACTCCTCGGAGGTGATCTGATCGGCGAGCATCATCGCGAGCTTCAGCTCCTGTTCCTTGATCTCGCCGCCCGTCAGATCGAGCTCGGAGAAGGGGCGCACCTCGTGGGCGTAGTGGAGCTGCTGGAGCACCAGCCCCTGTTCGGCCGGACGCAGTGCGACGAGGTACTCGCGACCGCGAGCCGTATACATGCCGACGGCCCATTTCCCCGTCCGGCGCATCGCTTCGGCCAGCAGACGGTACGCCCGGTCGCCTCCCTTGTCCGGCCCCAGGTAGTACGCCTTCTCGAAGTACACCGGATCGATCGACTCGGACGGGACGAACTCGGCGACCACGATCTCCTGCGTCGAACGCTGCTCGAGAGCCTTCAGCTCCTCTTCGGAGAGGATGACGTATTGCCCCTTCGAGAACTCGTACCCCTTGACCATTTCGTCGCGGGAGATCTCCTCCTCCTCGTCGATGCAGCGATAGAACTGCTTGAGGCGCGATCCGCACTTCTTGTGGAGGAGGTTGAACGAGATCGCTTCCGAGGTCTGGCTGGAGGCGTAGAGCTTCACCGGAACGGTCACGAGACCGAAAGTGATCGTGGCGTTCGCGATCGATCGAGGTGCCATGGCAGAGGCGGATGAGTGTACACGGAGTGGCGAGGGCGGTGCAACGCCTCTTGTGCACCTGGCGCCTGGGCTCGACCTCGATCGGGCATATGCACACGATCGTGTGCGGTCCCTCTTCCTTCCGGCACCCGCCCGATAATGCCGGAGTGCGCGCTCCGCTTTCCCTGCTGCTCCTGGCGCGCCGCCCCGCCCCTCCGGCGTCATCGCTCCCGAGTTCCGCGTCCGCCAGCCGGCGGGCCAGGTGGGCGAAGGAAGCATCCTGCGCGAAACGACCCGTATCGACCTGCTGGTCGACGTGTTGAATCGCTCTTCCGAGCCGATCACCCTCCGCCGCCTGACGATTCAATCGGTCACCGGAGGAGCCTGGCGATTCGACTCGTCGAGCCGCGCGCTGCACGAGGTCATTCCGCCAGGGCAGTTGCTGACGATCGGCATGGGGGTCGACGCAGTCAGCGACGAGTTCGGGTCCGATCCCTCGAGTCGGGTGTCGGTGCGCGGCACCGCGGTGTTCGAATCCGACCTCGGTCCGTTTCGCCGCGTCTTCATCGAGCCGATCGGTCTCGGTCAGGGGGGCGGCACCACCCCCCGATAGGTCCAGTGGACTGTAACGACAGAATCAGTACCAGATGGCGCCGGTATTGGCGGCGTGAGCGAGGCGCGGCGACGCAGGCATAGCGGGACTATGCTGAGGAGCCGCAACAAAGCTCACGGCGTCGAGACCAAGCCAGGTGGTTACTGATTCTGTCGTTGCAGTCCACTAATTTTCCTTCGGCGGGCTCAGGGGAAAGCCGAGTCGGCGGCTGATCCACCACTCGGTATAGCGATTCCGCAGGCGGGGAGAGATCGTGGAGCCCGCCGTGCCGGTCATGTCGAGTGGATTCACGATCGGATTGATCTCGACTCCGCTCCCGATCCCGAGCGGCATGCCGAGCGGAAGGAAGCGTACCGTCGTCCTCGACCCTCCGATCACGAACTCGAACAGCTTGATGCCGGCCTGGCGGGGGTCGGGAGGCTCCTCCTCGATCTCGAAAAAGATCCCGCGGAGCGCCTCGCGTGAGAAATCGGGGCTCTGCGCTTCTTCCTCGCCCGGCTCCTCGGGCTCGCTCTGCTGCCCCGGAAGGGGGGCCGACACGAGAAGAACGGAGAGTGCGAGCAGACGGAACGGTTTCATCGATCGCGGTCTCCTGCCATCACAGACGATTCGAGCATCGTGCCGGTTTCGGGGCGGGCGGAGACTCGCGATGATTCCGAGTGCGTCCTCCGCCGCCTGCTGGAAAAACCGCCGATGGCCCGTCAGAATGCCCCGGTGCGCGTGAGACTGATCCGATTCCGCTCGAGCGACGGACTCGGCCTTCCCGGCCTCCTCTACGAGCCGTCCCGCGAAAGCCGCGAAGCCGCCCTCTTTCTCCACGGCAACGGCGACGCCTCGGTGTTTTACTCCGCGACCAGGACGAACGCCTTTGGAGAGGAAATGACGCGGCGCGGGATTTCCCTGTTCGCCTTCGACAACCGAGGCGCGCACCTGATCAAGCGACTCTCGCGAAAGACCGCGCGCAGGAGCGGCTCGGTCCTGCTCGGAATGACGTACGAGAAGATCCGCGACTGCGTGGCCGACGTCGACGGCGCGATCGCGATGCTGCGGAGCGAGGGGTATCGCCGATTCCACCTCATCGGACATTCGACGGGCGCGAACAAGATCTGCGTGTACAACGCGCGAAAGCGGAGAAACCCGGTCGCCAGGGTCGTGCTGCTCGCGCCGGGCGACGACGTGGGAATCCATTACGAGGCGCTCGGACCGCGGCGATTCGCCCGCACGCTGAAGACGGCACGAGCCCGAGTGGCTGCCGGCCGCGGGCGCGAGCTCGCTCCTCCTTCGGTCTCTCCCTTTCTCATCTCGTGGAGCTCCCTGCTCGACACCATCGACCCCGACGGCGACTACAATGTCTTTCCCTTTCTCGAGACGATGCGCGATCTGGGGCTCTCGCGGCGTCCCCTCTTCCGTCATTATCGCCGGCTTCGGAAGCCGACTCTGGCGCTGCTCGGCGAGCGCGACGAGTTCTGTTTCGGCGAAGTCGATCGATGCGCCGGACTGTTGCGCGACCACGCGGCGGAGCCGCGCCGTTTCTCCTCGATCGTTCTTTCCGGCGCCGACCATGGATTTCACGGCGCCGAGCACGAAGCGGGGGCCGCGATGGCCTCGTTTCTCGCCTCGGGGAGGGGCTGAAGCGGGTTCTGCGGTAATTTCGCTCGCCGCCGGAGCGGGAGTTGAGATACGGTTCACCGGGCACGGTGCGACTCCTGCATCGCGACCCGGAAGATCGAAGAGAATGGAGGTACCCGGCATGAGGCGGATGCGCCTGCTTTCCGGATTGCTCGCGGTGGCGGCCCTCACGGGTTGTGCCACCGCTCCCGCGACGACTCCCGCGCCCGCGACGACGATGGACCCGGTCGCGGCATCTCCCTCCCCCACCGAGGCGGATGCGGTCCGGTTCGTCGAACAGGCGAACGAGAGGCTGTACGAGCTCGGCGTCCGAGCCTCGCACGCGGCGTGGGTCGCGGCCAACTTCATCACCTTCGACACGCAAAGGATCGCGGCGGAACGCGACGAGATCTTTACGAGCGCCTTCACCGAGACCGCGAAGGAGGCGGCCAGGTTCGACGGACTGCGGCTGTCGTACGACACGCGCCGGCAGCTCGAACTGCTCAAGACCGGGCTGGTCGCGCCGGCGCCGGCCGACGCCCGGAAGGCGACCGAGCTCTCGGAGCTCAAGGCGCGCCTCGAGGCGATGTACGGCGCGGGGAAGTTCTGCCCTCCCGGCCGTTCGGGCGAGGACTGCCTCGACATTCAGCAGATCACGCGGATCTTCGCGGGAAGCCGCGATCCGGCGGAGCTGATGGAAGTCTGGGCCGGCTGGCGGACGATCTCACCCTCGATGCGGCCGCTGTACCAGCGGTTCGTCGAGCTCTCCAACGAGGGGTCCCGCGAGCTCGGCTACCGCGATACGGGCGTGCTCTGGCGATCGAAGTACGACATGCCGCCCGACGAGTTCGCCGCGGAGATGGACCGCCTCTGGCTCCAGGTCAAGCCGCTCTACGACACGCTCCACTGCTACGTCCGCGCGGAGCTCAATCAGGAATACGGAGATGCCGTCGTTCCCCTGGACCAGCCGATCCGTGCCGACCTGCTCGGAAACATCTGGGCCCAGGACTGGAGCAACGTCTACGAGCTGGTGGCACCTCCGGCCGTCGATCCGGGCTTCGATCTGACCGAGCGGCTTCGCTCGAAGAACGTCGATGCGCGGGAGATGGTTCGCATCGGCGAGCGTTTCTTCACCTCCCTCGGTTTCGATCCGCTTCCCGACACCTTCTGGGAGCGCTCCCTCTTCACGCAGCCCGTCGATCACGAGGCCGTCTGCCATGCGAGCGCCTGGAACGTCGACGAGGAGAACGATCTCCGCATCAAGATGTGCATCGAGCCGACCGCGGAGGACTTCAAGACCATTCATCACGAGCTGGGCCACAACTTCTATCAGCGCGCCTACAACCAGCTCCCCTACCTCTACCGTCAGAGCGCCAACGATGGATTCCACGAAGCTCTCGGCGACACGATCGCCCTTTCGGTCACCCCGCCCTATCTCAGGCAGATCGGCCTGATCCCGGAAGTCCCCGATCCTTCGAAGGACCTGGGGCTCCTGATGCGCGACGCGCTCGAGTCGGTCGCTTTTCTGCCGTTCGGGCTCCTCATCGACAAGTGGCGCTGGGGCGTCTTCTCGGGGGAGATCTCGCCGGCCGAGTACAACCGCGCATGGTGGGAGCTGCGGACGCGCTACCAGGGGATCCGCCCTCCCGTCGAGCGAACCGAAGAGCAATTCGACCCGGGCGCCAAGTTCCACATTCCCGGCAACACTCCGTACTCCCGCTACTTTCTCGCGCGAATTCTCCAGTTCCAGTTCCACCGTTCACTCTGCGAGACGATCGGCTTCGACGGTCCGCTCAACCGCTGTTCGATCTACGGAAACCGTGAAGCCGGACGAAGGCTGAACGAGATGATGGAGATGGGGATCAGCCGCCCGTGGCCGGACGCTCTGGAGGCGCTCACCGGGAAGCGGGAGATGGACGCGACGGCGATCATCGGGTATTTCGCGCCGCTCAAGCAGTGGCTGGATCAGCAAAATCGCGGACGCCGGTGCGGATGGTGAGCTCGAGACCGAACGCGGCGGCCTCCGGGCCGCCGCGTCCCGGTTCCATGGCCGGGCGAGTCGTCAGTGTCCGGGGCGGCGCTCCGGCTCGCTGATCCGCTCCACGGTCTCGCCCACCTTTTCGTCCGCCCTCGCTTCGAGGGCCAGGTCGGCCTGGGCGATGATGCCGACGATCGCACCGTCGTCGCCCACGACCGGCACGCGGCGGACCTGCTTCTCGCCCATCAGCCGGAACACGTTCTCGACCGAGTCGCTCTCACGGACCGAGAACACCTCGGACGTCATCGCGTGGCGGACGGTCGCGTCGAGCGGGTTCCTCCCCTGAGCGACGACCCGCACGACGATGTCGCGGTCCGTGATCATGCCGCGCAACCGGCCGTCACCGCCGACCACCGGCAACGATCCGCAGTCGCACTCAACCATCAGCTTCGCAGCCTTCTGCAGCGAATCCTGCTCGGTGACCGTCTGCGGATTGCGCGTCATCAGCTCGCGCACGCCGGTTCCGGAGGTCTCCCTTTCGGTCCGCGTCGACAGCGGCCGGTCCGTTCTCGTGTTCGCCATGTCGTTCCTCCTGCTCGTTCGGATTGAACTCCAGCGATGATGTCGAGCAAGAGATGTACCCGTCACCGGATCTGCTCCCGACCGACTCTCATCGACGGCGGAACGACACCTGATAGATCGGACGCCCTTCGGCCTGATATTTCGCCTCGTAGTTCGTCCGCGGCGGATCGTGCACGATCCGACCCGCCTCGATCTCGAACTCCGCGCCGAGCGCCGGCACCGCCGCGTCGAAATATTCCGCATGATCGGTCACGTACCAGCCTCTTCCTCCCGGCTCCAGGACGCGCCGGAGCTGAGCGACGGCCTCGGGTCGGATGATTCTCCGCTTGCGCTCCCGCGGCCGCGGCCACGGATCGGGGAAATAGATGTGAATCTCCCGGACGCTCGCCTCCGGGACGAGCTTCTCGAGCAGCAGAAACGCATCCCAGTTCACCACGCGCACGTTCGGAACGCCATGGCGGACGATCCGATCCACGACGTGGCGGTAGTAATGGAGCGATTTCTCGACCCCGATGAAGTTGAGCTCGGGATGCTTTTTCGCTTCCTGGAGGAGGAAACGCCCCTTCCCGGAGCCGATCTCGAGGACGATCGGGCGCTCGTTCCCGAAGAGCGCCCGGACGTCGAGAGGACCGGTGCCCCGCTCGCGGGGGTCGATCCCGACGGCGGCATGTCCGAGCGGCCGGGATGAGTGCTCGGGCGAGCTCATGAAACAGGGTAATTTTCGGCGGCCCCGGAGGTCAACGCTTCGGTGTCCCGTAACGCCGATCCCTTCGCCGTCTGCTATGGATTCCGACCCTGGAGGACACTAGAATCTTCCGGCTCGATGCTGAAGGCCGCCTACCACCGACTCGTGCCCGACCGCATCCGGGTTCCTTTCGGCCGCGCCCGGCGCGCCGCCTTCGACCGGCTGCGTCGCGCGCTCGTCGTCTCCGGGCCGCTTCCCGATGCGGCGCTCCGGATCCGGAGCCAGCAGTCCCCCTCGGTCGGCGATTACCTTCGCGCGGGGCGCGCCTCGGCGGAGTCGCTCCGGCGCATCGTGGCGGGCGCCGGAATCGCGTCGACCCGGCGCGCCCGGATTCTCGAGATCGGCTGCGGAACCGCCCGCACCCTCCGCCACCTCCGGCAGACGGCCTGGGAGCTTCACGGGTTCGAGCCCGACCCGGAGAGCGCGCGATGGGCATCGGCCGCCTTTCCCTCGATCCGGATCGAGAGCTCCGCGCCGGACCCTCCTCTCCCCTGGCCGTCCGGGCGGT
This sequence comes from Thermoanaerobaculia bacterium, assembly GCA_035544735.1. Lineage (GTDB taxonomy): Bacteria > Acidobacteriota > Thermoanaerobaculia > Gp7-AA8 > Gp7-AA8 > DATKCD01. Next base: position 67,744 of record DATKCD010000043.1, read on the forward strand.
TCGACGTCGTGTTCGCCCCTTCTCTGCTGCCGCATCTGCCGCCGGCTCGCCTTCCGGAATGGAGGGACGAGCTGGCCCGGCTTCTGCCGGCCGGCGGCCTCGCGCTGCTCGGCTCGCTCGGCCCGGCGGCGGAAGGGGCCCGCCCGAGCCCCATTCCGGCGGAGGGGCTGGCGCGCGACCGATCGGGGGAACCGAACGATGAGATCTCGAGGACCGCATTCCAGTCGCCGCACGGCATTGCGCAGGCGATGGCTCCTCGCTTCGAGATGCTGCGGTGGGAGGAACGGGCACTGGAGGGGCTTTACGATCTGACGCTGCTCCGCCGGTGCTGAAGCGGCCGATCGTATAATCGCCGCCCGATGTCGACCTGGATCGCCGTGATCGGTCTCGAGGTCCACGCCCGTCTCCTGACCGAATCGAAGCTCTTCTGCGGATGTGCCGTCCGGTTCGGCGCTCCTCCCAACAGCAGCGTCTGCCCCGTCTGCCTCGGCTATCCGGGGACGCTTCCGGTGCTGAACCGGCGCGCGGTCGAGCTCGCGATCGCCGCCGCGGTCGCGACCGGCTGCGAGGTCCAGGCCCGCTCCAGCTTCGCCCGGAAGAACTACTTCTATCCCGACCTGCCGAAGGGGTATCAGATCACTCAGCACGACCGCCCGATCGCGACCGGCGGCGCGATCGCGATCCTCCGTGACGAGACCCCCTCGCCCGTCCCGATCCGCCGCATCCATCTCGAGGAGGACGCCGGAAAGCTCCTGCACGAGACTCCGTGGAAGGACGTTCCCGCGAACGTGAGCCTCGTCGACCTGAACCGGGCCGGCGTGCCGCTGATCGAGATCGTCTCCGAGCCGGAGCTGCGAAGCGCAGCCGAAGCGGTCGAATGGGCGTCCCGGCTGCGGCAGATTCTGCAGTGGGCGGCGGTCTGCGACGGCAACATGGAGGAGGGGTCGCTCCGGATCGATGCGAACGTCTCGGTCCGGCGGAAGGACGACCCGCTCGGAACCAGGGCCGAGATCAAGAATCTCAACTCGTTCCGCCATCTGAGCCGCGCGATCGAGTTCGAAATCGGGCGGCAGGGCGCGCTGCTGGAATCGGGCGCGACCGTGGTGCAGGAGACCCGATCGTTCGACGCGCGCTCCGGCGAGACGCGTCCGATGAGGTCGAAGGAAGAGGCGTGGGACTATCGGTATTTCGACGAGCCCGATCTTCTCGATCTGGAGGTCGGCGAGGAGTGGATCGAGCGTGTACGGCGCGCGCTGCCCGAGCTGCCCGCCGCGCGTGCGGCACGATACGCCCGGACGTGGGGCGTCCCCCCGCGTGACGCCGAGGTCCTGGTCGCGACTCCGGCAGTGGCGCGATACTTCGAGGCGGCGGCGGCCGCTTCCAGCGCTCCGCAGCAGGTGGCCAACTGGGTCCGGAATGAGGTCCTCGCGGTCGTCAACGAGCGCGGCGTCGATCTCGACGGCTGGCGTCTGACCCCCGGACGCCTCGCGAGCCTCGTCGACCTGATCGATCGCGGAATCGTCAGCGGAAGGGGGGCCAGGCAGATCTTCGAGGCGATGGCCGAAACCTCCGCCGATCCTCTCGAGCTCGTCGACCGCCTCGGGGTCAGACAGATCACCGACGAGGCGGCGATCCGGGCGGCTGCCAGGGTCGTGATCGAGCGGAGTCCGGAGCAGCTCGAGCAGTACCGGAGCGGCCGGACCCGGCTTCTCGGGTATTTCGTCGGAAAGGTGATTGCGGAGACCGGAGGGCGCGCGAATCCGGAGATCGTCGACCGGGTCGTGCGGGAGATGCTGCGAGCCTGACCGCCGGCGGCCCGGCGGGCCGCCGGCTCCCGATCCGGAATCAACGCCGCCTGAGCGCGTCCATCGCGGCCAGCGGCGACTCGGTCTGGCTGTAGTCCGCCGGCACTTCGAACTCCGAGGCGGGAATGCTCGCCTTCTCGATTCCGGTCACCGTCATCGTCGTGACCTGCGTGTCGGCCTTCCTCCCCTGCGTGGTCTTCGTCGTCGTCACCTGCTTGAGCGGGAACCCTTTCACGCTCGCCGTCTGTGCGGCGATCAGGGCATCCAGATCCTCCATGCCGGTTCGCAGTCCCCTGGTCTGGACGAAGGTCGAGAAGCCGGGATCGATTGCGGTCGTCGCCCAGGTCTCGGTCGTCATGTCGACGTTCGAGGCCGATTTCATCCCCATGATCCTCATGTTGAGGTCGTAGGTCGTGCGAACCTCGTACTTCCGGGTGGGATATCCCTCGATGGTGCCGCCGTCACCGGCCTCCTTGACGTCGACCGTCTGGTTGTCGATCGACATCTGGAACATGCCTCCCATCGATTTCATCATCGACCCCATCGCCTGCAGCGCGTCGCCGATGCTGAGCTCGAACCAGGTCTTCTCCCGGGGATCGAGGATGATCATGGTCTTTCCGCCGTCGCGCGAGAGGACGACCGCGCGGTCCTTGAACAACAGGTCGTCGCCTTCCGTGATGTCGAGGCGCATGTTCGAGCCTTCGACCGAAGCGGTTCCGACCAGGCTCGTGCCGCCCCGGCCGGCGGTCCTCGACTCGAACTGGTATTTCATTCCGGCCGCGAGCGGGCCGGCGCACAGCACGAGCAGGACGAGTGGAGCGAGGATGCGTTTCATGAGGTGGGTCCTCCCATTGAGATCGACGCGAGGCGAATTGTAGCGCACGTCCCGGTGGCGACATCCGCGCGCTACGAGCAGTAGCATCCTGGCCAGTTCGCGCTGTGCTTCGAGGAACCCGCAGAGCCTAAGTTCCGGCGGGCCGGCCGCGGGGAGAAGGCTTCGAGATGTCGATCATCGCCATCTTCTCCTTCTCGTCGTACCAGCAGTGGAACCGCTTGATTCCGGGAATCTCGATCTCGTAGTGCCGGAAAAACGTCGGAACGTGCAGGGAGGTGGACTTGCCCGACTGCCGGATCTTCGAGGTCAGATCGTCCTTGCGCTCGGCGGGGCGGACTCCGATGACCTTACGCTTGCGGTCGTAAAAAAGATGGGCGTTCGTCTTCCCTCGCAGCCGGAGAAGGTGCGCAACGTCGGAGGTGAGTCGGATCAACCGGGACTGGACGATGGTTGCCGACGCAGGTAGGGACAAGTCCGGCTGCGGGACCCATTTCTCGAATGACATCGCTCTCCTCACCCATCCCGATTCTTCGAGTCTGCGTGCAGTCATTAGATATAGCAGCGATGATTTTGTCAATATTAAACGGCAGCTATTTCAGCCAAATAAGCATCGGAATCCCCGGCGATATTCGCCCTTTCCGGTCCGCCCCGCGTTTCACTTTTCGTCCGGATTTCCGTCGTGATTATCGTTCGGAGCCGGCGGCCTCCCCGGCCGTGCCGGGGTCGAGAGGGTGATGAGACGCCGACGGCGCTGACCCATCAGTCATGGAAGCCCGCGACTTGCGCCTACCGAATCGGCTTCAGGCCCGTGGTCCGAGCCTCTTCCAGGCCCCCCACGCCACCGCCCCGCGGATCGACCCCCGGTCGAGCCCCGAGACTCCTCCCGCCGGACTCGACGCGCCCCCGCCGGCCGAGGTACCCTCGGCCCGGGACGAGAATCCGCAGGTCGCGAACGAAAAACCGAGGATGCTTTCCAAGGTTCTCAGCGCAGCGACCTACGGCATCGATGCAGTCAGGATCACCGTCGAGGTGGACTCGAGCTCGGGCACGCCCCGGTTCGATCTGGTCGGCCTCCCGGATGCCGCGGTCCGCGAGTCGTACTCGCGGATCCGCGCCGCCCTTTCCAACTGCGGCCTGGGGGGGTATCACGAGCTCCTCACGGTCAACCTCTCTCCCGCCGACGTCCGGAAGGAAGGGTCGGGTTTCGACCTGCCGATCGCCCTCGGCATCCTCCGGAGTACGGCGATTCTGAGCGAGGACCACCTTCATGGGCGCGTGTTCATCGGCGAGCTCTCGCTCGATGGGATGCTCTCCCCGATCCGCGGAGCGCTCTCGATCTCGTCCGCCTTCGCCGAGGACCGGTCGATCCGCGAAGTCGTGGTGCCGGAGGCGAACGCGGCGGAGGCGGCGGCGGTCGGCGGAGTGCGGGTCGTTGGGGCGAGGAGCCTTCCGGAGCTGATCGATCATCTCCGCGGCGAGTCGCCGATCGAGCCGCATCCGCAGCGGGAGCTCGACGAGCCGCCGCTCGAGGGGATCGATTACGCCGAAGTCCGGGGGCAGGCGCTCGCGAAACGGGCGCTCGAGGTGGCGGCGGCGGGAGCGCACAACATCCTGCTGATCGGGCCGCCCGGCTCGGGCAAGACCATGCTCGCCCGGCGCCTCCCGTCGATCCTTCCGCGGCTCGGAATGGCCGAATCGATCGAGACGACCAAGATCCACTCGGTGGCGGGGCTGGTCGGCGGAGGGGCGGGACTGGTGGCACGGCGGCCGTTCCGCGCGCCGCATCACACGATCTCGAACGCCGGCCTGGTCGGAGGCGGGACGATGCCGCGCCCCGGCGAGGTGAGCCTGGCGCACAACGGAGTTCTGTTCCTCGACGAGCTTCCGGAGTTCCGGCGGGACGTGCTCGAGGTGATGCGCCAGCCGCTGGAGGACGGGTCGGTGACGATCTCTCGCGCGCTGCGAAGCCTCACCTTCCCGGCGCGATTCATGCTCGCGGCCGCACTGAACCCCTGTCCGTGCGGCTACTTCAACGACTCGCGTCGCCGGTGTACCTGCATCCCGGTGCAGATCGCGCGGTATCTGTCGCGGATCTCGGGTCCGCTGCTCGACCGGATCGATCTTCAGATCGAGGTGCCGGCGCTCAGCGCCGAGGAGATCGGATCGACCTCGGCGGGCGAGAGCTCCGCATCGATTCGCTCCCGGGTCGAGAAGGCGAGGCAGATCCAGCGCGAGCGCTTTCGGAAGTCCGGGATCCGCAGCAACGGCGAGATGGCCGGCCGGCACCTGGCGAAAGTGTGCTCACTCGATCCGGGCGGCCGGCGAACGCTCGAAGGGGCGCTCGAAAAACTGGGTCTGTCCGCCCGTGCGTGGGACCGCGTGTTGAAAGTTGCCAGGACGATCGCCGATCTCGGGGGATGCGAGGCCGTCTCGAGCGACCACGTCGCCGAAGCGGTGCAGTATCGCGCGCTCGACAAGGCGTACTTTCGATGTGGCTGAGTCGGGAGAAACGAGGTCCGGCGTCTCCCGGCGCCCGGATCATCAGGCGTGGGAGCGCGTCGGCGGAAGGATGATCGAGGCGGTCAGTAGTCGCCTGCCCGCTCCCCCGCCAGCGCCTTGAGGAGCGCCTGCGGGTTCGGATTCACGAAAATCTCGCCGTCGATCTCGACCACCGGCTGCTCGGTCGCCGCGTACAGATGCGTTCCCTCCGCCTCGAGATCTTCGGCGCGAATCAGCTCGTAGTCGATGTGATTGTTCTTCAGCAGCCGCGCGAGAACGTTGCTCTTCTCCCGCTTCCGGCTCGCGACGAATCGGACCACCATGTCGATGCCCTCCCTTCACGACCGCAGACTCGAGTCGTGCCTCCCTGAACGGCAAAAAGTGTTCCAGGAAGGCAGCTGCGGACCCACCCCTTTTGTGAAGGCCGTCATCATAGCACGGGCCTCCGTGCATCGGAGGCAGGGCCGGAATGGGGATGCGCTACAGACACTGGTGACTGTCACAATCCACTAGACCGTCTCGCCGGCGGCGCGGCCTTCGAGGCCCGCGAGCGCTTCGTCGCGGTACTGGAGCTCGTAGAGGCGCCGATAGAGACCGTCCCCGCGCATCAGCTCCTCGTGAGTCCCCCGTTCCCGGATCTCTCCGTGGTGGAAAACCAGAATGGCGTCGGCCGAACGGATCGTCGAGAGCCGGTGAGCGATGACGATCGAGGTTCGCCCTTCCATGAGGGCGGCGATTCCCTCCTGGATCAGCCTCTCGGTCTCGGTGTCGATCGAGGAGGTGGCCTCGTCCAGAATCAGGACCGGCGGGTCGAACGCGAGGGCGCGGGCGAACGAGATGAGCTGCTTCTCGCCGACCGACAATCCCGCTCCGCGCTCCCGGACGACGGTCGCATAACCGTTCGGAAGCCGGCGAATGAATCGGTCGGCCTGCACTCTCTGCGAAGCGCGCAACATCCGATTCTCGGGGATGGCCGGGTCGCCGAGTGTGACGTTCTCACCGATCGTCCCGCTGAACAGGAAGAAGTCCTGCTGGACGATGGCGAAGAGGCGCCGGAGGGCGCCGAGGTCCATCTCGCGCACGTCGACGCCGTTGATCAGAATCGCTCCCTTCTGGATGTCGTAGAAGCGGAGCAGGAGGTTGGTGACGGTGGTCTTGCCAGCGCCGGTGTGGCCGACGAGGGCGATGCGCTCGCCGCGGCGAACCGAGAAGGAGACGTCTCTCAGGACCCATTCCTCGTCGTGATAGGCGAACCAGACGTTGCGGAACTCGATCGCCTCGATTCCGCCGGCGGCCCGTCCGGCCGGAGGGGCGACGATCTTCGCGGGCGTGTCGAGGAGCCTGAAGATCCGCTCGCTCGCCGCCATGGCTCCCTGGAGGATGTTGTACTTTTCCGAGAGATCCGAGATCGGCTCGTAAAAGCGCTGAGCGTACTGGAAGAAGGCGATGAGTGCGCCGATCGTGAGCGTTCCGCGGATCACTTCGCCCCCGCCGTACCAGACGATGAGCGCGATTCCGATGGCCTGGATCAGCTCGATCGCCGGGTAGAAGATCGAGTAGTACCAGATCGACTCGAGGTTCGCGTCGCGGTGCCGCTCGTTCAGCCCGTCGAACTTCCGCCCTTCCTCCTCCTGGCGGTTGAAGAGCTGGACGACCGACATTCCGGAGATGTGCTCCTGCAGGAACGCATTGATGGCGGCGATCCTGGCTCGAACCATTCGATAGGTCCGTCGAGCGCCGTTGCGGAACCAGATCGAGATGACGGCGATGAACGGGAGGATGGAGAAGAGGACGAGGGCCAGCCTCCAGTCGAGCCAGAAGAGAATCCCGACGATTCCGACGAGCACGACGATGTCGCCGAAAATCGCGACGAACCCGGCCGTGAACATCTCGTTGAGTGCGTCGACGTCGGTCGTGACGCGCGTAATGAGGCGTCCGACCGGATTCCGGTCGAAGAACTGCACGTCGAGGCGCTGCAGATGGGCGAAGATCTGGCGCCGCAGGTCCGACATCACGAACTGGCCCATCATGTTCATGAGGACCATCTGGGAGTAGAGAATGACGAATCCGCCGATCAGAGTGAGGAGGAACAGGGCGGCGGCGGCGTTGATGCCGCTGATGGGATCGAGAGTGAGCCCGCGCTCGGCGAGCCACTGTCCGATCTGCCGGCTCACGCCCGCCTGCGGCAGCTCGCCGGGCGAGACGACGTACAGATCGATCGCGATCCCGACGATTGCCGGCCCGGCGAGCTCGAACAGGCTCGAGACGATGATCAGGAGCACCGACAGGGCGGCACGCCTCCGGTACGGCCGGAGATACGACAGAAGCCGGCGGGTCAGATGAGGATCGAACTGCCGCGTTCCTTCGTCCTCGTGCCTCTCGATCACGCGATCTCCTCGAGCTCTTCCTCGAGAGCCTGGCGCCGGTAGAGCTCCGCGTAGATCCCGCCCGCGCCGAGGAGCTGCTCGTGGGTTCCGCGCTCGGCGATCCTTCCCTCCTCGAGCACGATGATGTGATCGGCGTCCTTGACCGAAGAGACGCGGTGCGAAACGATGAAGACGGTCCTGTCGCGGCGGAGCCGCCGCAGGGCGCTCAGGACGCGCTCTTCGGTCTGCGTATCGACCGCGCTGAGGGCGTCGTCGAGCAGCAGGATCGCCGGGTTCCTGACGATCGCCCTCGCGATCGCCGTCCGCTGCTTCTGGCCGCCGGAGAGCGTGATTCCCCGCTCGCCGATGATCGTGTCGATCCCGCCGGGAAAGGATTCCAGGTCTCCGCCGAGTCCGGCGAGCTCCGCCGCCTCACGGACCTCCCCGTCCGCCGCTCCGCCGCGCCCGAACCGGATGTTCTCCGCGATGGAGTCGGAGAACAGGAACGTCTCCTGCGGTACGATCGCGAGCGATTCGCGCAGCTCGCCGACCGGAACGCGCTCGATCGGACAGCCGTCGACCAGAATCGTTCCCGGTGGAGCGGGAACCTGCCTCGAGAGCAGCGCGAGCAGCGTCGACTTCCCGCTCCCGGTCCCCCCGACGATTCCGACGGTCTCCCCCGCGCGGACCTGCAGGTCGATGTCCCGCAGGATGGTCCGTCCCTCCCGGGCGAACGTCAGCCTCCGGACGTCGATCTCCCCGCGGATGGGCCCCTCGAGGGTACACGGCTCGCCCGAGGACTCGGGCTCCGGCTCGACGGACCAGATCTCGTGGAGCCGCTTCATCGACGCCATCCCGCGCTGGAACAGGTTGATGACCCATCCGATCGCGATCAGAGGCCAAACCATGCGCGCGAGATAGAACTGGAACGCGACGAACGCTCCCACCGTCAGCGAGCCGGCGATGATCCGCCGCGAGCCGAGGAAGAAGATCATGACGAACAGCAGCCCGACGATCGTGTGCAGCACGGGATAGAAGAACGCCGTCACGCGGATCAGAGAGCGATTCCGCGACACGTACTCCTCGTTCATCCTCTCGAACGTTCCGATCTCCTGACGCTCCTGACCGAACGCGCGCACGACCCGGACGCCGGTCAGATTCTCCTGGACGCGCGCCGACAGCTCGCCGAAATAGTCCTGCACGGCACGTGATCGCTCGTGGATCCGCGCCCCGAACGTCTTCGCGAGCCACGCGACCACCGGCACCGCCAGGAGCGCCAGCCCAGCCAGTCCGACGTCGATCCGGAGCATCATCACGAACGAGCCGATCACGACCAGAATCGAGGAGAACGCGTGCATCACCGCCGGACCCGCCAGCATCCTCACCGAGGAGAGATCGTTGGTCGCCCGCGACATCAGATCGCCCGTTCTCTGCTCCTGGTAGAACGACGGTGGAAGCTTCTGCAGGTGCCCGTAAAAGTCGTTCCGGATGTCGTACTCGATACGGCGCGAGGCGCCGATCACGATCCGCCGCTGCAGAAACAGAAACACGCCCTGTACCGCCGAGGCACCGATGTAGAGCAGAGCGAAATTCACCGTCGCCTCCCGGGTCAGACTCACCCGGAGCGCATCCACCGCGTTGCCGACGATCAGCGGCTTGACCAGCGAGAAGGCCACCGAGCCGACCACGCATGCCCCGCCGAGCAGCAGCGTGTCGCGGTATCGCCGGAAGTAGACCAGGAGGAGCCGGAACGGGGTCATGTGGATCCAACAATATCCGGCGCGCCCCTCTTTATGCCAGACGATACGCGCGGTCGTTACAGTCCACTAGGGAACGATTCGACGCCCCGGCGGATGCAGCCGGACCTTCGAGGCGTTACACTACGACCGACGGTCCTGGACCATGTCGGAATCGGCCAGCGTCATGGGGCGCGTCGACGCCATCGACGTCGGCGAGCGAAAGCTCACCGTGCAGACCGAGTTCTTCCCTCGGCCCGCCCCACGTCTCGAGACCAAGGTCTACCTCGGCGGCGCGCTGAAGAAGGTCTATGCCGAGCAGGTCGATGCGGGCGAGACCGATCTCCAGCACCTGCTGCACCGCGTGCACGAGCGCCGCCTCGAGGAGATCGTCTCGGGTCTCCAGGGACTCCGGTCGAAATGAGGCTCGACCGCCTCCGCGGCGACGCCGAGCAGACGTGGCGCGCCGAGTTCCTCAGAGCCAACTGGACCTTCGGCGCCCTCACCCTCAGCGTCACGCTGCCCGAGTTCGCCGGCGGCAGCCCCGAGGCGCAGGCGATGCACTTCGGCTACTACCTCCAGCCCCTCCATCTCGCCGCCGCCGATCGTGAAGACCTGCCACGCCGACTGATGGCGGTTCTCGCCCGCCGCAAGCCCCCCCTCGATTTCCTCGAGCTGATCGGAGCCGGCCTGCGCGTTCCCCACGCCTTTCCGCCGGGGTTCACGATCGACAGCGTGCTCCGGATCGCCCTGCAGGAACTGCGGAGGCTTCCGCTCTCCGCGGACGACTGACCGAACGATTGGTCGCGTCGCCGGCGTAGTCCGCTCCGAACGTACGAGGTCGGCGACTCATGCGCGTCTCTCGCGGACGATTTGACAGCCGCCAGGCGGCGCGGGACACTTGCCGGCACCCATCATGGCCAGGCGGGAAGAGCACCGCGACGAGTCGTACGATCTCCTGAACCAGTACCTGCAGGACATCGCGAAGATCAAGCGGCTCGGGCCGGACGAGGAGCGCGAGCTCGGCCACGCCATCCGGCAGCTCGGCGACGAGGAGGCTCTCTCGGAGCTCGTCCAGGCGAATCTCCGATTCGTCGTGTCGTACGCGAAACGCTTCCGCAACGCTCACGTCCTGTTCCTCGATCTGATCAACGAGGGAAACCTCGGGCTGATCCAGGCGGCGAAGAAGTTCGATCCGGACAAGAACGTCAAGTTCATCACCTACGCCGTCTGGTGGATTCGCCAGTCCATCCTCCACGCCCTGTCCGAGCAGGGAGGGGCGTTCCGGCTGCCGCCGAAGCGCGCCAACCTGATGTACCGGCTGGAGAAGGCGATCGGCGCCGCGATCACCGAGGACCAGCGGATCCCTACACCCGAGGAGCTGGCCGAGGAGCTGGGGGTGAGCGTCAAGGAGGTGCAGACGCTGCTGCAGGCGTCGAACGAGAATTTCTCGCTCTCGACCGAGCTCGACAGCGAATCGCACACCGAGCTGGGCGAGCTCCTCGAGCAGACGACCGTGCCGTCGGCCGAGGAGGAGATGGCCGAGCGATCGCTGCGGGACGAGCTGCTGAGCCAGCTCGCCAAACTGACTCCGAAAGAGCAGCTCGTGCTCACCCTCCGCCACGGCATCACGAACTACCGGCCGAAGTCGCTCGAGGAGATCGGCGTGCTGCTGGGCCGGCCGGCCGACGAGATCGCCGAACTGGTCGAGCGGGGGACGGCCGCGGTCTGCCGCAGGCTCGAGCTCGAGCCGCGCGAGCTCGCCAAAATTCTGCTCTGGACCAGCCCGCATCCACAGGCCGAGAAGGAGTGGGCGGCGCTCCCCGATGCGACCTTCGAGCCGGGGATCCGGGAAGAGCGGCTGCGCGCCCTCGAGGAGATGCTGAAGCACGCGGCGGTTCAGAATGCGGTCGACGAGCTGCAGCTCGAGGAGCGGACGGTGCTGAAACTGCGGTTTGGGACGCTTCAGGACGAGGAGCTGACCCTGCGCGACATCGGCGAGCTGCTCCGGCTCTCGCGCGAGCGGGTTCGCCAGATCGAAGCGCGAGCCGAGGCGAAGTGCCGCAGGGAAGTCCGCCGTCGATAGGACGGGGATTGGCGCTCGGCCGTCACCGGGTCCGTCATTTCCGACCCGTGCGGACGAAATGACGGGGGGAGACCTTCACGAGCGCACGCTCGCGGTTGACGCCGGAGCGGCGATCGAGCACCACCTGGCGGATCCTGGCGATCATCTCATCGACGTCGAGGCCCGACTCCTCGAGGTCGCGGAACAGGCCGAGGATGACTTCGACGCCGGCGAGATTGACGCCGATGTCGCGTGTGAGGCGGAGGATCAGCTCGAGACGGCGGAGCTGGTCGGGACCGTAGAGCCGCGTATTGCCGCCGGTCCTGGTGGGCTTGAGCAGCCCTTCGCGCTCGTAGAGCCGGAGAGTCTGCGGATGGATGTTGTAGCGCTCCGAGACGATCGAGATCATCACGAACCCGTCGCGACGTCTGCCCGGCATCCTCGTCCTCCTCTCTCCCGGCCCAGGGGATCGCCGCCAGGCGGCGAGTGCCCCCGTCGCTTCCGGCCGAGCGCGCGGGGCGGCCGGAGCCGCCCCGCGGTCGTTCACTTCTTGTCGTCTTCGACGACTTCCGCTTCGAGCACGTCGTCGGACGAGGAGCCCTGAGCTCCGCCGCCCTCGGCGGCGCCTTCGCCGCCGGTGGAAGCCTGGGACTGCTGGTACATCATCTCGGCGAGTTTGTGCGACGCGCTCTGGAGTGCGTCGGTCGCGCGGCGGATCTCGTCGACGCTGCCCTGCTCCATCGCCTTCCGGGCGTCCGCGATGGCGGACTCGACGCTGCTGACCTCGTTGCCGCCGAGTTTGTCGCGGTTCTCGTTGAGCATCTTCTCGACTTCGTAGACGAGCGAGTCGAGCTGGTTCTTCACCTCGATCGCTTCACGCCGCTGTTTGTCCTCTTCGGAGTGCAGCTCGGCGTCGCGAACCAGCTTGTCGACGTCCTCCTTCGACAGGCCGGAGGAGCTGGTGATCTGAATTTTCTGCTCCTTGCCGGTGCCGAGGTCCTTGGCCGAGACGTTCATGATTCCGTTCGCGTCGATGTCGAAGGTCACCTCGATCTGAGGACGGCCGCGCGGCGCGGGCGGGATGCCCTGGAGATGGAACACTCCGAGCAGCTTGTTGTCCCGCGCCATTTCGCGCTCGCCCTGCAGGACCTTGATCTCGACCGAGGTCTGGTTGTCGGCCGCCGTCGAAAAGGTTTCGGTTCTCTTGGTCGGAATCGTCGTGTTGCGCTCGATGAGCCGCGTGCTCACCCCGCCCAGGGTCTCGATCCCGAGCGAGAGGGGGGTGACGTCGAGCAGCAGAACGTCCTTGACGTCGCCGGCGAGAACGCCGCCCTGGATCGCCGCGCCGATCGCGACCACCTCGTCGGGGTTGACCCCCTTGTGAGGCTCCTTCCCGAAGAACTCGGTCACCAGCTTCTGGACCATCGGAATCCGTGTCGATCCGCCGACCAGGACGACTTCGTGGATCTGCTTCGGATCGAGTCCGGCGTCCTTGAGCGCCTGCCTGACCGGTCCCATCGTCTTCTGGAGGATGTCGCCGACGAGCTGCTCGAACTTCGAGCGCGTCAGCGGCATGTTCAGGTGCTTCGGTCCGTTCTGGTCCGCGGTGATGAAGGGCAGGTTGATGTCGGTCGACATCGTGGAAGAGAGCTCGATCTTCGCCTTCTCGGCGGCTTCCTTGAGCCGCTGCAGCGCCATCTTGTCCTTCGACAGATCGATCCCCTGATCCTTCCTGAACTCCTCGATGATCCAGTCGATCAGGCGCTGGTCGATGTTGTCGCCGCCCAGGTGCGTGTCCCCGTTCGTCGACTTCACTTCCACCACCCCTTCACCCACCTCGAGCACCGAAATGTCGAACGTCCCGCCGCCGAAGTCGTAGACCGCGATCGTCTGGTCGTCCTTCTTGTCCAGCCCGTACGCCAGAGCCGCCGCCGTCGGCTCGTTCACGAGCCGCTCGACCTTCAGCCCCGCGATCTCGCCCGCATCCTTGGTCGCCTGCCTCTGCGAATCGTTGAAGTAGGCCGGGACCGTGATCACCGCCTGCGTGACCTTCTGCCCCAGATAATCCTCCGCCGACTGCTTGAGCTTCTGCAGGATCATCGCCGAGATCTCGGGTGGCGCATTGAGCTTGTCCATGACCCGGACCCGCACGTCCCCGTTCGGCGCCCGCTCGACCTTGTACGGAACCATCTTCATCTCTTCGGACACTTCATCGTGCTTGCGTCCCATGAAGCGCTTGATCGAGAAGATCGTGTTCTCCGGGTTGGTCACCGCCTGCCGCTTCGCGACCTGCCCCACCAGCCGCTCCCCACCCTTCGTGAACGCAACCACCGACGGGGTGATCCGGCTCCCCTCGGCGTTGACGATGACCTTCGGCTCCCCCCCTTCCATCACGGCGACGACCGAGTTGGTGGTCCCGAGGTCGATTCCAATGATTTTTCCCATCGCTTCACCCTCCTGGCGGTCCGAGTCAGAAGCAGACATCGAACCTTGAGTCTCGTAGCATCAACTTCTCCGGGGTCTGAAAACCTGAGTCCCCTCTTATAAATTCCTATGCAACTCGGCGACCGCCCGCCAAAATCTGCCGGTCTGAGGCCCATCTGAATTTCCCGCCCCACCGGCTGTTATCATGCGCAGCCGATTCCTTGCACTCCAGGAGAGGTCATGCTGAATCCCAATGTTCCCCCTCAATCGCCCGGCTGGATCTCGAGCTCGGGAGCCGAGGTCCAGGCCCAGGTCCAGGCGTTCATTCGGTCGGCGTACGGCTGGATGTTCGGCGGACTCGCCCTGACCGCGTTGGCGGCCATGTGGGTCTGGCTCTCCCCCGCGATGCAGCAGATCGTGTTCGGGACGCCCGGGGTGGCGCTGGCGCTCATCGTGGTGGAGCTCGGCCTGGTGATCTGGCTCTCGTTCCGGATCCAGAAGATGAGTCCCGCGACCGCGGCGTCGGCGTTTCTGGTCTATTCGCTGCTCAACGGGCTCACCCTGAGCGTGATTCTGTTCGTCTACACGTCCGGCTCGATCTTTCAGGCGTTCTTCACGGCGTCGGCGATGTTCGGAGCGATGAGCGTGTACGGGATGGTCACCCGGCGGGATCTGACCTCATGGGGCTCGTTCTTCTTCATGGGGCTGATCGGGGTCATCATCGCGGCGGTGATCAATTTGTTTCTCCGCTCTCCTGCGCTCGATTTCGCGATCAGCTTGATCGCGGTATTCGTCTTCGTCGGCCTGACGGCGTACGACACGCAGAAGCTCAAGCGCTATGCCGTGATGGCGCCGCCCGACCTTGTGACGAATTTCGCCGTGATCGGCGCTCTCGCCCTCTACCTCGATTTCATCAACCTCTTCCTGGCGCTGCTCCGGCTGACGGGATCGCGGCGCTGAGAGCCGCGTGGGCGGGCCTGCCCGGCCCGCTCCCCATCACCGCGCCACGAGCTCGCCGCGGGCGGCCTGAGCCCGCTTCTCGACCCGCTGCCAGTCGATGTTCGAAAAGAACGACTCGATGTACTTCGACTTCTCTCCGGGCTTGTAGTCGAGCAGGTAAGCGTGCTCCCAGACGTCCATGACGAGGAGCGGGCGAAATCCGGCGATGTCGTTCGTCTGGTGCTCGTCGACCCAGACATTCACCGGCTGCCCGACGTGATCCTCGAAGCAGATCGCCCACCCGATTCCCCGCATCATACCGACCGCGGTGAAGTCGGCCTTCCAGACCTCCCAGCTTCCGAACGCCGCATCTACGGCGTTGCGGAACTCGGTGCCCTTTTCGGCCTCTCCCCCACCGTTGCGCCGCAGATTCTCGAAGTAGTACTCGTGGAGGACCATGCCGTTGTACTCGAAGCCGAGGCGGCGCTTGAGCTCCGAGAACACGGTCTTGTCGGACACGCCGCTCCTGCTCGTCACGAGCTGCGCGATCTTCTCGTTCAGCTCATTCGTATTCGTGACGTACCCCTCGTAGAGCTCGAAATGCATCTCGAGCGTCTCGTCCGAGATGCCGTTGAGGCCACTGAGATCGAACTGTCGCGGTTTGTAGCTTTTCATGGGCATGGATCATCTCCCTCTCGATTTCGGGCAGCGGCCTGTACGGGCGCACTCTCCCCTTCCCACGGGACAAGCAAGTCGGGTACCGCCCCGGCGGATCCTCACGATCGGAGCCGGAGGAGCCTTTTCAGCTCGAGAGCATTGCGGGGGGCGTACCCCTCCTGATCGTTGTCGAAGAACACCCAGATCGCCCGAAGCCGTCTCGACTCGGCCCGGATCCATCGGGCCCACCGTCGAAGAGCTTCTTCCGGATAGCTCCCCTGGTACTTCCTCTCGGAGGGGCCGTGAAGCCGGACGTAGGAGAAGTCACCTCGCAGGTCATCCTCCCGGTATCTCACGCAAGTGTGCCCCGAGGGCGCCGGCGATCCATCGCCGAAGCGGACGCGACGATGCCGCTCCCCCGTACCGGGATCGGCGGGTACGCGGATTGCTCTTCGCTCCCTCGTGAAGGAGGAAGAATCGAGCCATGTCACGAAAATTCAGTGCTGTTCTCGCCCTGCTGGCGATTCTGGTCACCGCCGCCGCCTGCGGCTCGCTGAACCGCGTCACGCCGTCCGGGATGGACGACGCCGCGATGGAGGCGGACGTCCGCGGGAAGATTGCGGAGGACATTCCGGATCAGACGTTTTCGATCGGCGTCTCGGTGAACGACGGGGTCGTGACCCTGACCGGGTCCGTTCCCAGCGCTTCCGATCGCCAGAGGATCGGCGCGGCAGCGGCCTCGGTGGACGGGGTCCGTCGCGTCATCAACAACATCTCGATCGGCTGAGGCGTGGAGCGGGGCGTCGAGGCGCCCCGCCCCTTCACTTGCGTCCGGGCGCAGGGCTGCGATCTACTGCGGCGTGCCCATCGCGAGTCACCCGACGATGAGACGTGTGCTCGTGGCGGCGATCGGGGCCCTTTCGCTCACCTGTGGCGAGCGGGCCGAGGCTCCCCCCGCCCGGGATCCGATCGGGATCCGCTACGTCGCGACCGACGAGATGCCGGTGCGTGGGCGGCCCGCAGAGACGGGCGCCGTGACGGCGAGGTTCGGAGTCGGCGAGCGGGTTTCGATCCTGGCCGAACGGGGAGAATGGGTCGAGGTCCGGATCACGTTCGATCGATCCGGCTGGGCGCGACGAGACGATCTCTCGGACAGTCCGCTGACCACCTCCGGCGGAGCGGGATCAGCGCCCCGATTCCGCACCCCTCCGTCACCGGTGTTCAGCCCCACCGGCGTGAGCGGCGAGATCGTCCTCGAGGCTCAGGTCAACACCGACGGCGACATCGTCGGCGTCCGCACACTCCGAAACACGACGGGCCGGCCCGATCTCGAAGCGAAGAACGCCGCGGAGCTCCGCGGAGCGAGATTCTATCCGCTCATCGTCGGCGGAGCGCGGAGAAGCTTCGTCTACGAGCACCGCGTTGAGTACTGAGCCGCGCGAGGGCCGGGCGGTCAGACGACGGCGGTCAGACGACGTCGCGCCGCGTGAAGATCGCGAAAGCGAGGGCCAGCGAGCCCGCGGCCCACGCGCCCAGAAGACCGACGCAGAACCCGAGCGTCATGCCGTCGTATGGCGGCGCCTGGCCCGAATAGTAATCGGCGAGCGGGAGCGCCGAGACGAACAGATACTTGCCGGCCGTCCAGTCGGGGCTCATCCTCGTCAGGATGGTCCCGGCGATCAGTCCGGCCATCATCGTTCCGATCGACGCCGCGCTCGAACGGAACAGGACCGAGAGCAGCAGTCCGATCGAGGCGACGCAGAGCATGGCGTACCATTCGAGCCCGTACGCGAGGATCGTGTCGAGCCACAGAGGAAGCTGGCGAGCCTGCTCCACCACGAGGCCCCCGTCGCGGAACACGAATCCGGTGAACACCGGCGCATCCCATCCTCCGGGATGGAGAAACAGCGCCGAGGCGCTCCAGGCGATCGCGCCGCCGACGACGAGGGTCAGGGTCGTGAAGATGAAGAGGGCGGCGGCCTTCGATGCGAGCACCTTCCACCGCCTGCGCGCCCGGGTGAGAAGCAGCCGCTCGGTCCCCTCGGCCGACTCCGCCGAGACGATGTCGCTCGCCAGTACCGCGACCAGAAGGGGAAGCAGGAGGAATCCGCCGACGTTCGCGAATCCGCGGGCGAAGAAGGGGGCGGTCGGAAGCTCGGGATCGATCCCCCGATCGAGATGGTAGCGCAGCCGGGCGAGCTCGGCCCGCATCGCCCGTTCCCACGACGGGTTGATCCCTTCACGACGGAGCCGGTTCTCGTACCGAGCGACCCGCTGCTCGAGGTCGATGCGCCAGTCGCGGTTCTGGCGGCGAGCCAGTTGCTGGGCCTGCGACCACGCGACCACGCCGAGAATCGCCAGCAGAATCGCCACGATGACCGTGAATCGTCGCCGCCTCACGATCTTCAGGCACTCGTTCTCGATCAGCGGTGCCATCTCCCTCATACGGTCTCCCCGTGCGTCTCGTCGAGGAACCGCTCCTCGAGCGTCCGCTTCCGCGGCTGGACCGAGGTGATCGCGATCCCCTCGCGGACGAGCGCTTCGATCAGGTTCGGAATCAGCTCGCGTCCCGCCTGAAACTCGAGCCACCCGTCGTTGCGCGCCACCTCGAGCCCGCGATCCCTCATGATCGACGCGGCCGCATCCGCCCGGTCCACCTGCATCAGCCATCCGTCCGTGCGCGTGAGCAGCTCGCTCACCGGCCCGCTGGTCAAAAGCCTTCCGCGATGGATGATGGCGACCCGGTCGCACATCTGCTCGACTTCACCGAGCAGATGCGAGGAAATGAGGATTCCGAGATCTCTCTCCCGCGCCAACCCGCGGAGCAGCTCGCGCATCTCGCGAATTCCGGCCGGATCGAGACCGTTCGCCGGCTCATCGAGGATGAGCAGATCCGGTCCGCCGAGAAGTGCCTGCGCAATCCCGAGCCGCTGTCTCATGCCGAGAGAGTACGTGCGCACTTTCTCGTCCAGCCTGTGGGCCATGTCGACCGTCGCCGCGACGGCCTCGATCTCTTCCGGCCGGACCTCGCCGATCATCCGGGCGAAATGCTCGAGATTCTCCCGGCCGGTCATGAACCGATACAGGTCGGGCCCCTCGACGATGCACCCTACCTTCCGCATCGCGGCCTCGAAGTCGGACCTCAGGTCGTGTCCGGCGATCTCGACCGTCCCTCCGGACGGCCGGATCAGTCCGACGAGCATGCGGATCGTCGTCGTCTTCCCCGCCCCGTTCGGTCCGAGAAATCCGAGGATCTCCCCGCGCCTCACTTCGATGGAGACGTCGTCGACGATGAGCCGCCGCCCGATCGTCTTGCTCAGATGCTGTGCCCGGAGTACGGGAAGGGCCTCCATGCGTTACGTAGAAATGTCCTCTATGCGTCGAGTATTGCGTTGGACTCTCCCCCTGAGCGTCGCCGTGGCGGCGGCGCTGCTTCTCGGATCGGGCTTCTGGCTGGCCCTACGCGGCGGAGCCGGGGAGCCGGTCGGCGCCATTCCTACCGGAACGGGGCCGCGCGAGGAACTTCCCGCGGCGGTTCGGATCCTCGTTCTCGGGGACTCGCTCGCGCGCGGGACCGGCGACGCCAGCGGGAGGGGCCTGGGTGGCCATCTCGCGGAGCTGCTGAGCGAGAGCGGCCGACGCGCGCCGGAGGTCGTGAATCTCGCGGTGAACGGCGCACGCACGCGCGATCTCGAGGAGAAACTGAGCCGCGACAACGTGCTCCGGATCGCCGCAACGAGCGAGGTCGTCATCGTTTCGATCGGAGGAAACGACCTGTTCGGAGTCTCGATCACCGCCGACGGGACCCTCGTGGATGAAGCCGAGGATCCGAGAGAGGTGTTCCGCCCGACTCTGAAGCGGGTCGAAGCGATCGTCGGGCAACTGCGCGGAGCGAGCCCGGAGGCGCGCATCTATCTGATCGGTCTGTACGATCCGTTCCGGGAGCGCGGCCGCAGCGTCGGACCGTACGTCGCGATCTGGAACGCATCCCTGTCGGAGTCGTTCAGCGACGACCCGAACGTCACCGTCGTCCAGACGGCCGACCTGTTCACGTTTCACGACCGACTCAGCGTCGACCGTTTTCATCCGGGAGAGGAAGCGTACCGGCTGATCGCACGACGCATCGCCGACACGCTGTGAGGCGTCCGGCCGCCGGAACGGGAATCTATCCTCCGTTCGCGCGTTCTACCGGTGGCCCCCTCTCAACCGAGGTCCACACCCGATGCAATTCCGACACGAGATCCGGAACGTCGCGATCATCGCACACGTCGACCACGGCAAGACGACCCTGGTGGACGCATTGCTCCGCCAGACCGGCGCGATCCGCTCGAACCAGAACGTCGGCGAACGGGTGATGGACTCGAACGACCTCGAGCGCGAGCGGGGAATCACGATTCTGGCCAAGAACACCTCGATCCGCTACGCGGTGGACGAGAAGGACGCGATGGGCCATGCGGCCCATCACGAGCCGACGCCGACCCGGCGCGGCGGCGAGCTGCCCGCGGCGTTCGTCCATCCCGGCGAGGTCAAGATCAACATCGTCGACACGCCCGGGCACGCCGATTTCGGCGGCGAGGTGGAGCGTGTGCTCTCGATGGTGGACGGCGTGATTCTGCTCGTCGACGCAGCCGAGGGGCCGATGCCGCAGACCCGGTTCGTTCTCCGGAAAGCGCTCGTTCTCGGCCTTCTTCCGATCGTGATCATCAACAAGATCGATCGCCCCGACTCGCGCCCCCAGGAAGTCCTCAACGAAGTCTTCGATCTCATGATCGAGCTCGGGGCATCCGATGCGCAGCTCGACTTCCCGACGCTCTACGCGTCAGGACGCGAAGGGTACGTCCGGCTCGATCCCGACGACGGCAACGACGACGTCCGCCCCCTGCTGGACGCCATCCTCAAGCGGATTCCGCCACCGACCGGCGACGCCTCGGGACCGCTCCAGGTGCTCGTCAGCTCGATCGATTACAACGACTACCTCGGGCGGCTGGGCATCGGACGCATCCATCGCGGGCGGATCCGGGTGAACGAGGACGTGACGCTGATCCTTCGTGATGGAACGATGAAGAAGGGGCGCGTGACCAAGGTGTTCCTCTTCGAGGGATTGCGGCGGGAGGAAGCGACCGAGGCCAGCGCAGGCGAGATCATCGCTCTGTCGGGATTTCAGGACATTCAGATCGGCGAGACGATCGCCGGTGGCGCGGCTCCGGAACAGATCGCGCCGATCGCGATCGACGAGCCGACGGTTTCGATTTTCTGGCTCGTGAACGACTCACCTTTCTCCGGTCTGGATGGAAAATTCGTCACCTCACGCCACCTCCACGAGCGGCTCGAGCGCGAGCTTCGACGCGACGTCGCCCTCCGCGTCCGGGAGACCGACCAGGCGGACCGGTTCGAAGTCTCGGGGCGGGGGGAGCTGCACCTGTCGATCCTGGCCGAGAACATGCGGCGCGAAGGGTACGAATTCGCGCTCTCGCGCCCCCAGGTGATCACGCGCGTGATCGACGGCAGGCTCTCGGAGCCGTGGGAAGCGCTCGTGGTCGACGTCGAAGAGGCCCACGTCGGTTCGGTGATGGAGAAGATGCAGCTCCGTCGGGGCGAGATGTCCGACATGGTGAACCCCGGTACGGGTCGTGTGCGGATCGAGTTCCGCATCCCGACCCGGGGCCTGTTCGGCCTGCGGACGGAATTCCTCACCGAGACCCGCGGGACGGGACTACTCCACCACACCTTCCTCGAGTACGGTCCCTGGAAAGGGGACTTCGCGATGCGGGGCCGCGGCGCCCTGGTCGCGAAGGAGTCGGGCGACACGACCGCCTTCGCGATCGAACAGCTCCAGGAGCGCGCCCTGCTGTTCCTCCCTCCCGGCGTCCGCGTCTACGGCGGCCAGGTCGTCGGCGAGAACTCGCGCGAGGCGGACATGGTCGTCCAGATCTGCCGGAAGAAGCACCTGACGAACATGCGGGCATCGAGCTCGGAGATCGCGATTCAGCTCGAGCCGCCGCGAACGATGACCCTCGAACAGTGCCTCGAATGGATCGACGAGGACGAGCTCGTCGAGCTCACCCCGAAGTCGATCCGCATCCGGAAGAAGATCCTCGACCACTCGCGGCGCAAGACGGCCTCGAAGAGACTGGCCGAAGTCGAGGCCTGATCGCGCTCACGAGGGGAGGCGATCGCTCAACGGATCGTCGTCCAGGACCGCTCTTCCCGCTGCGGGAAGGGCCGCGAGCAGCTCCTCCGGAGGAACGGCTGGACTGATCAGGTATCCCTGGATCTCGTCGCATCCCCGTTCGCCCAGGAACTGCTTCTGCTCGGTCGTCTCGACTCCTTCCGCGATGATCCGAAGGCCGAGCCCGCGGGCCATGGTGATGATGGCGGTGACGATCGCCTGATCGCTCGGCTGGCGGCCGAGCTCGCGCACGAACGACTGGTCGATCTTGAGGCAGTCGATCGGGAACCGGCGGAGGTAATTGAGCGAGGAATGGCCGGTGCCGAAGTCGTCGAGGACGATGCCGACGCCGAGGTCCTTCAATTCGTGGAGGGCTCCGATCGTCCAGTCGGTGTTCTGCATGGCGACTCCCTCGGTGATCTCGACGTCGATGGCGCGGGGCTCGATGCCGGCGTGATCGAGGGCGCGCTGGAGCTGGAGGATCAGGTCGCGCTGCTGAAACTGGCGGGCCGATATCGCTGAGGACGGGCTCACCACCCTCGAGCGGGCCGCCACTCGTCGACCACCCGGTCTCCCTCGACGACGGTGAAACGTTCGAACTGTGCCGCCGTGAGACAGGAGTGATTGGGAACGATGCGGAGCTTCGAGCCGATCGGATGGCGATGCAGCTCGATCGGAGCCTCGCCGACGATCTGACCGTGTTCCTGAGAGATCGAGCGCACCCGCATCGGCAGCCGGGCTCCCGCGAGATCGGTCACGATGCCGAAGCCGAAGTCCGGATCGACGTGCGTCGGCCCGGCGTCCTTCGACAGAGCGAGCGCGCCGCCGTCGACGACGATCTTGTTCTGTCCCGGGTAGTGCGAAAGGACCGAGACCAGAACGCTCGCGGCGCAATGATCCAGCGTGCACGATCCGATCGTCGCCTGGAAGGCATCGAAGAAGACGTAGTTTCCCGGACGCACCTCGTCCGTATCGGGAAGAACATCGGGAATCGAGGCGGTCGGCGTGGAGCCGACACTGCGGACGAGCTGCCGCGCGCCCACGCGCTCACGGAATCGGGTCAGCACGGCGGCCTCCTGCTCGGCGACGCGAAGGATCTGTTCGGCATTCCGGCAGTGATACGAATGGCCGGCATGCGTGAGCAGGCCCGAGAGCTCGACTTCCGATGAGGCCAGGATGCGGCGCGCGAGCAGGACGCTCGCCTCCTCCTCCGGATCGACCCCCGATCGCCGCGCGCCCGAATCGACCTTCAGGAACGCCCGAAATCGGATTCCGTGCGATCGCGCGAACTCTTCCATCGCGGAGAGGGCGTCGGGATGATCGACCAGAAGATGAAGTCTCACCCGAGCGGCCAGGTCGGCGGCGCGGGAGAGCTTACCCGGATCGATCGGCAGAGCCCACGTCATGTCGTCGAATCCAGCCCCGGCGAGGAGCTCCGCCTCGGCGAGGGTCGAGACCGTGACCGGGCCGGGACGGCCGCCGTGCTGCAGCAGCGCCCCTTCGACGGTCTTGTGGGTCTTGACGTGCGGACGGAACGCCACACCCGACCGCTCCGCCTTCGCCCGCATGACGTCGCAGTTCCGGCGAGCGCGCCCGAGATCGAGCACGAACGCGGGCGTCGGGACCTCGGAGAGCTTCATCCGCCCATTCTCGCATTCTCTCAGGCGGCCGGCTGGTGCGCCGCCGCGCCGAGGCCATACAATGCGGCGCGCGAAGGTCGGGAGGCGTATTCATGGTTTCCGTTCAACCCATCACGGTCGCGCAGTACGGCCTGGGGCCGATCGGCTCGGAGATCGCGCGGCTGCTGACGACCAAGCGGTGGGCGAGGCTCGTGGCGGCGGTCGACATCGATCCCGCGAAAGTCGGCCGCGATGCCGGCGAAGTGATCGACCTCGGTCGAAACGTCGGGGTCACGGTCACTCCCCGACTTCAGACCCGGGCGAACGTGGTCGTCCACTCCACCGGATCGCGCCTGCGCGCCGTCAGGGATCAGCTTCTCGCCCTCCTGGGGTCGGGATCTCACGTGGTCTCCACGTGCGAAGAGCTCGCGTTTCCACTCGACGTCGACATCCGCGAAGAGCTCCAGCAGGTGGCGCGGGCCAACAACGTCACCCTGCTCGGTACCGGCGTCAACCCAGGCTTCGTCATGGACAAGCTTCCGCTGACCCTCACCGCGGTCTGCCAGGAGGTCGAAACGCTCGACGTGATCCGGGTCGTCGATGCGTCCTTGCGGCGCGAGCCCCTCCAGCGGAAGGTCGGCGCCGGTATGACGCGCGAGCAATTCAACGAGGCCGTGCGCGACGGGCGCATCAAGCACATGGGGCTGCGCGAGTCGCTCATGCTCGTTGCGAACGGGCTGGGAGTCGAGCTCGACGCCGTCGGAGAGGAGCAGATCCTTCCGGTGATGGCCGAGCAGCGCGTGGTGACGCAATATCTCGAGGTCGAGCCCGGACAGGTGGCCGGCGTCCACCAGATGATTCGCGGAGAGCGGAAAGGAGGGATCCGCCTCAACCTCGACATCAAGATGTACGTCGGCGCACGCGATCCGCGCGATGAGGTGGTGGTCGCCGGGATCCCCGATCTGCGGATGCGGATCGACGGAGGCGTTCACGGCGATCGCGCCACCGCCGCCATGGCGGTCAACTCCATTCCACGCGTGGTGGCCGCCCGCCCCGGCGTGCTCACCATGGACGACATCCCGATCAGCTTCCGATAGCGGTTCCCGCCGGGCGGACTCACAGTTCAGAGTCCTACCCCTGCAGCGCAGCGCTCCCCCACCCGATGAGCGCGTACCGGCCCAGCTTCCCGGCGGTCACCCAGAGGGTGAACCAGCCGAAGGGCGCCCGCGACGCTCCGGCCAGAGCGACGATCGCATCGCCGACGAACGGAACCCAGGAAAGCAGCAGCGCGGGCGCACCCCACCTCTGCAGCATGACCCGGGCACGCTCGTTCCATCGCCAGACGGGCCGTCGGTCGGTCACCAGCTCTCCGATCCCCATGCCGATCCAGTAGGTGGTCATTGGCGCCGAGGACGTTCCCCGTGGTGGCGACGAGCACCGGAATGGCGACGTTCCCGCGGGCGCGCACGAGCGCAAACAGAGCCGCCTCCGAGCCGATCGGCACGACCGTCGCCGCGAGGAAACTCCACGCGAAGAGAGCCACGAGAGCGCCTGCAGCCGTCACCTCGGACACGAACCGGGAAACGCGGCTCCCGCTTCCCCGAGTGACGATCCGCTCTCGGCCGGCCCGAGCTCGGACTAGACGTCGTGCTCTTCGCGGGCGAAGGAAGTCCAGGGAGCGGGGCGGGCGAAGATGAACCCCTGGCCGAGCTCGATGTCGAGCTCGCGGCAGACCTCGAGCTGCTCGGGAGTCTCGATGGCCTCGGCGACCGAGACGGCGCCGATCGTGTCGGCGCATCGGGCGACGAGCTCGACGATCCTTCTCCGGACCGGATCGGTGTCCACGCCGTGGAACAGGGAATGGCCGACCTTCAGGTAGTCGGGCTTGAGCTCGGCTACGGCCTCGAGGGTCGCGTAGCCCGACCCGCAGTCGTCGATCGCGATCCGGAATCCCATCGATTTGAGCTCGTGGAGTCCCCTGCGGAACGTCGCGAAGTCGCGGATCGCGCCGCGTTCCGTGACCTCGAGGACGACGCGCTCGCCTCGGGACAGGATCGGTCGGAGGACTTCGGTGCCACGCTGCTGCATCTGCTGAATGAAGCCGGCCTCGAGGTTGAAGAAGAGGAACCCCTGATTGCAGAGCTCGTCGAGCATCGGTTCGACGTTCCGGATGCAGAGGGCCTGGAGGTCCCAGACCAGGCGGAAGTCTCGCGCGAGGTCGAACATCACGTCGGGGCTCTCGATCTCGCTGCCGGCGGGGCCGCGCGAGAGGGCTTCATGGCCGACGATCCGGCCCGTGGTCAGATCGACGATCGGCTGGAAATGGGTGACGAGGGCCCGGTCGCGGATCGCCCGGTGCAGGCGCTCGCCGAGCACGTGGAGAAAGCGGGTCTCCCGGCGTCCGGCGACGTCCTTCGCTTCACGAACCGCGTTGTAGAGAGCGCGGGGCGAGCCGCCCTCCTGGATGAGACATGCCGAGGCGCCGGCGAAGATCGCGATGTCGTCCATCAGCAGCGGAGCGCAGTCGATCTCGGCGAGGAGGCGCCGCGATTCCTGCTCGAGGGTCCGCGCGAGATCGCCGAGGCTGGCGCGGAGGGGCTGCCGGGTCAGGCAGTAGAAGTCGTTCGACCCGGGATGAGAGTTCGCGACCACGACGTCGTTGCCGAGAACGCCGGAGAGGATGACGTGCAATCCGCGAACGAACTCGCGCCGGATCCGATCGAAGGCTTCCCAGGAGTCCCGCTCGCCGAGCCGGAACAGCGGCTCGAGCTCCAGACAGAACACCGAGATCGACTCTCCCCGGACCAGCAGCTCGCGATACTCGCTGAACACCAGGGCCAGAGAGGCCACCCGCGTAGTCGGGTCGAACAGGAGCTCGTTCCATCGGGTCGGCCCGGCGCTGAGCGCCAGCTCCGAGAACGCATCGGGACGGCTCTGGAGGATCTCGTACACCGTCCGCCGAAGGAGCCGCGGCTCGACCTGGCCGACCAGGATCCGGTCCGCCCCCGCCCGGAACGAGCGTGTCCGATCCTCGTCGGTGGCCGAGTCGGTGAGCAGGACCACCGGAAGGCGTCTGCCTCGGGGCGTCGAGCGGAGGTAAGCCAGGAAGTCCCACCCCGAACCGTTCGACAGATCGAGGCGCGCGAGGACGATCTGAGGCGCGTCGGTCAGCAGGAAGTCGCACGCCCGCCCGACGTCGGAGGCCCAGATGACTCGATAATGCGGCTCGGGAAGCGAAGCGCGGACGATGCGCGCTCCGACCGGACTCTCGTCCAGCAGCAGCACGCGAACACGCGCCCCCCGTTCACGCTCGAACCGCTGACTCGTTCCCGCCGACACGAATCGTCTTCCTCCCCTCCATATAGGAGTTGCAGAAGACGCAGGTTTCCCTACCCCCCGACCCGAAAATAGTTGCGGACCCTCTCCGGCCCGCTCTTTCGCGGGGCAAAAACAACCACTTATGGAATTACCCGCGTCCCCGACGTACCGATCCCCACCCTCGGACCGCTACCGCCGCCTGCTGCTCATTCCGCCCAGCTCCCGAACGCCGCCACCCCGGCGACCTCCCGCACCATCAGCATCTGGGGGCGGTACACCGCCGTCAGGCTGATCACTCCGCGGTGTCCTACGCGGAGGCGGTAGGCCGATCCCGAGGGACTGAACATCCAGTCCCCCGGCCCCAGTTCGGTGCCGCGGAACCAGAGCGAGCCACTCAGGATGAATCGCACTGCGTCGCCATCGAGATGCGCCGTCGGCCCGATGTCCCCTCCGGGTCCGGCGATGGTCACGTTGGTCAGCAGTTCGTCATCTCCACCGAAGGGAGGTGCCCAGCTTCGCACTTCTTCGGCGAGCTGCTCGAGCTCGGACGCATGCCTGGTGAGCCGGGAGTCTCTGGAGCTGAGAATCTCGGCGATGGGCTCGTCCCCGACGGCGCCCAGAACCAGCTCGAGGCGGATCAGATAATCCTCCAGAAGCGTCCGTTCAGTCTTCGGTCCGGTCATGGTCGTCCTCCTGGATCATCGGGTGCGGGACCCTTCCTCAGCCGATGGGGACCTGACACACGGCGAAGATCCACCGGGCGACCTCGAACGTGCGCTCGATGTACTCCCACGAACGCACCGGGGCCTCCGATTCGAACCGGCGCGGCGCGGCCTGAAGGACCGTCGCTCCGAGGACGAAGAAGGTGATGTAAAGGGTCTGTGCCTTGTTGACGAGAGTCTTCCGCATGGTTTCCTCCTTGACCCCGCTCTCCGCGGGGCCTCATAGGAGGAGTTGCAGAAGGAGGTGGTTTTCCTACCCCCCCGACCGAAAAAACCCCGCACCACCCACGCTGACGACCCGGGCGAGCCGCCGCGCAGAAGGAAAAAACCTCTCGATTCGTCACCCGTAAACTACACGGGAATCAGGGATTATCTATCAATCGCTCAGTATGGAGGCGGGAGAAACAGCATCTCCGGCTGCCTCGGCAGCTCCTCGACGTATTTCCGGACGTTCTTGACCAGTTCCGGGCTGGCGACCTGAGCGTCGAGTGCTTCCCTCAGGTACGACAACGCGGTCAGTGCGCGTCTCTGGCCCCCCATCCGGGAGAACCGTTCGACGAGCCGGCGGCAGATCGCCGGAATCTCGTCGTATCGACCCAGCAGGACGAAGGCCTCGACGATGTCGAGGTCGACGAGCGCCGCGTCGCCTTCGCGGCCGAAGCGCTCGAGCTCGCGGGAGGCCGCCTTGAGCCGGTCGACGCCCTCCGCGTACCGGCCGGTCGAAACCAGCAGGCGACCCAGTCCCCACCTCGCTGCGATGACCTGCTCGGTCTGTCCGAGCTCCTCGCTCAGGCGCGCGGCCTGGAGAAAATAGATCGACGCAGTGTCGGGGTCGTTGAGGTCGACCGAGCAGTGGGCGATGTTGAGGAACAGCATCGGCAGGCTCGTGAGATCCTCGGCCTGCTGGGTCGGCTTGAGAAGCGCCATGAAGGTTTCGCGCGCTTCGCGCCTCGATCCGAGGTCGTAGAGCAGGCTGGCTTCGATCATGCGGGAGTGACGGAACCGCTGCTCGTCGCCGAAATCGAGGAATACGTCGGCGCAGCGCCTGGCGAGCCCGAGGCCTTCCTGAAGGCGGTCGGTCTCATTCAGGATCGTCGCGCGGACGTAATCGACCGTCGCGAGGTCGAACTCTGAGATCGGCTGGAGCCGGAAGTGGCGCTCGGCCTCGTCCAGCGACCAGAGTGCGTCCTGGACCTCGCCGCGCAGCCGGAGGGCGTTCGCCCGGTCCTTCCATCCCTGCCCCCGGGCCTGCTCCACCATGCCCGGGGGGTACGCCTGGTGATCGAGCGCGTCGGCGACCTCGATCGCCAGATTCGCGATGTCTTCGAACTCCCGCGGCGCCCGGTGCGAGCGGCTGCGTCCGTCCGTCAGAAGCGCGTGCACCAGGCCCAGCGTGCAGACCCCCTCGAGCTGCCGCAGGCGGCCGTGCCATTCGGCCACCGGAAGCGGAATCAGCTCCGACAACACCCATTCGCCTACCGCCTTCTCGTCCTCGACCCGGATCGATTCCGCCACCAGCCGGTCGAGCTTCGGACTCCCCTGCTCGCACGCCGGCATCTCCGGCTCGTCCGCCGCCCAGACCTCCGGGTCCGCCAGGCTCATGGCGAACTCCTGCACCGATCCATACAGCTCCATGCAGGAGGGACACATCTGCATGTGCTGCTCGAGCGCCGCGTCTTCGATTGCCGGGTTCTCGACCAGATCGTAGATCCGGTCCTGATCACACATCATGGCGTCACCTTTCCCGAGGTTAGACGGACGTAAATTTCATGTGCCCGCTTGAGGCACTTCGCGATGAGCTTTTCCGCATAGCGGCTCGTGGTCTCGAGCTGCGTGGCGACTTCGATGGCGCTGCACCCTTCCATGTACCGCAGCCGCAACGTGTCCTGGCACTTCTGGTGGAGCCGCGAGAGCGTCTCCCGCACCGTCACCTTCGTCGCCACCGCATCGGCGAGCCCGGCTGAGGCCGGATCGCCCCTTTTCCCCATGTCCGCCGGCAACCCCTCGAGCCGCCCATGGCTCCGCCAGTAGTTCCGGCTCGCATTGCACATCGCCCCCACCAGCCACGACCGGACGTCCCTCACCTGCCCCGCCGCCGACAGATACGCGACGAACACTTCGTGAATCACGTTCTCGGCGTCGTTCTCCGTGATCTTGAACTTCTGGCAGGCGAGGTACTTGAGCAGGTTGAAGTGAAGGCGATAGACGTCCTCGATCTCCTGCGCCGTTCGCGTCTGGGTGAGCTCGACGGGAGGAACGCTCATCGAGCAGACCTCCACCGAGCGCAGCCGCGGTCCGTCCCCGAAGGGACATTCACCGCCCGCACGTCGAATCGGCGCCGGCTGAACCGCGAGGTCCAGGGGGACATGGCCAGAGATTGTACGCCCGGACCCGCGGCGCCGTACACGGAAAGTTGGGCCCGCCGCCCGGCGGGGGTCGCCGCTGATACAATCTGGCCCGCCCATGACCGCCAGAGTCTCCATTATTGCCCTGTTTGCTCTCATCGCCTGCGTCACCCCGCGGCCCTCCGACACGACCATGCCTGAAACGACGCCCGATCTCGACACGATCGCCCGAAGCTACGTCCGCCTCGTCCTGTCGATGGGACTGCACGACCCCGACTACGTCGACGCCTATTACGGCCCGCCGGAGTGGCGCTCCCAGGTCGAAGCCGACCGCCCGCCGCTGAATGAGATCCGGGCGCGCGCGGCTGCGCTGGTCGCCGAGCTCGGCCGGGCACGTCCGCCGGAGGGCGCTCCGGATCTCATCCGGCTCCGCCACGGATATCTCGCCACTCAGCTCGAGGCGCTGATCGCGCGGGCGGACATCCTTCTCGGCCGGAAGATGTCGTTCGACGAGCAGGCGGAGGCGCTCTACGATGCCGCTCCGCCCCGCCATTCCGAGGCCGAGTTCCGCGAGATCCTCGAGCGGCTCGACGACCGGCTCCCCGGCGAGGGACCGCTCCCCGAGCGGGTCGAGCGTTTCAGGCGCCGCTTCATGATTCCCGCCGACCGGCTCGATCGCGTTTTCCGGGCGGCGATCGACGGATGTCGCGCCCGTACCGTCGCCCGCATCGCGTTGCCCCCATCCGAGACCTTCCGCCTCGAATACGTCACCGGAAAGTCGTGGAGCGGCTACAACTGGTATCAGGGGGGCTATCAGAGCCTGATCCAGGTGAACACGGAGCTGCCGATCTTCATCGACCGGGCGATCGATCTCGCCTGCCACGAGGGCTACCCGGGGCATCACGTTTACAACGTGCTCCTCGAGAAGAACCTGGTGCGGGACCGAGGCTGGCCGGAGTACTCGGTTTACGCGCTGTTCTCGCCGCAGTCGCTCATTGCGGAGGGGACGGCGAACTTCGGCATCGAGGCGGCGTTTCCCGCGGACGAGCGGCTCAGGTTCGAGAAGGAGACCTTGTTCCCGCTCGCGGGGCTCGACCCCGGTACCGCGGAGGACTATTACGAAGTTCTCGACCTGCTCGACGATCTCTCGTACGCCGGAAACGAGGCGGCTCGGCGGTACATGAACGGCGAGGCGGACGCCGGGCAGACGGCGGCGTGGCTGAGCGAATTCGCGCTCTATTCGCCCGAGCGCGCCCGCCAGCGCGTCCGCTTCATCGACCAGTACGGCGCATACGTCATCAATTACAACCTCGGCAAGGATCTGGTGCGGCGGCACGTCGAAGCTCTGGGAGGGACGCCCGATCGGCCCGAACGACGGTGGGAAGTTTTCGAGGAGCTTCTCAGCACGCCGCGGCTCCCGTCGAATCTCGCCCGCTGATTCGCCCCCGTCAGAGCTCGAGCATCTCGCCCGGAAGGTGCTCGGTCGGATCGGCCCCCCTTCGAAAGAGGCGGGCCCCCGTTCTCCCTCCGAGCCGCACCGAATCGCCGTCGACTCGCAGAAAGGCCGCCTCGCGCAGCGCAACGACCGGAGCATCGTTCATCTCGTGAAACTCGCGGATCCGCTGCTCCCGCGTCTCCCCCATATGCTTCGACGCCGGATCGGGATCGAGGTAGTGCGGGTTGATCTGGAAGCGGACGAGCCCGAGCGCCTCGAAGGTCGGTGGATGGACGATCGGCATGTCGTTGGTCGTCTTGATGGTCGGACAGGCGACGTTGGTACCGGCGCTCGAGCCGATGTAGCGCATTCCCTCGCGCACGCGCTTCCGGATCGCGTCGATCAGCCCCGTCTGGTGGAGCCTGGTCAGGAGGCGGAACGTGTTGCCCCCTCCGACGAAGACGGCGTCCGCCTCGCGCACGCCCGCGGCCGGCGTCTCGGCCTCGTGCACCGCCCGCAGCTCGAATCCCATCGACTCGAACTTCCGGCGGGCGGTGGCCGTATAGGCGTCGAGGTCGTGGAGCGCATAAGGCACGAACGCGACCGTGCGCATCCCCTCGAGGAGCTCCGCGATCGCCTCCTCGGCCCAGGCGAGATACTCCTCGCCGTGCACGCCCGAATTCGACAGCAGAAGGAGCTGGCTCATCGGGGGGATTGTAGTTCCACCCGCCATTTCGTTCACCGGCAGGTTTCCTTTTCGCCGCTCCGCGTGTCCAATGGAGCGTGGAAACGATCGCCACGGCGGGAGCGACCCCGAGATTGAGCACTCACGACACCGGGCGGCCGCCCGAACGAGCGCCGGACGAGGCGGACCTGCTGCGCAGGATCCTCGCCGGCGACCGCGAGGCGGCCGAACGGCTCGCCGAATCGACCTATCGGCGCCTCTTCGCGTTCCTGTTCAAGTGCTGCGGCGACCGCGATCGGGCCTCGGATCTGACTCAGGAGACCTTCCGAAAGGCATGGGGCGCCCTGAGGGGATTCGACGGCCGATCGAGCCTTTCCACCTGGCTTCACCGCATCGCGTACACCACGTTTCTGAACTCCATCCGCGGACCGCGGCGGCTCGATCCGCTCGATTCCGACGCTCCCCGGCTGGCCGATCCCTCCCCCACCGCCGACGAACGGATCGGGCGGAGCGAAGAGGATCGCGCCATTCGCCGCGCCGTTCTAACGCTGCCCGAGGATCTCCGGTTCACCATCACGGCGCACTTCTGGGGGGAGATGCCGGTCCGTGAAATCGCGGCGGTCGAGGGAATCACGACCGTCGCCGTCCGCAAACGGCTCGCGAAGGCGCTGCGCCTTCTCGAAGGCCGTCTGAGCGAGGTCCCATCATGAGCCGCCACGACCCGATCATCCGCAAACTGCGGAACATCGACGCACCCGAGCCTCCCGCCGATCTTCTCGAAAAGATCCACGACGGGATTCCGAAACGACTCGCCGATTCCGGCTCCGCGGCCACCGGCGCGCGGTGGTGGCAGATCGCCGCAGCGCTCGTTCTCTTCATCGGAGGAGGCTGGCTCGCCTGGAGCTGGAGCCGCGACCCTCTCGCTCCACGGTTGGACTCGCTCTCCACCGGCTCGGAGCCGTCGGTCGAGACGGCGCTCGAGGCTCGCTCCCGGCAGCGGGCGGAGCCGCGCCAGGACGCTGCATCCTCCGATCCGGCACCGCCCGAACCGGAAAGCTCGGCCCGCACCTCGCCGCCCGAGGCGCCGCTCGCGCCCGAGGAGCAGGTCCGGGAAGTGCGGGATCGCTCCCTTCAGGCGGTCCCCACCGCCGCTGCCCCGGAGCCGGCCCCAGAGCGGGCCGCAGAGCCGAAGACGGAGACGTTCGCCGAACGCGATTCGATCGCGAAGCGGAATGCCGACGTGCGCCTCCGCGATCAGGCGGGAGCCGCCGCGCCCGGGGGGCGGGAAATGCGTGAACGCGTGGAGGGAGGAGTCGTCAGCGGAGTCGTCGGAGGGATGGTCACCGAGTCGGCTCCCCGGGCGGTCACGCGGACGGCTGTTCCACCGCCACCTGCCGCCCCCCCCTCCACCGGAGGAACGGCGGAGCCGAACGACCAGCCGTACGGCGACGTTTTCTTCCGCAGCTATGGCGTGAATCCGTTCATCGATACCGATGATGATTCACTCTCGACCTTCGCTCTGGACGTCGACACCGGCTCGTACGCGGTGGCGCGGCGCTACCTCGCCGACGGTCACCTGCCGCCGCCCGAGGCGATCCGCGTCGAGGAAGTGCTCAACGCTTTCCGCTACGGCGATCCGCCGCCGGCCCGGGACGCGTTCGCGATCCACGCGGAGGGGGCGCCCTGGCCGTATCCACGCGGCGAGCGCTACTACGGGGT
The DNA here is from genome assembly GCA_035544735.1 of Thermoanaerobaculia bacterium. Taxonomy (GTDB): domain Bacteria; phylum Acidobacteriota; class Thermoanaerobaculia; order Gp7-AA8; family Gp7-AA8; genus DATKCD01. Next base: position 101,082 of record DATKCD010000043.1, read on the forward strand.
GCGATTCGGCATCCGGGCGCGCGAGGTCAGCCGCGCCGAGCGGAAGCCGGCGACGCTCGTGTTCACCGTCGACGTATCCGGTTCGATGGCGCGTGAGAATCGCCTCGGTCTGGTGAAGCAGGCGCTCCACATGCTGCTCGACCAGCTCGATCGCCAGGACCGGATCGGGCTCGTCGTCTACGGATCGCGCGGGGAGGTGCTGCTCGAACCGACCAGCGACCACGATGCGATCCGGCAGGCGATCGACCGGCTCGTTCCCGCGGGCTCGACCAATGCAGAGGAAGGGCTGCTGCTCGCTTACGAGCAGGCGAGCCGCCACTTCCGCCGGGATGCGATCAACCGGGTGATCCTCTGCTCGGACGGGGTCGCGAACGTCGGCAGGACCGGGCCGGGATCGATCCTCGATCGGATCGGCGCCAATGCTCGGCGCGGCATCGAGCTCACGGCCGTCGGTTTCGGGATGGGAAACTACAACGACGTCGTGATGGAGCAGCTCGCGAATCGGGGCAACGGCCAGTACGCCTACGTCGACACGATCGCCGAGGCGAGAAAGATCTTCGTCGAGAACCTGACGGGGACGCTTCAGACGATCGCGCGCGACGCGAAGGTCCAGGTCGAGTTCGACCCGTCGGTCGTTTCCCGCTACAGGCTCCTCGGCTACGAGAACCGCGAGGTGGCCGACGATCGCTTCCGCGACGACTCGGTCGACGCCGGGGAGATCGGTGCGGGGCACGCCGTGACTGCGCTCTACGAGATCAAGCTGCACGACGCGGTGCCGCGAGACGGTCGAATCGGAACGATCCGCCTTCGTTACGCGGACGTCGACCGCGGCGACCGCGTGGTCGAGATCGAGCGCGAGCTTCTGTTCCGCGACCTCGCATCGTCGTGGAGCGAGGCCTCCCGCTCGCTGCGCGTCGCGACCCTGGTCGGAACGTTCGGCGAGATCCTCAAGCGCTCGTACTGGGCGCGCGAGGTCGATCCCGGCGACCTCGCCTCGAGGATCCGGGCTCTCGGCGGCCGCGACCCCGACGTCGCGGAGCTCGCCCGCCTCGCCGCCACCGCGGCGCGTCTTTTCGAGAGGGAGCCGGCCGCCCGCGACGAGGAGCGGGAGTGAGCCGGCGAACCGTCGGGGCCGGACCTGCCGGTCACGACACCGCGGGGCGGGTGCGTGAGATCGCGGCGATCAGCTCGTCCTGCTTGAGCGGCTTGGACAGGTAGTCGTCCATGCCGGCGGCGAGGCATTTCTCGCGGTCGCCCTCGAGGGCGTGGGCCGTCATCGCGATGATCCGGATCTTCCGGCGGTCGCCCTCGCGACGGCGAATCTCCTTGGTCGCCTCGTATCCGTCCATCCGCGGCATCTGGCAATCCATCAGAATCACCTGGTAGTCGCGTTCGCGCAGCGCTTCGATGACTTCCATTCCGTTGGAGACGGCGTCGACCTCGAAGCCGAGCTTGCGGAGCTGCATGAGGGCGACTTTCTGATTGAGGGCGTTGTCCTCGGCCAGGAGAATGCGCATGCCGGAGCCGAGCTCGACGGGCACGGCGCTCGGAAGCGCTGCTCCCGGCGCCGGCGCGTCGAGCTCGAACCCGACGGGCGCCGCGGCGGGCGGAGGTGCTGGAGGCGACGGCGCGGCGAGCTCGGCGGCGGATGGCTCGAGCGAGCGCTTCGACCCGCGATGCAGCAGGGCGCTGGTGACGGCGTCGAAGAGCTCGGAGCGCTCGACCGGCTTCGCGACGGATGCGGCGATGCCGGCGCGGCGGGCAGCGCCCTCGTCGATCTTCTCTCCGAGGGGAACGAGCAGGAGCAGTGCGCTGGCGGCGATCGACGGATCGCTCTGCACGGCCTGCGCGAATTCGAACCCGTCGAGGCCGGCCATGCGGAGGTCGAACACGAGAAGGTCGAACGGATCGCCCCCCTCGACCGCCTTCCTGGCGAGGGTGAGCGCTTCGACCGGGGACGAAGCGGAATCGCTGCGCATCTTCCACTCGTCGCGCATGTAGTGATGGATCACCCGCGCGCTCGTCTCACTCGCGTCGAGGACCAGGGCGCGCGCGGCTTCGAGGTCGCGACGCAGAGGAGCGGTGGACGCGCGCTTCTCGGGCTGCTTCTCGAACGGCAGGTTGAACCAGACCGTCGTCCCTTTTCCGGGCTCGCTCTCGAGCCCGAGAACGCCGCCCATCAGCTCGATCAGCCTGCGAGCGGTCGCGAGGCCGAGCCCGACCCCGCCGTGCTCGCGCGTGGTCGATCCGTCCGCCTGCGTGAACGCCTCGAACACCCGCGGCCGGATCGCATCCGGAATCCCAGGGCCGGTGTCGTGAACCTCGACCCGGACCAGCACGTGCGTGCTGGTATCGCGGTCGCGGAGGACGCGGATGCGCACGCTCCCCTCCGCGGTGAACTTGATGGCATTCGAGACGATGTTGGTCAGGGCCTGACGGAACTTTCCGACGTCTCCGCGCAGAACGGTCGGGAGGGAGGGGTCGAGCTCGAGGAGCATCCGGACCGGCTTCTCCATCGCCGCGATCTCCATGACCGCGAAGATGCGCTCGACGGTGCGCTGCGGATCGAAGTCGGCCACGCTCACGGCCGCCTTGCCCGTCTCGAGTTTCGAGATCTGGAGGATGTTGTTGATCGTCGCGAGGAGCGACTCGGCGGACGAGAGGGCCGTCTGGGCGAAGTCCTTCTGCTCGGGCGTGAGCGAGGTGTCCAGCAGCAGGTCGATCATGCCGATGATGCCGTTCATCGGCGTGCGGATCTCGTGGCTGACGTTGGTGAGGAACTGCGACTTGAGGCGTGCCGATTCGAGCGCGGCGTCGCGTGCGCGGCTCAGCTCCTCCTCGTAGCGCTTGCGGTCCGAGATGTCGCGGAAGATCACGCGCGCCAGCACCGACTTCTCGGCGATGACCTTCGGGTTGAGTCCGCCCTCGACGTGGATCCGGTGGCCGTCGCCGCTGACGAAGACCGTCTCGACCCGCTCGGCGACCCCCGAGAGCATCACGCGCTCGAACACTTCGGCAAAGGGGGAACGTGATTCGGGTTCGATCAGGTCCCGGACCGAGCGCCGCGCGACCTCCTCGTAACCGAGTGCGTTGACGCACGCCCGATTGGTGTGCAGGATCCGCCCGTCCGCGCCGATGCTCATCACCCAGTCGTCGGCGTGCTCGAACAGGTCGCGGAATCGGTCCTCACTCTCCTCGAGCAGATCGCGCACCTGCTCCAGCTCGTCGGAGGCCGTGCGCCGGCGCGCGGTCTGGTCGCCCAGGCCGATCTGACCGACCAGCTGTGCCGCCACGACGGCCAGCGCCTTCATCTGGGCCGCGCTGAGGCTCTTCGGGTGACGGTCCATCACCCCCAGCGCGCCGATCGGCTGCTGGTTCCAGACCAGCGGCACGCCTGCCCAGAACCGGATGCTCGGAGCAGACGCCACCAGCGGATTCGCCGTGAAGCGCGCGTCGGCCGCTGCATCGTCGACCACGAGGCTTCCCTCCACGCGGATCGTCTCCGCGCAGAAGCCTCCGTCGCGCGGAACCTCGGCGAGCGGAATTCCGACCCGGGACTTGAACCACTCGCTCTTCTCGTCGACGAGGCCGACGACCGCGAACGGCACCCCGCAGATCTCTGCCGCGAGCCGCGCCAGATCGTCGAACCGAGGCTCGGGCTGGCGCGTGAGGCCGAGCGCGGACCTGAGCGCCTCGAGCCGGTCGGCCTCGTTGTGAGACAGGAGCGACATGTCGATTCCGGGTTTTCGAGCTCCGATTGACGCCGGCGGCCAGCGAGCCCGACCGGCCCGCGCACTCCGGTCGTTCTCCACTCCTGCCTGCGACGGTTGGCCCGTATGATACCGCGAGTCCCGCCGCAATTGCTCGTCAGGCTCCGGTGCGTCGAACAGTGACGTCCGCCGGCGCTCATCCGTATACCCGGAGAGAAATGTCCCCGACTTTCCGGTCGTTGGAACGGAGGCGGCCAGCCCCCGGGCGCGCAAACCCCATCACCTCGGAGGATCCATGAATCCGCATTTCAAGCTTCGTCCCGCTCGCCCGCTGGCAGCGCTCTGTCTGATCGCCCTCGTCGCCGCCCCTCTGATGGCGCAGCGAACCCGTCCCGTCCGGCGCGGAGTGGCGCCGAGTCCCGCAACCCTCAACGGCCGTGTCCTCGATGCCGAGACAGGCGCTCCCGTGTTCGAAGCCGTCGTCACCGCCGGCGATGAGATGTACGTCGCGGACGCAGAGGGGCGATTTCAGGTGACGACCCTCCCGCCGGGAAACGTGACGATTCACATCGCCCGCTGGGGCTACGAACCGAAGGAGGAAACGTTCCTGCTCCGCTTCGGCGACAACGAGATGGAATTCCGGCTGAACCCCCTGCCGGCGGCGACGGCCAGGATGGACGACGGGACCAGCTATCTGCTCGACCTGGAGTCCCTCAGGTTCGGCAATTTCTTCGCATTCTCCGGATGGAACTCATCGGTGACCCTCCAGCTCTGTCTCCCGAACGGCCAGGTTCGGGGCGTCGATCGTGCCGAGATGCGAAACGCGACCTTCGGCGAGACGCGTCAGGAGAACACGTCGTGCTGCTCGCTCTCGCCGGGCGTGATCGTGACGATCGAGCTCGCGGACGGCTCGGTGGTTGAAGGGACCTCGCGCGGCTCGTGCTCCGGATACGACATGTACCTGCTCGCCCGCAACCGGGGAAACGGCGAGTTCGAACAGCTCCGGCTGCTCGAGCTCGATCGGGTCGAGTTTCCCTAACGGAGAGCTGGCGATCTCGAACCGGGTGTCGCGAGCGTGCTCGGCGTCGGTCGGCGGCAGATCGAAGGATCAGACCGCGACTTCCGCCGGAAGCTCCGCGTCGCGCCGGAGAGGGTCGGACTTGTCGGTCCTCTCCCACGTGAAGTCGGGCTCGTTGCGGCCGAAGTGGCCGTAGGCGGCCGTCTTCCGGAAGATCGGGCGACGGAGATCGAGCGAATCGATGATTCCCTTCGGCGTCATGTTGAAGTGCGCCCGGATCAGGTCGACCATCTTCGGCTCCGGGATCCTGCCGGTGCCGAAGGTCTCGACTGACACCGAAACCGGTTCGGCCACGCCGATGGCGTAGGCGAGCTGCACTTCGGCCTCGTCGGCGATGCCGGCCGCGACGAGGTTCTTGGCGATGTAGCGTGCCATGTAGCAGGCTGAGCGGTCGACCTTCGTCGGATCCTTCCCGGAGAACGCTCCGCCTCCGTGGCGCCCGCGTCCTCCGTACGTATCGACGATGATTTTGCGGCCCGTCAGTCCGGTATCGCCCTGCGGCCCGCCGACGACGAACCGCCCGGTGGGATTGATGTGGAACACGGTGTTTCCGTCGAGAAGATCGACGGGGATCACCGGACGGATGACTCGATTGATGATCGCCTCCCGCAGCTCCTGATTCGAGACCACCGGGGAGTGTTGGGTCGAGACCACGACCGCGGAGACCCGGATCGGGCGCTTTCCTTCGTATTCGACGGTGACCTGCGACTTGCCGTCGGGGCGGAGGAAGTCGACCTCGCTGCTCTTGCGGACCTCCGAGAGGCGCATGGCGAGCTTGTGGGCGAGAGTGATCGGCAGAGGCATCAGCTCGTCGGTCTCGCGGCAGGCGAAGCCGAACATCATCCCCTGATCGCCCGCTCCCCCCGTATCGACGCCCTGTGCGATGTCGGGGCTCTGCGGGTCGATCGACGAGATCACCGCGCAGGTCTCACTGTCGAATCCGTACTTCGCGCGCGTGTATCCGATGTCGCGGATCGTGCTCCGGACGATGGAGGGAAAATCGACGTAGGTCGCCGTGGTGATCTCGCCCGAGATCATCGCCAGCCCGGTGGTCACGAGAGTCTCGCAGGCCACGCGGCCTCTCGGGTCGTCCGCGAGGACCGCGTCCAGGATCGCGTCGGAGATCTGGTCGGCAATCTTATCCGGATGACCCTCGGTGACGGACTCCGAGGTGAAGAGATAGCTGCGATCGGGTGCCATGAATGCTCCTGCGGGAGGGATCGTCGAGATGCCGCGTATTGTATGGGTCGGAGAGTCTCGGAGTCCAGGCTCGCCACGGGCCTCCGGCTTGCAGAGGGGGCGGGCGATGCTCAGGCCATCTCACATCCCGCAGTACGCGAGGCTGGCGCTGCTGTTCACGCGGTACGGGCGGAAGGACTTTCAGCTCGAGCTGGAGGACGCCAGCGAGGCGGCGATCCCGGAGGAGGAGGGGGAGGAGCCGCTCGAGCCGGGGATCGAGGAGCGCGCCGCGGCGTTCGCCGAGGCCCTCGAGCAGATGGGACCGACCTTCGTCAAGTTCGGCCAGGTCCTGTCGACCCGCCCGGACATCGTGCCGCCTCCGTACATCGGGAAGCTCGAGGAGCTCCAGGACGAGATCGAGCCGTTCTCGTTCGCCGAGGTGGAGAAGATCGTCGAGGAGGAGCTCGGGGCCAAGATCTCGAAGATCTTCGCGGAGTTCGACGACGTTCCGATGGCGGCCGCCTCACTCGGACAGGTGCATCATGCGATGCTGCGGGACGGCCGCGAGGTCGTCGTGAAGGTCCAGCGGCCGGGCGTGCGGGATTCGGTGGCCGCCGACCTCGAGGTTTTCCGCGAGCTCGCGGCATTCCTCGACCAGCACTCCACGGTCGCACGGAAGATGAATCTGACGGGGAGCCTCCGCCAGATCCGCCGCAGTCTCTCCAACGAGCTCAATTACCTCCACGAAGCACGCAACATCGAGACGTTCCGCCGGAACCTCGCGGAGTTTCCCGAGATCTACGTGCCCGCGGTCCTGCGCGACCTCACCACCACCCGCGTATTGACCATGGAGCTGATCCGCGGGAAGAAGGTCTCGCGCATCACTCCGCTCGAGATCATCGACCACGACTATGCCGAGCTGGCCGCGGTCGCAACGCGCGCTTACCTCAAACAGATCTGCGTCGACGGAATCTGGCACAGCGATCCTCACCCGGGCAACGTCTTCGTCCGCGAGGATCAGCTCGTGCTGCTCGACTTCGGCATGGTCAGCCGCATCAGCGGCGAGATGCAGGACGAGATCGTGAAGCTCCTGCTCGGCGTGACCGAGAACCGAGGCGAAGAGGTCGCCGAGGTCTGCATGCGGCTCGGCCAGGAGCAGCCGGGGTTCGACCGCGACGCGTTCGTGCGCGACGTCTCCGAGATGGTCGGCGTCTACCACGACGCCGACCTCGCTGAGGCCAACGCCGGCCGGATCGTCTTCCAGGTCATCGGCGTCGCGACCGGAAACGAGCTCCAGGTCCCCGCCGAGCTCGCCATGCTCGCCAAGACTCTGCTCCAGCTCGACGGGATCACCCGCAGGCTCGACCCCGAGTTCAATCCACGCGAGGTCATCCGCGATTACGCCGAGAGCATCATCACCAAACGCGTCCGTCAGAAGCTCCACCCGCGCAACTACTACAGCGCCCTGATCGACCTCAACGCCCTCGCCACCGAGCTCCCCCGCAGGTTGCGGGGAATCCTCCGGAAGGTCGAGGCGGGCGAGCTCTCGATCGCGGTCCGTGTCAGCGAGATCGAGCACCTGCTCAAGGCGCTCACCAAGATCGCGAACCGTCTGACCGTCGGCCTCATCATCGCCGCGATCATCGTCGGCTCCGCCCTCATCATGAACGTCCCCTCGGGATTTCGGATCCTCGGCTACCCCGGACTCGCCATCCTCGGTTTCCTCGGCGCCACCGTGCTCGGCTTCTATCTCGTCGTCACGATCCTGATCCACGACCGCCGCGATCGACTCAAGGCTCGGGGAAAGTAGACTTCCGACGCCGGACCGGAAGGGGAAAGGTCTGGTGGCCCCGAGAGGATTCGAACCTCCGACCAAAAGTTTAGGAAACTTCTGCTCTGTCCTGCTGAGCTACGGGGCCCGTCCGGATGCTGCGGTCAGGTCAACCGCCGGGGAGGGGTGAATGTTTCAACGTCCGAACCGGCAGCGCCGCTGAGTCTTCGCCAGCAGGGCGCCCGGAATCCTCGCAACCCGGGCGAGCGAACGGCCGGGAACTGCGCTGGACCGAGGAGCGTGCAACAAACCGAACCGCGCCGATGTTGTCCGAACAACGGGCGGCCGCGGGGCGCCGTGCTACGATCATCGGAGCGAGGATCCGGCACAGACGTGCAACTCTGGCAGGCATTTCAGCACGCGGGATGGGTGGGCAAAGGGGTCCTCCTGATTCTGCTTCTCTTCTCGGTCGCCTCGTGGGCGATCATCTTTCTGCTCGGCTCGCGGTTCCGCCGCGCGAAGCGTGCTTCGAGGCGGTTTCTCGAGACGTTCCGAAGGAGCCGGCGCCTGATCGACGTGCAGACCGCGACCGCGCGGATGCCCGATTCGCCGCTCGTGGGGCTGTTCCGGGCGGGGTATGCCGAGATCGAGGCCCAGATCGCGCATGCCGCCGGATCGGCGACGATCAAATCACTCGAGGCGGTCGAGCGGGCGTTGCAGCGCGCGATCCGCGTCGAGCAGGCACGGCTGATGAAATCGATGCCGTTCCTCGCGACGACGGCTGCCGCGACGCCGTTCATCGGACTGTTCGGGACGGTCTGGGGGATCATGATCGCCTTCGGAGCGATCGCGTCGAGCGGCTCGACTTCGATCGTGACCGTGGCGCCCGGCATCGCGGAGGCTCTGATCAACACGGCGGCGGGGCTGTTCGCGGCGATCCCCGCTCTGCTGTTCTACAACCACAACCTCCAGCGGCTGCGGGAGGCGCGCGGGGAGATGGAGGACTTCTCCCTCGAGTTCCTGAATATGACCGAGCGGAACTTCACGTGATTCTCGGCACGCGGGGCGCAACCACCGGGACCGGTGGAACGTCTCAAGCAGGGAGCGACGACGAACGATGGCACTCAGAGTGGGCGGTTCGGACGAGGAGCTCGGAGCGATGTCGGACATCAACGTCACGCCGCTGGTCGACGTGATGCTGGTGCTGCTGATCATTTTCATGGTGACCGCTCCGCTGCTGACGCAGGGATTGACCGTCCAGCTTCCGCCGGCCGAGGGAGAGAGCCTCGAGAGCTCCGCGACGAATCCCGCGACGATCACGATCACGGGCAGCGGCGCGGTTTACCTCGACGACATCGCGGTGGGAAGCGGCGATCTGGAAATGACGCTCGGAACGATGTTGCGCGGGAAGCGGGTCAAACAGGCGCTTCTCCGAGCGGACCAGACGGTGGCCTACGGACAGGTGGTGCGGGTGATGGACGTGATGAACCGTGCGGGAGTCGAGCAGCTGGGAATGGTGACCCAGCGGGTGGAGATCGGGGATGCGGGACGCGGTCGCTGAGGTCCTGGCCGAGCGGACCGGGCGCGGAGCGCTCTCGATGCGCCGGGGGCTCGCGCTTTCGCTCGCGCTGCACGCGCTCGTATTCGTGGCCCTGCTCGCCGGCGCTCACCGCTCCACCCCCGAGCGCGTCAATGTGCTCAACATTCGCTTCGCCCCCTCCCCCGCCCCCCCGGCCCGGCCCCCCGCCCGCCCCGCCCCCACCCCGCCGGCCGCGCTCCCGAAGGCAAACCTCCCCGAGCCTCCGCCGACCCCCCCACCGGCCCGAAAGGAAGCCTACGCACCGAAGCAGGAGTCCGTCTTCGGACGCTCCGATCGTCCCGTCGCCGCTCCGAAGTCCGCCGTTCCCTCCCCCTCGCCCGCTCCGCCGACCGCCGCCCCGCCGGCTGCCTCCGAAGCGACCCCTCCCCTTCCCGCCGTCGGCACCGCCGGCGTCAGCGGCCTCGAAGGAGGAGACTTCCCCTATACGATCTACGTCGACCAGATGGTGGCGAAGATCGGCTCGAACTGGTTCCGTCCGCAGTCCTCGGGCGAGCCGCTCGCTCAGGTCCATTTCATCATCGACCGCGACGGGCGGATCCGCGAGGTCGAGATCAGGCGTTCTTCCGGCATTCCCGCCTTCGACCGCGCCGCCCGTCGAGCCGTGATCGAGAGCTCTCCGCTCCCTCCCCTTCCCTTCGGCTACGGCGGAACGTGGCTGGGAGTTCATCTGACCTTCCATTGAGACCGATGACCGACTCCAGACCGATGATCCGATTCCCGCTGCTCCCCCTCGTCTTCTCGGCGGCCATCATGCTCGTCTCCGCGCCGGAGGCGCGCGGCCAGCAGCAGATCGGAGTGGACATTTACGGCTCGCAGGCCGCGACGGTGATCCGCCTCGCGGTTCCCTTTCCCGGCGCCGGGAGCGAGGTGTCGACTCCGGTGCTCGACCGCGGCTTCTATCAACCGCTGCTCCGGGACCTCGTCTTCTCCGGGTTCTTCAGTCTCGTCGCGCTGCCGCCCGGGACGGTCGTCGAAGGGGAGACGGCGCGCCGGGCGGGAGCGCAGGCGCTTCTCCGTCTCGAGTCCGAGCTCGACTCGACCGGCGAGTTCGTCATCGAAGCGCGACTCTACGACCTCGGTTCCGACGCGATCCAGATGGGTCGTCGCTACCGGGGCCGCTCGTCCGCGCTCGCCCGGATCGCCCATACGCTCGCGAACGACCTGGTCCGCCACTTCAATGGCACCCGAGGCCTGTTTCTCAGCAACATCGCCTTCGTCTCCGATCGGACCGGAGAGCGGGAGATCTGGCTGATGGACTACGACGGTGCGAGCCAGCTGCGGATCACGAGCCACCGCTCGATGACCCTGAACCCGAGCTTTTCGCCCGACGGGGAGCGACTCGCGTACACCGCGTTCAGCAACGACACGAGCGACCTGTACATCGTCCATCGCCGCGGGGGAGGGCGAATCAAGCTCTCCACCGGTCTCAATCTCAACACCTCTCCCGTCTTTTCTCCCGATGGAAAGACCATCGCATTCGTCGGATCGGTCCGCGGGAATCCCGACATCTATCTGATCGACGACGACGGCCGGAATCTGAGGAGGATCACGAGCGGGGGCTCGATCGAGTCGACGCCCGCCTGGAGTCCGACGGGGCGGCAGATCGCGTTCACCTCCGGCCGCTCCGGCTCGCCGCAGATCTACGTCATGGATGCCGAAGGGACCAATACCCGGCGGGTCTCGTTCGAGGGGTCGTGGAACGACGATGCGGTGTTCGCCCCGGGCGGCGAGGTGCTCGCCTATACCTCGCGGGTGAACGGGCGCTTCCAGATCCGGCTGATGAATCTGGTCACGGGCGAGAGCCGGCTGCTCGCGGGCGAGGGGTCGAACGAGCAGCCGGCGTGGTCGCCCGACGGCCGGTGGATCGTCTTCATGTCGAACCGGAGCGGGCGCTGGCAGATCTATCGGATCGCGGTGGACGGGCGCGGCCTGACGCAGTTGACCTTCGAAGGAGAGAATTGGTCGCCTGACTGGGTGGACCGGACGGATTGAAGCGTCATCCTGCCGTTAAGTCCACTTCACACAATGAGTTGAGAGTGTCGCCCGGCTCTGCTATGATGCGCCGCGGCCCCGGTCGGACACGCTCGGGTCCGGTCCTTCATCCGACGCTGTAATAAGGAGTGCAGTCATGACAAGCAACGTTCGCAGGATCCTTCTGGTCGCCCTCGTCGTCGTCGCCCTTTCGCTGGCTTTCGGGTGCCGGACCCGGACACGGACGCCGGCGCCGGCACCCGAGCCCGTTCCCACGGTGACCGAGACTGCGCCTCCTCCGGTCACGGTCGAGCCGCCGGAAGACTTCGTGACCGAGCCCGAGCCCGAAGTCGAAGCGGAGGATCTGAGCGGCACGATCGCCCAGGTCAACGAGCGCGCCCATCGGTTGGGATGGATCCGGGACGTGTTCTTCGAGTTCGACGCGTTCGCCCTTTCGGCCGACGCGCAGGATGCGCTCGCCGTCACGGCGAGCTGGATGAAGTCGCATCCCGAATATCGGCTCCTGATCGAGGGCCATGCCGACGAGCGCGGCACCCAGCAGTACAACCTGGCGCTCGGCGATCGGCGCGCCAACATCGCGCGCGACTACATGATCACCCTCGGCGTCCAGCCTGCGAGCATCAGGACGATCAGCTACGGCGAGGAGCGCCCCTTCGCGATCGGCTCCAGCGAGCAGGCATGGGCCCAGAATCGCCGCGCCCACATGGTGCTCACGAGGAACTGACCCGATGATCCGACGGCTCGCCCCGATCCTTCTCCCCGTTCTTCTCGCCGCCTGCGCGTCCTCCGGGGACGTCCGCAGCGTCGAGGACCAGATCGCCGATCTCGAGGGCGAGCTCGACCGTATGAGACTGAGCGCCAGCAGCAAGGCCGAGATCGAACAGCTCAACCGCACCCTGACCGACCAGACCCAGTCGCTGCTCCGCTCCAATGCCGAGATGACCGCCCGGGTGGGACAGATCGACGAGCGGGTTCAGAACGCGCAGGGGAACCTCGAGCAGACGAACTACCGGATCGATCGTCTGGCCCAGCAGGTCAACGACCTGCGCCGCGAGATCGAGGCGCTCCGCTCGGCCCTGCTCGAGGCGCGGCAGCCGGCCCCCGGGACCGATCCTTCGCAACCACCCCTCCCCGGCGCGATTCCGTCCGAGGAGATCACGGTTGCCCCTCCCCTGGGCTCCGCTCCCGACCCCCTCGAGGTCTACGCCGCCGCCTACCGTGACTATCAGCGCGGGCAGTGGGACCTGGCGATCGAGGGGTTCCGCGAATTCGCCGACCAGAACCCGGAGTCCGATCTGGCGGACAATGCCGCCTACTGGATCGGGGAGTCCTACTTCTCTCAGAAGAAATATCCCGCGGCTATTCAGCAGTTTGACGAGGTGATCACCCGGCACCCCCGATCGGACAAGGTGCCGGCGGCGCTGCTCAAAAAGGGCTACTCCTACTTCGAAACGGGAGAACGGGCTCAGGGGATCGTGCAACTCCAGTACGTGATCCACGAGCATCCGGCCTCGCCGGAAGCAAATCTCGCCCGGCAGCGTTTACGTGCGCTCGGGATCGAGCCATCCCAGTAGGAAAGCAGGGCGGCTGAAGCCGCCTCGACGAACGAGGAGAATCAGGTTCATGGCGAACATCAAATCGGCCGAGAAACAGCGCCGGCAGGCCCTCAAGCATCGGGAGCGGAACCGCGCCGCGGTCTCGCGCCTCCGGACCGAGATCAAGAAGACGCGCGCCGCAATCGATGCCGGCGACGCGGAAGCGACTCGCGAGGCCCTTCGGGGCGCCTACTCGGTCATCGACCGCTCCGCGCGGAAGGGCATCATCAAAGGGAACACCGCCGATCGGTACAAGTCGCGTCTCTCGGCCGCCGCAAAGCGCGCCGTCGCGGCCTCGTAATCACGCTGCCGCTGCGGAAACCCGGGCTGACCCCCGGAGCTGCGGCTCATCGCGGACCTGGCGGCGCTCGCGGATCGCGGCGAACGGGAGTTTCGGCGAACGGGAGTTTCGATGAAGCGCATCCTCTCACTCACCCTTCTTCCCGTCGCATTCGTGCTGTTCGCATGCGGGAGCGAAGCACCCGAAGCGGGGCCGGGCGGAGCCGCCCCCGGCACCGGCGAGCCGCCGAGTCCGATGGGCGGCGGATCCGCTCCGGACTTCTCCGCGGCCGGCCTCGCCTACGATCTTCCACCGGGGTGGAATCGCGTGCCGCCCGAATCACCGATGCGGATGGACCAGGCGACGATTCCCGGCGAAGGGGGCTCGGCGGAGATGGCGGTGTTCTTCTTCGGACCCGGCTCGGGCGGCGGCGTTCAGGAGAACCTCGATCGCTGGGCGGCTCAGGTCCGGTCGAGCGCCCCACCCGCGCAGGAGAGCTTCGAGACCGGCGGCATGAGGGTCACCTGGATGGACGTCTCCGGCACTCTGCTGCCGAGCTCGATGGGAATGGGCCCGGCGACCGAGCAGCCGAACTCGCGCATGTTCGCGGCGGTGGTGGAGGGAGACGGAGGCCCATGGTTCTTCAAGATCACCGGCCCGGCACCGACCCTCGCCGGCGAGCGCGACGCCTTCGTCGCCATGCTCCGATCGGTCCGGAGAGCGGGAACCGGCGTCTGATCGTTGGCCGTCCTGGACGGGTACCGATCACTCGACGTACGCTGTCCCGATGCCCCGGTCCTCCATGCCCCGGTTCCTCCCCTTTCTCGCCCTCCTGGTCCTGCTCTCCCCTGTTTGGGCTCGAGGTGCCGACATTCCGCTCGCGGAGTCGCGTCTCGGCGCTGCAGCCGGCGAGAAGCGCGGCAATGCTCTCGGGCAGGCCGGCGACCGTCTGCTGTCGATCTGGAAGGAGGAGGGACCGGCGCTTTCCGGAGCCGTGCTCGACTCCTTCGGGACCAGGCTGGAAGGATTCCGAATTCAGCTCGAATCCGCGAGCCTGGTTCAGCCTACGGGGATCGCCTCGGATGGCGAGAGGCTTCTCGTCGTGGGGAGGGAGGGTTCGATCACGACGCGAAGTCTGCTGGTTGACCGCGCGGGGCGACTGATCCGGGGTCCGCGCGACCTCCCGATTCCGGCGTCGCATCCCGCCGGTGTCGCATGGTCGAACGGGCGCTATCTCGCGATCAGCGCCGGTGTGAATCAGGGAGGCGGTCCAGCCGGTATCTTCGGCGTCCTGCTGGATGCCGACGGGCTCCCTCAGGGATCCGTCGAGATCGATGCGGCTTTCGGGGCGACCGTTCAGTCGACGGACGTCGTCGCGACCGACCTCGGATTCGAGATCGCGTGGGAGACTCCGTCGAGTGTGATGCTGTCCGCGGTGAGCTCGGCCGGCTCGGTGGGACCATCGGGAGTCATCGCCACGAAATCGGGGGAGGGCAGCCTCTCGTCGGTACGGATTGCACGGAGCGGTCCGGCGCGGCTGGTCGTCTGGATGGACCGGCACCCGGTCGGACCCGCCGGCAGTCGCCCGAACCTTCTGGCGCGGGTGATCGAACCGGATGGGGAGCTCGGCGACGTCCTGGAGCTCGACAGGGGATCGACGTTTGATTCGATCGCCGTCTCGGGCAACGCTGAGGGATGGCTCGTTGCGGGAAGCGATGTGCTCAACGTCAACTCGGCCGCGGAGGTGGACACCGTGCTCTGGTCCATCTCGCCGGCCGGCGAGGTCTTCCGCATCGTCGCTCCTCCTTCCTCTCGAGCCACCGATCTCGCCATCGTCCCACTCGGCTCGGGATTCTTTCTCACCGGACGGCGCCAGATCGCCGGAGCCGCCGAGGACGACATTCTCGGGATGACCTGGCGCGATGGCGGCTCCGAGCCGAGTCCCGTCCGTCTGCTCTCACTCGGCATCGCGCGTCAGCGATCTCCCCTCGGGGCCCGCGCCGGGGCAGTCGCCCTGGCAGGGTGGACCGAGCGCCTCGAGGATGGGGTGTCACACGTGATTCTGGGGCGAGTCGATCCGACGGCTGGCCCGGTCGATGGCACGGGTATCGCCGTTCCGTTTTCGGGCAGCAATCAGCTTTCTCCCGCCATCTCGAGCGACGGGTCCGAATTTCTGGTCGTATGGAGCGAGGAATTCGCGTATCGGGCAGCCGCGATTCGTGCAGTGCGAGTCACCGCGGACCTCGAGATCCTCGATGAGACGCCGGTCACGCTGTCGACCGACGCGTCCGCCTCGGCTCCAGACGCGGCATGGAGCGGCGACTCCTGGATCGTCGCCTGGGCAGGAAGGTTCGATTACCGGATCCACGTTCGCCGCATCGCCCCCAACGGCACGCAACTCGGCAGCCTGACCATCGATCGCGCATCGAGAAATCGCGCAGAGGCTGCGCCCATCGTCGATTGCAACGGAACGCATTGCCTTCTCGTCTGGCGCGCGCTTCCGTTCCTGAAATGTGCCATCACGTGTCCTCCAGATCCCTGGAGCGTCGAGGCGATCCGGTTGACACGCGAGCTCGAACAGGTCGACCCGGAGCCGCGCATTCTCGGCGAACGCGCCACCTATCCGGGAAAAGGTCTTCTCGCGGTCCGTTGGAATCCGACCGCAGGGGCCTGGCTCATCGCGTGGCCGGGCCCCTCGGGCGTCCGCATGGCGGGAAACGGAGAGATGCTCGATTCGACGCTCGCCTCGTGGATCGTGCCGGCGATGAATCTCTCGGCGATCGCTGAAGGGGCCGGATGGCGGCTCGTTTGGGCGGTCCGCTCCGGGACGCTGATCACCTCGACCGTAACTCGAGGAATGGATCTCGGATCGCACCTGCGACCTCGAATCGTTCACCAGTCCGCATTCCCGGAGACCAACCCCAGCCTCATCGACGCTCCACGGCCGATCCTGCTCTTCGTGCGAGAGGACCCCGAGCTCGACGGAGCTCCGCGAGCGCGTGCCCGGTTTCTCGATGAAACCGACGGGCCCGACCTCTCGCTCACGCTGACGATCGAGAAGACCGCTCCCGCGGAGGTCCGTCTCGAATGGAACGCCCCGCCACCGGATACCTTCGCCATTGATCTCGAACGCCAGACAGCCAGCGGTTCGTGGGTGCGTGTCGATCAGTACCCCCCCGACCGTACAAGCGCTGTGATCAGCCTCGATGCCGAGATCCACCCGCCCTTCCGCGTCATCGCCCGGCTCCCCTCCTGGAGGATCGTCTCCAACGAGATTCGGCTCGGAAGAAGCCGCCCCCTCTCCCGATGAGAAGATCCGGAATGAAGAGTCACCTCTCCCCCTCTTCTTCTCTTCTGCTTCGCGCGGCGTGCGTGGGGTGCGCTTCTACTCGTATCGGAGCGCTTCGATCGGATCGAGGGCGGCGGCGCGGGCGGCGGGGTAGATTCCGGAGACGAGTCCGACGCTGATCGACACGCCGGTCGAGAGCAGCAGCGACCAGAGCGTCACCACGGTGGGCCAATCGGCCATCGCCGCGACGATCCGGGCGAGGAAGACGCCGATGGCGACGCCGATGCAGCCGCCGAGGAAGCTGATGGCGAACGATTCGATGACGAACTGAGCGCGGATGTCGCGGCGTGTCGCGCCGAGGGCGCGCCGGACGCCGATCTCGCGTGTCCGCTCGAGGACCGAGGCGAGCATGATGTTCATGATGCCGATCCCGCCGACCAGGAGCGAGATTCCGGCGATCGATCCCATCACGACGTTGAAGATGCGCTGGGTTCGTCTCGCCTGTTCGAGCAGCGCCTCGGGAACGACGAGCTCGTAATCGTCCGCGCCGCCGTGGAGGCGGTCGAGCAGGGCGTCGATCTGATCGGCGGCCTGACGGCTGGACGTGCCCGGCCGCAGCCTCACGATCAGCTCTCCCAGCGGGGGATCGAGGGGATCGCGGTCGAACTTCCGCATCGCGGTCGACACGGGGATCCAGATCTCGTTTGCGGTCGGACTGATCGGAATCCCGCCGTCGCCGCTGCCGCTGTCCGCCGCCAGCACCCCGATGACCTCGACCCACAACTCGTTGATCTTGACGAGGCGGCCGAGGACGGGTCCGTAGCCGAACAGGTCGCGCCGGACTTTCTCTCCGATCACCGCGACCTGTGCGTGGGAGATCTCTTCAGCCTCGTCGAAGAAACGTCCTTCCTGGATTGGAACGGCCGACACTTCCGGCTGGCGGAACGAGAGCCCGATCACCCTGGCGCTGCTCTTCATTCCGTCGGCGTGGATCTTCCAGCTCATGACCTCGAGTCGCGGGAGCACGAGCTCGACTCCGGGGATCGCCTGGCGGATCGCCTCGCCGTCGCGCGGCGAGACGCCGAGTGACTTTTTGCGGATTTCCTGCTTTTCCTCGTCCTTGATCTCCCGCGCGCGCACCAGAACGTTGTGAAGGCCGAGACGATCGATCACCTCGAGTGCCTTCTTCTCGGCGCCCGCGCCGATCGAGAGCATGGCGATGACCGCGCCGACGCCGAAGATCATCCCGAGCATGGTCAGCGCGGTGCGAAGCTTCCGCGCCGCCAGGTTGGACAGCGCTCCATCCACGGACTCGCGGATCTCCACTCAGGAGCCTCCCCTGCCCGGCGATTCCGAGACGCCGTCCGGCTGGCGGAGCGCGATCCGATCGCCGGGCTCGAGCCCCTTCTTCACGACGATCGCTCCGAGTCCCGCGCTTCCGAGCTCGACCTCGACGGGGTCGAACCCGCCGTCCCGCCCGAGCCGGTAGACGATCTTCTTCCCGTCGCGATCGAAGATCGCGTGGCGTGGGACGGCGATCGCGCTCTGGCTCTTCTCGAGCACGATCGTGGCACGAATGCGCGCACCCGGCTTCATGATCCCGGAATCGGTCTCGTCGAGCGCGAGCGTCACGCCGAAATACTGCACCGGAGAGCCTCGGAACCGCGGCTTCGCCACAGGCTCGACCTTCTCCACTTTCGCTCCGAACTTCCGTTGGGGGTGCGATTCGACGATCACGGTGGCTTCCTGCCCCTCGGCGATCCCTCCCGCATCGGCCTCGAGGACGAACGCCTCGACCTTCATCGCGGACAGGTCGGGAATCTCTCCGATCGGGAATCCGCTCCAGACCGTCGAGCCGACACGGGTGACCTCGCCGCGCCAGTCGCGGTTGAGTACGAGGATTCCGTCGTGTGGGGCGGTGATCTCGAGCGCCGAGAGGCCTTTTTCCGCGCGCCCGATGCGCAGGTCGGCTTTTCGCTCGTCGATGCCGAGCAGCTCGCGCTCGGCAAGAAAGAGCTGCCCGCGCACGAACTGCATCTGCTCGGCGAACTCTTTCTTCTCGACCGCGAGATCTTCGTCGATGGCGCTCTCGATCACCTGATGCCGTGAGAAAATCTCGGCGTCCTTCATCTGGAACTCGCGGGAGGCCTCCAGCTCGAGATCGGCCATCTTCGCGTCCCTCTGAAGATTGGTCTTCGTCGCGCCGGCCCCGGCCTCCGCTGCGTCGATCTTGTTGCCGCTGCGGGTCCGTTCCTCGCGTCCCGCCAGCAGCTCCTGTTCGTACTCGGTCGAGTCGAACAGCACGAGGACCTCGCCCGCCTTCACGGGCGAGCCGTCGTCGAGGATCGCAGCGACCTTCATGGCGCCTCGCGGCCCGTCCGAGGGCGCCGTCACGGGAGTCGCCTTCACCGCTTTCAGGTTTCCTTCGGCGGTCACCTGCCTGAGGTACGGCTTGCTCTCGATCAGCAGCACCGACACGGCCGGTGCAGGCTCGCGCGTCATCGCGACCGCCACCGCTCCGACCGCGACCGTTCCGGCGGCGATCGCCGTGATCCATGCTCGCCGCGGCGTGAGTGCGAATCCGGCCACGCGCGGGAAGCGATCTTCCCCGCCGGCTCCCGTCAGTGCTCGATCGGTCACGACCCGGTCCCCTCCTCTTCGGCGGCTCCCTTTTTCAGCAGGATGCGATCGCCGGCGTCGAGACCGTTCACGACTTCGATCCTCTCGTCGTTGCGCCGGCCGAGCTCGACCCTCACCATCTCCTGTCCCGTCATTGTCTTTCGGACGGCGATCGGCCCCTCGGCGCTCGTCAGAATTGCATCGTGCGGGACCGAGATCACGTTCCTGGCCCGCGCGGTCTCCAGCCGCCCCCGGAATCGCATGCCCGGCCGCATCTTGTCGGGATCGCTCCCATCGAGCGCGATGTCGACCTTCAGGATCTTCAGCGGGGTTCGGGGCGATTGCCGCTGTACCGTTTTGGCGATCATCGTGATCCGCCCGGCGAGCTCCTCGTCGGGATGCGCGTCGAGGCGGAGGGTCGCCGGCTGGTCCATCCGGACCCTCCCGGCGTTCGCCTCGTCGACTTCCCCTCGCGCCGTCATGACACTGAGATCCGGGATCTCGAGGACGCGCTCCATTCGCCAGCAGGAGTCGCCGACTTTCTTCTTCTCGTTGCGCCAGTTGGTGACGTAGACGACCGTTCCCGCGCGGGGAGCGCGGACCGTCATCATCTGAATCCGGTCCTGGATGTCGGCCACGGCGGCAGCGGCGCGCGATTCCTTCTCGGTCAGGAGGGCGATCTCGCGCGTTGCCGCCGCAGCGAACGACGCCAGCCGCCCGCGGCGGTGGTGGATCTCCTGACGGGCGAGCGCCTGTTCGAGCTCGATCTGCCTCCGCTCGTTCGACCCGCGCAGCACGTCGGGAGCCTCCAGCTTGAGGTCGGCCTTCCGAAGCCTGGCCTGCGCGTTCGCGAGAGAGAGCTCTTCCTCTTCCTTGCGGATCGCCAGATCGGCCTGGGCCTTCTCGATCTGCTTGCGCGCCGAATCCCGCTCGGCGATCTTCTCCTCGAGCGTCCGCTGCAGTTCGGATGCGTCGAAGCCGAGGACGGGCTGGCCCTGCTTCACCTCGCTACCTTCGGGGGCCATCATCGAGATCTTGAAGTCCCATTTGTCGGGAATCTGAGGTGGACCGAGGCGAGCCGACTCGACCGCCTCGAGCACACCCGTGACGTCGACTCCCATGACGAGGTCTCCGCGGGTCGCTTCCACCCACTCCCCCTCCCGCGACGCGAGCAGACGATTCTGCGCGACCCATCCGATCGAGACGATCGCGACGACGACGGCGAGGATGGCGAGACTGCGACGGCTCATCATGATCCTGCTTCCCGAATCCGGAACGGCCCGAGCGCATCGCCCTCAGCCAACCCCTTCTCGACGACGCATTCCTGCGCGCTGCATGGACCGAGCTCGATCTCGACGGTCTCACCGCTCACCCTCCGAGCCCTGCCCTGCATCACGTCGAGCGCGACGCGCGGAGCGAGGAGCGCTTCCTTCGTCCTTTCCCGCTCGACCACCATCCTTACTGAAAGCCCGGGGCGCATCCGTTCCGGATCGATGTCGTCGATCGGCACCACGACTCGGAAGCCCCGGCGCAGCGAGCCGCGACCGAGCTCCTGCGCGACCGGTGCGATGTCCCGCACCCGCCCGTTGAACGGCCGTTCGGGAAACGCATCGATCGTCATCGTGACCGGCATCCCCTTCGCGATCCTTCCATCGTCCACGTCCGCCAGCACCCCGACGACCTCGAGGCTCTTCACGTCCGGGATCTGCGCGAGCGCCATCCCGATGAACACGCTGTCGCCGGTCTGCAGCTTGCGCCCTTCCCACGGATGCTCGTTGATCACGACGACGCCGCCGCGAGGCGCCCGCAGAGTCAGAGTACGGATCGCGCTCTCGGCGACCGAAACGTCGCGCCGCGCCTTCTCGACTTCCAGCATCAGATTCTTCAGATCCGACTCGCCGCTCGTCTTCGCCGCCTCCAGCGTCGAATCGGCCTTCTGGTATTCAGTCTGCGCCCGCTCGAGCGCGAGACGCCGCTCTTCGTACTCCCTTCGCGACAGGAGATCTTCCGGCACCAGCGCGTCGATCATCGCCTTGTCGAGGTCGTTCTTCCGCCGCTCGACGTCGTACTTCTTCTCGGCCAGGCTCGCCGAGAGCTCCGACTGCTTCTGTGCGAACTGGTGCTCGGCCTGCGCGAGGGCGGAGCGCTTGCCGTCGAGACTGCTCGCGAACTCGCCGGCATCGAGCTCGACCACCGGCTCGTTCTCGGAGATCTCGGTCCCCTCCGCGGCGATCCATCGGATGGAGGTCTGCCACGATGGAAGGCGGGGGACGGCGATGACCGCTCCGTCGGCCGCTTCGATCTCGCCTGTGAGGACCATGGTGTCGACCAGATCTCCCCGGCGGACCCGCAACTCACCGCGCCCATCGGAGGCCGCGGCGGCCTGCGCACGGCTTCCGGGCGAGCAGGCCGAAAGCGCGCCGGCCAGCGCCAGCAGTACGAAGCCGGAAGTCACTCTCGGTACATGCATGTCGTTCGTCTGTTGAGACTC